>JALRBQ010000094.1 GCA_023257655.1 Pseudomonadales bacterium
TTGTTGATCAATTCCATCATGTTCACGGTCTTGCCTACACCGGCACCACCGAACAGACCTACCTTACCGCCTTTCGCGAACGGACACACAAGGTCAATAACCTTGATGCCGGTTTCCAGCAATTCGTTGGTCGCCGCGAGCTCTTCATAGGTAGGAGCCTTGCGGTGAATCGGCATGCGTTCTTTCTCACCGATCGGTCCGCGCTCATCGATGGGGCGACCGAGTACATCCATGATGCGGCCCAAGGTTTCCTTGCCGACCGGAACGTTCACGGGAGCACCGGTGTCAGCGACCACCAATCCGCGACTAAGTCCTTCAGTACTTCCCAGTGCGATCGTTCTGACTACGCCGTCGCCGAGTTGTTGCTGTACTTCCAGCGTCACTTCGGTGCCGTCTACAGTCAGTGCGTCATATACCGATGGCACGCTTTCACGATCAAACTCTACGTCGATGACCGCGCCAATAATTTGTACAATTCGACCGCTACTCATGTCCGGTTCCTCAATCTCAATCAGTTCAATGCGTTTTGTTTAAAAAATCTTTGCTACTCAGGGACTGCCGGTTTAGACCGCGGCAGCACCACCTGCTATCTCTGACAACTCTTGCGTGATGGCTGCCTGTCGCGCCTTGTTGTAAACGAGTTGCAACTCGTCCATCAAATCTCCGGCGTTGTCCGATGCGTTCTTCATCGCAATCATCCGCGCTGCCTGTTCGCAGGCATTATTCTCGACCACGGCCTGGTAGACCTGTGATTCGATAAAACGGAGTAACAGGCCATCCAGCAACTCCTGGGCATCGGGCTCATACAAATAATCCCAGTGATGCTGTAAATCTTCTTCCTCTGATGGCAGCAACGGAAGCAGTTGTAAAACAGTCGGCTTGTGCGTCATTGTGTTGACGAAATCATTACTAACAATCATCAACTGGTCTATTTGCTTGCTGTCAAACTTCTCGAGCATGACGCGCACAGCGCCGATAACATCCGCCACTTCGGCGTTGTCGCCAATGTTGCGAACCGAGGCAACTACATTGCCACCATAATTGTTGAAGAAGGTGGCTGCGCGTCCGCCGATCGTGCAGATGTCGATCTCGACGCCCTTGTCATGCCAGGATTTCATTGAGGCGACTGTCGCCTTGAAGGCATTGATATTGAGTCCACCACAGAGTCCACGGTCGGTCGAAACTACGATATAACCAATACGCTTGACCGGACGTGTATCAAAAAAGTGGTGACGATATTCCGGAGTCGAATTGGCGATGTGCCCGATCACGGAACGAATTCGGTGCGCATAAGGCTTACCCAGCTTCATGCGATCCTGAGCCTTACGCATCTTGCTCGCCGAGACCATTTCCATAGCCTTGGTAATCTTCTGAGTATTCTTGATACTCGAGATTTTGGTGCGAATCTCTTTTCCGCCTGCCATCGTATTACCTTAGTAGTGCGTTCTCTTGGTTTGTCTCAATTCCCGATTCCAGCATCCGGTTGGATGTGAACCGGAGGGCTTCTCATCGAAGCCCTTTTTTACCAGCTTTGTGTGGCCTTGAACTTCTCGATGGCTGCCTTGAACTTGCCATCGATCTCATCGCTGTAGTCGCCGGTTGCATTGATGTGCGCGATCAGATCTGCATGCTCACTGTTCATGTAAGACAGCAGTGCCGCTTCGAAATCCAGCACCTTCTTCAGCTCGATGTCTTTCAGGTAACCGTTGTTGGCGGCATAGATTGACACGGCCATTTCGGCGATTGAGAGTGGCGAGTACTGCTTCTGCTTCATCAATTCAGTAACGCGCTGTCCGTGCTCGAGTTGCGAGCGAGTGGCATCGTCGAGGTCAGATGCGAAGGCAGCGAACGCCGCGAGTTCACGGTACTGAGCGAGAGCGATACGGATACCACCGCCCAACTTCTTGATAATCTTGGTCTGTGCCGCACCACCCACACGTGACACCGAGATACCCGGGTTCATCGCAGGACGGATACCGGAGTTGAACAGGTCAGTCTCGAGGAAGATCTGGCCATCGGTAATTGAAATCACGTTGGTTGGTACGAAGGCCGAAACGTCACCCGCCTGGGTTTCGATGATCGGCAACGCTGTCAGTGAGCCAGTCTTGCCCTTGACCGCGCCTTTGGTGAACTGCTCGACGTAGTTTGCGCTTACCCGTGAAGCGCGCTCCAGCAAGCGTGAATGCAAGTAGAAAACGTCACCCGGATAGGCTTCACGGCCCGGCGGGCGGCGCAGCAACAGGGAGATTTGACGATAGGCCCAGGCTTGTTTGGTCAGGTCGTCATAGATGATCAGGGCGTCTTCGCCGCGATCTCGGTAGTACTCACCCATCGTGCAGCCGGAGTAAGGCGCGATGAACTGCATGGAAGCTGGGTCAGAGGCCGAAGCGGCGACCACGATTGTGTATTCCATGGCGCCGTGTTGCTCGAGCTTGTTGACGACGTTGGCGATGGAGGAAGCTTTCTGGCCAACCGCCACATAAATACACTTAACGTTCTTGCCCTTCTGGTTAATGATCGTGTCGATCGCAACCGCGGTTTTACCGACCTCCCGGTCGCCGATGATCAGTTCGCGCTGACCGCGACCTATCGGCGTCATGGAGTCGATGGATTTGAGTCCGGTTTGCACTGGTTGGGAAACTGATTGACGGGCGATAACGCCGGGGGCAACTTTTTCTACCGCATCGGTCATCTTCGTGTCGACAGGGCCCTTGCCGTCGATCGGTTTACCGAGCGCATCGACAACGCGACCTTCAAGTTCAGGACCAACCGGGACTTCAAGAATACGTCCGGTACAATGACAGGTCTGACCTTCACGCAGGCTCAGGTAATCGCCCAATACCACCGCACCAACGGAATCACGTTCGAGGTTAAGCGCCATCCCGTAGATGCCGCCTTCGAACTCGATCATTTCGCCGTACATCACGTCAGCCAGACCGTGGATGCGAATGATACCGTCAGACACAGAGACGATCGTGCCTTCGTTTCGCGCCTGCACAGTGACATCGAGTTTGTCGATGCGCTGTTTGATAATTTCACTGATTTCGGAAGGATTCAGTTGTTGCATGCTCATTTCCTTTGTTCCTGACCTGTTCAGGACTTCATTGATTCTGCTAGCTTGGATAACTTGCCGCGGACAGAGCTATCGATCACCGTGTCGCCGGCCCGGATAATTGCGCCACCCAGAATTGACTGGTCTACGCGTGTCGCCAATCGAATTTCTCGCTGCAGACGTGCTTGCAGGGCGTTCGCCAACTTCGTGGAGATCTCTGAACTGATTTCGAACGCCGTTGTGATTTCTACGTCTACACTCTTTTCCTGGTTGGCCTTCAAGGCTTCGTATAGCTGCGCAATTTGCGGTAACAGTACCAGGCGCTTGTTTTCTGCCAGTAGGCGGATGAAATTTCTGCCCTTGGCATCGACATCATCGCCGCACACTGCCAGAAACGAGTCGGTGATCTGCTCTGAAGACAGTGCAGGCGACTTCAACAACGTGGCAACCTTTTCATCGCTCGCAATCGAGGAAGACAGGGTCAGCATTTTTGACCATCCGTCCAATGCCTTGTCTGCCATCGCCACTTCGAAAGCGGCTTTGGCATAGGGTCGCGCTAATGTTGTTAATTCTGCCATGTTGTGTCTGTTAGAGTTCCGCAGCCAGTTTGTTTAGCATCTCTTCATTCGCAGCCTTGTCGATGGAGCGCTCGAGAATTTTCTCGGCGCCGGCGACAGCAATCGAAGAAATTTGCGCGCGCAGTGCTTCTTTCGCGCGGTTCACTTCCTGCTCGATTTCTGCATTGGCTCCAGCAATGATGCGTTTGCCTTCTTCCCGAGCCTGATCTTTCGCTTCTTCGACAATCTGTGCCGCACGCTTGTTCGCCTGCTCAATCAGCGTTGCCGCTTGGGCTTTCGCTTCCTTGAGCTGATCGGTAGATTTGGCTTGTGCCAGTTCCAGATCTTTCTGGGCACGGGCGGCCGCCTCCAAACCGTCAGCGATTTTTTGTCGGCGCTCATTCATGACATTCATGAACAGCGGCCAGACATACTTGGCGCAGAACCACCAGAAGACCGCAAACGCGAACATCTGGCCGAATATGGTTAAATTAATATCCACAGCGATTTCTCCCGCTTAGGTGTTTTAGCCGCCCAGTTGGCCGAGGTATGGGTTGGCAAAGGTGAACCACATGCCGATACCGATACCAATCATGGTTACCGCGTCGATCAGACCGGCGACCAGGAACATGCTGCCCTGTAATTTGGGCGCCAGTTCCGGCTGACGGGCAGAACCTTCCAGGAATTTACCTCCCAGAATACCGAAGCCAATTGCCGTGCCCAATGCACCCATGCCCAGTACCAGCAGAACGCCCAGTACTGTATTCGCCAAAATCATTTCCATCTTTTCCTCCAGGTTTTCTTCAGTTCAGATAACAGTAGATCAAAAAAATTAGTGGTCGTGAGATTCATGGGCTGCATTGATATAGACAATAGTCAGCATCATGAACACAAACGCCTGTAGCGGTATGACAAGAATATGAAACACTGCCCAGACAAAATGGGCTGGCAGTTGATACGCGCCGAGCAGGGCGGCAATCAACAAGAACAGCAGTTCGCCGGCATAGAGGTTGCCGAACAATCGCAAGCCCAGTGAAATAGGCTTTGCGAAGAGAGTTGGTATTTCGATGATGAGGTTGAATGGCAGCATCCATTTACCAAACGGGTGGAACGCGAGTTCGGACAGGAAGCCGCCGATGCCCTTGTGTTTGATGCTGTAGTAGAGAATAAGTACGAAGACGCTGAGCGACATGCCCATGGTGATGTTCGGGTCTGTGGTCGGCACAATCTTGAAGGACATGTGTTCAAGTCCCCAGATGCCGCCAATTGCCATGGCAATCTCCGGAATGATATCTACCGGAATGATATCCATGAAGTTCATCAGGATAATCCAGACGAACAAGGTCAGACAGAGCGGTGCCACATAGGCGTTCTTGTAATTGAAGCCTTCGTTGACGCGGGCTTCTACGAATTCAAAGATGCTCTCGACGAAATTCTGGATGCCATTCGGCGTATCCGAAGTGGCGCGCTTGCCGATGTAACGGAAGAACAGCAGGAATGCCGCGCCCAGTACGAGGGACCATCCCATGGTGTCGACATGGATCGACATAAAGCCCATTTCTGTGGCTTCTTCGGGTGTGTGGGCAAGTCCCCAGTGGCCATCCGGAAAGCGACCATAGGTCAGGTAGGAAAGATGGTGCTGAATGTATTCCTGAACGGACTGGCCTTCAGCGCCATGTTCGGCGACTGCGTGGGCCGCTTCTGCTAACTCTGCCATGAAAAGACTCGATAGGGTCTACGTAATTAAGGCTTAGGTTTTATTCCCCGTGGGGGTATAACCGATGAACCCGGACATTATTACCCCGACAAACTGGACTACGATGAATCCCAGTATCAGGGCGATTTCATTCACACTTCCAACAAGGCTGAAACACAGCGCAAAAAGCACCAGGGTCAGCCCCATTTTGCCGAGTTCCCCCCGCAGGAAACTCTTGACTACTTTGTCCGCAGCGCGTGCCCCTTGATAGCGAAACGCCTGCATCGCGAAATAACTATTGGGCAGCGCACTGATCAGCCCGCCCAGAAAAACCGAGTAGGCTGTGATGCTGCCTGAAATCAACAGAGAAATGACTGCTATAAGGCCAGTCGCCGCAATTTGGGCCACAATGACCTTATGTACTGGAGGGGGTTTAAGATTCGACATTCTCGCTCAGCTGTTGACCTAGCCCAGCACCCCAACCGCACCTGTTTCTACATCTGAACTGCCGCAGATCACCAAAGCACGCGCATTATAGGGACTTTACAGGGCCTTATCAACTACGCCCGATTATCATTTAATGTGCGAAAGTATGCCGTCAAGTTCGTCCAGTGAGTTGTATTTTACGACGATCTTGCCCTTGCCTTTGGCGGTGTGCTGGATCAGGATTTTAGCGCCCAACTTGTCGGCCAGAGTCTCTTCCAGTTGCTTGATGTCCGGGTCAACACCGGCCTTGGTTTTGCCATTGCTGGCACCGGCGATGAGGCGACGAACGAGGGATTCAGTCTGACGAACTGACAACCCCTTACCAACTACACTGCGAGCAGCCTGGGTTTGTTGCAGATCGGGTAAGGACAACAAGGCGCGGGCGTGCCCCATCTCCAGATCACCGTGTTCCAGCATCAGACGCACATCGTGGCTGAGGCCGATCAGCCGCATCAGGTTGGTGACTGTCGCCCGGGATTTGCCGACGGCATCGGCGACTTCCTGTTGCGTAAGCTCAAATTCATCCTGCAAGCGCTTGAGGGCCATGGCCTCCTCAATCGGATTGAGGTTTTCGCGCTGAATGTTCTCGATCAAGGCCATTGCGATCGCGGCTTCATCGCCGACCGGTTTGATAATCGCGGGAATCGATTGCAACCCGGCGATCTGGCTCGCTCGCCAGCGTCGTTCGCCGGCGATGATCTCGTATTTGTTGGTTGCAACCGGGCGCACGACGATCGGCTGCATGACGCCCTGGCGACGGATGGAGCTGGCCAGCTCTTGCAAGGCTTCCTCGTGCATATCCGTTCGGGGTTGGTACTTGCCGCGTTGCACCAGATCGATAGGAATGTGTCGAAGATCGCCGTCCTTGTCGGCGAGACTGGCGGCGCTGGTATTGGCTGAATTACCCTTGCCCAGCAGACTGGCCATGCTATCTGAGCTGCCGCGAGACAGCAGGGCATCAAGCCCCCTGCCGAGTTTCTTCTTGTCGTTCATCTCACACCTGATTCCTGGACTGCTGTCGTTGCTCGCGAGAGGGGTGCTAGGAAACCCCGGCGGCAGCGGCTTCGTCATGGCGCCGCAACAATTCCCCCGCCAGTGCCAGATACGCAATGGCTCCGCGAGACTGGCGGTCGTATTTTATCACCGGCAGACCGTAACTGGGTGCCTCTGCCAGGCGGATGTTTCTCGGCACCACTGTTCGATAGACAGCGTCGCCGAAATAGTTGAAAAGTTGTCCGTTGACCTCGGTCGTCAGTTTGTTGCGCGGATCGTACATCGTGCGCAGGATTCCCTCGATTTTCAGCGCGGGATTATAGGTTTGCTTGATGGCGCTAATCGTATCCATCAGGGCAGACAGGCCTTCCAATGCGTAATACTCGCACTGCATTGGGATCACCACACCGTCGGCAGCGACAAGGGCGTTAACTGTCAGCATATTCAGAGATGGCGGGCAATCGATAACGATAAAGTCATACTTGTTGCGAACCGCATCGACCAGGAGTTTCAGGCGCTGCTCCCGATTGTCCACACCGATAAGTTCAACTTCTGCAGCAACCAAGTCACCATTGGAAGGCAGCAGATCATAGTCGGCCGATTCCGGATGCACGACAACCTGTTCAAAAGTGTGCGTCTGCATCAGCAAATCATAAATGGACAGTTCGATCCCGGATTTCTCGACACCGCTGCCCATCGTGGCATTTCCCTGGGGATCGAGATCGATCAGCAGAACTTTCTTGCGCGTCACCATGAGTGATGCAGCGAGATTCACTGAGGTTGTGGTCTTGCCCACACCGCCTTTCTGATTCGCAATAGCAAGTACTTTAGCCACTGTGTTGTTCCAGAATGATTGACACTGCCAGTGTGTCACTGTTGACGCGATGAATTGAATTCATTCCCGTCGACTTATTTCTATCACGTGTCGCTGTGATTCACTGCCAGGAATACCCAACTTCGAGATCGCTGTCACGGCGTATCCTGGAGGTAGTTGATCGACTTCCTGTTGGGGGAAACGGCCCTTCATTGCCAGCAACACACATCCCCGTGTGAGAAGTTGCCGGGTTTTGAGAACCGTATCTTCCAGGGAGGAAAACGCCCGGCACATCACCATATCAATTTGCTCATCACTTTGATAGTGCTCGATTCTACAATTTTCGATGGTGATATTACTCAATTTAAGTGCCACTTTTACCTGAAATAAAAATCGCGTTTTCTTACCATTGCTGTCGATCAGTACAAAGTGTTTTTCGGGATGCAGTATTGCAAGTGGAATTCCCGGCAATCCGGCGCCGGTACCAGCATCAACGAATCGCTCGCCGCGCAAGTATGGACTCAATGACAGCGAATCCAACAAATGTAGTGCCACCATGTCATTGACGTCGGTGACACCCGATAGATTGAAACTGCGATTCCATTTATTGAGAAGTTCAAGATAATGCAGGAGTTGGGGTATCAGGTTGTCACGAACAGTGATGCCGAGTTCCCTGAGTCCTGCTTCCAGTTCCTGCGCTGCAGATTCGCTGACTCCTGTGATGGGCGAAGTGCTCATCGCTAGCCGGCTTTTCTGCTGACAGCCTGATGTTTCTTAGCGTAGATCAACAATAATGAGATCGCTGCCGGAGTCATGCCCGGAATACGTGAGGCGCGACCGATGTTCTCCGGCCTGGTTGCGATCAATTTTTGTTTGAGTTCATTCGACAAACCCTGCATCTGTGCGTAGTCGAAATCCGCCGGGAGTGCCATGTTTTCCTGGCGTTTCTGCCGCTCGATTTCATCCTGCTGCCGATCGATATAACCCTGATACTTGATGTGGATCTCGACTTGCTGAGCAATCTGTTGCTCCAGTGCATCCGATTCAGGGCCGAGCGCTACTGTCCCGCTCACCGCCTGACACAGACTGGCATAGTCGACACGTGGTCGTGCCAGCAGATCCGCGAGAGTGTACTCCCGTGTTATGGGTGTTTCCAGAAGAGTATTTACGCGATTGCCTTCAGGTGTTTCGGGCAATACCCAAACGCGCTGCAACCTGTCGAGTTCTCTGGTAACCCGTTCCCGTTTTTCGACAAACATTTGCCATCGCTGATCATCGACTACACCCAGCTGCCTGCCAATTTCAGTCAGCCGCAAGTCAGCATTATCTTCACGCAGACTGAGCCGGTATTCGGCGCGCGAGGTAAACATTCGGTACGGTTCATTGGTGCCGAGTGTGATCAAGTCGTCTACAAGCACTCCGATATAGGCCTGGTCGCGGCGTGGACACCACATATCCATGCCGCGCACAGCCAGACCCGCGTTGACTCCGGCGAGCAATCCTTGTGCTGCGGCTTCTTCGTAACCGGTTGTACCATTAATCTGGCCGGCAAAATAAAGGCCATTAATGAATTTCGTTTCGAGTGAATACTTCAAATCGCGAGGATCGAAGAAATCATATTCTATCGCATACCCAGGACGAGTGATATGCGCGTTCTCAAATCCTTTGATAAGTCGAACGAGCTTTACCTGCGTATCAAAGGGAAGGCTGGTTGAGATGCCGTTGGGATACAACTCGTGTGTATTGAGCCCTTCGGGTTCAACAAATATCTGATGAGAGGACTTGTCTGCAAACCGCATGACTTTGTCTTCTATTGATGGACAGTAGCGTGGCCCCTTACCTTCAATCACACCCGTATACATCGGGGAGCGGTCAAGACTGCCGCGAATTACATCGTGGCATTCCGGATTAGTCGCTGTTATATAACAGTTGACCTGTTGTGGATGATCAGAGGGCTGACCGAGGTAAGACATCACCGGAATCGGTGTGTCGCCTGGCTGCACTTTCATCACCGAGAAGTCGACAGTGCGCGCATCGATACGCGGCGGGGTACCCGTCTTCAGCCGATTGACACGGAAGGGAAGTTCCCGCAGTCGACGTGCGAGCGCGATAGACGGTTGGTCACCAGCTCGACCGCCTGCGTGGTTATCCAGACCAATGTGAATCTTGCCACCCAGAAAGGTTCCTGTAGTTAGTACGACTTTGCTGCCTCGCAGGGACAGGCCCATTTGAGTAACGACGCCGCGCACCTCACCCTGCTCGATGATCAGGTCATCGACAGCCGCTTGAAACAGATTCAGGTTTGGCTGGTTTTCAAGAATTTCTCGAATCGCTGCCTTATACAGCACGCGGTCGGCCTGGGCTCGGGTTGCACGCACGGCTGGACCCTTGCTCGCGTTCAATACCCGGAACTGGATTCCTGCTCGATCTGTGGCCTGCGCCATCGCACCGCCGAGGGCATCGATTTCCTTAACCAGATGACTCTTGCCAATACCCCCAATCGCGGGGTTGCACGACATCTGGCCCAAGGTCTCGATACTGTGGGTCACCAGCAAGGTTCGCACCCCCTGCCGTGCAGCCGCCAGCGCAGCCTCGGTTCCGGCGTGTCCGCCGCCAACGACAATAACATCGAAATGGCTGTTGTAGTCCATGGGATGGCTCACACGCGCTTGGCGCGTTTCGTCAGATTTCAGGGGGAGAGCAGTATACTGACTTCGGTTGAAAAATGAATAGTTTCGTTCAAGTCGATCGAGTCACGCCGCGCCTGACAATTGAATAGTGAAATAGCTGTTTGATGAATCGTCCAATAATTAAATAACTGTTCTTATGAAATAACGATTCTTATATAAAACAATGATTCTTATATATAGTTATATAGTGTAATGAATAGAAGAGTATTGATGTTGTTATTAATAGCGGCAAGCCCAGCTGTGGAAAGCTGCACATTTCCTTGAGAAATCCGTTACTTGTAACAAGTACAAGCCGGTTGAAAAGCTCGGGGTCGGGTACCGGTAACCCCTTGGCAGTTTGTGTATAGAGTTATGTAGGATAATCCGGCCCGGATTCGTCCTCTGGATATCCACGAATTGCTCCGCACGCAGGCCGAGTTCTACACAGCTTTTCCCGGCATTACGCTCTGTCGATACCACTACTTGCCGACGCAAAAACTGGCGAAGATCTCGCCGAGCAGATCGTCGCTGGAGAATTGGCCGGTGATACTTCCCAACTGCCCCTGCGCCAACCGTAAATCTTCCGCTACCAACTCCAAAAGTGAGTGTTCACTTATTTGTTGTTGCGCGGATTTTATGAGGTTTTCCGCTTTTCTCAGGGCTTCCAGATGACGCTCTCTGGCAGTGAATGCGCCTTCTTCATTGGCGCCATCTCCACAAAATTCCTGCAGGTGGTGCGTGAGGAGTTCCAGACCCGCCCCCGTCTTGGCAGACAGGCTGAGACCAGGTAGGGCAACACCTGCATAAATAACAGGATTGGTTAGTGCGGGGGCGCGGTTCTTCAAATCACACTTGTTAAAGATTAGCGACGTGCGTCGCAGCAGGTGCTGGTAATCCTCCGGGTTCAGATCAAGATCCCCCAAGGTTGCCAACACATTGTCCACAGTTTGCTCAGTATCACTGCCATCCACTACCAACAGGACGCGATCAGCCTGGGCGATGGCCTGGTAGGCCCGGCGCACGCCTTCCTGCTCGACCCGGTCTTCACTTACACGTAATCCCGCCGTGTCGATCAGGTGGATAGGGATGCCACCAACCGTTATCTGTTCGCGAAGAACATCGCGCGTTGTACCTGGAATTTCGGTGACTATGGCGAGCTCGAGTCCCGACAAGGCATTCATAAGACTGGATTTGCCAGCATTGGGGCGGCCAGCAATGACCACATGCATACCCTCTTTCAACATGGCACCCTGCTGCGCTTTCCGGTAAGTCTGGTGCAGGTCTTCGAGGACCCGGTCAAGTTCGGTTCTCACGCCGGTGTCAGACAGCACATCAATATCTTCGTCAGAAAAATCGATAGCGGCCTCGACATTGACCCGGATCGCGGTCAGCCGTTCAACAAGCGTATTAACCTGGCGGGAAAATTCTCCCTGCAGAGTACGCATGGCGGAACGCACAGCCTGCCGGGAATTGGCATCGATCAGATCGGCAATGGCTTCTGCTTGCACCAGATCGATCTTGTTATTCATAAACGCACGTTCAGAAAACTCTCCTGGACGCGCCAGCCGTGCACCCAGCCCCAGGACCCGGTCACGCAGCGCATTGAGTACATACACTCCCCCATGGCCCTGCAGTTCAACGACGTCTTCCCCGGTAAAAGAATGTGGGCCTTTAAAGAACAAAAAGATGCCCTGGTCGATGACCTCACTGTCTTCGTCTAAAAAATTACCGTAGTGCGCATAGCGGGGTTTTGGGGTGATTCCCGTCAACTGGATCGCGATCGCCATCGCTTCTGGACCGGAGATTCGCACGATGCCCACCCCGCTGCGACCTTGCGAGGTGGCGATGGCACAGATCGTGTCTGTATCGAGTTGGGGCATAGTAACCGGGATTGGTTCCCTGCTGCCGGAGAGACGGCTAGGTCGCCTTTTTCGCCTCATAGGCGGCGTCGATTTTTCGTGTGATATACCACTGCTGGAGAATGCCGAGCGCGCCGTTTGTGAACCAGTACAAGACGAGTCCTGCCGGGAACATGAGGAACAGACCAGTCATCATGATCGGCATGAACTTCATCACCTTGGCTTGCATGGGATCTGCCGGCGCAGGACTCAATGAGGTTTGCAGGTACATTGTTGCACCCATCATCAACGGCAGAATGAAATACGGATCGCGTACCGAGAGATCATGCAGCCAGAATACAAAAGGTGCATGGCGCAATTCCACACTTTCCAACAGCACCCAATACAGGGCGATGAAAACAGGCATCTGCACGAGCATTGGCAAGCATCCACCGAAGGGATTAATTTTCTCCTTCTTGTAGAGCTCCATCGTAGCCTTCTGCATCTTCATCTTGTCATCGCCGTAGCTTTCTTTGAGCTGCTGCATCTTCGGCATTAATCGACGCATGCCTGCCATCGAGCGATATTGGGTTTCAGACAGTTTGTACAGCAGGGCTTTGACCAAAAGCGTCAGCAGAATAATTGAAAATCCGTAATTACCCACAACGCCCTCAATATGGGTCAGCACCCAGTAAATCGGCACTGCCAGAAAGCGCAGGAAACTGTAGTCAATTGTCAGTTCGAGATTCGGCGCCAACGTCTCCAGGGTGTACTGGTCCTTGGGGCCGGCGTAGAAATGTACGGATTCAGAGTCACTGGCTCCGGGTGCTACGGTGAATGCCGAACCTGTAAATTCTCCATAATACTGGTTTGCATCATTCTTCCGAATCGTGAAGCGATTCGTCGATTGATCCTGGGGAATCCACGCGGTGACGAAGTAGTGTTGGCTAAAGGCGATCCAGCCTCCCATGGCGTCAATGGTCGTCGGACCGTCATCATCGACATCATCAAACTTGATCTCGATATAGGGGTCATCGGGCGCTGTGGCTACGAAGCCCAGGTAAGTTCGCTTCATGCCCCCGGAATTACTCGGATCGTCGAAATTATCGCGCTTGATCTGGCCATAGATATTGCCTTGCCAGTTTGCGTTCGAATTGTTTTCAACGATATAGGAAATGTCGACGAGGTAACTGTCGCGCTGGAAATGGAAGCGCTTGGTAATTCGCACATCGTTGCCAGTAACCGCTAGCAGGTCGACCGTGAGCTCATCTTCGGATTCCTGCAAAGTGAATGTCGAGGCGCTCGCCTGGTACAAGGCGCGACCTGTCTTGTCGATGCCGTTAGTACCAATGAGGCCGCTCTGTGCGACATAGAGTCGACCTGGATTCGAGTCGAGAATCACAAAGGGGTCATCTGGCACATCTATTTGCTTCAGGTACTGTGGCAGCGCAAGGTAGGTGATGTCGCCACCATTGAGACTGATGCGCAAAGTCAGGGTATTGGTGTTTATGGTGACAGTACCGGCGGAAACACTCGCTCCACTTGCGGTAACGTCGGCACCTGCAACAACCGGTGTATCCGGTGCACCCGCTGCTGGAGTATCTGCGGGAAGATCAGGAGTAGTGGCCGGGCCATCAAGCGCGGACAATCCAGGAGCCTGAACTTGTTGGCTGGAGGTGCCATCGTCTACCAGTGGGGGATAGTCTTCCTGCCATTGCAGGAGCATCAGGTAGGTGACTACTGCCAATGCGGTGTAGAGAAAAAAACGGGTTAAATCCATGATTAGTTTCGGGCTCGTGTCTGGGTGTGCTGACAATGTTTTTCGGGGACAGGATCGTAGCCGCCTTCATGCCAGGGGTGACAGCTACAAATTCGTCGCAATCCCAGCCAGGTGCCTTTCGTGGCCCCATGCAGTGCGATTGCGTCCTTCGTGTATTGGGAACAGGTTGGATAAAAACGGCACTGGTTGCCGATCAGCAAACTCAGGCTAAGTTGGTACAGGGAGATCAGGCGAATTAATAGGGAATCAATCATGAGTGCATGTTCGCCTTCGACAACAAGGAATTAGCAGGCCTTTTCGACCTTGGCACCCAGATCTCTCCACAAGGAGCCAAGACGTTCGCGCAGCTGACCGCTTTGCAGTGTATCAACATCCTTCCGGGCAAGTACAACCAAGTCGAGGCCCCGGAGTTGCTCACCGTGTAGACGAAAATACTCTCGAATCATACGCTTAACCCGATTTCTCTGCACGGCCTTCGCAACGTTTTTCTTTGCTATCACTAGCCCCAGCCGGGATCGGGTCGAGTTGTTCCTGGAAGCGAGGATCAGAAAATAGCGGCAGGAGACCTTAAATGTCGCCTCATCAAATACAGCCTTGTAATCAGCTGCCGTGAGCAGCCGATTGCTTTTGGGAAAGCTGTACTCAGCCACGCTTCATTCTCTTTTCTCATAGTTGTAGCAGAAAAGAAAAATTAGGCGGAGAGTTTGACGCGTCCTCTGGCACGGCGACGCTTGAGAACGAGGCGACCACCCTTGGTTGCCATACGAGCTCTGAAACCATGGGTGCGAGCGCGTTTCAGTACACTTGGTTGAAATGTTCTTTTCATATCAGGAAGTCCGAATGTTCGATCTTAGCCCGAACTGGAGGCAGTTCGAAAAAAAAGAGGCGGAATTCTAGAGGTTTTACCTATAACTTGCAACGCATTAAAGGAATTCTGGCTGTTCTTTTGCTCCCGAACTTAATCACAGTTTATCCACAAGATGTTTATCAACAGGCGCCGCAAGCCGACAGATTTTTGACGCGCTAAAACCTCGGTAATTTTCAGCGATATGGTTTTAACCTACTGAATTATATGCATAAAAAGAGAGTCAAAAAAACGGCAACTGAACCTGTCTGCCAGTGGATAACTCGGATTCGACTGAGTAGAATTGCTGCTCAAAATACAACAAAAACAATCGCAGGCAAGTAAAAAGTGGCAGCAACAGCTTGGCAACAATGCATTGACAGCCTCCGGGCTGAACTCCCTTCACAGCAATTCAACACCTGGATCCGCCCTCTCCGCGCCGAGCTCGACGCCGGGGTGTTGCGGGTGTTTGCGCCGAACCGCTTTATCCTGGACTGGGTGAAAGCAAAGTTTCTGGATCGAATTGCCGAACTCGTCGGAGAGGGTATGGACGATCCGCTGAACATCAGTCTGGAGGTTAACCCGCAGGATCGGCCCCTGCCGGCGGCGGATGCTCCGGCCACCCCCCGCAATTCGGTTTCTTCTGCGGCTTCCGGGAAATCCCCTGCTCCGGCTTCTGGTGCCAGCATGCAGTTTGCGAACACCTCCGCGCGCAAGAACATGGATATCATCATCGAAGGCAAGTTGCGTCACCGTGGCGCCTTGAACAGCGACAGCACGTTCGATAATTTTATTGAAGGCAAATCCAACCAGCTTGCCAGAGCGGCGGCGATGCAAGTCGCGGAAAATCCCGGGTACGCGTATAACCCCCTGTTTATTTACGGGGGTGTAGGACTGGGCAAGACTCACCTGATGCACGCGATTGGAAATCACATGGTCGCGAAAAAGCCCGATGCCAAAGTGGTGTATCTCCATTCAGAAACCTTCGTGGCCACCATGGTTACCGCACTACAGTTGAATGCCATTAACGAATTCAAACGTTTCTATCGTTCCGTCGATGCGCTCTTGATCGACGATATTCAGTTCTTTGCCGGCAAGGAACGTTCGCAGGAAGAGTTCTTCCACACCTTTAATGCCCTGCTAGAGGGAGGTCAGCAAATCATCCTCACTTGCGATAGATTCCATAAGGAAATCAATGGCTTGGAAGAGCGGCTCAAATCACGGTTTGGGTGGGGGCTTACGGTTGCGGTAGAACCACCGGAACTGGAGACGCGCGCCGCTATCCTGATTAACAAGGCGGCGTTGTGCAATGTCGAATTGCCGAATGAAGCCGCTCTCTTTATTGCACAACGCCTCAGATCAAATGTGAGGGAGCTGGAAGGAGCGCTGAAACGAGTCATCGCGCACGCCAATTTCAAGCGTGAAAAAATTGACCTGAACCTGATCAAGGAAGCGTTGCGAGACCTGTTTGCGTTACAGGACAAGCTCGTGACGATCGATAATATCCAGCGATCCGTCGCGGAGTATTACAAGATCAAGATGGCCGATATGATCAGCAAGCGACGCAACCGATCAGTAGCCCGACCCCGACAGGTTGCGATGAGCCTGTCCAAGGAACTGACCAACCATAGCCTGCCCGAGATCGGTGATGCCTTCGGTGGCAGGGATCACACCACGGTGATGCATGCCTGCAAGCAGGTTAATAAATTGCGGCACACCTCGACTGATATCGAGGAAGACTACAACAACCTGCTGCGCTCGCTTTCCAGCTAAGCCAAGGATCCTGGCGATCCGACCCATTCAAAGAGACACAACATGCACTTCAAGATTGCACGAGAAAAGCTGTTAAAACCGCTGCAAATGGTCAGCGGTGTCGTAGAGCGTCGGCAGACGCTGCCGGTATTATCCAATGTTTTATTGGTTCTCAACGAGAGTGAGCTTTCACTAACTGGCACTGACCTGGAAGTGGAGCTGATCGGTCGCGTGGCGGTGGACAAGGCTGTCAAAGCGGGTGAGGTGACTGTCCCGGCGCGCAAGATGTTGGATATCTGCAAGTCTTTGCCGGACGATGCCATCATCGATGTGTCTCTAAGTGAAAACAAGCTGGTTCTCAAGGCTGGTCGCAGTCGATTCACACTCACGACCCTGCCGGCCAGTGAGTTTCCCAAAGTCGATGATGAACCCGATACTTTCTCGCTCAGTCTGCCTCAGACACGGTTACGCGAGTTGCTCGAGAGCACCAGCTTCGCCATGGCCCAGCAGGATGTCCGTTATTACCTGAATGGCATGCTGTTTGAAGTTGCACCGTCCTATCTGCGCGTTGTCGCCACCGATGGCCACCGGCTCGCCATGGAGACGCTGGAGTTGAGCAATGCCATCAAGCAGATTCAACAGCTGATTCTGCCGCGCAAAGGCATCATGGAATTGGCGCGACTTCTCGATGATGCGGATGAACCAATTACTCTTACCTTCGGTCAGAACCATATTCGTGCCCAGGTTGCGTCCTTCACCTTCACGTCCAAACTGGTAGACGGGAAATTCCCCGACTACAACCGTGTGTTACCCAAGGGCGGCAATAAGGTGGTGATCGGGAACTGCCAGGCTCTTCGCCAGGCATTTTCCCGGGTTTCCATTCTGTCCAACGAGAAATACCGCGGCGTTCGCGTCATGCTGTCGACCGGTGAATTGCGCATACTCGCCAACAATCCCGAACAGGAAGAAGCGGAAGAACTGGTGGCGGTGGAATACGAAGGTGATGCGCTGGAAATTGGCTTCAATGTGAGCTATCTGA
>JALRBQ010000016.1 GCA_023257655.1 Pseudomonadales bacterium
CGCCAACTTACTCTGCAGGAAGTGCAGACACGGAACTTAGCGTCATGATTGAACAAGATACCGATTATTCCCTCGAGAAGATTCCGGTCGGGATCAGCAGTTGCCTGCTCGGACAGCGGGTACGCTACGATGGAGGTCACAAGAACCATTCCTATATCGTCGGAACTTTGGGGGAATATTTCGATTTTCGTCCATTCTGTCCTGAGCTCGAGATCGGTTTGGGGGTGCCCCGCAAACCGATTCGATTGTCGCGCGTTGGCTCCGATACGATTCGATGCATTCCAATCGGAGATAACAGCCTCGATCTGACACCTCGTCTGCAGCAATGTGCCGATACCCAGCAGGACTGGCAGCGCGAGCTGTGTGGTTACATTCTCAAGAAGGACTCGCCGAGCTGCGGCATGGAGCGAGTAAAAGTCTGGGATGACGTCATGCCTGTGCGAGATGGAGTCGGAATTTTCGCCGGACGCATGATGCAGAATCTGCCGTATTTGCCTGTGGAGGAAGAAGGCCGGCTGGGTGATGCTGTGCTCAGGGAAAATTTTATCCAGCGAGTCTTCGCGCTGCGACGCTGGCATGAGATGTCGGCGCAGGGAATCAGCGTCGGCGCACTCGTGGACTTCCACGCGCGACACAAATTAATTCTCATGAGTCATGATCAGAACCGCTATCGGACGCTGGGCCAGCTCGTGGCGCAGACCACGCGAGCGACTTTGATCGACAATGCGCAGCAGTACTTGCTTCAGTTCATGGAGGCCTTGAAGATACGGGCGACACGGGGCAATCATGTCAATGTACTGCAACACATTCAGGGCTACCTCAAGACCAATCTGGATCCTGACGACAAGCAGGAGCTTGTGCAGACAATCGCCAATTACCGTCACGGCCTGCTGCCGCTCATTGTGCCGATTACCCTGTTGAATCATTACTTTCGCAAATTCCCGAACGAGTACATCTCCAATTCCTGGTACATGAAGCCTTACCCAGCCGAAATGAAGCTGCAGAATGAAATCTGACACAACCAGGAAACGCAGAGGTGCCAACCAGTGATTGTGGTGAAGGCAATCGACCACGTCGTACTGCGCACGGACCGGCTTCACGAAATGCTGGCGTTCTATTGCGATGTATTGGGTTGCGCCGTCGAACGTGAATTACCTCGTATCGGCCTCGTGCAATTGCGGGCAGGCAATTCGCTTATCGATCTGGTTCCAGTAGACAGCGAGCTGGGTCGGCGCGGGGGTGGGCCACCCGTGGCAAACGGGCGTAATGTCGAGCATGTTTGTCTATTGATCGAGCATCGCGAAGAAGCCGCGCTACTTGCCTATCTGAAGTCCAAGGGCATCGTCGCAGAGGGTTTTGCCGAGCGCTATGGAGCTACGGGATTCGGACCTTCCCTGTATATTGAAGATCCTCAGGGGAATACCGTCGAGCTAAAGCTCGGCGCGGCGAATGCCTGAGTAGGGACTGCGGTGGTCTTATGCCGCCTGCTCGGTGGAGGCTGGCGCGATCTTGATATTCATGAAGCCGTAAATAATCGCCACGACAGGACTCAGCAGGTTGAAGAAGCAATAGGGCAGGTAAGCGAACGTGGCAACCCCCAGGGTTCCGCTCATGTAGGCTCCACAAGTGTTCCATGGCACCAGCGGAGAAGTCAGAGTGCCTGCGTCTTCCAGCGTGCGTGACAGGTTCTTCGGATCAAGCTTGCGCTTCTCATACTCCATTTTGTACATGCGCCCTGGCAGGACAATCGAAATGTATTGGTCAGATGTGATGATGTTGGCGCCGATACAAGTGCAGACTGTGGTCGCAATCAGGCTGCCAGTGCTGTTCACAAAAGACAGAGCGTAGGTAACCAGGCACTGCAACAGCCCGGTATGTTCCATCACCGCCCCGAAAACCATGGCGCACAGAATCAGCCACACGGTGTTGAGCATAGAGCTCATGCCGCCACGCGTCATCAGGTCGTCCAATGTGGTATTGCCACTGTTCAGAGAAAAACCATCGAACAGTGTCTGCCAGATACCCTTGAACAACGCGAGAAAGAGATTGGTGGTGTCTCCCGCCAACGCCAGTATGGCTGGTCCCTGAAAGATGAGGGCGAGCACCACGCCGATCAGCGCACCGATCAGAATTGTGGGGATGGGTGGCAGTTTCTTGTTGGCCATGACGAGCAGGGCTACCACCGGAAGCAGCATGAAAACATTGATTGTGAAATTGTCCTGCAGCAGTTGCATGGTCAGGGCGAGGTCACTGGCGCTGGCACTGCTGTCGATGTTCATGCCGATAATGGCGTAAAGAATCAGCGCGATCGAGATACTTGGAAGCGTAGTCCAAACCATATGTCCGATGTGAGAAAACAGATCGGTCCCGGCGACAGCCGGCGACAGATTCGTGGTTTCGGACAGAGGAGACATCTTGTCGCCGAAATAGGCGCCGGAAATGACTGCGCCCGCGGTGATTTCGAGAGACAGGCCCATGCCTGCTGCGGCGCCGATGAGCGCTATACCCACGGTGCCAGCAACCGTCCAGGAACTGCCAATACTAAGTGCGATGAGTCCGCAAATCAGGCAGGTCGCCGCGTAGAATATGGCAGGATCCAGGATGCGCAGGCTGTAGTAGATCATGGTCGGGACCGTGCCGGACAATATCCAGGTCCCGATCAGCAAGCCCACGCTGAACAGAATCAGGACGGGCTTGATGGCAATTGTGATGCCAGAGATGATGGCTGCCTCGGTAGTTTCCCAGGTCAGTCCATTGCGCCAGCCGATGAAGGCGGCTGCGACCGCGCCCATGCACAGTGCAATCTGATTCGGACCGTAGCTGGCGTCCTCCCCGAACAGGTACACAGAAAAGGAGAGCAGTGCGATCAGTGCGAGAACGGGAATAAGTGCCTGTTGTACGCTGGGATCAATCCGGGGGGAAGTCGCTGGTGCCACCAAAACATCAAACTCCTGAGCAATGCCAAGCCGCAGCATATCGCCAAGGCAGACGGCTGTCTAATGGTAGGCTCTATTCCCCCGGAATTGGGTTATAATCTGCGGCTTTCCCGTCAGCTCAGGCGCCATCACACCATGCAGCGGCCAGCGGCGGTTTTACAGTGAGCTAACTGGATTGCCATGAGTACGGATCTCGAACGCTACATGCGACAACTCGGCGAACAGGCCCGAGCGGCCAGTCGTGAAATTGCCCGGGCAAGCACCGCCCAGAAGAATCAGGCTTTGCTCGCAATTGCCTCAGCGATTGATGGGAACCGACCGGCATTGCTGGCGGCGAACGGGCTTGACCTCGACGCCGGCAAGGCGAACGGATTGGCAGCGGCCTTGCTGGATCGACTGGAACTTACTCCTGCGCGTATCGACGCCATGATCGAAGGTCTGCATCAGGTAGCCGCTCTTGACGATCCAGTAGGTGCTGTCACCGATCTCAAATACCGCCCAAGTGGTATTCAGGTTGGTCGCATGCGAGTACCGTTGGGCGTGATAGGCATCATCTACGAATCGCGTCCGAATGTTACCTGTGAGGCGGCAAGCCTGTGCCTGAAATCCGGCAATGCCACCATCCTGCGTGGTGGCAGTGAAGCCTTGCATTCCAATCAGGCGATTGCCGCCTGTATAGCCACCGGTCTGCGTGCTGCAGGTCTCAGCGCGGAAGTCGTACAGGTGCTGGATCGGCCCGATCGCGATGCGGTTGGCATGCTCATCACGATGTCAGACTGTGTCGATGTCATCATTCCGCGGGGAGGCAAAGGCCTGATCGAACGAATCAGCAAGGATGCGACCGTGCCCGTCATCAAGCACCTCGACGGTAATTGCCATCTGTACGTTGATGACAAGGCAGATGTTGAGAAATCCATCAAGGTTGCCTATAACGCCAAGACCCAACGTTATGGAACTTGCTGCACACTCGAATCCCTGTTGGTTGCAGAGGCAATTGCAGAACGTGTCTTGCCGCCACTGGGTGCCAAATATACCGAGGCTGGAGTGGAATTGCGTGGCTGTGAGAAGACCTTAAAACTGCTGCCCGCGGCGATACCGGCTACAGAGGAGGACTGGGCGACTGAATATCTGGCACCCATACTGTCGGTGAAAATCGTCGCCGATCTGGATGAAGCGATGGCACATATTGCGCGTTACAGTTCGCAGCACACTGAATCCATCATGACTGAAGATCTGCATCGCGCGCAGCGGTTTTTGCGCGAGGTTGACTCCAGCTCGGTGATGGTAAATGCCTCGACACGCTTTGCCGACGGCTTTGAATATGGTCTCGGCGCAGAGATTGGAATCTCCACCGACAAACTGCACGCGCGAGGTCCGGTGGGACTGGAAGGACTGACTTCGCAGAAGTACATCGTGCTCGGAGATGGTCACATCCGAACATGAGCACTCGCCTGGGAATTCTCGGTGGCATGTTCGACCCTGTGCATAATGGACATCTCGAGGCGGCTCGTTGCGCGGTGCAGACGCTCGATTTGCAGCGACTCCACCTCGTTCCCTGTCACATTCCGAATCATCGCGTGGCGGCGAGTAGCGAGGCGTCTCATCGGCTGGCGATGCTGGAACTCGCGATCGCCGCTGATGACAGGCTTTGCGTTGACCCGATTGAAATTGAACGCCAGCGCGTGTCTTATACCGTGGAAACGCTGGCAGCGCTAAAGGCTGCGCATCCGGATCATACGCTCGTGTTTGTGCTGGGTCTCGATGCTTTCAATACACTGCCGGCCTGGCATCGCTGGCACGACCTCTTCGGGTTATGCCATTTCTTCGTTCTGGCTCGCAGTGATGCGTCGGTGTCGGAACACACGGCCGGGGCACTCGAGCTCGAGCGGCGTCGAGTGCGGTCTGCACAGGCATTGTTTGATGCAGAATCAGGTCGGGTATTGATAGCAGAGGATTTTCATAATGCGCTGTCCTCAAGTCAGGTACGCCGCCTGCTGAGTCAGAATGCAGATGTCTCCGGAACTCTCGATCCGCGAGTCATCGCCTATATCCATCAACATCGTCTCTATAGCGAGCCTGCGAGGGCGCTTTGAGATCTCAATACACAGGTGAAGTTTGAAAAGTAAAAAATTGGCAGAACTCGTCGTCGCGGCTCTCGAGGATATGAAGGGACAATCCATTCGCTGCATCAATGTGGAGAAACTGACGACGATTACTGATTACATGGTGATCGCGACTGGCACCTCCAGTACCCACATCAAAGCGTTGTCTGACAACGTCGTCGTGAAGGTGAAGGCGGCTAAGCAGTCCATTGTCGGGGTCGAAGGCAAGATGCAGTCGGAATGGGTTCTCGTCGACGCCGGGGGTGTGGTGGTGCACATCATGATGGCTCCGGTCCGGGCGCTTTATAACCTGGAAGAACTCTGGGATTTCAAGGCGCTCGGCGGAGACCGCGATGATGAGACTGACATTGCCGCTATTACATTGAGCGAAAGCGTGAAGCCAAAGGCGCGGACTACTGCGAGGCGTACCGAAGCGACGCGGGCCAAAGGAAAGAGACCGGCGCAGTCGAAGACCGGTAACGGCGCGAAACCGAAGCCGCCTTCGAGCAAACGCGCACCGGCGAAACGCAAGTCGACGCGGAACACCACCGAGTGAAAATTCGCCTGCTGACGGTGGGCACAAAGATGCCTGCTTGGGTGCAACGCGGCGTCGAGGAATATGAGAAGCGCTGCGCCCAGTATCTCGGGTTCTCACTGGTCGAGGTGCCCCTGGCCCGGCGCAGCAAATCCGTCAGTGTCGAGCAATGCGTTCGTAAGGAAACGGAAGATCTGCTCGCGTTGGTCCGACCTGATGATTTCGTGGTCGCACTGGAAGTCGGCGGTCGGACCTTCGGCACGGAGGCGTTGGCAGAACGGGTGGCTGCTCTGCGACAGGAAGGGCGTAATCTGACGCTACTGGTCGGCGGCCCGGACGGACTCGGAGCAGGCTGCCGCACTCGCGCCAATGAATGCTGGAGCCTGTCGGCGTTGACATTACCCCATCCGCTGGTGCGCATCGTCGTCACGGAACAACTCTACCGGGTGGCGAGCATCCTGCAGGGTCACCCCTATCACCGCGACTAGCTTCGAATCCCGGTGTGTGGCGCTGGGCCCGGGTGTGGAAGCGACGGGATGTGGCACAAAACTGTCAGGATTGGCACAATTTGGGCTGAAATCGCGCTAAAATACCGATTTTTCCGTGTTTGCATGAGAAAACGGTTCCGGATTGAAAACAAAAGCGTAGGCTTGGGGTCTAACTCGGGGTCTCTCTTGGGCTTGGGGTCCAAGAGGGAAGGACCCGCTCGGCGGCTTCAGGTGGCAGGCACCTAGCCGACTACTGTAGGGATATTCCGACCGTCCAGGTTAAATCCAGTAGGTGGGCGATACCCACCACTCGTTACAGACAGGGTGTAACAGACAGGGTGTAACAGGCAGGGCGCAACACACAGGCTCAGGATTCACGGTCAATGACGGGCAAGTGGCAACTTAAAGATCACGAAGCCGAGCGGCAATTATTTAATCGCCGACTCGTCGTTGCCAGTGTCTTCGTGATGACCTTGTTCGCTGCGCTTATCTTCAAGATTTTCAATCTGCAGGTCGTTCAATACGACTATTTCTCCGCCCGCTCCGACGGCAATCGTTTGCACTCCCAGTACGTGCCACCGGCTCGCGGTTTGATCTTTGACCGGGAAGGCCAATTGCTGGCAGACAATCAACCGATTTTCAACCTGAGCCTGATCCGCGAGCAGGTCGATGATCTGGATGCGATGCTCAATTATCTGTCCGGCCTGATCGGCATTACTGCAGACGAGATTGAACAATTCAAGACCCGATCCCGACGCAACCGCGTTCCTTTTTCATCGGTACCGCTGCGGTATGTATTGTCTGAAGCCGACCGGTCGCAGATCGCCGTTAAAAGTCATCGACTATCCGGCATAGTGATCGAACCGCAATTCGTGCGGCAATATCCGCTGGCAAACCTGACCGCCCACTCCGTCGGGTATGTATCAGAAATCAACCGGGAAGAGCTCGACAACATGAGCGAGACCGATCGGGAGAATTACGGCGGCACGAACCACATCGGCAAGTCCGGTATCGAGCGTACCTATGAAGAGGTGCTGCATGGCAAGGTCGGATACGAGATTGTCGAGAAGAACAATCGTGGCAAGGTCATGCGCGTCCTGGACCGCACCGATCCGATAGCCGGCAAGAACATCGGGCTGTATCTGGATGCACGACTGCAGCAGGCGGCGGAAAAGGCCTTGGGTGATTCCCGTGGCGCGGTCGTCGCAATCGATCCAGCCACGGGTGGCATTCTCGCCATGCTCAGCAAGCCCGGGTTCGATCCAAACCTGTTTGTGACCGGCATCAGCTCAAAAGACTACCGCGGGCTTGTGCAGGACAAGATCAATACGCCGCTGTTTGATCGCACGACAAATCCGTATCCACCCGGCTCCACTGTAAAACCCTTCCTCGGTCTCGCAGGGCTGGAGCTGGAACTGGTCGATTATAATTTTGCCATCGAGGACCCCGGCTATTTCCGACTGCCCGGTGTGTCCTATCGCTGGGGCGACTATACGCTGCGCACGGCTATCGGTGGAGGCCATGGGCACACGGATCTGCAGAAGGCAATCTTTCAATCCTGCGATACCTTCTTCTATGACCTCGGTAACCGCATGGGAATCGATGCCATGCACGAGTTCATGGCGCTGTTTGGTTTCGGTGCTAATTTTGCCCTCGACGTTGGCTACGCCCGTACTGGTGTGTTGCCATCCCGCGACTGGAAGATGGCAACGCGCGGCGAACCCTGGTATCCAGGTGACACCGTAAACTCCTCCATTGGGCAGGGGTATATGTGGGCCACGCCACTGCAGCTGGCGACGGCCGCCTCCATCATGGCCAACAAGGGAAGGGTTGTGCAGCCACGGCTGCTGCGCGAGATTGACGGCCAGCCCTATAATCCGGTTATCGAAAACCCGATACCGGATGTCGTAGTGAAAGACCCGGATTTCTGGCGCTACATTCAGGAGGCGATGACGATGGTCGTGCATCGTCCCTTCTCAACCACGGCCTTCAGGGACTACGGGACTGCCTACGAGGCGATCGCCATGGCCGATCGTGGCATGCCCTACAAGATGGCAGGCAAATCAGGCTCGGCTCAGGTTGTTGGAATCAGTCAGGCAGTGTTGAAGAGTGATGATATCGTGGTTTCCGATCTCAACAAGGACCATGGTCTGTTTATTTCCTTCGCTCCGGCGATGAACAGCGATATTCCGCCGCGCATCGCAGTTGCCGTGGTGGTGGAGAATGGCGAACACGGCAGCAGTGTCGCCGGCCCCATTGCCAAAGAGATCATTGATACTTACCTGCTGGAAATTCTCAAGCTGGATTTCACGCCGAAGACGCTGTCTCCAAGCGAATCCCTGATCAGCCAGTCTAATGATTAACCAGGATTTCATTCGGCAGTCGTCGGGCCTGGATTCAGGCAAAGCGAACTCGCGATCGCTCTGGCGTTTCATTCACACCGATCCGCCGCTGCTGGCCGGCATCATGTTGCTGTGCGGGTTTGGTTTGTTGGTATTGTACAGCGCCAGCAATCGGGATCTGGCTGTGGTGCAGCGGCAGGCCCTGACTATGGTTGTCGGACTGGTCGTCATGTTCGTCATCGCCCAGTTCAATGTGCATTTCTTTCGAAGTTGGGCGCCCACGCTCTACGCCGCTTGTCTCGGCTTACTCGGCGTCGTCCTGTTGATCGGGGTCGAAGCCAATGGTGCCCGCAGTTGGCTTGACCTGCCCGGGTTGCCCAGCTTTCAACCTTCCGAGTTGATGAAGTTTGTCGTGCCGCTGTTAATGGCATGGTATCTGGCGAGTCGGCCCCTGCCGCCCAGCTTCAAGCATATCTTCTTTTCGGCGATCATGATTCTGGTGCCCGCGGCGCTTATCATCATTCAGAACGACACGGGTACCGCGATCATGGTGGCGATGTCAGGCATCTTCGTCGTGCTGTTGGCGGGCATATCCTGGCGTTATGTGATTGGCGGATTCTTCGCCTTGTTGCTGGCGTCGCCGGCCTGGTACCTGTTCCTGGCGCAGGAACACCAGAAAAATCGGATACTGACTTTTTTCAATCCCTATCGCGATCCGACTGGAGCCGGCTACAACATTATCCAGTCGCAAATCGCCATCGGTTCAGGCGGCCTCTATGGCAAGGGCTACGAACAGGGAGCGCAATCTCAGCTCGACTTTATTCCGGAGAGCAATACCGACTTCATTCTCGCCGTACTGGGTGAGGAATTCGGTTTGCTCGGAGTACTGTTTCTGATCGGCCTGTATCTGTTTGTTCTGGCCCGTGGTGGCTATATTGCGTTCACTGCAAAAGACATGTTCAGCCGGTTGCTGGCCGGCAGCATCACGCTAACCTTTTTCTTCTATGTGTTTGTCAATATGGCGATGGTCTCAGGCCTGTTACCGGTAATCGGACTGCCGCTACCCCTGATCAGTCGCGGAGGCACCTCGATTGTCACGCTGTTCATCGGGTTTGGCCTGCTCATGTCAATTCACACGCATGCGCGGTCAAGCGTGATCTAAGTCATTGAATAAATTGAAAATATTCAGGATCTTGGCGGGTTGTGAATGGAGCAATACCGGTGTCTGGCGAAACTCGACTCGCGAGCGGCACGCCGGACATTAAAAACTTTTGCCGTTTGGACGCTAATTACTTGGATAAATCCCCTTTTTGGACTGGACCCGGAATTCAACCATGCGAACAGGCATCACCAGAGCAGCAATAGTGGCGGTATGCAGCGCCGGAATCGTGGCCTGTTCGAGTGCGCCTTCAACGCCACCGGTCGCGAACAGCGGGCGTTACAGCATTCAGCAGGACAGGGCGCCGACCCGAATTCTGGATGAGCGTTCCATACCGGAAGTCATCCCGGAGCCAGTCCATCGCACCGCAGCCGGCAACCGCAGTCCCTATACCGTGCTTGGAAAGAGCTATACCGTACTGCCGACTGAAGAAGGCTACAGCGAACGGGGGATTGCATCCTGGTACGGTGAGAAATTTCACGGCCACAAGACATCCAATGGCGAAGTCTTTGACATGTATCTTGCGTCAGCCGCGCACAAGTCTCTGCCGATTCCGAGTTTCTTGCGGGTGACCAATCTCGAAAACAACCGCAGCATCATTGTGAGGGTGAATGATAGGGGACCGTTTCACGGCGACCGCCTGATCGACCTGTCCTATGCGGCGGCAGTGAAACTCGGGTACGCCGATCGCGGTACGACCCGCGTTCAGCTCGATGCAGTGACGGTATCAGGTGCGGAGCTGGATCGTGGAATCGTGGCGCAAACGCCGGAACCGACTCAACTCGCCGCAGTTGGTGGCGGTAATAAATATCTGCAAGTCGGCGCGTTCTCTGATTTGAATACAGCGCAGGATGTATCGAACAGGCTGCAACAGTTAACCAGTTATCCGGTATTTATTCGATCGGTCAAAAGCGATGATAATCGGATTCTGCATCGGGTGCGTGTCGGTCCCATAGACGATCCTGGGGCAATTCGACAAACAAGTGACCGGGTGGTTGCCGCTAACCTGGGAAGCCCGTACACTGTAACGGAGTAAATTTCCTGCTCCGATTGTCGTCACGGATCACCGTGATACTTCAGATTAGATTAATCAACACGTCTTACATTCATCAATCAACAGGTTTCACTATGTCACCCAAGAGTTTTTCATTTCGATATCTGTCCTCGGGATTCTGTGATGTCCGCTGGCTCTTACCGATGGTGTTGCTGGTAGTCAGCGTCCGGCTCGCGGCACAGACTCCTACGCTTGCATCGACTCCCGCGATCATTCCCCGGGCTCCGGATATTGCGGCGACAAGTTATATCCTGATGGATGCGAAGACCGGTCATATTATCGTCGAGGAAAATGCGCACGAAGCGCTGCCACCGGCCAGCCTCACGAAGATCATGACAGCCTACATCGTCGAAGAGGAAATCATGAGTGGAAACCTCAATTTCGATACCGAGGTCCACATCAGCGAGAAGGCCTGGCGCATGGAAGGCTCAAAAATGTTTGTGGGTGTCGATACACGTGTGCGGGTCGAAGATCTGTTACGCGGCATTATCATCCAGTCAGGGAATGATGCGAGCGTGGCCATGGCAGAACACATTGCCGGCAGCGAAGAGGCCTTTGCTGACATGATGAATCAGTATGCCGAAGTGCTTGGCATGTCCAGCAGCTTCTTCATGAATGCAAGCGGACTCGATACCGAGCTGTACTACAATACGATGTCAGCCTATGACCTGGCCCTGCTCGCGCGGGCCACAATTGTACGGCATCCCGATTTCTATCAAATTTACGCCGAGCGCGAATTTACCTACAACGATATTCGCCAATCAAATCGCAACACCCTACTGTTCCGCGATCGCAATGTCGATGGCATGAAAACAGGCTGGACTGAGGCTGCGGGCTATTGCCTGGTAGCCTCGGCTGAACGCGATGGTATGCGCCTTATTTCGGTGGTAATGGGAACGGCAAGTGAGGATGCACGCGCGGTTGAGACCCAGAAACTGCTGACATACGGCTTCCGCTATTTCGAGACGCATAAATTGTATGATGCAAACCAGGTGCTCACCAATGTCCCGGTTTGGTCCGGCAAGCAGAGCGCCGTCGATCTCGGTATCACGGAAGACGTCTATATCACTATTCCCCGTGGACAAGCCGATGCGATGTCAGCAACTGTGGATGTCGACGAGGTGATTACGGCGCCGCTGAACCAGGGCCAGGTGATGGGCGTAGTCAATGTTGTGCTCGACAATAACCTCTACTATACCGGCGATGTGATCTCGATGCAGAACGTTGAGCGCGCCGGGATGTTCAAGCGCTTTATTGACTGGCTGACTCTCATGTTCAGCAATCTCTTCTCCTGACAGCAGTGGCGATGATTACTTTTACTGACCTCTCAGATGAAGACGCACCGAAGATTGAGTTTCCCTGTCTTTATCCCATCAAGATAATCGGTTTCGCCGAATCCGATTTTCAGGCAACCGTCGTCGAGATCGTGGAGCGGCACACCGGGAAGATCACCGCCGAGCTGATCAAGGTTCGACAGAGTAGCCAGCAGCAATACCTGTCGGTGACGATCACAATCGCGGCTACGGGCAAGGATCAGCTGGAGAACATCTTTTCGGACCTGAAGCGCGTCGACAGTGTCAAACTGGTCCTGTAAGCTCGCACCGCACAACGCAACCCCGATTTGACCATACCCTGCTCCCGCCCTGTCGCGCGTAGCAGGCGAGGGCTGTTCCTTGCTATTGAACGACTACAAATGGACCCAAGCGACGCCACGCGCCGGCGCCGATGCATCCCTGCCAGGGATGAAGCTGCGTCGTCTGGGCTTGCAGGATTATTCCCCCATCTTCAAGTCGATGCGTTACCTCGCCGAGCATGCTGATCCGGAGCGGGATGACGAGATCTGGCTGCTCAGTCACAAACCGGTCTACACCCAGGGACAGGCTGGTCGGGCCGAGCACATCCTCAACCCCCAGGCGATACCCGTGGTGCAGGTAGATCGAGGTGGTCAGGTCACCTATCATGGCCCGGGCCAACTCGTGTGTTACCCACTGCTAAACGTCAGGCGCCGCAAGCTCGGAGTGAGGGCGCTGGTCGAGTTGTTGGAACAGGCAGTTATTGCGACCCTGCTGGATTTCGGGATCACCGGTGAAACCCGAGTAAACGCTCCCGGTGTCTATGTGAATAATGCTAAGATAGCGGCCTTGGGGCTGCGTATTAAGAATGGCTGGAGTTACCACGGTCTCAGTTTCAACATCAACATGGACCTGAGCCCATTCGCCGGTATCAATCCCTGTGGTTTTGCGGATTTGGAAGTGACCCAGCTTGCCGATCTGGTGCCCCCGGATCCCGCTTTGATGCAAGTTGCGAGCCGGGTGCTGGGCAACAAGTTGTTGCAACAGTTGGGATATGACCCCCTTGTCTGAACTACCTTGAAGAATTGACTTATGGAAGAAAGAAAACGCCGGAATATCCTCGTCGAAGGCGAAAAATTACGTGGTGCCGACAAGGTGCGCCGGATTCCGGTGAAGGTAATCCCGACGGTGGAAGTGCTGTCAAAACCCGACTGGATTCGGGTAAAGATCCCTGCATCGCCACAGATTAATCACATCAAGAATACCTTGCGCAGACACAAACTGGCGAGTGTATGTGAGGAGGCGTCCTGTCCCAATCTGGGCGAGTGTTTCAGCAATGGCACCGCCACGTTCATGATTATGGGTGAGATCTGCACACGCCGCTGCCCCTTCTGCGATGTTGCCCATGGCAAACCGAAACCGCTGTATGAAAACGAACCACGCGAGCTCGCTGAAGCGATTCGGGAGATGGGATTGCGCTATGTCGTCATCACTTCGGTAGATCGCGATGATTTGCCCGATAGCGGTGCCCAGCATTTTGCCCACTGCATCACCGAGACCAAACGGTTGAATCCGGATATTCGGGTCGAGGTACTGGTTCCCGATTTCCGCGGCAGAATGGCAATCGCTCTGGACATACTCGAGCAGACGCCGCCCGATGTGTTTAATCACAATCTGGAGACGGTTCCGAGATTGTATCGTCAGGCACGACCGGGTGCTGACTATGACTGGTCGCTGGATTTGCTGGAAGCGTATAAACAGCGCCAACCGACGGTGTTAACCAAGTCCGGTCTCATGCTTGGACTCGGCGAGACCATCGATGAGGTCAAGGCAGTCCTCAATGACTTGTACGAACACCAGGTTGATATGGTTACACTGGGTCAATATTTGCAGCCAAGCCGCAGCCATTTGCCGGTTGCCCGGTTCGTGCATCCTGATGAATTCGAGAGCCTGCGCGAATACGGTGAAGCGCTCGGATTCAGGCATGTAGCCAGTGGGCCTCTCGTGCGCTCTTCCTATCATGCCGACAAGCAGGCACAGGGCGAGGAGATTGTCTGAGTCTGCGCTCACGCTCATGCGAATCACACTGAAACAGATCTGCATCAGCCTGCTCGGATTTCTCGTCGCCGTCATCACTGGTCTGTTCTTCGTGCGCAGCCCTGCGGCACTCGGTGCCGAGGAGCTGATAGTGCGCTTCCTCGTCGTGAGCACTGCTATCGTCGCCGTTCTGGTGGCCCTCTATCCCTTCGTTAGTCTGTTCAGGAACAAGCCTGGCCGTTATCTGTTGTGGGTGTGTTTGCCTGGGCTGCTGCCGGGAGTGGTCTATTATTTTTTCTTGTTGCCGGCTCAGGCTGGAGAGGGTATGGCCGCTCGGCAGTTGCAGAGCGAATTGATTTCGGATCGTTCCAGTAATGGCATCATCGAAGTTGGTTTCGCCTATCCGATCTACACGCCAACGCTTGAAGTGACGAACAGGGAACTTTTCACCCGCGACGTGAACGTGTTTCTGCGCATCGTTGATGCGAACAATGAGACCACGCTGTTTCGCGCCGTTCGCTCTCAGATTCCCGGCTCGAGTTTGAGTGTTGAAGGCACAGTGCGTGGTATGCTTAGCGAGAACACGGACTTCCTGTTTCTGCCTCTGCGAGTCCCGCCGGTGAGTCGAGTTGAAGGCAAGATAGTTTTCATCATCAGCAATCTGAATGATGGTACCACGTTCACCGAAGCCCTTGGTCGTGCCTATCAGGCTCAATTCGAATTGCGCGACCCGGAGACGGCGGAATTACTGTTCGAATTCCCGCTCACATTCTTCTAGGTTTTCCTTCGACCACATCGGCAGGGCTGTTGTATTCACCGAGTTGCTCGATTAACCTGTCGGTCACCCACCTGATAACAAGAAGAGACTCGCCATGAAAGTTTCCGCACTCCGCAGTCATCTGCCATTCCCGTCATTCGCGCTCGTCGCTGCACTGTTCGCAGCGAATCTCTCCATCGCGGCACCCGCAGCCGAACCGGATTTCAGTGGCGAACGTATCGTGTCGGTGTTGGATGAGCCCAGACATCGCACCGTCCACAAGGAGGGTGATCTGTATCTGCTCGATGTGCAGGTCAATCCTGGTGATGAGTCCTTGCCCCATACACACAGCTCCGCTCTCCTGGTGACCTACATCAGCAACGGGGCGGGACCGGTCAATGGCCGGGTATCGGTGAATACGGATTACGTCAAGGAAACCGTGACACACAAGATCAGCAATGCCGGGCCAGGACTGATGCGCATCATCGCCATGACAAATCTGGGTCCCGGTGAGTCTGATGTGCTGGCTGGTCGCCCTCAGGGAATGCAGCAGGACCCCGTTGTCGAAAACGAGTGGTTCCGTTCCTATCGATTGCGCCTCGAGCCGGGTCAGGAGTCGCCCGCGCTGGTGTTTGAGAACCCGAGCGTCGTGGTGCAGGTCACCGAGGGCAAGACCCACGTCTCCCGCGCCGATGGCATCACCGCGGAACTCGACGAAATGGCGAAATGGGCCTGGCGCGATGCCGGATCAGCGTATCGGGTGACAAACAAGGGTTCGGAGCCCGTGGAGCTCGTAATCAATGAAGGGCGGCGCTAGCCCGTCAGTTGCCCACCTGCTCGACGAGCCGGGGATGCCTGAGCCAGAGCCAGCCCACCAGAGACACCGAGCCAAACCCTAGCAGTGACAGGCTCACCTGCAACGTGCCGCTCAAAGGTGCGAATGGCAGCAGTATCAGAAAGACCAGCAGGCGCAAGCATTCCTGCCACACGGCACTCGCTTGAGCCTCCAGCCAGAGGCCATGGACGTAGAACGAATACGTCAAATATGCCACGGCGAGTGCAGTCCCCCTATAGCTCAATGTGGGCGCATTCACGAGCAGCATCAGGCTGCAAACCACGGTAAGGATAAATTGCGAGAAGGCATAGTAACGGACGAAGCGGGTCGTCGGCGGGTCGAATTTCTGCGTGAGATCCGGTTCGATCTGGCGCAGCTTGCAACTGGTCCGGGTTCCGGGTGCTTCCCAGCCCGGTGGTTTCACCAGCAATAACAGCTTGTGCTTCAGGCCCGGAGCGCGCGCCACGTCACGCAGCAGTCGCCAGTAGACGTGCACGTTCGCCCACACCGGATTCCAGCTGTTCAGCGGTTTGCGCAAGCCAAATACCACCGGTTCTTCGATGAGTTCATCCTGAAAGCTGCCGAACAAACGATCCCACAGGATAAAGACGCCACCGTAATTGCGATCCACGTAGATCTTGTTGCGCGCATGATGCACTCGATGGTTCGACGGCGTCACAAACACCCATTCGAGCGGGCCCAGTTTCGGTACATGTTCGGTGTGCACCCAGAACTGGTAAATCAGATTCAGGCTCACAACGGTGAACAGGATCTCGGCCGGAAAACCGAGCACGAAGAAGGGCAGGTAGAACAGGAAGCCGTACCAGTCCATGCTGGTCTGCCTGAGAGCGGTGCCGAGATTGAAATCCTCGCTCTGATGATGGGCGACGTGGGCTCCCCAGAACGCGGCCACTTCATGGCCCAGCCGATGCTTCCAGTAGTAGACGAAATCATAGAGGACAAAACACAGCACCCATACCCAGAGCTGGTCTGCGGGTAGTTGCGCCAATTGCCAACGGGCGACGACAAGTTCGTACAAGGCGCCGGAGAAACCGAGAATGACGAGCCCTTGCAGGCGGCTCAAGCTGCCCAGCGACAGGCTGTTGATCGTGTCATTGAGCCGGTAAGTATTGCGGCCACACAGTAAGCCATAGCCGAACTCCAGCAGAATCAGCAAAAAAAAGAAAGGAATCGCGTAAAGGATCAGTTCCATCGCTTGTCCGGTATCCTGAAAATATGAAGATCACTCCGAATTGTAAGCCGCCGGCCCTGCATTTGGAAAATCGGGTTATCATACGCGTCGCGCCTATCAGGCAACAGAAAATCCGGGAGTAACTCGCGCATGAAAAAATCCGCCTTGCTGTTTGGTCTCACCCTGTTGGCCATGCATGGAACCGCACAAGGACAGGGAATACAACAGACCAAGGGCAATTTTGAAGACAAGTTCCGGCAGCTCGATGAAGTATTGCCGACGCCCAATGTGTATCGAACCGCCGGTGGACAGCCGGGGAACCAGTACTGGCAGCAACAGGTCGATTATCAGATTGAAGTCGCGCTCGATGAAGAGACGCAACGAATAACCGGAACAGAATCAGTTAGTTATAAGAATAACTCCCCAGATTCCCTGCGTTATCTATGGCTGCAGCTTGACCAGAACCGGTTTCGCACCGATTCGCTGGCCGAGCGCAGCGTCACCTTCAACCGTGCCAGTCCTGACTCCGACAGTCCTGCTCGTCTCAGCATGGACCAGTTGCGCCGTCTGCAATACATGGAAGATGAGCAGCATGGCTATGAAATCAACGCAGTAATGGACAGCGGCGGCACTGCGCTGCCTTATACCGTGGTCGGTACGCTGATGCGGATTGATCTGCCGCGCCCGTTGCGGCCAGGGCAGGATGTCCGATTCGAGATTGACTATGCTTATCACATCGTCAATGGCGATGTGTTAAGTCCCCGAGGTGGTTACGAATTTTTCCCTGACGATGAGAAAGAGGGCGGCAACTACATCTTTGCCGTGAGTCAGTGGTTCCCGCGACTGGTTGCCTATACCGATTATGAGGGCTGGACCAACAAGGAATTTCTGGGAACGGGTGAGTTCACGCTGGAATTCGGAAACTATGAAGTAGCGATCACCGTGCCGGCGGACCATGTGGTTGCCGCCACGGGGGAGTTGCAGAATGCGAACCAGGTGTTGACCCGCACGCAGCGAGAGCGCCTGCAGGAAGCTGAGAACGCGGCGCGGCCGGTATTCATCGTTACCCCGGAGGAAGCACTGGAAAATGAGCGCGAAGGCACTTCCGATACAGTGACCTGGCGATTTGCCGCCGAACGGGTGCGGGATTTTGCCTGGGCTTCGTCGCGCAAGTTTATCTGGGATGCAAAAGGCCACCATCAGCCAGGCGCAGAACAGGAACTCGTCATGGCGATGTCGTTCTATCCGAAGGAGGGTGGTACGTTGTGGTCGGATTATTCGACCGAGGTTGTCATCCACACACTGGACGTCTACAGCCGGTTCTCCTTCGACTATCCCTATCCTACTGCCCAGTCGGTAAGCGCGAAGTTCGTCGGCGGTATGGAATACCCCATGATTACCTTCAATGGACCAAGGGCGACCTTGCAGGACGATGGCTCACGCACTTACTCTCTGGCAGAGAAGCGGTTCCTCATTAGCGTCGTTATACACGAGATAGGTCATTCCTATTTTCCGATGATCGTGAATTCCGATGAGCGACAATGGACCTGGATGGATGAGGGAATCAATTCCTACCTCGACTCGGTCGCTGGTCGCGAGTGGGATGCTGGCATCCCCTGGAGTGTGGAACCGCGCTATATCGTCGATTACATGAAATCGCAAAATCAAGTGCCCGTCATGACGCAATCGGACAGCGTACTGAACCTGGGCTCGAACTCCTATGCGAAACCGGCGACGGCGCTCAATATCCTGCGCGAGACAATCATGGGTCGGGAGTTGTTCGATTTTGCTTTCAAGGAATATTCGCGCTCCTGGGAATTCAAGCGACCGACGCCGTCTGATTTTTTCCGTACGATGGAAGAGGCATCCGGCATTGATCTGGACTGGTTCTGGCGTGGCTGGTTCTACACGACTGACCATGTCGATATTGCCCTGAACCGGGTATACGAGATGCGTCTTGATACCGAGGATCCAGACATCGACTATCCTCGTCAGCGAGAGATCGAGAAGGCCTTGCCACCCTCGGTCCTGAGTGAGAAGAATCGCGCCGCGGGCATGCAAACCTGGGTCGAGCGCAATCCCGATGTGCGAGACTTCTATGACGACAATGACCAGTTCACCGTGACGAACAAGGAACGCAACCGTTATCAAAGTTTCCTCGAGGGGCTCGATGATTGGGAACGCACAGCCCTGGACCGTGCCGTTGCAGAGAACAAGAATTACTACATTCTCGAATTCAGCAATGAAGGCGGTCTGGTCATGCCGATTCTGCTTGAAGTCCATTATGCGGACGGCAGCAGCGAAGAGATGCAATATCCCGCAGAGATCTGGCGACGCTCACCGCATCAAGTGAAGAAACTGCTCGTCACTGACAAGCAGATTGCCGGTCTCGTCATCGATCCACGACAGGAAACTGCCGACGCGGATATTGAAAACAACTACTACCCGCGTCGCATCATTCCGTCACGTATTGAAAGCTTCAAATCGGAAGGCGGTGGCGGACTGGTGGGCAGGGACATCATGCAGGACAGCAAGACTGAATTGAAGACCGACAAAGATGAGGACGAGGATGAGGAGCAATAATCTCCAGGACTCGGCTCTCCGCCCGCTGCTGCGATGCGCGGGACAATTGCTGCTAGTGGTGCTGGCACTCGCTGCCGGGGCCACGAGCAGTGCTCACGTACAGAGAGCAGCTGTGACGCGCATTCTGTTCAACCCGAACACTCATAACATCGAAGTGATGCACCGCTTCCTGCTGCATGATGCGGAGCACGCAGCGGGCCTAATATTCGGAGAAGAGCAACGATTTGTCGAGTCTGCGGATTCCCGGGAACTGTTTGGCAGCTATGTCAGGAATCGCTTCGCGATCGAAGCGACTTACCAGAATGGGGAGAGGATGGCATTACCTCTGTCCTATGTCGGCGTAGAACTGGATGGTCAATACTTGTGGGTGTATCAGGAAGCGACCGATGACCGCCCCATTACTACAATGACAATTGTGAACTCAGCCTTGCAGGATGTGTGGCCGGAACAAGCCAACATGGTCAATATCGAGAAGGCAGGGCAGGTCCATACCTTGAATTTTACCCGGGATGCCGACGCCTTGTCGGTCTCACTTTGATACGTCAGATCAGTCAGTGAGCGACACGGCAGGTTGCGTTCCAAGACCAAGATATTCTGCGATCGCCAGACCGGCAGCCACGCTGGTAAAGGGGTCATGTTCAACCACCCGACCCGGAAAGCGTTCGTCAAGTATGCGTTTCACCGCGGGAATGAGGGATGAACCGCCGGTTCTGACAACGAGCTGAATCGCGTCATTGCTCAGGCCAGTCCGATTCAGCAGTGCGCTGATCGCATCGGCGAATTGCTCCAGGACTTCGGCTATCATCGCTTCGAACTCATGTCGCGTCACCACAACATCAATGTCCAGCTCGGGAATATCGAGGCGCGCTTCTTCCTGCTCGGACAAGGCGGCCTTCAGGTCTTTCAGGCACTGAAAGACCAAATAGCTGTAGTTGTTTTTTACCAGGTCATACAGTCGGCGGAATCGGATCGCCGCGTTATCACCCAGGGAGATGCGCTGCATGAGGGGCGTCGTGTACTTGTTCTGGTTGAGGATGTAACTCACCGTCCAGTTCAGCAGATATTCCTCATAGTCTTCGAAAGGGAACAGGGTTTCAATCTCACGATCTTCGCCTGCCCGCCGCCAGCGCTCGCCTTTGCCGAGTAGCGGGAACAGCAAGCCCTTGAACATTAACTGATCAATATGATCGCCTCCGAGACCGATGCCGTGCGTGGCGATGACGGAAAAGTCTGCACCGGAACGCCGCATTATGCAGAGGTCCAGCGTGCCGCCACCAAAATCCACAGCCAGTAAGGTCTGCTCCTGAGTGTGCGGATGGGCATAGACATAACTCAGTGCAGCCGCAATGGGTTCGGCATAGAAAGACTGTTCCCGAAATTCCGCATAACCATAGGCCTCAGCAAGCAAGGCTAGCGCACTCTGGTTGCCATCGTGGCGATTGCCTTCGAAATTGACCGGATGGCCGATGCAGGCATGATCGGGTCGTGCGCCTGGAGTCAGTGATAGCAATACCGGTTGAATGCTGCGAGAGATGCGCACCAACAGTGGGGTTATCAGGGCGACGAGTCGAAAGGCGCGTTCAAAGACCATGATGCGCTGGGTAGCGCCATTGCCGAGCAGCCTTTTGATGCCCCGAAACAATCGACCCTGTTGCCCGCTGTCGATAATCGCCTGCCCATAAATTTTCTGCGTGGCCGCTTCTTCAGGCAAGCCGTTATCACCAATCTGTCCAGTCGATGTTCTGCCTTCCCCGAGTACTTCGGCGCTCAGTTCAACAGTGCGACCTGTATTGCTCTCAATGTACTGGTTGATGGCATCCTGGCCGGTGCGGATCTGATAATCCCTATCGATATAGGTAGCTGACGGCATAACCGTGGCATTGGCTTCGAGCTGGATAAGGTGGATCTGCTTGCCATCGAACAAGGCAGCAGCAGAATTGCTGGTACCGAAGTCGATGCCTATGCCAACGCTGCGTGATGCGGCCTGGTGGGTGATTGCGTCGGTCTCATTCGGATCGGAATCTGTCAGCAAAAATTCGAGTTGAGTTGAAGAATTCCCGGAAATCGGCACCAAATTTATCCTGTCTGTTTAACTGAACGAAAAGGCAACAAGCTGAAGCGGCCGGGCATGGGGAGAGCCCGGAAAAAGGCGAGATTTATAGCACAGATTCACGCTCAAGCTCCAGCGCTGTCACTTAAAAAACACATCCACGCCGCTGTGTTGTGAGCGAGTGCACCTGTTCGCCAGAGTGTGCAGCCCCGCGCCTCCGGAGATCCCCAAGCTGGTTGAATATTGAGGGAACTTAACCTATGCTCCATCGGTCAATAGCTCGAAGCAGAGCTATTTTTGTCAGATATCGGAGCTTTCATGATTGCTGCAAGTCGACGCCGCGGAATTTCTGGCGTCTCCAGTCTCGCCCTTGTCCTCCTACTCAGTTTTTCCTCACTTGCACAGGCTGGCACTATCGTGCGAATCGGTACGAGTCTGGGAGATTACTCTATCGAATTGTCGGATGACGTCGCGCCGAAAACCGTGCAAAACTTTCTCAATTACGTCAACCGCAATGATTATGACGGTACCTACCTGCACCGGGTAGAGCTGGACTTCGTCGTGCAAGGCGGAGCCTATCGCTTCCAGTTATACCAGGGGCCGATTGATGTACCAGTAGATGCCCCTGTGGTGAACGAATTTAACGTATCGAACACACGGGGCACTGTCGCCATGGCAAAGCTGGAAGGCGACCCGGACAGCGCCACGAACCAGTGGTTTGTCAATCTCGCAGACAACACCTTCCTCGATACGAGCAATGGAGGATTCACCGTGTTTGGCACGGTGCTCGGCAATGGCATGGATGTGCTCGATGCTATTGATGAACTGTCCACCCAGAGTCTGGGAGTAAAGGCATCGCGCGCGCCGTTTTTCACTGAGACATATGCCAACCCGCTCGACTTCGTGTACATCAACGCCGAGGTCACGGAACGCTACAGCGCTGCCGCGCATGTCTATGAGACGGGCACGGGCAAACTCATCGCCGCGGTGAGTCTGGACGACGCCAGCAAGATCGTCAGTCTGAATTTCGATGTCATTAATTCTGCCTCCGGTACCCTGCTTCAGGCGAACCCGCTAAGTATTATCCGCCGCCGCGACAGCTTCGATGGCATAGCGACTTATTCCTCTGCGGATGGCAAACTGCGAATTCCCGCGCTGGAAGTAAACGATGGCGGGCAGGTTCGGGTCGTGCACAATGTCGTGTTTGCGATCGTGGACGAAGCACAGATGCTCTTCTCGCTGGAAGCCTACGAAGAGTAAGCAGAAAGCAACGACCATCGGGCGGTGTCAGGCGCACCGCCAGGTATCGGACTTGGGTCTATAACAACAAGAGAGCACGACAAATGGCAGCTGACAGAGGTGAGTTTTCGTCACGATTCGGGTTCCTCATGGCGGCTTCCGGGTCGGCCGTGGGATTGGGGAATATCTGGGGCTTCCCCACGAATGCTGCCTCCAACGGAGGCGCCGCCTTTCTCTTCACTTATTTGATTCTGGCCTTCGCTCTGGCCTATCCCGCGCTGATGGCTGAACTCATCATTGGTCGATACGCGCGCGCGAATGCGGTGACGGCACTCAAATCCTTATCACCCAGACCCTCGATCAAACTGGTTGCCGTCCTCGTTGGCTTTGTAGGTATCGTCACCGTCAGCCTCATCCTCAGTTTCTATTCGATAGTGAGTGGATGGATGCTGGCCTATTTCTTCGAACCGTTCATGCGCCTGCTGGGATTGAATGCTGTCGGAGATTGGCTCGTTGCCGATACAGAATTGCGCAATGCGCTGTTCGTGATTGTCTTTATGGCGCTCACCATTTACATCATCAGTGCCGGTGTCAAAGATGGCATCGAGAAATGGGCATCCCGACTGATGCCTTCACTGTTCGTCATTCTGGTGTTGCTGATCCTCTATGTGTTCACGCTGCCGGGTGCTATGGCGGGATTAAAAGCTTATTTGCTCCCTGATTTTTCCCGTATCGCCAATCCCCAGTTGCTTGTCGATGCGATGGGGCAGGCCTTCTTCTCCCTGTCTCTGGGTGTTGGGACGATGTTGATTTACGGCTCCTACATCAGCAAGAAAGAAAATTTGCCGACGATTGGCAGTCTTGTGGCCTTGCTCGATGTCGGTATCGCGGTGCTCGCCGGACTACTGATCTTGCCTGCCATGTATGTTGCGCTCGAAAACGGTGTGCAGATTTTTGATGCAAATGGTGGTCTGGTGGCTGGCCCCGGTCTCATCATTTCAGTGCTGCCGGCACTTTTCAACACGATGGGTATTATCGGAGGAGTGGTTGCGGTTGCCTTCTTCGCATTGATGACCATCGCATCGCTGACCTCATCGATCTCGATGCTGGAAGTGCCGGTTGCCTATTCAGTCGAACATCATGGGCTGGATCGTCGCCGCGCAGCGGTTGGAATCGGAGCGCTGATCACATTCATATCACTCGTTATTGTGTATAACTTCGATCCGATGTTTGATTTGGTGGTTACGTACACAACCGAATACAGTCAGCCGCTACTGGGCCTGTTCTTCTGTCTGTTCGTCGCCTGGATATGGAATCGCAATGCCATTCTGGAAGAGATTCGTCAGGGTTGTCCCGACGCCGAATCTGGCCTGTTCTGGAAAATCTGGCCGTTCTACATCAAATACATCTGTCCGGTTGCGATTCTTGCGGTCTATTTTCAATAGTTAGCGGCCGGAGACGGCGGTGACAAATCGCTCCGCTTCCTCTTCTGAATTGTAATAATGCACTGATGCCCGCAATCGTTCGGTGGTGGGTGTCTGCCCCCAGTCCAGGCGGGCATTGCTGCTGCGGGCGATTGAGGTATTCATCCCCTGAGTCTGCAGACGTTGTTGCAGCAGAACCGCAGATTCTCCCCGTTTCTCGAAAGTGATTATGCCCGAGCGGCAATCGGAGCGCTCACCAAGAGTAATATCGCCCAGCGCGAGCAGACGTTCAGTCAGGAAGACTGTCAGTTCATGAATGCGCGCTGCGATCGCGTCCAGTCCGAGTGTCAGTGCATATTCCACTGCCGTACCCAGTCCAAGCTGTCCAGCGACACTGCGTTCGAAACACTCAAAGCGACGGGCATCAGGGCGCAGCGTATAACCCTGTGCGCTGTCCCAGCTGGCTGCCTGCAGATCGACGAATACCGGATCGAGTTGTGTCAGGCAGTGCTCTGCCACATACAGGAAGGCGGTCCCTCGCGGACCGCGCAGGTATTTGCGTCCGCTGGCACAGAGCAGATCACAGCCGATAGTTTCGACATCAATCGGCAACTGGCCGATGGACTGACAGGCATCCAGCAGGAACAGCACGCCAGCATTTCGAGCGATCCGGCCTACTTCCGCTGCCGGCTGAATATCACCCCGATGACTCGCCACGTGGGTGAGGGCGATCAAGCGGGTGCGGGGAGTCAGTCGCTCCTGCAACTGTGCGACATCGATGTGGCCGTTGGCATCGGAATCGATGACGATGAGCTCGAGTTCGCGCCTCTTGGCGAAATGCATTAATTCAAGATAATTACTGCCGTATTCCATCGCGCCGGTGAGGATTTGTTCGCCGGGTTTGAAAGGAATGGCGTGCAGGGCATAGTCCCAGGCGCGTGTCGAATTTTCGACGTAGGCGATTTCTTGCGGAGAGCAGTGTAGCAGGCGAGCGCAGGCGGCATAGAAATTTTCTGTTTGTTCGGTGACGATGGCCGCCGCTTCGTATCCTCCCACTTGCTGTTCGAGTCGAAGGTGTGTGTCGACCGCCTCGATGACCGGGATCGGGCTGAGGGCACAGCCGGCATTATTGAAATGCAGGCGCGTTGCACAACCAGGAGTTTCCTGGCGTAATTTTTCGAGATCAAGCATGTAGTTTACCTGGCCGCCAGCCACCACAAGCTGATCCGGTCTGGCTGGGAGGGATGCAACTCAAGAGGCGGGCGCTATTTGATGGGTGCTGGATGATAATAACAAACGGATATGCTAACGTGCAAGCTGGTTAGTAGTAGCCCGACTGATTTCAGTACTTCCCGATTGATCCAGCGCATTCAGACGCATTCATAAGAGATTTTTCGATATGGCTCACTCCCATTCTAAACTTGTAACTGCTCCCGCCTTCCCACGTCGACAATTGCTCCAACTCGGAGGTCTGCTCGTCGCGACAGCCGCATTACCGCGCACGTCACGCGCTGCCAGTGCGTCTGTGAGCGATCAGGTCAAGGCACTGACCTTCGATGTCTTCGGCACAGTCGTTGACTGGCGAGCATCAATAATTCGCGAGGGCCAATTACTGGCAGCGAGCAAGGGTTTCGATGTGGACTGGGCGATGTTTGCCGATCGCTGGCGCTCAGGCTATGGCCCTGCCATGAACAAGGTGAGAACCGGTGAATTGCCCTGGACCAAAATCGACGATCTGCACCGCATGATACTGAACGATCTGGTGGTGGAATTCGGTATTAACGGCCTGACGGAGTCTGAGCTGGATCATTTTAATCGCGCCTGGCACAGGCTCGCGCCCTGGCCGGATACTGTCGCGGGATTGCATCGACTCAAGAGCAAATATGTGATCACCACATTGTCCAACGGGAATGTTTCCCTGTTAACAAACATGGCTAAAAACGCTGGCTTGCCCTGGGATGCGATTCTGTCTGCAGAGCTCGCGGGTCATTACAAACCGGACCCGGAGACGTACCTGAAGGCTGCAGAGCTGCTTGGGCTGCGGCCGGAAGAGGTCATGATGGTGGCTGCTCACCCCAGCGACTTGCGGGCTGCGGCCGTGACCGGGTTGCGCACTGCCTATGTCATCCGGCCGTTGGAGCGTGGTCCCGGTCGACCTGTGGACATGAACACCAAGGGAGAATTTGATTACACCGCCATGGACTTCATTGATCTCGCTCACCAACTCGGAGCCTGACGATGGCCCGCATTGAATTGCAGGCCGAGATCAAGGCCGCTCTGGTACAACGCCTTCAGCGTTATGTGGAGACAGAGCTGAAACTTGAGATTGGTGCATTCGATGCTGAGTTTCTACTGGATTTCTTCGCCGAACAGATGGCGCCGACCTACTACAATCAGGGGTTGGCGGATGCGCTTGCTGCCTTTGAGGGCAAACTGGAAGAGGTGGCGGATGCCATCTATCAGTTAGAGCAACAGAGCCCCGTGTAGGCAATGGCTATCCCTGAATTGCGCGCAAGGGCAAGCGGATGTAGAACGTACTGCCTTCGCCTTTCAATGACTGGAAATCAATTTCTCCACCGAGTCGTTCGACCATACGCTTGACGATCACGAGTCCCAGGCCGGTACCATCCGGATCCCTTTCTGAAAATTCCTCTTCGCGCGCAAACTCCTGAAACAATCGCTTCTGGAATTCCTCGCTCATTCCGCGCCCGGTATCCTGGAGAAAAATCTCGATGCCGAGCCGGCGTCGGAAATATACAGCTCGATAGCCAAGTTTGATGCTGCCCTTGTCAGTGTATTTGATCGAATTTGTGAGGATGTTCATCAGCGCATGTTGCAGACGTAACTTGTCTGTTTTCACCAGCAAGTTCGCCGAGGCGAACTGCGTGGTGATCTCGAGCTTCTTCTCGATCGCAGAGGGCAGGATCATGTTCCTCACTTCATTGAGGAAGTGAGAAATTTCGACAAGGTCGTATTCCGGTTCGAAGCTTTCAGACTCGAGTTCAGCCATTTCGAGAAGGTCGTTGATCAGATTATGCAGGTGACTACTCTGCTGCACCACAGTCGTCATGTGTTTTAGCGTGGGTTCGTCCAGTTTGTTGGAGCTAACGGCGAGTAAGCGTTTGGAGTTGGCCAGAATGAGATGCACAGGTGTCAGAAATTCGCGCGACACGTTCCGTAAGAAGTCGCGCTTGGCTTTGGTTTCGAGTCGGGCTTCTGTAAATTACTCATTCTTTGCGCGAATAAATTCGGCGATGGCCAACAGAAGCAATAACGCGGAAGCGACCGAAAGCACTTCGGCTGCCGCAGGGATCATTGCTGCGCGCTCGACGAGGTTAACCTTGTAGGCCAGGAATGACACATAGGCGAGTATCAGCAACAACCAGGAGCAGAACAAGTACAGGGCCGTTTTCGAGCCCTGGAGAGCTGTGACGCCTGCCATAATCATTACGGTAAAGTTAATCAACAGGGCCAGGAGCATCAGCGGAATGACGTTGTCTGCCGAAATCTGGTTGAAGGGAATGACAAGAAAATAGGCTGACAGCAATACCATGCCGTAGGTGGTGAACCGCAATACGATGTGGATTAATTCCCGATAGCGACTCTCAAGCGAGATAATTTGACCGATCAGGCACAGACTCGCGACAAGTATACACGCCGCAAAAAGTGAGATGCGTGTATTGGCTTCAGACAGTTCTCCCCATATCCAGACCCTGCCCAGACCTGTCTGTGCCATGAAGAAGACAACAGCGCCTCCAAAGAACAGGGTAAATGCAAGAAAGGGTTTATCGCGCATGAAGTAATAGAGAATGGCGCAGCTCACGAAACAGAGAAAGAACAGCGCCAGCAACGCCCCGAGAAACGCAATTTCACCCTGCTGTTGGGCGGCGAACTGAGCCGTCGTTATCAGCGTCAGCGGTATCTCGACACCTGCCGACGAAGTTGCCCTCATCAAGACGCGGGTGGGTTCGGTGTCGGGGTTGAGTCGTAACGGAACTGCCGGAATCCGGAAGGGATATTCGAGTTGAGAGATCGGTATTGTGTCACCGACGAGGAATTGCTGCTCGATGGTGTTATTACGCACCATATAGACTTCTATTCGATCCAGCACCGCCGAATTGAAACTGAGCAAGAGATTGTCATCAATGCGGGAGGTACTGCTCAGTGTGATATAGAACCAATGTGCTGAACGCGAAATGCCGAGTGTCGGAATGTTCTGCCCTGAGCGTTGCCAGGGGATGTTTCCCTGCAATAAATCGTCGATGGTGAGGCTTGCTCCGACATCTTCGTAGTGATCCAGGTACAGCCCAAGCTGGATGGGGATTTGATTGGGCGAGACATTCAGCTCTGCAGCGGTTAGCGACTGAGTCACGAGCCAGCCACACAGGAACAATATGGTCCGGAAGCGCTGCGTCCGAGCACAGTGCTGCACCAAAACTGCAGACCAACGTGTTGTGATTCTGAAGGGCACGGATGCGGATGCCTCTGTGAGAATTTTGGAGCATTATATGTCAAGGCACCCGGGAATCGTTGCGGAATTGGGGGCAATACACGGGTAAAATCGACTGGTAACGGGAATTTTGGTTACAATCCTCGCGCTCCCTGTTCAGTTTTGTTGACACTGGCGAATGCAGATGCGGTTACTCTCAGCGTTTCAAGCCCGATTCCTGCTACTTCCGTGCTGCCTGTTGGTTGCCTGCTCGGAACCGAAACCCATCAATATTGAGGGCGAGGCAATGCCCGAGAGCAGCAGTTCCGTGCCCATTGACGTGGCCAATCCATTCTTCACCGAGAGTCCTCTGGAACTCGGTTACCCGCCGTTCGATGCCATCGCCTTCGAACACTATGCTCCGGCTTTCGCCCGAGGCATGGCGGAGGAAACCGCGGAGGTCGACGCCATCGCGACCCAGTCAGCCCCCCCCAGTTTTGCCAATACCATCGCGGCATTGGAAGTTTCAGGTCAGCTGCTCAACAGAGTGTCCCGAGTTTTCTACAGCATGACGAGTGTGAAGTCTGATCCCGCCGTGCGTGCGCTGGAGCAGGAACTTGCCGTGACGATGGCCGAACACACCGACAACATTCTGTTGAATCAGGCGCTGTTTGCGCGCATCAGCCAACTCTACGAGCAGCGCTCGACCGCAGGGCTCGATGCCGAATCGGTGCGCCTCATCGAAAGTTATTATCGGGACTATGTGCGCGCCGGCGCGGCGCTGACAGAAGCGCAACAGGCCCGTATGCGAGAAATCAATGCGCAGCTCTCGGTACTGCAAATTCAGTACAACCAGAACATTCTCAATGAGTCTAATGAGTTGGCAATTGTGGTTGAATCGCAAGAAGCGCTCACTGGTCTTGATGCGGGCAGCATTAATGCGGCGGCCAAAGCTGCACGCGACAATAACACCGAAGGCAACTTTTTGCTGCCCCTCGTGAATACCAGCGATCAACCGTTGCTCGCACAGTTGCAGAATCGCAGTTTGCGAGAGCGAATTCACCGCGCCTCGTTGTCCCGAGGCAATCGTGGCAATGCCTTCGACAACCGGCAGACGCTCGTATCAATTCTGCGACTGCGCGCGGAACGGGCACAGTTACTCGGGTACGACAATCATGCGGATTATGTGCTTGATGTCCAGACGGCGGGCACTGTTGAGGCAGTCAATGACAGACTAACAGCACTGATCGAGCGGGCGGTGGCCAATGTCCGGCGCGAAGGCGAGGCCTTGCAGGCACTTATCGAGCACGATGACGAAGATTTCAGGCTTGCCGCGTGGGACTGGTCTTACTACAGCGAAAAATTGCGCGCGGAACAATTTGAATTTGATGACAGTCAGTTGCGGGATTACCTCGAACTGGAGAACGTGCTCACTCGAGGCGTCTTCTTCGCCGCTGAACAGCTCTATGGCATCAGCTTCAGGGAACGCTTCGACCTACCCGTCTACGAAGACGGGGTCAGGGTATTCGAAGTCTTCGATCCCGTCGGCACTACGCAGGCGCTCTTCATTGCCGATCTCTATGCACGGCCCAGCAAACGCGGTGGAGGTTGGACCAATTCCTATGTCTCCCAAAGTGATCTGTTAGGATCGCGAGCGGTTGTCGCCATCAATCTGAACATTACCCAACCGGCCGAAAACGATCCGACGCTGTTAACGCTTGACGAAGTCACCACACTTTTTCATGAATTCGGACATGCTCTGCACAATATATTTTCCGATGTGACATTCCCGTATTTTTCTGGTTCACGGGTTCCCCGGGACTTCGTCGAGTTTCCTTCCCAGGTTAATGAGATGTGGGTGACCTGGCCAGAGGTCTTGCGCAATTACGCCGTCCATTTCGAGACGGGAGAGCCGCTTCCGACCGCGCTACTGAATCGAATCAACGACGTACAGCAGTTCAATCAGGGATTCGCGACGACCGAATATCTCGCCGCCAGTCTACTGGATCAGCGCCTGCACCAACTCGCACCTAATGCAGTGCCTGATGCGGCGCATATCCTGGATTTCGAAGTCCAGGTGCTCAGCGACGCAGGTATCCCACTCGATAAAGTGCCTCCGCGTTACCGCAGCACCTATTTCAGGCACATCATGGGTGGTTATTCAGCGGGTTACTATTCCTACATCTGGAGCGAGGTGCTGGATGCCGACACCGTTGAGTGGTTCAAGGAGAACGGTGGGTTGCAGCGAGCGAATGGTGAGCGCTTCAGACAGGCTTTGCTGTCCCGGGGCGGCAGTGTCGATGCGATGACACTCTATCGAAATTTCAGGGGGCGCGATCCCGCGATCGAACCGTTGCTGAGTCGGCGAGGATTGTTGTAAACGGCAGTACTTATGCGGCGCCGGTTGAGTGCACAGTAAGCGGAGTAACGCCACTGAGGCTGAGTATCAGCGAGCTCAATTCATCCCAGGGATTGGCTTGGGCGATACCCTTGATGCTCTGGTCGATCAGGCGACTCTGGTTCAGTAGCTGCCAGACCCTGTCCGTCGACAGGCGCTGCAACGCCGTGGTGACTACTTGCTTGCGATTGAAAAATACGTGTGAGGACTGGACGATGCCACTGATCACCATGCCTTCCTCTTTTTGTTGCAGCATGGGCAGCAGACTGCGCATTTCTCGCGTTAGGGCGCCCAGAATCAGTAACGGGAAAGTGCCTTCGTTACGTAGCCCACGCAACACTTTCTGAGCACGCGCGGCATCACCGACCAGTGCCGCATCGACGAGTTGATAGACGGTATAGCGCGAGCTGTCTGCCACGACTTGCAGCACGGTATTCGCATCAAGCTGCAGGGTCTGGCCGGCGATTGTCGGTACTTGCATCTTCAGTTTTTCGATCTCCTGAACCGCAGCGAGCAGATTGCCCTCGACCCTGTCCATGAGTACGGTGATGGCATCGGCATTGGCCTGGATGCCGGCTCGCAGTAGCCGCTGGTCCAGCCAGGATCGCAGCGCGTCCCGTTGTACGGGCCAGATCTGCACCAACACACCGGCATCTTCAAAATTTTTAAACCATTTGGTCTTGAGTGTCGCCGCTTCCAGCTTCGGGCTCGTGATCAGTAGCAGGTTGTCCGGGTTCGGTGCGTCCAGATACTGCTGGATGGCAGATTTTGCGGTGTCGTCCAGTTTGGCTGTCATCAGGCGTAATTCGACGAGCTTGCGGGTTGAGAACAAGGACAAATTGGAGGAAGAGTTGAGGAGATTCAGCCAATCAAAGCCTCGATCTGCATTGAACACTTCTCGCTCTTCGAAACCCTGTTCACGACAATACTGGCGAACCTGATCGGCCGCTTCCTGCATCAGCAGCGGTTCATCACCGGTCAGCCAATACATGACGTGCTGTTGAGACTTGAGGGTACGGACGAGTTGTTCCGGCTTTATCCGCATCGGTTGCCCTGGAGCAGTGATTAAGGTGCGATTGCCTGTAATCTGCGCATCAATTGATTCACAAGATCACGGCGCATTTCGGTCGTTATGATTTCGAGTTCTTCGCGGTTACCACTGATATTGTCGAGGTCTTCAAAATAGCTGCGTTCGACGAGCAGGGTCTCCGGTCCAATCAGGGGAACACCCGCGCGGCTCAGGGTGACTTCAGCCGCCAGACGCAGCTCATATTGTGCGGCCCGGGCTTGCGGTGTTACAGACACTGGCCGCGTTGCAAACTGCTCACTTCCCAGCATCAGTACCGGGGTGTCCGATTCGTCTTCCCCGGTGACCAGGGTCACAGCGGAAATCTCAAGATTGCGCCGGACCAGACGAGCGAGCTCGCTGTTTGGCTGCGGTGACTGCAGATCGAGCGCGGGCAGGTTCGCGCTCAGCACATCGCTGCCCCGCAGACTGTAGCCACAGCCCGCGAGGGCAAGGCAGAGTCCAGCCAGCAGAAGCGCACGAATCGAACCCATTTAGGACTCCTGGGTAACGACGAAATTCACCAGTCGTTCGGGGACAATGATCACTTTTCGCACCGTGCCGGTGTCGGTGTAGCGCCGAATTGCCTCATGGTCGCGCGCCAGCTGTTCCAGTGAAGCTTTGTCAATGGTGCGGGGGACATCGACCTGCGCCCGTACCTTGCCATTGACCTGCAGCACGACTGTTACCTGATTCTGAACAAGCGCAGCCGGATCAACCGCACGCCAGCGTGCGTCGATGACGGGTTCGCTGTGTCCGAGGTGCAGCCACAGGGCGTGACAGAAGTGCGGTACGATCGGTGCCAGCGCCAGGATAATGATTTCCAGCGCCTCCTGGATGACGAACTCATCGCCAGAGTCGGTGTCACCTTCATTGAACTTGTTTACGGAGTTCAAGAGTTCCATGCTTGCAGCGATAGCGGTATTGAAGGTATGGCGCCGGGCGTAGTCATCAGTAATCTTTTGCAGAGTCTGATGGGTTTTCAGTCGCAAGGCTGCCTGTGGTTCGCTGAGTTTTACGGTGGTAAAGTCCGGCAGCTCAACGGCGGAGTGACGCGCGGTGCTCTTCCACAATTTCTTCAGGAATCTGAAACTGCCCTCGACCCCACTGTCGGACCAATCCAGTGACTGATCCGGTGGCGCGGCAAACATGGTGAACATCCGCACGGTGTCCGCCCCGTATTTCTCAATCAACTGTAGAGGGTCGACGGTATTGCCCTTGGACTTGGACATCTTGCTGCCGTCCTTGAGCACCATACCCTGAGTCAGCAATTGCGTGAATGGCTCATCAGTCTTGAGCATTCCTGTATTGCGCATCAGCTTGTGGAAGAATCGGGCATACAACAGGTGCAGGATCGCATGTTCGATACCGCCGATGTACTGATCTACTGGCAGCCAGTAGTTGGCGCGTTCGTCCAGCATGCCATCGACGAGATCGCGGCAGGCATAACGGGCGTAATACCAGGAGGACTCCATAAACGTATCAAAGGTGTCTGTTTCGCGACGCGCCTTGCCGTGACATTCAGGACAGTCGACTTCGTAAAAAGACGCCAGCTTGGGCAGCGGCGAGCCTGACTCATCAAACTCGATGTCCTCAGGCAGAATGACCGGCAGATCGGCATCGGGGACAGGTACCGCTCCGCACTTGTCACAGTAAATGATCGGGATCGGTGCGCCCCAGTAGCGCTGACGGGAAACGCCCCAGTCCCGCAAGCGGAAGTTGACTGTTTTATTGCCCTTGCCGGCCGTCTTCAGATGGGCCTCGATCGCTGCGAAAGCCGCTTCGAAATCCAGGCCGTCAAATTCGCCGGAGTTGATCAGCAGCCCTTTTTCGGTGAAGGCGCACGTGTCCAGATCGCAGACAGCCGCCTCGGTTGCGGGTTTGATCACCTGCTTGATTGGCAGCTGGTACTTACGGGCAAACTCCCAGTCGCGTTGATCATGGGCGGGCACTGCCATGACGGCGCCCGAGCCGTAACTCATCAAGACGAAGTTGGCCACAAACACGGGAATCTGTTGCCCGGTAATGGGATGGACTGCCTTGATACCGGTATCCATGCCGAGTTTTTCCATTGTCGCCATTTCGGCTTCGGCAACCTTCACATTGGACTGCGTTCTGATGAACTCCGCGAGTTCTGGGTTTGACTCTGCAGCCAGTGTCGCGAGCGGGTGCTGTGGGGCGACGGCCACGTAAGTGACGCCGAACAGGGTATCGGGTCGCGTCGTGTAGACGCGCAGGGTCTGTAAGGTGGGATCAGTTTGATCGGCGACGCCAAAATCCAGTTCCACGCCTTCGGAGCGACCTATCCAGTTGGATTGCATGGTGCGGACTTTTTCCGGCCAGCCCTCCAGTTTCTCGAGATCATCCAGCAACTCCTGAGCGAAATCGGTGATCTTGATGAACCATTGAGGAATATTGCGGCGCTCGACAAGCGCTCCGGAACGCCAGCCGCGGCCATCGACCACCTGTTCATTGGCCAGAACCGTTTTGTCGACCGGATCCCAATTTACCTCGGCCGCCTTTTTGTAGACCAGGCCCTGCTTGAACAGCCGGATGAAGAACCATTGTTCCCAGCGGTAATAATCGGAATGGCACGTGGCGATTTCCCGGTCCCAGTCATAGGCATAGCCCAGTCGCTGCAATTGCTCGCGCATGTAATTGATATTGCCGTAAGTCCATTTGGCCGGCGCAACCTTGTTCTGCATGGCGGCATTTTCCGCGGGTAGGCCAAAAGCATCCCAGCCCATTGGCTGCAGGACGTTCTTGCCTTGCATGCGCTGGAAGCGGCTGATGGCATCGCCAATGGAATAATTCCTGACGTGGCCCATGTGCAGGTGACCACTGGGATAGGGGAACATTGAGAGGCAGTAGAATTTTTCCCGCGCTGGGTCTTCCGTCACCGCAAAGCTGTTGTTTTCGGCCCAGTAGGCCTGGGCAGAGGCTTCAACCTTTGCCGGATTGTATTGGGGGGTAATTTTACTGCTCATAGTCGGGGTCAGGGGTCTACAGGTTGGCTGAAATGCTAATAAAAATAACTGCTTGCAAAAGCGGCTAAGGATAACCCAGAGCGTACGTAACAGGTAGTGGCTAACAGTAAAAACATTGCGAAAGCATTGCGGTTGAAGCATGGTCTAGTACTGCAACAAAGCCGTTGCCTGTTGTGGCGCGGCGAACCGCTGGAAAGCGGTGGGGCGATGAAAATCCGAAATATAACAACAGGGTGGATGCATTATGCAGGGACACAAGTACAAGGTTGTTTGGGGCGGGCTGGCGCTGGTTTTCGGGGTAAGCACGCAAACCGCGTTCGGTTCATTCCATTTATGGCAGATCAGTGAGATCTTCAGCTCAGCCGATGACGCCATTCAGTTTATCGAACTGCAGACTACGGCCGATGACCAGTTGCAACTCAATGGTGTCAGCCTGGTTTCCAGTAATGCCTCGGGAGGAGTGCACAAATCCACCGAGCTCTCTGGAAATCTTTCAGGCAGCAGCGCCAACAAGCGCTTGCTCATCGCCACCCAGGGTTCCGCGAGCCTCGCCGGCGTCACCCCGGATTATCTGATTGAAGCCGGCTTCCTGCCGACAGGTGGTGGCTCAATCAACTTCGGCGGAGGCGTCTCGAGTCTGAGCTACAGTGCCAATCAACTGCCGCGTAACGGCATTCAATCGATTGACAGTACGCTCCAGCCTGCCACCGCCACCCCGGTCAACTTCAGCGGCCATTCGGCCACGCTCTCCGCACCAGTGTATGCCAACTTCGATTCCGCCACTGGTGTACTGAACCTGCCCCTGGTGGATGTACCCGGCACTGGCCTGGCCAACGTATCTTTCGATGTGGATCTGGCGAACCTGCGCTTTGCGCTGCGCAATGACTTCTTCCTCTACGGCAGCGGTATCGTCGCCGGGGATAATGCCGCACAGCTGCAAAACGGCAGCGTGTTGTTCATACCTTCGCTGCCGATTGGCAGCGAATTGTATGCGTTCAAACTCGCCATTGTCGGCGATAATCCGATTACGTTCGGCAACCCATCGGACATCGTCATTACAAACCTGGTACCGTCGCCAACGCCGGATCCAACTCCTGATCCGACGCCAAATCCAACTCCGGATCCGACGCCAGATCCAACCCCGGATCCAACCCCGGATCCGACGCCAAGTGCACTACAGCAGAGTATCAGTCGTGGTGAAGGTCAGTACTCCCAGCAATGTGCGGAATGTCATGGGTTTTCAGGGCAGGGAGGAATCGGACCGAATCTGCGGGTCAGCGGTTTCAATACGTTCAGCCAATTGCAGAGCAAGATTAACGGGTCAATGCCTCAAGCGAGTCCTCAATCTTGCCGTGACAGCGGGAGTTCGACCTGTGCGACAGACACGGCCAATTACATCCTGAATGTCTTCCAGCAGAGTCAGACTTCGCCGAGTGAAGTGAACGTGGATTACTAGGGCGTATTCGCCATGAGAGAGCAATGCAGCCCCGCGGTTTGGGGCTGCCGTTTACTTCTTGTGAATCTTCACCAGGGTCGATGTGACCTTGAGAAGCTTGATCTGCCGGCTGTCGGCGTTGAGCACAGTGACGAGAAAGGGCCCGATATTGATTGTCTCGCCACGTTCCGGAATGTGACCGAACTGCTGCAACACCATGCCTCCAACAGTCGCAAATTCCTGATCGCTGAAGTGGGTCTTGAAGTATTCATTGAACTCGTCAACAGGAGTTAACGCCTTGACGATGAAATTTTCTTCATCGAATTTCTTGATGTAGCTGTCGTCGTCGACGTCATATTCATCCTCGATCTCACCGACGATTTGTTCCAGCACATCTTCGATTGTCACCGCTCCACAGACGCTGCCGTATTCATCTATGACAATCGCCATATGGTGGCGGGTTTCCCTGAATTCACGCAATAAGACGTTAAGGCGTTTACTTTCTGGCACGAATGTCGCTGGTCTGATGACATCGCGCAGATTAAATTTTTCCGGATTTTCGCTGAGGATCAGGGGTAGCAGATCCTTCGCCAGTAGAATACCGATGACGTGTTCGGCGTTTTCGCCAATCACCGGGAATCGTGAATGCGACGCCTTCGTGACAATTTCGATGATGTCCTGGATCGGCATTTTTGCCGGGACCGTGACGACCTGGGTGCGGGGGATCATGATGTCGCGAACCTGCATGCTTGACACTTGCAGAGCGCCTTCGATGATACCGAGTGCGTCGGCATCGAGAACCTTGTCTTGCTCGGCATTGCGCAGCAGTTCCAGCAGACTCTTGGTGTCTGTGGGTTCGTCGGAAAAAACCTGGGCTATTTTATCGATCCAGGACCGGGGTCTTGGATCGATGCTAGGCGGGTCGTCTGTCATGTGCTCGGCTCGTGGCTACGCTAAAACTGGGGGAAACTACCCTATCAAATACGGATCAGGGATTCCAAGTGTTGCAAGTGCTTCAATCTCTATCTGTTCCATGCGGCGCGCTGCGGCAGGTTTGATGTGGTCATAACCGAGCAGATGCAACACGCCATGAATCATGATGTGTGCCCAGTGTGACTGCAGCTCTTTGCTCTGCTGCTGTGCTTCTGCTGCCATGACCGATGGACAGATCACAATATCGCCCAGGGGTTGATAGGCGAGGGTATGCACCAGTTGCTCCGGAAAGTCACCGGGAAACGACAATACATTGGTCGGTTGCGGCTTGTCCCGGTAACGCGCATTCAGATCGGCAATGGCCGCAGCATCCACGAAGCTGATGCTGATGTCGCAATCACGCGAATGACCGACGCTTCTCAGTGCCGATTCTATCCAGGTCGTGCAGAGCGCCGCATCGGGGGTCCATTGCGAGGCACACTCGTTGCGAATCTCAGCTGTCACTTTCATGGAATTGATTCGACTCCGGCGCACCGAGTTTGGTAATGGTGCTGCGATCATAGTCGTCATATGCCTCAACGATACGCTGCACGAGGCGATGGCGCACTACATCCTTTGCTGAGAAGTAAGTAAAGCCGATGCCTTCGATGTCCTTTAACACCTTGATGACGTGAACCAGGCCTGAGCGGGTGCCTTTAGGCAGGTCTATTTGCGTAATATCGCCGGTAATGACTGCCGTGGAGCCGAAGCCGATCCGCGTGAGGAACATCTTCATCTGCGCGGTCGTTGTGTTCTGACTTTCATCGAGGATGATGAAGGAATTATTGAGCGTGCGACCACGCATGTATGCCAGTGGAGCCACTTCGATAACATTCTTTTCGATCAGGCGGCCTACTTTTTCAAAGCCCAGCATCTCATACAAAGCGTCATAAAGCGGGCGCAGGTATGGGTCGATCTTCTGTGCGAGATCGCCTGGCAGAAACCCGAGTTTCTCACCCGCCTCTACGGCTGGTCGCACCAACAGGATGCGGTTAATCTTCTCGCGCAGCAGGGCCTCCACGGCACAGGCGACGGCTAAGTAGGTCTTACCGGTTCCCGCAGGACCAATACCAAAATTAATATCGAACTGGTGAATGCTATCGATGTACTCGCGCTGGTGTTGTCCGCGGGCCTTGATCGAGGAGCGTGGAGTCTTGATGAGGCCATCCTGGTCGCCTCCAGCCCCGTCTCCGTGTTTCGCGTCCTGCAGGGCAAGGTGCACCATATTTGGGCTCAGCACAGTGCCATGCGCCGTAGCCCGGTACAGTGATTCCAGCAATTCACCGCCTACGGCGATGGCCCGCTCACTGCCCGTCAACTGAAAGAGATTGCCCCTTTGCTGAATCTTCAGGGCAAGAAACGCTTCGATCTGGTGGATATGCTCGTTGAGTCGCCCGCAGAGGTTGGAAAGCCGCTGGGCGTTGTCTGGCAGGAGAGTCAGACTCAGGGTATGGGTTGCCATGCAGGGATAGGATTGCCTCGTTGCCAATGGACCGGTTGAGTATAACAAGCAAACCGGCAGTGTGTGCTATTTAATCAGATTGCCTAACTTAGCTGACCCAGCAGGGAGTTCGGTAATGCGTCGGTTATTTTCACGTTGGCAAACTGTCCAATCAGGGCAGGATCTGTGCAGGGGAAGTTCACAACCCGGTTATTCTCGGTTCTGCCCTGCATGTCACCGACTGTTTTCTTGGCATACCCGGTAACGAGAATTCGCTGCTCGGAACCCACCATGCCAGCACTGATGGCTGCTGCCTGTTTGAGAATCTGGGACTGCAGGGTCGCCAGACGGTGCTTCTTCTCTTGTTCCGGCGTGGTATCGGGAAGGTCGGCTGCGGGTGTCCCGGGTCTGGCACTGTAGATGAAGCTAAAAGAGGTGTCATAGCCAATTTCGATAATCAGCTTCATAGTGTCTTCGAAATCGCGATTGGTCTCCCCCGGAAAACCCACAATGAAATCCGAAGACAGGCTGATATTGGGGCGCAGGGCACGCAGTTTGCGAATAATCGACTTGTATTCCAGCACAGTATGGCCGCGCTTCATCGCTGCCAGAATGCGGTCAGAGCCACTCTGCACGGGTAGATGCAAGTGGTCGACGAGTTCTGGCACCTGGCTGTAAACGGCGATCAGGTTTTCGGAGAATTCGATCGGGTGTGACGTGGTATAGCGAATCCGGTCAATACCCTCGATGCTCGCGATGTACTGAATCAGCAGCGCAAAATCCACAATCGTTCCGGTATGACTAAGCCCACGATAGGCGTTTACGTTCTGTCCCAGCAAGTTGATCTCGCGCACGCCTTGTTCCGCCAGATGCACTGCTTCGGCGAGAACATCGTCCAGCGGACGGCTGACTTCTTCGCCACGGGTATAGGGCACGACGCAGAAGCTGCAGTATTTACTGCAGCCTTCCATGACTGTCAGGAAGGCCTGACAGGACTCGACCTGGGGCATTGGCAGCTGATCAAATTTCTCAATTTCGGGAAAGCTGATATCAACGACGGGTCGTCCGGTCCGGGATTCAGTCAGCATCTGCGGTAGCTTGTGGAGAGTCTGGGGCCCGAAGACGACATCAACATATGGTGCCCGCTTGCCGATTGCCGCTCCCTCCTGGCTCGCGACACAGCCGCCGACAGCGATCTGTACTCCCGGTCTTTGTTGCTTCAGATGGCGCCAGCGACCGAGTTGATGGAATACCTTCTCCTGGGCTTTCTCCCGGATGGAACAGGTATTGAGCAACAGCAGGTCCGCGTCTTCGGCATTCTCGACCTGGACCACGCTCTGGGTCTCCCGCAGCAAATCCAGCATGCGCGCGGAGTCATACTCATTCATCTGGCATCCGTGGGTCTTGATGAAGACGCGTCGCGGTGCCGGTGAGCCGGGGGGCAGAGGGGACGGCTTACTGGTCTGCTCGAGCTTTGTCATCTGTCTAAATGGATCGGGTTAGGGTCGAAAAAGGGGGCGAATTATAGCAGCAAATATCCGCTGCGATTAGAGGGATTTGTCCCGCCACCCTTGAAAAACGTCGAAATATCCTGATATTACCGTTACCCTTGCGGCAGTCCTGCTCCAGCCTCGGTTCCCGCACGTGATCCAGGCCATGCCACGCTCTGTTCCGTCACCACCACAATGAGTTAAGAGATTGATATCTAATGGGAAATTCTTCTGAAATCTACAAAATTACCTTCCTGAACAAGGGCAAGGTCTATGAAGTCTTTGTGAAGCAGGTGTATCAGAGCGATCTCTATGGCTTTATCGAGATTGAGGATTATGTGTTTGATGAACGCAGCCAGGTGGTTGTCGATCCCAGCGAAGAGAAGCTGAAAGCCGAATTCAATGGGGTGAAACGCAGTTTTATCCCTATCCAGGCCATTATCCGCATTGATGAGGTGGAGAAAACTGGAGTCAGCAAGATATCCAGTGGTGACAATATCACGATGTTTCCGGTTTCGCTGGTCGGCGGTAAAGCCGAGAAGAAAGATTCCTGAGCAAGTCTTCCGGGATGACTCCCTCGAAATAGTTCACCCGAAATAGTTCACCCGAAATCCCGGAAGCGCCTGATCTGAGCCCATGTCCAACTCTGAGCATCCCTATAGTGGCCTCACTCCCGAGAAGGTCCTCGCGGCCGTCGAGAGCCTCGGCTTTGAGACTGACGCGCGCATCTTCGCCCTGAACAGCTACGAGAACCGGGTTTACCAGGTCGGAGTAGTCGATGCGCCCTCCATCATCGTCAAGTTTTACCGGCCGGAGCGCTGGAGCAATGCCCAGATTTTGGAAGAACACCAGTTCACGAATGAACTGGCCGATTTCGAGCTCCCCGTTGTCACACCGCTGCGACTTGCCGATGGCAGCAGTCTGGCTGAATTCGAAGGCTTTCGAGTGGCGGTGTTCCCCCAATTCATCGGGCGTGCACCTGAGCTGGATAATCTCGACAATCTGCTCGTAATGGGTCGATTTATCGCCCGCATTCATGCTGTGGGTGCAACCGGCAAGTTCAAGCACCGAGTGGAGCTCACGAGATCGCGATTTGCACTGGAGAGCCGCCAATTTCTGCTCGAGAATGATTTTATTCCCGGCAGTTTGCGCGCAGCCTATGAGACGCTGAGTCAGGATCTCATCGGGCGAATTGACGCCATCTACAAGTCTGTTGGCCCTGTCAAGACGCTGCGGATTCACGGCGATTGTCACCCGGGAAATGTGTTATGGAAGAACGACACGCCGAATTTTGTCGATTTCGATGACGCGATGCAGGGCCCGGCAATGCAGGATTTGTGGATGATGTTGTCAGGCGATCGCGATCAGCGCCAAGGGCAATTGCTCGAATTGGTCGAGGGTTATAACGAATTTTACGATTTCAGGTCAGCCGAATTGGTATTGATCGAATCGCTGCGCACCATGCGCATCATGCATTACAGCGCCTGGCTCGCTCGCCGCTGGCAAGATCCGGCATTTCCCCAAAGCTTTCCATGGTTCAATACCGAACGTTATTGGGCTGAACACATCCAGGAATTGCGGGAACAGCTTTTTGCACTCGACGAACCACCCCTGCGGCTTATCAATTAGTTCGATGCACGCAGGCGAGCAGCCTAGAAGGCGTATTCAATTCCGACGGACGACCTGACGTACTGCACCAGCGCTGAGCTGGGCAGCCTCACCTGATGGGCGGCATATTTCTCATTGGCGAGATAACGCTCGGTGGTGAGTGTGGCGGTCCAGTCACCCAGATCCGCAACCAGACTGAGTGAACCACTCACGGCGCCAAAGGCCGACAGGCGATAGTCACTGGACTGAAAATTGCTCAATGGATTCAGGAAATCATCCACATTGGTGAAGAAATCGGCCGCAGACTGGCTGTAGTAACGCAGTGTCGGGACCAGCTTGAGTGAATGCGGAAGATTCTGGTGCCAGGCCAGGTCGATCGTGTGCGAGGAAATACCAAAGTCGTCGTGATAATAGCGATAATTCGCGTGCAGGGCGCCATCGGCCGCAACGAAGAAGTGTCGATAAGCATTGGACCAGGTGATCTGGGTCTTGTTGTCGGGCCTCACATCTCGCAACTTGTAGGGATCACTGAGAAAACCCGAGTGCTCGGTGATGCTCAGTGCTGATTGGAAAGTCGAGAAGCGGTTGACGATCTGGCTTACCGAAATCACAGCGGACACACTGTGCTTGTCCTCCGATTCGACACGGTTAAAGAGTTTGGCATCGGTCGGAAAGAGGTCATCGGTCGAATAGCTAAAACCGAGCCCCACAGTTGTCAGGTCGTTATTGAAATGACGCTCGCCACTCAACCCGAGGTAGCTCGCCCGGTAGTCATCTTCCTCTGAGTAACCGACATTCGCCGATACGCTGCCATTCTCGAGATAATAACTGCCTCCGATTGACAGTTCTCCGCGCCTGTCGCGAATACCACTGGCGCCGCTCATGATCACGAGCGATTCTCCATTCAGTCCGCGGGTGGTGTACCGGGGTGAAGCACCACTTAGAGATTCATAATTACCGGCGATCTGCAGGGCTGTATTGCGGCTGGTCGGTGTAATCAGTTGAAACTGATGGACGTCGATATCGTAGCGGTGTGTGTCACCGAAGATCACAGTGCTGCGTGACAGGTCGTCTTCCTGGTAGTTTGAGAGCTTGTAGGAAAGGCTGCTCTCGGTCGGAGGCGCATCAGCCAGCGCGATGCCGGGCAGGGCAAGAGCGCTGGAAGTGAGAGCGAACAGGCTGCGCGAACCTGGAGTTTTCATCAGCGTCGTCCGCAGAGGCTAGTTGCAGCCACAGCCACCACCGGCAGCACTGCTGCCTCCGGAAGAGGCTTCCTTGCTAAAAAAAAATGTGATCGTTGAGGGCCCCTTCCAGGCTATCAGCCTGCCATGCCATCTCATCCCGGGCCAGGTAACCACGTTCCCAGGGGCGCACCTGGGTGCAGGATATCAGTGCAGTCGCACAGATCAGGACGGCGAGAAGGGTTCGAACGAGGCGCATGGCTAATTGCCGGCCAGGGTTTTCACGATGGCTTCTTCGACGAGCTCGATGTCACCTTCACGGAAACCCATGTGGACGAGTTTAACTGTGCCATCAGGCGCGATCAGGTATGAGGTCGGCATGCCTATGACTTCGAATTTCTCCGGAGTATCACCGTCGGGGTCAGCGGGTATCAGAAAATCCAGAGGCGTATCCAGCAGGAAATCCTGGCCATCCTCGACCGGGTTGTCGACATTAATGGCTACAATTTCCAGGCCTTGGTCTTTGTATTTGTGGTACAGCGCGTTATACAGCGGCAACGATTTCAGGCACGGAGCGCACCAGGACGCCCAGAAGTCTACATAGACCGTTTTGCCAGCCAGAGCGGCCAGCGCAATCTCGGGCTGGCCAGCGTGAATCGAGGGTAATGTGAAATCAGGGGCCTTTTCGCCTTCTTCAACTGCCAGTGCTGTGGTGCTCAGCGCCGCAGCGAGGAGGGCGGCCGCGATTCGAGATTTAGTCTTGTTAGTCATGGAAGATACCTTAATTTTAGAACTTAAATTTAGAACTTAAATTGAGAACTTGAATTGAGCAGCTTGAATTGAGCCGATCCTGATTTGAGCTGATATTGAGTTTAAGCAGGAGTCCCAAAGAGAATTCCGCTGTAATTGTGTTAATTCCTGCTAACGAACCTGCCTGGGCCTAATTTCTTTCACGCCAGGGCCGGGGTCGGAGCCGCCAGATTGCGCGCGAGCTGTTGCCAGCGGCGACGCTGTAATTTCAGTTGATACTGTACCTGTTTGTAGCGATCGCGCAATTGTTGCAGATCCCAGTGAGTCAGAGTTTCCTGTAGCTGCCGGCCTCTGGCCTCATACCAGGCCTGTCTATGTTCACTCCATTGCTGCAGCGTGTGCAGGAGTTGTTCATATTCCTGTTCCAGTCGAACACGCCACTTTTCCGGAATGTTCAGCACTTCACAGCGTAATGACAAGGAGCGATATTGCTGTTCAAGTCGTGCCTTCTCGATCTGTGCGGGTGAGCAGCGCTTCAGGTCATGCGTCAGGCCTATCAAGGAAAACAGCCGAATCGCCCATTTGGTTGGGTCGTAGTGCCACCAACGCACCCCGTTTCGGTAATCCCATTGAAAAGTGTGATGATAGTTGTGATAGCCCTCGCCATAGGTAATGAGCGCCAGCAGAGAATTGTCTCTGGCCGAATGCTCGTCACTATAGGGCTGATTGCCCCACATATGCGCGAGTGAATTGATGAAGTAAGTCACGTGCTGGCTCAATACCAATCGCAGTAAGCCTGAAAGCAACAGCCCCGCCAGAATGTCTCCGTGCAGTGCGCCGAGTAATGCCGGAATACCTATATTGGTCGCCAACACCAGGGATAGATAATGTTTGTGCTGCCAGACCAGAATCGGGTCTCGCATCAAGTCTTTGATGTTGGAGAAATCTTCCTTGCTGCTGGGATAATCGCGCAAAATCCAGCCGATGTGGGAAAACCAGAATCCGCGGCCGGCCGAGTAAGGGTCGCGCTCGTTATTATCGACGTGCTGGTGATGGCGGCGATGATCTGAGGCCCAGTGAAACACATCATTCTGCAGGGCCATTGCCCCGCCAATCGCAAAGATGAGGCGCAGGACAGGATGCGCCTTATAGGTTTTATGCGACCACAAACGGTGGTACCCGGCGGTAATCGACATGCCACAGAATCCCATCAGCAGGAAAAACAGTAGCCATTCATAGCTGTCATAGCCAACCAGAAAACCGTACGCCGGAACCAGCGTGATGGCAAGGGCAGGGGTGATGCTGAAGAGCAGCATATTCACCCAGTTGATAGGGGCTTTTTCCATTCGTTAATCTTCCTGCAACACTCTCATGAAATTGGGATCAGGGTGAGGAGTATGTGCAATTTTTGCCTATTTCTCCAGTCAAAGTATAGTAATCAGGACATGAACGGGATCTGAATTCCGAAGTGTTTCGCAGAGTAACAATTCGCACCCGTTCGGGTGCCTGTAAAGAGGTATTTCCGTGCACGAGAAGATTATCGATCTGGAGACCAAGTTCAGTTTTCAAGAAAACCTGTTGCTCGAACTACAGGAAGAATTGCTGGCACAGCAGCGACAGATCAATGAACTCGTGCGGGAGCTCGCTGCCGTTAAAGCGGAGCTGGCTGAAGCGATCGAACACGGCAACCGCCAGCCGATCGGGACGGGCGAGTTTGAGAAACCGCCGCACTATTAACAAGTCTCTGAGAAGTCTCTTGCCGCTACCCCCGTCGGGAGAGAGTCCTGAGACCGGCTAGCTGGCGGCCTCAACGTCTTCCGCTTGCAGGCCTTTGTCGCCTTCGCTCACCACAAACTGGACCCGCTGACCATCTCGCAGGACGCGATGGCCCTTGCCGCGAATCGAGCGAAAGTGCACGAATATATCGTCACCACTATCGCGGGTAATGAAGCCAAATCCCTTATTGGCGTTGAACCATTTGACGCTGCCCGATTCCCTGGTGGTTCCGGATCGCGCCTTGAACAGGCCTGATCCGGACGCCTGGCTGATGAGCGTTCGACTCCAGTACATCGCAATGATAATGACAATGAACAGGGAAAGTCCGAAGAGTGGTACATGGGCCATCATTAGTTGGTATTCGATGGTGCTTAGAACGTAGAGCGGTATGCAGGAAAGCAAGGTGAGTATGGCGGAATTGAGAAACAATTTGCTTGGCATGGAAATACTCTTATTGGTTTTATTATTGAATTTATTCTTGTTTTTATTTCTAGTTCTATTATTGGTTAGTTCATTTATCGCTTAGTTCATTCATTGGTGTTTGTCGCGTCTACTGTGTAATGCGGCGCCAAATTGGGCTGTGTTCTGTCGTATTCAGTTGTCAGGCGTGCGCCTGATTTCTTGCCTGGTTTTCAGCTCCCTCAGGATTTGTCCCCGTCCTTATTGGTCGCGATCAGCCGGGTCTTGACTGGTCTCCTTCAGCGCGCGTTTGAACCCTAAAATACACCATGGCCGAGGGAATTAAAACCGCTTGATCCGGCTCGTCGGACAGTGAATTGAGTCGCAGTTCGCTTCAGCTACGATTCAGGTTGACCCTGATAATTTGGCTGCCATGGATCGAAAACCCGTGTCCTTTGCGCAGTCAGTTAATCGCATTGCACACCAGGTATCGGTCCAAAATGAAGCTTTCAGAGGACTTGATGATGAAAAACACAGTGTTAACCGCAGTAGCCTGCAGTCTGGGTCTGGCAATTCCCACCAGTTGGGCCGAAACCAGTTATGAGCTTGCTCCGGTTATTGAATCCAATCCGATCTATCAGGTGGTCGAAGTGTCGGCACCACAGGAACAGTGTTGGGAAGAAGAGATTGCAGTAGATCGCTACTCCAGTCGCAACGCGTCCAACACCCCTGTAGTCGTCAGTACTATTCTCGGCGGAGCCATTGGCAACGCGGTTGGTCACAACAAGTCCAACAAACGGGTAGGGACTGTGATTGGTGCAGTGTTGGGACACTCGATCGGACGTGATATTATGCGCCAGAACGAGCGACCCGAATACACAGAGTACGAGACCGTTCAGCGCTGCAAGACTGTCTATGAGCAGCACAAGGAAGAACGGCTTGTCGGCTATCAAGTCACCTATCTTTATAATGGTGAGGAACATAGCGTGCGAACGGATTCTGATCCTGGTGATGAAATCCGTATCAGAGTGAGCGTGCAGCCTGTACTCTAGGTTGCCACAATCCTGCGATGCCAGCGAGCGCATGCACGCGCTCTTGAGGTGTGAGTTGAAAAGATTTCTGGCTCCGGCCGTTTCGATAGTGTTTCTGAGTCTGGCGGCCGGTGCCGGTTTCGCTCAGGTCGTGCCTATCCCACTGGACCAGAACGTCAAGCCGAATTCGGATTTGCGCGAGGTGCGTCAGAATCCACAGGCGAATATCAAGATCACTGAACGGCAGGCGGTAGATCTCGCGCGTCAGCGATACGCCGGTAATATCCTGCGGATCAGCCTGATCGGCGAGGGTGCCAACCAGCGCTATCAGATACGCATGGAGAATGAAGGCAAGGTCTTCACCGTGTTTGTGCATGCAGCCACAGGGCGGGTGACCGGAGGCGGTTAATGGCCTGCGCCATGGATTGTAACTCAGGGAGAACTCGTTCATGCGTTTGCTGGTAGTCGAGGACGAAACCACACTGCGTGAGCAGTTGGCCCAAGGCTTGGCCAAAGAGGGCTATGTGGTGGATGCTGCTGCCGACGGCAAGGCTGGCCTGTATTACGCCACCGAATTCAGCTTTGACGCGGCGATTATCGATTTGGGCCTGCCGGAAATCGACGGAATATCCCTCATCCGACAGATCCGCAGCAAGGCGCTCACCTTTCCGATCCTCATCTTGACTGCGCGGGGCGACTGGCAAGACAAGGTCGCTGGTCTGGACGCCGGGGCCGACGACTATGTGGTCAAACCGTTCCAACTCGAAGAAATCAAGGCCCGACTTAATGCGTTGCTGCGGCGCGCTGCCGGCTTTGCC
>JALRBQ010000020.1 GCA_023257655.1 Pseudomonadales bacterium
CGAAGGTGGTCGTCACACGCCATTCTTCAAGGGTTACCGTCCGCAGTTCTACTTCCGAACAACCGACGTGACTGGTTCGTGCGAACTGCCGGAAGGCGTCGAGATGGTGATGCCGGGTGACAACGTGAAGATGACTGTGACGTTGATCAACCCGATCGCGATGGACGAAGGTCTGCGCTTTGCGATTCGTGAAGGCGGCCGAACTGTTGGTGCCGGCGTCGTCGCTAAGATTTTTGAGTAACTGCTCCTAGCTAGACCAAAAGCCAGTGTTCCTTGGAACACTGGCTTTTTTGTGTGAGGGACGCAGCGGCTGCGAAGGCCCGGCACGTCGTTAAAAACATTTTTCAGCTGGGTCATTTACAGACCGTAAACTCCCCAGCTGAAAAATGTTTTTGCCTCGTTCCGCGCCTCCTCGCGCGCTGCTCAGGTTGGATACGCAGCGGCTGCGGAACCGTAGTACTGCGTTAAAAGCATTTTTCGAGCGGGTCATTTACAAGCCGTAAACTCCCCGCTCGAAAAATGCTTTTGCCTTGTTCCCCGGCTCCTCGCGCGCTGCTTGGGGTTGACCCTTCGATGTAGTGAGTGCTCACTTACTTTGGAGCGGCTTTGATTGAATGGGTCACTGGCTCTGTCGAGCTTCCAGGGAGGCTGCCTGATCCTGATGGCGACGATCAAAGGCCAGCGCTGAGTGAGCGAAAAAGACCGTTTTGCAGGGCTTTTTCGGGAGTGAAGGCAACGCGGAGCGGCGCAGGCCTGTCGCGATCAGGACCGGGCAGTCTACCGGGATAGCTGAAAGGGGCTTTCACTGACGCTGTTCGGGTTGGATTGATCAAAAATTGGGCAGCTTTTCCCGGCTTGTTCAGGGGAAAACTGGGCGGAAAACGGGGTCGGCCGACGCTGCCCTGAATTGAGCAGAAAGGCAGAGAAAAAGCGGCTTTCAGGCGGCTTTCCCTTGACAGCTCAGGGCCGAAACTTTAACATTCGCATCCTTTTTTGGCGTTTGAAAAACGGGCGCCTTAAAAATTTGTTGTAACTGGTTCATTTATAAGAATTTTTTCTGGAGTTTAAGGTAGATGCAAAGTCAGCGTATCAGAATTCGGCTCAAGGCCTTCGATCATCGGCTGATTGATCAATCTACCCAGGAAATCGTCGATACAGCGAAACGCACTGGTGCTCAGGTACGCGGACCGATCCCGCTGCCCACCAATAAAGAGCGTTACACGATTTTGATTTCTCCGCATGTGAACAAGGATGCGCGAGATCAGTATGAAATTCGCACGCACAAGCGCTTGCTGGATATCGTCGAGCCGACACAGAAGACTGTGGACGCCTTGATGCAGCTGGAACTGGCGGCGGGCGTGGAAGTACAGATTAGTCTGGGCTAGGTTTAAAACGCAGTTTTAGCCGGGTTCGGTAAAAAAAGATTCAGTGCCGGTGTTCATCACGAGCACCACAGGTATCTGAAACATCATGTTACCCAAGCGGTAACCAACATAGTGTAACGCGTCAGCGGCCATAGCGGGTCTCAGCCCCATACACGATGAGGTTTATATAATGTCAATTGGATTAGTCGGTCGAAAAAGCGGCATGACCCGCGTTTTCACTGAAGAAGGCTTGTCTGTACCTGTCACAGTTGTAGAAGTACAACCGAACCGGGTTACACAAATTAAGACTCCGGAGACTGATGGCTACAGTGCCATTCAGGTGACTACGGGGTCGCGCCGTTCTTCTCATGTAACCAAGGCGCTTGCAGGTCACTTTGCGAAAGCGAACACCGAAGCTGGCATCGGCCTGTGGGAATTCCGCACCGAAGGCGAGGACACGTCCGCGCTGGCACAGGGCAGCGAGATCAAGGTTGATCTGTTTGCTGTGGGCCAGAAAGTCGATGTGACGGGTACCTCCAAAGGTAAGGGTTTCCAGGGCACGATTAAACGCCATAACTTCACCATGGGCGACGCCTCACACGGTAACTCACTGTCTCACCGTGTACCGGGCTCCATCGGTCAAAACCAGACCCCCGGTCGCGTATGGAAAGGCAAGAAAATGTCCGGTCAAATGGGCAATGTCAGAAGCACAATCCAATCACTCGAAGTCGTTCGAGTCGACACCGAAAACAATCTTCTTCTTATTAAAGGTGCACTGCCAGGTGCTACCGGTTCCAATGTAATAGTCCGTCCATCGACTAAGGCCAAGGGGTAAGTAAGCAATGGAATTAAGTCTTGCGATGCCCGGCAAGAAGACGGGCACAGAAAAAATATCACTCTCCGACGGATCTTTCGGACGCGAGTACAACGAAGCACTGGTTCACCAGACCGTTGTGACCTATATGGCTGGCGCCAGACAGGGTACTGTCAAGCAAAAGACCCGCTCTGAGGTCGCCGGTGGTGGACGTAAGCCGTTCCGCCAAAAGGGCACAGGCCGTGCCCGCGCAGGTACCATCCGCAGCCCGATCTGGCGCAGCGGTGGTGTTGCCTTCGCGGCACGACCTCAGGATCACTCCAAGAAACTGAACAAGAAAATGTATCGGGGCGCGATGCAGTGCATCCTGTCCGAACTGATTCGTCAGGATCGTCTTCTTGTCGTGAATGAATTCGCTCTGGAATCTCACAAAACCAAGGCACTCGTCAGCAAGCTGAAGGAATTCGATCTCGAGAACGTGTTAATCGTTGCCGAGTCTGTCGAAGAAAACCTGTACCTGGCCGCCCGTAACCTGCACAAGGTTGATGTACTGGATGTCGCCGGTCTGGATCCTGTCAGTCTGATCGGATTTGAGAAAGTTTTGATAACAGTTCCTGCGCTCAAGCAAGTAGAGGAGATGTTGTCATGAACAACGCACGTCTTTACGCAGTAATTCTGGGCCCGCACGTTTCCGAGAAATCAACGCTGCTGAGTGAAAACAACAATCAATACACCTTCAAGGTGGCATTGAACGCAACCAAACCCGAGATTCGGGAAGCGGTTGAAAAGTTATTCAATGTGGCCGTGGATGAGCTTCAGGTACTGCGCGTGAAAGGCAAGACCAAGCGAACTGCGCGCGGCAAAATTAGAAAAAAATCGGACTGGAAGAAAGCCTACGTCCGACTCGAAGCCGGTCAAGAGATCGACTTTGCGGATATCGGTTAAGGGGTAAGTCATGCCAGTAGTCAAGTGTAAACCTACATCGCCAGGCCGCCGCTTTGTCGTCAAGGTCGTTAATCCCGACCTGCACAAGGGTGCTCCTTATGCGCCACTGACAACAGTTCAGGGCAAGACCGGCGGACGCAATAACACAGGCCGTATCACTCGTCGTCATGCGGGTGGTGGTCACAAACAGAAGTACCGCATCATCGATTTCCGTCGCAACAAGGATGGAATTCCTGCGGTTGTTGAGCGTCTCGAGTATGACCCGAACCGCTCAGCCAACATCGCGCTGCTGAAATACGCCGACGGTGAGCGACGCTACATTATCGCGCCTGCAAAGATCGCGGCCGGTGACAAGCTGTTCTCCGGTGAAGATGCCCCGATCAGCCAGGGCAACTGCCTGCCGCTGCGGAACATTCCGCTGGGTAGCACAGTGCACTGCGTCGAGATGAAGCCGGGCAAGGGTGCGCAGATTGCGCGCAGTGCCGGCACCTCCCTGCAGCTGGTTGCACGTGAAGGCGACTACGCCACACTGCGACTGCGTTCAGGCGAGATGCGCAAAGTATTATCCGATTGTCGCGCCACCATGGGCGAAGTCTCCAATGGCGAACATAGCCTGCGCTCACTGGGTAAGGCCGGTGCCAAGCGTTGGAGAGGCGTACGTCCGACAGTGCGCGGTGTTGCCATGAACCCGGTTGACCACCCGCATGGTGGTGGTGAAGGTAGAACTTCCGGTGGCCGTCATCCGGTTTCACCCTGGGGTACTCCAACCAAGGGTTACAAGACAAGAACTAACAAGCGAACTAGCGACATGATCGTTCGCCGCAGAAAATCAACCCGATAAGCTGTTGATAGAGGAATAGAGTCGTGCCACGTTCACTGAAGAAAGGCCCTTTTATAGATCTTCACCTGATGAAGAAGGTTCAGGTTGCGGCTGACGCCAATGACAAGCGTCCCATCAAGACCTGGTCCCGCCGCTCAATGATCTCTCCGGAGATGATTGGCCTGACGATTGCTGTACACAATGGCCGTCAGCACGTGCCCGTATCGATTAACGAAGACATGGTTGGCCATAAATTAGGCGAGTTTGCAGCGACGCGCACGTATCGCGGTCACTCTGCAGACAAGAAAGCGCGCTAGGGGAATTGATTATGGAAGTAGCAGCAAGATTAAAAGGTGCCCGACTCTCCGCCCAGAAGGCGCGTCTGGTAGCCGACCAGATCCGCGGCAAGGGTGTCGAGGAAGCACTTGCATTGTTGTCCTATAGCCCGAAGAAAGGCGCGGCAATAATCAAGAAGGTATTGAACTCCGCCATCGCCAACGCCGAGCACAATGAAGGCGCCGATGTCGATGAATTAAAAGTGTCAACAATTTGTGTTGATGAAGGCATGACTATGAAACGCATTATGCCAAGAGCAAAGGGTCGCGCCGATCGCATCCTCAAGCGTTCCTGTCACATAACAATTAAAGTCGCAGATCGCTAGGAGATTCGGATGGGTCAAAAAGTACATCCAACTGGTATTCGCCTTGGAATCGTCAAGAAGCACACCTCTATCTGGTATGCCGAAGGTCCTGCTTACGCAGACAACCTGCTCGTCGATATGCAAGTTCGTGAGTTCGTCAAGAAACGCCTGGCGAGTGCCTCGGTCTCTCGCGTTGATATCGAACGGCCTGCGCAGTCAGCCAAGCTGACGATTTACACAGCGCGCCCGGGTATCGTGATTGGCAAGAAAGGCGAAGACGTCGAGACGCTGCGCAATATTCTTGCGAAGAAGATGGGTGTGCCTGTTCAGATCAATATCGAAGAAATTCGCAAGCCGGATCTGGATGCCCAGTTGGTAGCAGACAGCGTGGCCCAGCAGCTGGAGCGACGCGTCATGTTCCGTCGCGCCATGAAGCGTGCCGTACAGAACGCCATGCGTCAGGGTGCCGAAGGCATCAAGATACAAGTTGGTGGTCGTCTGGGTGGTGCCGAGATTGCACGTTCAGAATGGTACCGCGAAGGTCGAGTACCACTGCACACCCTGCGCGCCGATATCGACTATGCAACGTCTGAAGCAAGCACAACCTACGGCATCATCGGTGTCAAGGTATGGATATTCAAGGGTGAAATTCTGGATCTTGGCGAACTCGCTGCACCGGCACAAGCCAAGACCAATTAGAGGATTAGAGACGTGTTACAACCAAAGCGTACAAAATTTCGCAAGATGATGAAGGGCCGCAATCGGGGCCTTTCTCAGCGCGGCAGTAACGTAGATTTTGGCGAATTCGGCTTGAAGGCTATGGGCCGCGGCCGACTGACTGCGCGTCAGATCGAAGCGGCACGTCGAGCCATGACACGACACGTCAAGCGTGGCGGCAAGATCTGGATTCGGGTATTTCCGGACAAGCCAATCACACAGAAGCCCCTGGAAGTACGTCAGGGTAAAGGTAAGGGTAGTGTTGAATACTGGGTAGCCCAGATTCAGCCAGGTCGAGTTATGTTTGAAATGGAAGGTGTTGACGAGACGATTGCACGCGAAGCCTTCACACTGGCTGCGGCAAAACTGCCCTTTAAAACAGCCTTCGTTAAGCGGACGGTAATGTAATGAAAGCGAAAGGCAACGAATTGCGCGAAAAATCTGTAGCAGAGCTGCAGACACAGCTGAATGACCTGTACAAGGATCAGTTCAACTACCGCATGCAGAAGAATACCGGGCAACTGGGCCAGACTCACCTGATCTCAACAGTGAGAAAGGACATCGCTCGCGTAAAAACCATTATCAGTGAAAAACAGAGAAGTGAGGCCTAATTATGTCGGCCAGTGAGAATCAAGAAAAAGCTGCTCGCACTGTCTCAGGACGCGTAGTCAGCAACAAGATGGACAAGTCTATCGTTGTCCTGGTTGAGCGACGGGTAAAGCATCCTGTTTACGGCAAGATCGTTAAGCGCTCTACAAAATTGCACGCACACGATGCGAACAACGAGTGCATGCCGGGCGATGAGGTAACTATTAAGGAAGTGCGTCCTATCTCCAAAACCAAGTCTTGGTCTTTGGTGTCGATCGACGAAAGGGCGTTGCAGGTTTAACCAGGTAACACAGAAAAGGATCTGCAATCGACCCTGAGTCAGGGCGGATGCAAGGTGGAGTGAATCGATGATTCAAGTACAGTCAATGCTAGACATCGCCGACAACAGCGGCGCCCGACGTGTCATGTGCATCAAGGTGTTGGGGGGATCTCACCGCCGTTATGCACGAATTGGTGACATTATCAAAGTCACTGTTAAAGAAGCCATTCCTCGCGGAAAGGTGAAAAAAGGTCAGGTTTTGACTGCTCTCGTTGTGCGCACCAAGAAAGGCGTACGTCGCGGCGACGGTTCACTGATCAAGTTTGACGATAACGCGGCAATCCTGCTGAACAATCAGGATGCCCCGATTGGTACGCGCGTCTTCGGTCCTGTGACACGAGAGCTGCGTACCGAGAAATTCATGAGAATTATTTCATTAGCACCTGAAGTGCTATAAGAAGCAGATCTGAAGGACAGAGGCGAAGATGCGCAAATTAAAACGTGATGATGAAGTGATTGTGATCACAGGGAAGGACAAGGGCAAGCGTGGAACCGTGACCCGCCTTGTGGGTAAGGACAAAGTAGTCGTTGCCGGCGTGAACATGGTCAAGCGTCACACCAAGCCTAACCCGAATGCGGGCCAGCCTGGTGGCATCGTTGAGAGAGAAGCGGCACTGGATATTTCCAATGTGGCGATCTTCAATCCCGAAACCAACAAGGCTGATCGCGTTGGCATCAAGGTTCTCGAAAGCGGTGACAAGAAGCGGGTTTTCAAGTCAAACGGTCAAGACATAGATTAACTAAGAGATTATAGGTTGCCGATCATGGCTCAACTGAAAGAGTTTTATACAAAAGAAGTAGTCCCGGCGTTAACCAAGCAGTTTGGTTACGACAACCCGATGCGCGTGCCAAGAATAACCAAGGTTGTTCTGAACATGGGTCTGGGTGAAGCGGTGGCAGACAAGAAAATTCTGGATAGCGCCGCAGAAGACCTGACTGCGATCAGCGGTCAGAAAGTCGTGATTACGAAGGCACGCAAGTCTATCGCTGGTTTCAAGATCCGCGAAGGCTGGCCAGTAGGTGCCAAGGTGACTCTGCGTGGTGAGCGCATGTATGAATTTCTGGAGCGTCTGGTTGGTATCGCGATTCCGCGTATCCGCGACTTCCGCGGCCTGAACCCACGATCTTTTGATGGTCGTGGCAACTACGCCATGGGTGTGAGCGAGCAGATCATCTTCCCGGAAATCGATTACGACAAGATCGACAAGCTGCGCGGCATGGATATTACGATTTCAACTACTGCAGTCAATGACGAAGAAGGTCGTGCGTTGCTCACCGCTCTTCGCTTCCCTTTCCGAGGGTCATCACCTGCATCCGCTTCAGCTGACGCAGGCAAGGAGTCCTAAGATGGCAAAAACATCGATGATTGCGCGCGAAACCAAGCGTACTCAAACCGTGGCGAAGTTCGCCGCGAAGCGTGCCGCCCTCAAAGCCGTGCTGAGCAGCCAGACTGCCAGCGACGACGAGAAGTGGGCAGCACAGGTGAAATTACAGAAGCTGCCACGTGACGCCAGCCCGGTACGCCAGGTACGTCGCTGCAGAATTACCGGACGTCCACACGGCGTCTATCGCAAATTTGGGCTCTGCCGTAACAAACTGCGCGAAGCCGCCATGCGTGGCGATGTGCCTGGTTTGACTAAGGCAAGCTGGTAGTCAGGAGAAACTTATGAGCATGACAGATCCAATCGCCGATTTCCTGACTCGCATTCGCAATGCGCAAATGGCCAAGTTGCCGAAAATCACCTGCCCGTCTTCCAAGCAGAAAGTGGCATTGAGTGAAGTACTGAAGAGCGAAGGCTACATCGCTGGTTTTTCCGTTAACGATAACAATGGCAAACCCGAGATCAGCGTCGACCTGAAATATTATCGTGGCAAGCCGGTAATCGAAGAAATCAAGCGTGTCAGCCGTCCGGGTCTGCGTAATTACCGCAGCCAGGAAGATATTCCGAGCATTCGTGCTGGTCTGGGAGTCGCTATTCTCTCAACCAACAAGGGCCTGATGACTGATCGTCAAGCCAGAGCTGCCGGCATCGGTGGCGAACTGTTGTGCACAGTATTCTAAAGGCCATTTTTCGTACCAAGTAACGAGTTAGCGACAGAGTAAAGACTATGTCTAGAGTAGCAAACAACCCGGTGGAAATTTCCAAGGGTGTAGAAATCAAACTGACCGACTCCCAGATCTCGGTGAAGGGCAGCAAGGGCAACCTGCAGCTGCAGTTGCACAAGTCCATCGGTGTCTCCCAGGAAGGTGATTTGCTGAAGGTGAAGGCAAAGGACGGCACGCGGGAAGCGAATGCGATGGCTGGAACATTCCGCGCACTGATCCAAAACATGGTGCAGGGTGTTAGCGCCGGTTTTGAGAAGAAGCTGGAGCTGCAAGGCGTCGGTTACCGTGCGAAGGCGCAAGGTTCAACAATCAACCTGACTCTGGGCTATTCACACCCGATCGACTATAAGTTGCCAGAAGGTGTGACAGCCGATACTCCGTCCCAGACCGAGATCGTGTTGAAAGGTGCAGACAAGCAATTAGTTGGACAGGTCGCAGCAGAGATTCGGGATTTCCGACGACCTGAGCCCTATAAGGGCAAGGGCATTCGCTATGCTGGCGAACGTGTATACAGAAAAGAAGCGAAGAAGAAATAGGGCATAAACGATGAACGACAAGAAAGTAGCTCGTTTGCGCCGGGCAAAACGCGCAAGATCAAAGATCAGCGAATTGAAAGTGAATCGTCTGTGTGTGTATCGCTCACCGCGACACATCTATGCTCAGATTATTTCGCCTTCTGGAGATCAGATCCTCGCCAGCGCATCGACTGTTGGTAAAGCGGGTATCGGTGGCAAAACAGGCAATATCGCCGCAGCGGGTGTAGTCGGGAAATTGATCGCCGAGCGCGCCAAGGCAGCGGGTATCGATAAGGTTGCTTTTGATCGTTCAGGATATGCCTATCACGGGCGAGTCAAGGCATTGGCCGAAGCCGCACGCGAAGGCGGATTGGAATTTTAAGGGTTGAATTATGGCATTTAAAGACGAGCCAGGTAAGAACGAAGAAGGCCTGCAGGAAAAACTGATTCAGGTAAACCGCGTTGCCAAGGTGGTCAAGGGTGGTCGAATCTTCGCATTCACTGCACTGACTGCTGTGGGCGATGGCAACGGTCGCGTTGGATTCGGCCGTGGCAAGGCTCGTGAAGTGCCACTGGCTATCCAGAAGGCGATGGAGTCAGCCCGTCGCAACATGATCAGTGTGAACCTCGATGGCCACACCCTGCAGTATCCGATCAAGGCGGCTCACGGCGCGTCCAAGGTTTACATGCAGCCAGCTTCTGAAGGTACTGGTGTCATCGCCGGTGGTGCAATGCGTTCAATCCTGGAATTGGCTGGTGTGCAGAACGTACTGGCGAAATGCTACGGCTCTACCAACCCGGTAAACGTCGTTCGCGCCACTTTCAAGGGTCTGCGTGATATGCGTGCGCCTGAAGACATCGCGGCCAAGCGCGGTAAAACAGTTGAAGAAATCACCGGATAAAACCGGTCCGGAAATAGGTTAGTCAAATGGCCAAGAACACAGTCAAAGTAACACTGGTACGTAGTCCCATTGGAGCCCTGCCCAAGCACAAGGCGTGCCTGCAAGGCCTGGGGTTGAAGCGCATGCATCAGACCGTTGAGCTGGAAGACACAGCCGCGGTGCGTGGCATGATTAACAAAGTCAGCTACCTGCTTGCCATCGTCTGAGGATTAGCACATGCAATTGAATACTTTAAGCCCAGCTCCCGGTAGCACCCACGCCAAGCGTCGTGTTGGTCGCGGTATCGGCAGCGGTCTCGGCAAAACCAGCGGCAAGGGTCACAAGGGCCAAAAGGCGCGCTCAGGCGGCACCGTTTCTCCGGGTTTCGAAGGCGGTCAAATGCCTTTGCAGATGCGTCTGCCGAAATTCGGTTTCACTTCACGCGTTAGCCGCGTGACAGCAGAAGTGCGAACTTCCGAGCTGAATAAGGTCAAGGCTGATGTCATCGATATCGAAGCACTGCGCAAGGCCAACCTGATTACTGCCGGCATTACCCGCGTCAAGGTCATGCTGTCTGGCGAAGTCACTAAAGCCGTTACGCTGCAAGGCATCGGCGTCACCAAGGGTGCGCGAGCTGCGATCGAAGCAGCCGGCGGCAAGGTGATCGATGTGGTAGCCAAAGAGAAAGTAAAGAAGCTGAAGAAGAAGCCAGCGAAAACTGAAGGTTAAGCGAAAATTAATCGACATGCCCTGGCATCACGAGAGCAATCTTTGAGGCAGGGACGAGAGAGTTGTAGAACGAACTGATGGCAAATCGACCGAACATTACACCGGAAAACATTGGCGCCGGCCTTGGCGAGCTCAAGTCACGCCTGTTTTTCCTGATGATGGCGATTGTCGTCTATCGTATCGGCACGCACATTCCGGTTCCGGGTATCGATCCGATTCAGCTGTCAGCGTTTTTCACGCAGCAGCAGGGTACGTTCACCGACATGATCAACATGTTCGGTGGCGGAGCGCTGGAGCGCATGAGCATTCTGGCACTGGGGATCATGCCTTACATCTCGGCGTCGATCATCATGCAACTCATGAGCGCAGTCAGCCCGCAGCTCGACCAGTTGAAGAAGGAAGGCGAATCCGGACGTCGCAAGATCACGCAGTACACACGATATGGTGCACTGGCATTGTCATTGGTTCAGGGTACCGGCATGACAGTCGGGCTGTTGGCGCCAATGGCGTACGCACCGGGTATCGCATTCAATGTCACGGCGATCATCTCCCTGGTAACGGGTGCGATGTTCCTGATGTGGCTGGGTGAGCAGATTACTGAGAAGGGCATCGGCAACGGTATCTCGATGCTGATTTTTGCCGGAATCGTGGCAGGCTTCCCGGCTGCGATCGGCACGTCACTGACACAGGCCTATGAAGGCCAGATCAACGGAGTTCTGTTGATCGTTGTTGGTCTGATCGCCATTGGCGTCGTTGCCTGCATCGTGTATGTGGAGCGCGCCCAGCGTCGCATTACAGTGAACTATGCGAAGCGACAGCAAGGCAGAAAGATGTATCAGGCACAGGCAAGCCACCTGCCCCTGAAGATAAACATGGCTGGTGTAATTCCGGCGATTTTCGCCAGCAGCATCCTGTTGTTCCCGGCGTCACTCGGTCAATGGTTTGGCCAGACCGAGGGCTCCGAATGGTTGCAGGATCTGGCATTGTTGATTGGACCCGGTCAGCCGCTGTACATCATTATTTTCAGCGTCATGATCATGTTTTTCTGTTTCTTCTACACCGCTCTCGTGTTCAATCCGAGAGACGTGGCGGAGAACCTGAAGCGGTCGGGCGCCTTTATTCCAGGCATTCGTCCGGGTGAGCAGACGGCAAAATACATCGATGGGGTTATTACGCGACTGACAATGTTCGGCGCGATCTACATCACGCTGGTATGTCTGCTGCCTAATTTTATTCAGATGCTGGCCAACGTTCCGTTCAACCTCGGTGGTACGGCGCTGTTGATTTCAGTGGTGGTAACGATGGATTTCTGGTCTCAGGTCCAGTCGCATTTGATGTCCCATCAATACGACTCACTGATGAAGAAATCAAAGCTCGGCAACTATGGGCGCACTGGTATCTAGGAGTCCGTAATCGGAGTCCGCGAGAACACGGAGATAGGATATGAAAGTTAGAGCATCAGTTAAGAAGATCTGCCGGAATTGCAAAATGATCAAGCGCAATGGTTCCGTGCGGGTAATTTGCAAGGCAGAACCACGACACAAGCAGCGTCAGGGTTAAGTCCAGCGCATTCACGATTTAGACGCGATTAGAGCGAAGAGAACGGAGCACATATGGCACGTATTGCCGGAGTAAACATACCAGACAACAAGCATATCGTAATCTCGTTACGTTATGTGTATGGCATTGGTCCTACTACAGCCCAGGCTATCTGTGATAAGACAGGCATCGCCCCGTCTACCAAGACAGTCGAGCTTACACCTGAGCAGCTGGATGAGATTCGTAACGAAGTTGCGAAGCTGACCACTGAAGGTGATCTGCGTCGTGAGCTGTCCATGAACATCAAGCGCCTCATGGATCTGGGTTGCAATCGCGGCATTCGTCATCGTCGTGGCCTGCCAGTCCGTGGTCAGCGCACCAAGACCAATGCCCGCACTCGCAAGGGTCCGCGCAAGCCGATTCGCAAGTAAGACATTAGACAGCCTGGTCATTGAACCGGCATAAACAGAACTGAAGATCGACGGAATAGAACTATGGCAACCCCAGCAAAAACGGTAAAGAAGAAAGCAAGAACAGCTGTCATCGATGGTATTGCATTCATTCATGCATCGTTTAACAACACCATCATTACCATTACCGATCGTCAGGGTAATGCACTCAGCTGGGCGACTGCCGGCGGTTCCGGTTTCCGTGGTTCTCGCAAGAGCACGCCGTTCGCTGCTCAGGTTGCAGCGGAGAAGGCCGGCAAGGCAGCCATCGAACTGTATGGTTTGAGAAGTCTGGATGTACGTGTAAATGGTCCCGGACCAGGACGTGAGTCTGCGGTACGTGCCCTGAACGGATGCGGTTTGAAAGTGGGCCTGATCACTGATGTGACGCCTATCCCGCACAATGGTTGTCGCCCGCCGAAGAAGCGCAGAGTTTAATTCAGGAGAATAGATTATGGCCCGTTATTTAGGCCCGAAGTGCAAGCTGTCCCGTCGCGAAGGAACAGACCTGTTCCTGAAGAGTGGCGTGCGTCCGATCGATAGCAAATGCAAGACAGAAACAATTCCTGGTCAACACGGCCAGCGTCGCGGTCGTTTGTCAGACTACGGTGTGCAATTGCGCGAAAAGCAAAAAGTACGTCGCACCTATGGAATCCTGGAAAAGCAATTCCGCGGCTACTACAAGGAAGCTGCCCGCCTGAAAGGTGCAACCGGTGAGAACCTGCTGCAACTGCTCGAGTGCCGTTTGGATAACGTGGTTTACCGTATGGGTTTCGGTTCTACCCGTTCCGAGTCTCGCCAGCTGGTATCACACAAGTCCATCATGGTGAATGGCGAAGTCGTCAATATCCCTTCTTACAAGGTAAGCGAGGGCGACGTGGTTGCGATTCGTCAGAAAGCGAAGGAACAGTTACGAATCAAATCAGCTCTGGATTTAGCTTCACAGCGAACACAGATTGATTGGGTCACTGTTGACACAAGCAAGATGGAAGGCAAATTCACGCGCAAGCCTGACCGCGCCGATCTGTCAGCAGAAATCAACGAGAACCTTATCGTCGAGCTATATTCCAAGTAGTGACAATCACACAAAGGGTGGATTTCATGCAATTTTCTTTATCAGACTTCTTAACACCGCAAGTGATTCAGGTCGACGAGATCGACACGTATCATTCAAAGGTGGTATTGGAGCCGCTGGAACGCGGTTTCGGTCATACCCTTGGAAATGCACTGCGCCGAATTCTGCTGTCATCCATGCCTGGCAGCGCTGTTGAAGAAGTCGAGATCGATGGTGTCGTTCACGAGTACAGCACGATCGAAGGTGTCCGCGAAGACGTCATCGAGATTTTGCTGAACCTGAAAGGGGTAGCAGTCATCCTGAATAACAAGGATGAAGCGGTTCTGAACCTGTCCAAGAAAGGCTCAGGCACAGTGACTGCCGGGGATATCGAGACTGATCACGATGTCGAAATCATCAATCCTGATCACGTCATCGCCCATCTGAACAGCAACGGCGCGATCAATATGCGCCTGACAGTTCGCAAGGGTCGCGGTTATTCGCCGGCTGACTCTCGTTCTGCCGATGACGATGAGACTCGCGCAGTAGGCAAGCTGATGCTGGATGCTTCCTATAGCCCGGTTATCCGCGTGTCTTATTCCGTGGAGAATGCCCGTGTCGAACAGCGTACCGACCTCGACAAGCTGATTATCGACCTGGAAACCAACGGTGCGATCGAGCCGGAAGAAGCGATCCGTCGCGCGGCGACAATTCTGCAGCACCAGCTGGCGGTCTTCGTTGACCTGCAGAGTGAGATCGTGTCTGAGCCAGAAGAAGCCGAGGACGAAATCGATCCGATTCTGTTGCGACCGGTTGATGATCTGGAGCTGACTGTACGTTCAGCCAACTGTCTGAAAGCAGAAGACATTTACTACATCGGTGATTTGATTCAGCGTACTGAAGTCGAATTGCTGAAGACGCCAAACCTTGGCAAGAAGTCTCTGACTGAAATCAAGGATGTCCTGGCTACCCGTGGTCTCTCACTGGGTCTGCGCCTGGAAAATTGGCCTCCATCAAGCCTCAAGTCTGACGACCGCGCAGCCTGAGAAAGCCTCGCGTAAAATAGGAATAAAGTTATGCGTCACAGAAACAGTGGTCGCCAGCTAAGCAGAAACAGCTCGCACCGTAAAGCCATGTTCCGCAATATGACTTCGTCATTGGTCGAGCATGAAATTATCAAGACTACGCTGATCAAGGCGAAGGAACTGCGCATGGTTGCAGAGCCGCTGATCACGCTGGCGAAGGAAGACAGCGTCGCGAACCGACGTCTGGCTTTCAATCGTCTGCGCAGCAAAGCCACAGTGGGCAAACTGTTCAGCGAACTGGGACCACGCTACGCCAATCGTCCGGGTGGTTACATCCGCATTCTGAAGTGCGGCGAGCGAGCCGGTGACAACGCCGTCATGGCTTACGTCGAACTCGTCGATCGTCCGGAGCAGGCCGGCGACGACCTCGCGAATGCGAAGGAAGTTGCAGCAGAGTAAGTCTTGCCCAAGCAACACTGCTAATACTGCTGTCAAAAGCCGATCTCACCCTCCTGGTTAGATCGGCTTTTTCATTTACGCACCCTACACACGTAATCTCAGGACTTAAGCCATGATCAAATCTTTTCATCCACCCGTTCGCACGCTCATGGGTCCGGGACCGTCTGATGTGAATCCCCGCATTCTGGAAGCCCTGTCGCGTCCCACGATTGGCCATCTCGATCCGGTGTTCATCGATATGATGGATGAAGTGAAGTCACTGCTGCAGTACGCCTTTCAGACAGAGAACAAGCTGACACTGCCGGTATCGGCACCCGGTTCGGCCGGCATGGAGACCGTGTTCACCAACCTGCTGGAATCTGGTGACAAGGTCATCATCTGTCAGAACGGCGTATTTGGCGGGCGCATGAAAGAAAACGCGGAACGCTGTGGCGCGCAAGCGATCATGGTGGAAGATGTCTGGGGCGAGACAGTGGATATAGACAAGGCCGAGCAGGCCCTGAGCGAAAACCCTGATGCCAAGGCGCTTGCGTTTGTGCACGCGGAAACTTCAACCGGTGCACGCAGTGATGCCGAGGCCTTGTGTGCGCTGGCCCAGAAATACGATTGTCTCTCCATCGTCGATGCCGTTACCTCGCTCGGCGGCATCGAACTGAAGGTGGATGACTGGGGCATCGATGCGATTTACTCGGGTACCCAGAAGTGTCTCTCCTGTGTACCCGGCCTGTCACCGGTGAGTTTTTCTGATCGCGCCGCCAAGGTGATCAGTTCGCGCAAGCGCAAGGTGCAGAGCTGGTTCCTCGACCTTAACCTTGTTATGGGGTACTGGGGCACGGAAGCGAAGCGCGCTTATCATCATACCGCGCCAATCAATTCCCTGTATGCGCTGCATGAGGCGCTTGTTATTCTCCAGGAAGAAGGACTCGAGCAGGCCTGGCAACGTCATGCGCTGAATCACCAGGCGTTTGCCGCCGGCATCAAAGCCATGGGGCTCGGATTCGTCGTTGCCGAAGACGTACGCTTGCCACAGTTGAATGCGGTGTCGTTCCCGACATCGATCAACGATGCCGACGTGCGTAATGCCTTGCTCAATGAATACAATCTCGAAATCGGTTCCGGTCTCGGCGCGCTGGCCGGCAAAGTCTGGCGTATCGGACTGATGGGTTACGCCAGCAATCGCACGAATGTTCTGTTCTGCCTGTCGGCACTGGCCAATGTGCTGGCCGCACGGGGCATGGACATCGACAGCAAGGGGACGCTCGCGGCGGCAAATACTGTCTACAACACCAAAGCCTGATCGTCGCCGCTCGGCGGCTGGACCCACTGATGCAGAATCATCTGACCGTCAAGCTCGGCGCACGGGACATCACCGACCTGTTGCTGCTGTCCGCGATCTGGGGTGGCTCGTTTCTGTTTCAGCGCATCGCCGCTCCGGTTTTCGGCCCTCTGTTTCTGGTGGAAATGCGGTTGTTGTGCGGCTTCGTGTTTCTGTTGCCGTTCTTTTTGTACCGCGGCAAGTTGCCCGTGGTGCGACAACACTGGAAGCTGATTGCCTTCATCAGTCTTGCCAATATGGCACTTCCCTTCAGCCTGTTCTCCTATGCTGCATTGCACCTCGGGGCGGGTTTCTCTTCGATCCTCAACGCCACCGTGCCGTTCTTCACTGGCATCCTCGCGTTTCTGATGTTCCGCCAGCGACTCCTGTCCGCGCAGATCATCGGCCTGGTGCTGGGATTCAGCGGTGTGGTGGTACTCGTGCTCGATCCGCAGAGTGCAACACCGGCACTGGGTAATCTGCTGGCGATCGCTGCCGGCCTCGTCGCATCAGCCTCCTACGGTCTCGCCGCCAATCTGACCTCGCATCGACTGCGAGGAGTCAGTGGTCTCGCAGTCACCGGGGGTAGCCTGTTTTTCGGCAGTCTGTATCTGGCGCCGTTGGCAGTGTGGAAGCAACCCGAGACCATGCCGACGGGTTGGATTTGGCTCAGCGTCATCGGCCTCGGTGTCGTGTGCACGGGGCTCGCCTATATTCTGTTCTACCGACTGATCGATCGTATCGGTTCTTACCGGGCGGTCACCGTCACGTTTCTCGTGCCCTTGTTCAGCATTCTATGGGGATCGCTCTTTCTCGGCGAACAGGTCACGGCGTTCATGCTGTTTGGTTGCCTGCTTGTGTTGCTTGGTGTGGCGATGACAACGGGCACGCTTCAGACCCTGCGAAGGCGGCTGAAACAGCCCGCCGTCACACCGGATGCCTGAGTCGCACCGATCGGTGCACTCACAGTCCATCATCCCGGATTGACGCCCATAAAAAAACCCGGCTGTGTTGCCACAGCCGGGTTTTTTGTTGACTGGCTCGTGGGTTGAACTAGTGACCACCGCTGACCGGAGCGGCGTTGTGATCGGGAAGCGCCATTGCGGTCAAAGTCGGTCCGGTCTGCAGGATGATATACTGCCGACCTTCGTGTACCCAGGTGCTCATACCATAGCGGCTACGCTCAGGCACTTCGATGCGGGCAAGTTCTTCACCGGTGGCCTTGTCCAGGGCATAGAGCAGGGCAGTTTCGCCATCGCTGTCCACATCGCTGTAGATCAGCATGTTGGGCGTCACCACCATCGGGACATGGTTGCCGGTTCCGGTTTCCCCGATATCCACACCCGCCAGGGCCGGATTGTTCTTGATGCGATCGGGTGTTTCACCACTGGGAATCATCCACAGATGCTCACCGGTGTTCATGTCGATCGCGGTGATGCGGCTGTAGGGCGGTTTCCACAGCGGCAGACCAGATTGCAGACGAGGTCCGCGTCCTGCACTGCGGCTTGCCGCGTAGCGGGACAGGGTCACGCCAGATGGCGCTTCATACTGCAGGTCAGCCTGCTCGCCGGGCACGATGGCGAAAGTGCCGCAGCCCTTGTGCGAAGTGATGTACAGGATACCGGTAGTTGGATCACCAACAGACGGGCCAGTGATATTGGTGCCGCCGGTTCCACCGGGACAGAGGTAGGCACTGATCTTGCCTTCATCGTTATCTGGATGCAGCGGTGCAGTGAAGAGGGGACCGATGTCGTAATCGGCTACCGCGGCAATCGCTTCCTGTCGGAGTGCAGGCGTGAAGTCCACCAGATCATCGATGCTCAGGCCCTGCAGATCATAGGCTGCCGGCTTCGTCGGGAACGGTTGGGTTGTGGCAAGTTTTTCGCCTGGTACCTTGGATTTCGGGACTTCGCGATACTCCATCGGCCATAGCGGTTCGCCAGTGAGACGATTGAAGGCATAGGCGAATGCCTGTTTGGTCGTCTGCACAATCGCGGGCACCGGGCCACGTCCTGGCATGTTCACATCCAGCAGCACCGGCGCGGTCGGCGTGTCGTAGTTCCAGATGTCGTGTTTCACCATCTGGAAGTGCCAGACCCGCTCACCGGTGCTGGCATTGAGTGCGATCAGGCTGGTGCCGAACAGATTGTCGCCGGGACGGAAACCCCCGTAATAGTCGATGGTGGCACCGTTGGTCGGAATATAGACGAGATTGTTTTCGACATCGGCGGAGATCGGCGCCCAGGAAGAGACATCGCCCGTCCACTGCCAGGCATCGTTCTCCCAGGTTTCATGGCCATATTCGCCGGGTTTCGGAATGACATTGAACTTCCAAAGGAAGTCACCTGTCTTCGCATCGTAGCCGAGAATGTCTCCCGGTACGTTCTCGATTCGTGATTGCTGATAGCCCTGTTCGGCAGAGTTACCCACTACGACGACACCATTGACCACGATCGGTGGTGAGGACGAAGTGATGTAGCCTCGTTCCAGCGGTATACCATTATAAGGGTCATACGGATGACCCAGATTCGCGAGCAGATCCACTACACCGGTTTCCGGGAATCCGTCGATGGGCACCGGCTTGCCGAATCCTTTCAGCGGGGAACCTGTCTCGGCGTCGAGTGCGGTGAGGAAGAAGCCGGGAGTAATCATGTAGATGACACCACGTCCATCGACCTCGGCATAGCCAACACCCTTGCCATAGTCAGCGCGCATGGAGTATTCCCAGCGGCCGGTATTCGGCAATCGGAAAGACCAAATGGTTTCGCCTGTCTTGGGATCGATCGCGACTACGCTACGACGGGCACCGGCTACCGTGTAGAGTTTGCCATTGATATAGCTGGGAGTGGAGCGTCCGCTGACAGCTCCCATGCTGGCGCCGTTCCATACCCACGCGACCTCAAGATCCTTGAAATTTTCTGCGGTGATCTGGTCAGCGGGGGAGTAGCGCGTATGTGCGAAATCGCCTCCCAGGGTGGTCCACTCCACGGTGTCCTGGGCGACTGCCCAGCCGCCGGCAAGCAGCAAACTGCCGAGCAAACAGCGCAGGCCGGAGCGGAATAATCCGTTCGCAATCTTGTTCATGTTGAACCTCTTCTAATTGGGTTTTCCTGACGAGTGCAGCCTGCGCCGCGGTGAGCGCATATACCCGACGGACGGAATCGGTTTCCGCCCTCGTGTCCCCCGGAAATAGCTTTGAAAACAGCGGGTTAAATCCTTCTAAACGGAGCTGTCTTGCGTGCAGAATGCAGACTAGAGGCTACCGGAAGGTCGCGACTTTGTCTATCGGCAAAGTTGCCGCCAGCCCGCGCCGGCTGGGGGCTAGACCGATTCCAGGCCGGGCATGGTGAAGTGGGCCGCCTTGAGGTCGGCGCGCAGTCCCGCCAGCTGATCCGGAGTGAGCGACACCAAGGGCGGTCGCACCCGGAACCAATTCACATCGCCGCTACAATCCGCCGTCGCCGCCTTCAATGCAGCAATCATGGGATATTTCTGGAAGATAAGCCGCACCTGATCCAACGCGGTTTGCCGTTCGCCCGCATCGGCGTCCTGAAAGTGTGCATAGAGCGCGTGAATCGGTGCCGGGTTCACGTTGGCGGTGGCCGATATGCAACCGGCACCACCGGCCTGCATGTTGCGCAGCAAGAAACTCTCGGAGCCACAGAACACCCGAAAATCCTCCCAGCCCTGGGAGTTCAGCGCGCGAGTATTATTCCAATCGCCGGAGCTGTCTTTGATGCCTGCGATCGTCGCAGGATAACGTGACAACAGCCGCTCGATCAGAGTGATCGACAAGGGCACCTGAGATACCGGCGGAATGTGATAGAGGTATATCTGCAAATCGGTATCGCCAACACCCTCGATGACGTCGGAGTAAAAGGCGAACAGTCCCTCGTCGGAGACACCCTTGTAATAGAACGGCGGCAGCATCAACGTGCCACCGCAGCCGAGCGTTGCAGCATGCCGGGTCAGGCGGATGGCATCGGGCAGGGCGCAACTCCCGGTTCCAGGCATCAACCGCTGCGGAGGGATGCCTCCCGCTACGAGCGCGTCGAGCAGTGCAATCTTCTCGTCGACCGACAATGAATTCGCTTCGCTATTGGTGCCAAACACCGCCAGACCCGCATTCTGCGACAACAGCCATTGGCAATGCCGTAGCAGTCGCTGGGCATCGGGTTGCAGATCGTTCTGGAAAGGAGTGATAACGGGAGCGAGCAAGCCGCTGAATCTGTGTTTACTCAAGAGATTTCTCCGCTGGTTTCTGACCGTTACAGGTGACGATTACTGGCGACTATGACAGCGCTGGGCTGTCAGGCATAATTGCAGTCTCCCACATTCGGGGCAGCAGAAACAATCCACTCCTGGCTCCGTCCTCTACGACACAGGAATGCAGCATGCAACTCGTTATTGGTAACAAAAATTATTCCTCCTGGTCGATGCGACCCTGGCTCCTGCTCACGCATTTCGGTCTGGAATTCGAGGAAATCCGCATCGCCCTGTTCAAGGAGGGTTTCAAGCACACGCTGGCGCACTATTCGCCCAGCCTGCGCGTACCGGTGCTCATCGACGACGGGCTCACCGTGTGGGATTCTCTCGCGATTTGTGAATACGTGTCGGAAACCTATCTCGAAGGCAGGGGCTATCCTACCGACCGCATGGCTCGCGCGCGATGCCGATCCTATTGCAACGAGATGCATTCCGGATTCATGACTGTGCGTTCACAATTGCCGATGAACATCCGGGCCAGACGACGGGTACAATTCGGACCTGAACTGGAGAATGAGTGTCGTCGTCTCGAGCAAATCTGGACCGAGGCGCGTGGCCAGTTTGGGGCGCAGGGGGATTACCTGTTTGGTGAATTCAGCATTGCCGATTGTATGTTTGCGCCAGTAGTGATGCGTTTTACGTCCTACGGAGTGGTCCTTTCCGACACGGCCCGCGCCTATGTGCAGACGATATTGGCGAATCCCGCCGTGCAAGCCTGGTGTGAGGCGGCTGTCGTGGAACCGGAAGTAGTCCCCGACTACGAGATCGGCGAGTCACTCACGTAAATGCACGGCGATCACAACCAGACAACTCGGGAGCGGATCATGAAGCAGGGTTTGGCACGACAACAAGGTATTGGCAGTCTCGCGATCATTGGTGTTGTCGTTGTGATCGCTCTGATAGCCGTTGCCGTAATCGCGGCTCTGCGCTATCGGCTAGACACCCAGGTGAATGAGAGTATCGCATTACTACAGAGTACCGAATCAGCCTTTCAATCCTATCAAGAAATCTATGGCCAATTTCCTGGCGACGATGGCCCGCTGGCCTTGTTGTCGCTGCGTGGTGAACAGTGGTCGCCGGTGATGTCGGGCGATGCCGATGGCAATCTCGAGGCTCCGGATTTTCGCACATTCACCGGAGTCGATGAGAGTGGTGCGTTTTGGCAGCACTTGCGCGCCGCCGGTCTGTTGCCGGGTGATCCGGCCCTGGTTGGCGTCGACGCCTTGCCGATCAATGCCTTCGGGGGGCACCTGGGTGTGTTGGCACAGCCGATGGGAGGGGGCTGACGGGTACCAAACTCTGTCTCAGTCGCGTTCCCGGTACCGTTGCAACGGCGATCGACGCAAGCCTGGATGACGGCGTCGGAACCAGCGGTCGCCTGCGGGCGAGTGTGGGGAGTGCAACGTCGGATGAAGTGCCTGTCGACTCGGCGCTGACTACCCCCTATGCCGCAGGTGAACATTACCCCCTGTGTTATCAGCTCGCGTCAGGCGCGGTTAGTCCGTAGCGGGTGAGCCGAAGGCATTAGGAAAGAGGCTGAAAAACAGCAGCGGCCAGATGCCGACATGAATCATTACGTCGGCCGTATTGAACACGTAGTTCCAGTAGGGGATGTGCTGGATGTCGATGAAGTCGATGACGCTGCCATAGAGGAAGCGATCGAGGATATTGCTGGCCCCGCCGCCCACGATAAAACCGAAGCAGACATATTCCACTCGCCGAATCGATTTGCCGAACCACAGATAGGCGACGACTGCCACCAGCAAACCGACGCTCACAACGGCGAACACCCAGCCCATGCCCTGCAACAAGCCGAACACGCCACCGTGATTTCGCACATGCGTGAAATACAGGAATCCGGTGATCTCGCGGGAGGTGTTCTCCGCAATCGTGGCATTGATCCAGTAACCGATGAGCTGCGACAGGCCGGTGACTCCCAGCGCAATCAGGCTGAACAGGATGATGTTGTTAACGCGTTGGCTCAAGCGGGACGCTCCGGTAACCCAGTGAATCGAGCCGCAAGCATAGCATAGCTGTCAGGCCTGCAGCCCGATTGCGACTCCAGATTTACCGTGCGGCAACAATCCGGGTTGGCAATTACAGCAGCGTGAAAAACTTGCGCAGGCGCAGGGCGTTGGCTCCGACATCGCCAGTACCGACGCGAGACACCGAACGGGCATTGACGACAGTCTCATTGCCAGCGTCGGACAAGACGATGACGATATCGTCCTTGAACCGGAACCAGAACGTCGTCGCCGTGGCTTCGATGCGGCCAGCATCACGGTCGGCGGCCACCAGCTCCCAGCCCATCTCGTCGACGGCGCTGAGGGCGCGTTCAAAAACTGCGCCGACGGGTTCGGCATAGCGGCGAGGAATGAGGTCAGGATAGGCCTCGTGAGTCAGTTGGGCGAGACGTTCCGGCGTCATGTTCTGCGAGCCTCCATACACGACGGTATTGGCGGCGTTGACGCGCAATGGCAGCACAGCGACGAATTCCGGTGGCGAGTTGGTGTCTGTAGAGATGTCATGAATCGGTGGGTAGGTGACTCCTTCGGGTGGACGAAAGCTCTCGGGGATAGCGTAGGCAATGCCGGCAATCAGGGTGCCGGCCGCTGCCATTGACCCAAGCCTGACCAGGTTGCCGGTGTTCCACAACAGTGCGGCAGCGATGATGACGAGGGTGGCGGCGAGCCCAAACCAGGTGATGAGGTCGCCGTAATCATTAGCGATACGCAGCAGGTCAAAGCCGCGGCGGAAATCCCAGGCGCCGAACCAGATGCCGGCGGCCGAGCCGAGTGTCAGCACACCGATGCCGAGGCCAGCCAGCAGCACGAGCCAGCTGGCGATAGTGAGGATAAGCCGGACACGGCGGGAAACGGGGGTCGTGGCATCACTGATCATTGTTTTTTCTTCCTTAAATGGGTTGGTCGGCATACTGAAGGATATGACCGCCCCCGTCGCGATTTAATTCAACAATACTGTGAGCACAATTGTGCATTGCCGGTGGTGCCCACAGTTCGCTGAGTGGGCGTTGCTGGAAATGGCATAACAGGGCCTTGATCAGCGCGCCGTGGCTGACGATGGCAACATTGCCTGTCTCGAACTCCTGCCTGATGTCCTCCACGGCTGCGACGGCGCGCTGCTGCAGCTGAGAGAAAGTCTCCGCGCCCTCGACCTGAAACAGGTGAGGTTCGCTCCAGAAGTGCCGGAAGTTGTCCGCCTGTTCCTGTTCGATCTCGGCATACAGTCGTCCCTCCCAGGGGCCCAGATGGATCTCCCGCAGGGAGTCGAGGAATGCCACATCCCTGCGCTCGGGACCAAACACATGTTCTGCGGTCTGGCGCGTGCGCAGGCTGCTGCTGCAATACACGCGATCGAACTGCAGATGGCGGATACGATCGCCGAGGCGCCGAGCCTGCTCGATGCCGAGTTCGGTCAATCGGGATTCACGCTGTCCCTGGATGCGACGCTCGGCATTCCAGTCAGTCTCGCCATGTCGAAAAAGATGTAACTGCATCAATCCTGCCCCTGAATCATTCCTGCTTGTAAGTTCTGGTTCTAGTGGCCACGGGTGCGGCGCACCGCCTCCAGCCAGCCCTGATACTTGCGCTCGCGCCAGCCTGCGTCCTGCTCAGGTTGAAAGGCACGGTCCAGCCGCCAGTGCTGGCTGATGGAGTCGAGAGAGGCAAACAGCCCGGCACGCAGGCCGGCAACATAGGCAGCACCCAGCGCCGTGGTCTCGGTGATATCGGGTCGCAATACCTCACAATCGAGTACGTTGGCGAGCATTTGCAGGACGAAATTGTTAGTGGCCATACCGCCGTCCACCCGCAGTTGCCTGAGCTCTGTCCCGTCCTGGGCAATCGCGGTAACCAGATCGCGGGTCTGGTAGCACACGGACATCAGGGCGGCGGTGACGATGTCCCCGCTATTGGAGTCACGGGTGAGGCCGAAAATGGCACCGCGCGCATCGGCATCCCAGTACGGTGCGCCCAATCCGGTGAAGGCCGGCACCAGATACACGCTGGATTCCGGATCGGTGGCGCGCGCCAGATGTTCAGATTCACGCACATCATCGACGAGATGCAACTCATCGCGCAGCCATTGCATGGTCGCACCAGCCATGAAGATGCTGCCCTCAATCGCATAATGGGTCTTGCCGTCGAGACGATAGGCCACCGTCGTGAGCAATCCCGCACTCGAAACCAGCGGCGAGGCACCGGTATTCAGCAACAGGAAGCAGCCAGTGCCATACGTACTCTTGGCGAGACCCGCGGTAAAACAGCATTGACCGAAGGCCGCCGCCTGCTGGTCGCCCAGAATGCCCGTTATGGGAATGGCCGCACCCAGCAGGGCGGAATCACTGTGACCGTAGTCGGCGGCACAGTCCTTTACTTCAGGCAGGAGGGACTGCGGAATCGAGAACAGCGCCAACAGGTCGCTATCCCACTGCTGGGTATGGATATTGAACAGCATGGTGCGCGAGGCGTTCGTCGCATCTGTGCAGTGACTGCGGCCGCCAGTGAGTCGCCACAACAGGAAGGTGTCGATCGTGCCAAACGCCAGTTCTCCCCGGTCAGCCCGCGCGCGCAGGCCGGGCACATTCTCCAGCAGCCAGCGCAGCTTCGTCGCTGAGAAATACGAGTCCAGCAACAAGCCGGTCTTTGCCTGAACGGTGGCCTCCAGTCCCTGCTGCTTCAGTTCCTCGCAGTAGGCGCTGGTGCGGCGATCCTGCCAGACGATAGCGGGGGCCACTGGCTCACCGGTCGCGCGGTCCCAGACTACGGTAGTTTCGCGCTGATTGGTGATGCCGATGCAGGCGACCTGTCCGGCGGAGATACCGGCGGCCGTTAGCGCCGCCTGGCAGCTCGCCAGGGTAGTGCGCCAGATCTCGTTGCCGTCATGTTCCACCCAGCCGTTCGCCGGATAGTGTTGTGTAAACGGCGCCTGACCCAGCCCACAAATCCTGCTGTCGGTATCAAACACGAGCGCGCGACTGCTCGTGGTTCCCTGATCGATGGCAAGAATGTAGTTGGACATGGCGCAATCCTTGTTCGTAAATCCGGCGTTATGCTTTGCGGGCGCAAGGGATGATCGAAATGCCAGCCATGTTACACTAGGTTCCCGACTAATTTGCATGCTTTACAGCTGATATCGAAGTGCACACGTGAATCAACCCGAACTCGACTGTGATCTCCTGGTTATTGGTGGAGGCATCAATGGCGCAGGGATCGCTGCCGATGCCGCGGGTCGTGGTTTGCGTGTTGTGTTGTGCGAAAAATCCGACCTCGCCGCGGGCACGTCCTGGGCCAGCACCAAACTGATCCACGGCGGCCTGCGCTATCTGGAGAACTACGAGTTTGCGCTGGTGCGCAAATCCCTGCAGGAACGCGAGGTGCTTGCTGCGGTAGCGCCGCACCTGATCAGGCCTCTCGCCATCCAGATTCCGCAGTTGCCCCATTCGCGTAATGCCCTCATGATCCGGGCCGGCCTGTTCCTCTACGACTACCTCGCTCACCGTCGACTCTTCAAGGCATCGCGTGCCGTGACCCTGGGTACCGACAGCCCGCTGAATCTGGCGATTCGCAAGGGGTTTGAATATTGGGACGGCTTCGGCGACGACGCGCGGCTGGTGGTGATGAATGCCCTGCAAGCAAGGCGACATGGCGCCGAGATACTGACGCGCACAGAGTGCACGGCATTAATGCCCACAGTCGCAGGTTGGCAGGCCACTCTCACCAGTGCCGGACAGAGTCGCAGCGTGCAGTGTCGCGCGGTCGTCAATGCCGCAGGACCATGGGTTGATCGCCTGCTCGAGCGCTTTGCCTTGCAGCAGTCGGCCCTGCCGCTCAGGCTCGTCAAAGGCAGCCATATCATCGTCCCACGACTGTATGCAGGCGAACAGGCCTATCTGTTGCAGCATCACGATGGTCGAGTCATCTTTGTCATTCCCTATCTGCACGATTTCACGCTAATCGGGACGACGGAAGTCGAGTACCAGGGTGAGCTCGACGACGTGGGCATCTCTGGCGACGAAATCAATTACCTCATCAACATGGTGAATCTCTATTTCAAGCAACCGATCGAGCCTGCGGGTGTAAAATTTACTTACGCCGGGGTCCGCCCCTTGATCGATGAAGCGGGGGAGAGTGCGACCCGGGTGTCACGTGATTACCAGCTGAAGCTTGAAGCCGTATCGCAACCATTACTGACAATCTATGGCGGAAAGATCACTACCTATCGCATCCTCGCGGAAGAAGCGGTGGATAAACTGGTCGACATCTTCCCTGCTATGAAGCCGGCCTGGACGCGCAACGCCAGTTTGCCAGGCGGTGACTTCGACAATTTCGAGGCACTGTATCGACAGTTCACGGCACGTTTTCCGTGGCTGGATACCGAGCTCAGGGCGCGCTGGTTGCGGCAATACGGGACGCTGGCCTTTAATCTTCCGGGTGCGGCGCGAAATACTGACGAGCTTGGTATTCACTTCGGACAGGGACTGTACCAGTGCGAAGTCGACTATCTGTGCGAACAGGAATGGGCCCGCAATGCCGAAGATATTCTGCTGCGACGCACCAAGCTACTGTACTGGTTTGATGCAGGCCAGCAGCAGGCGCTGACTGACTATCTGCACAACCGGAACCGATAAGCCGGGATGGATGAAACGCAATGCTGGAACTGAACAATGTCACGCGCAAGGTTGGCTCAGAGACCTACCTCGAAGGCATCAACCTGACGTTGCAGCGGGGCGAGCTGACAATCCTGCTGGGGCCGACGCTGTCCGGTAAAACTTCGTTGATGCGCGTGATGGCCGGACTCGACCAGCCCGACAGCGGCAGCGTGTTAGTGGACGGTGTCTCGGTGGCAGGCGTTCCCGTGCAGCGCCGCAATGTGGCCATGGTGTACCAGCAGTTCATTAATTACCCGACCCTCACAGTCGAGGAGAATATTGCGTCGCCGCTCATTGTGGCGCGCGTGCCAGAGGATGAGCGGCGTCGGCGGGTCGCCGAGATCGCCGAGTTGCTGCAACTCACGCCGCAGTTGCAGCGGCGGCCGGCTGCGCTCTCAGGTGGGCAGCAGCAGCGGGTCGCCCTGGCCCGTGCCCTGATCAAGAGGGCAGATCTGGTGTTGCTTGACGAACCGCTGGCTAACCTCGACTACAAGTTGCGCGAAGAATTACGCGTAGAACTGCCTCGATTGTTCGCCGACATGGGGTCCATGCTGGTGTATGCCACCACCGAACCTTCTGAAGCCCTGATCCTTGGCGGAAATACGGTGTGTCTCAGTGCCGGTCGGGTGGTCGAGAGTGGCCCGACGATGCGTCTGTACCGGTCACCACAAGGCCTGCTCGCGGCGCGACTGTTTTCCGATCCGCCACTGAATTCGGTGCCGGTGAAGGTCGGTGGCGGCATGGCGACACTGCCAATTGCGGCAGCACCCTTCGCTCTGCCGGTGCCCGGAATTGTCGATGGCGATTATCGGATTGCGGTGCGGGCGCACTTTCTGCAGCTGGCCCCGCCATCACCCGAAGCCATCGAGTTGCGTGCG
>JALRBQ010000041.1 GCA_023257655.1 Pseudomonadales bacterium
TGCTGATGCGATCGGACAGGTAGCTATTGATCCTTCTCAATTCTCCCGGCAGAGCACCGTAATCTATTCCATAAACAATCTCGACTGAGTTCGCGTTCGGAGCGCTGTTATGTCAAAGAAGATGAAGCAAAAATCGGCGGAACAAGGAACCTATGCACTGTGCATTACGATCGGCCTTATCCTCGGTATCGGACTGGGAGCAATCGTCAACAACATGCTGGTGCTGACTCTCTCCGGTGCAATCGTGGGTGCGGCTATTGCCTATTATTTCAACCACCAGAAACGCGCCCGACGCCATTGAGCCGTCGTCGCGACACTCAAGTCAGCGAAGGCAAGTCTCGAAGCAGTTCGCGTCGGTAAGGTGGCAGTGAATCGAGGATGGCACTACCGTAGCGTCGATTGACCAGGCGCTCATCAAACAGCGTAATGCGCCCGGTGTCAGTTTCGTTACGCAAGAGACGCCCACTTGCCTGCACCAGACGGAAGGCTGCGTCCGGTACCGCCAGCGTCATGAAAGGATTCATGCCCTGCTGCTCGATCCAGTCTGATAGCGTCATCTCGATTGGATCGTTAGGCACTGCAAACGGGATCTTGGCAATCAGCACGTGCGTGCAATATTTCCCCGGCAAATCAACGCCTTCGGCAAAACTGGAAAGGCCGAAGATCAGGCTGCCCTCGTGATTGTCGACACGCTGCCTGTGATATTTGAGCAATTGTGCCTTCTGAAAATCATCCTGACAAAGTACCTTGTCCTGCCAGGGCTTAGGTAGTCTTTCCATCACATCCAGCATCTGGCGTCGACTCGAGAACAACATCAGAGCCGCGCAGTCAGGTTCCAACAAGCGCGGTAAGGCAGCGGCGATAAAATCCGTGTGCTGTTCAGTCTGGGAAGGATCGCAATTCATCCTGGGAATTGACAACACGCCTGCCTCGGCGAAATTAAACGGGCTCGGTATGCTCAGATAGCGCGTGTGTGAAGGCAGTCCGGCTCTCAGTTTCAACATCGCGAATTCTCCGAGTGCCGACAGCGTAGCCGAGGTCAGCACAGCCCCAGCACACGTTTGCCACAGCCTTTGTTGCAGATTGTCCGCGGCGAGCACGGGGCTCGAAGACAAGGCGATATCCGGATAGTTACCGACCTCGTTCATGCTCAACCAGCGTGCGACGGGGGCAGCTCCAGCCTGATCACTGACCGCGAAGCTGAGCCACAAGGCCTGACAGGCTTCAGCACGCTTGCACAGGCTGCCAAGCAATGGAAACCAGACTTCCGCCTGCGTCGTTCGCTGTGCATCGACATCCTCGTCCAGTGTGGCTTTCAGGTCGGCGGCGATATCCTGGAAGCCGGCGTTAAGCCGGGTGAACTGATTTGCCAGGATACCGGCGAGATCCTGCACTTCCGGTGGGACGATGCCGGACTTGAACGCGTGCTGGGTACGGCTCTCATAACGATCGACCACATCCACGCTCGCCAGGGTCTGCTCGAACAGTAACCATGCCTCGTTGAGGCTCTCCCGCGTCGCCCGGATCAGATTCTCCAACAGCACCTGTTGACTGGAAGCCAGCAAGTCGTCGGTAACGAGTCGCGGTAGCAAGGCCTCAGTGCGCTCGAGCCAGCCGCTGGTAGCACGAATGCGGGTAAAACTCGCGAAATGGTTATTGCTCTTGAAGGGCAGATGATGTGCTTCATCGAAGATGTAGATGCAGTCTTGGGGATCCGGCAGGATAACTCCGCCACCAAGCGCGAGATCTGCCAGCACCAGATCGTGATTGCTCACAATGCAATCGGCCTTGTCCAGGGACTCACGTGCCTGGTAGAAGCAACAGTTGCGAAAATGACTGCACTTCGGTCCCATGCACTGAGCATTGTCGACCGTAACAGGTCGCCAGTTCGCGTCACTGATTGGTTGCGACCAGTCATCCCTGTCACCCTTCCAGTCGCCTGCGCTGAGTGCTTCGAGCATGTGTTCATAGAGGGCGAGATCGCCCCCACCGGGATCCTCCAGCTCTTCACCGTACAGATCCATCATCGCCTGCAGACTGTCGTTACCCTGCAGCAATAGGTCCAGCCTGGAAAGACACACATAGCGACCTCTTCCCTTCGCCAGTGCATAGCTGAATTGCAGATCCGATCCCTGCAGTAATTCGGGAATATCTTTCAGGCTCACCTGTTCCTGCAGCGCAACTGTCGCTGTCGCCACAACCACCTTGAGCTCCAGGGCTTGGGCCAGAGGAATGACAGCCAGCAGATACGCCAGTGTCTTGCCGGTCCCAGTGCCGGCCTCGATTACGCAAATCGGCGGCTCCTCTACTTCTTCGCTCGCCAAAATGCCCAGGGTATTGGCAATTTCCGCGATCATCTGCCGCTGACCGTAGCGAGGAGTGAGATCGCGGGATTTAAGAAGTTGGCGATAGACAGACTGAATCCTGTCTTTGACTGCCTCTGCCAGCATTCAGTGGGTCCTGGGGCGGGTGGTATTCCCGATTCGTGTGGAGTGGTTATCTGCCGCACCCCGTGCGGCGTCGCGTTTAGCGCCCTGTGCAGCAAAGAGTATAGCAGCTACCCGCGCGAAACCCGCTACATTCCGGTTGCAATGAATTGAAGCGGCTTGCAATTCGGTGGAAAAATGCGATGCGAATCTTTGCTGTTTAGTAAGAAACAACTTCTGTTAAACTGGTTGCTCATTCGTAGAAATCCCCAACGCCGGTTCGCAGTGCATGGCAATAGCTTCCAGTACCAATTTACCTGACCTGATCGATGAGGACTGGCAGCAACAGAGTTCCGAGTCGCGTCTGCAAGCCCTCCAGCGGCTGCCTGCTAATACGCAATCAGGACAGCAGGCGCTGGACTTTATCGCACACAATGACAACGATGAGCAGGTACGCTGTGTCGCCATTGGCATGCTGAACAGCCTGCCTGCATTGCTGCAATTGCAGTCGGCGCCGACTGCAATTGCAGCGGCAGCAACGCAGCAGTATTACCGCATACTGGCAGGGACCATCGAGACCGAAGTTAGCGAAGCCGAGCGGTTGGCGATCATTCGTTCGCTGCCCTTATCAGCTGTGAAGCAGATAGCCTTGTTGGCAAAATGCAAGGCAGCCGGTACTGAAGCGGTCTCACGCATCATGGCTGCTGAGGAATTGGCAGATTTGAGCCTGTACGCAGCCAGTGTGCATGTTCGCAAGGAAGCTACCCTGAAAATTGATGACATTCACTTGCTCTCCGAGATCCAGGAGAAGATTCGTGACAAGGACAAGACCGTGGCGAAACTGATCGAAAAACGTCTGGAAGCGGTCGAAGCAGTAGACGCAGAGACGATTGACACCCCAACGAACAGCAGTGCGCCTGTCGTCAGCGAACCTGTCGAGACCCAAACTTTACCGGCTGAGAGCAGGCTCACAGAGTCCGAATCTGCAGTGGCTGCGCCGCCCAGACCAGCCAAACCCAGGCGCGCACCGACCCCGGAAAAACTTCCGGATCCCGCCTCCGAATTACCCCGTCTGGAACAGATACTGGGCAAGCTCACTTACAAGCACACCGAGGCACTCAACGGCACCCGCAACTCGCTCAACAAGATACGCAAGGCCGCGGCGGCTGCCTCTCCTGAATTGGAGTCACTTGCCGCCAGTCTCCATGAACGCCTCACCGAAAAACTGGAGAAGAATCGGGTTCATCAAGAGCAACTGCAGAGCGCAACTACGGCCTTGTTGACTGAACTGCAACAAGCGCTGGATACCGGGCAATCCCATGACGCGCTGCCGACCTGGGACAAGATCCAGGGCAACATTAACAATACCAGTGGCAAGATACGCGCCGCACTGCAAAAATTAGCGAACGTGCACAAAGCGAAATTGAATGAGCTGCGTGACTGGAAGGCATTTGCCGCTACGGAAAAGAAAAAAGAGTTGCTCACGCAAATGCAGCACCTGATTGATTCAAAGATGCATGCCGCTGATCGCTCCAAACACATCAGCAAGCTGCACCAGGAGTGGAAAACACTGGGCCGCTCCAATCAGAATGAACAACTGTGGCGAGAATTCAAGCAATTGTCCGACAAGGCCTACGAGCCCTGTAAGGAATATTTCAAACAGCGCAAGCAACTGATGGTGACAAATTTTGCAAAGCGCCGCGAAATTTGCGATTTGCTCGAGGCCGAACTGGCCAGAATGACCCCGGACAAGGAAGCTGGGTCCAACTCCGAGACTTCAGGCATAACCGATATCAACAAAATGCTGCAACAGGCTGAGCGTGAGTGGAAAGCACACGCACCGATCGAACAATCGAAAATCAAAGCATTGCAGAAACGCTATTTTGCCGCGGTAAATCAATTGCGCAAAATCCGCAAGCACTCCTTGCGTGATAATGGTGCCCAGAAACAGGCATTTATAGATCAGGCCCTTGCTCTCGCGGAATCTGAAGATCGAGCTAATGCCATGCGTGAAGCGAAGCGACTGCAACAGGAGTGGAAACAGATCGGACCGACATCCTTCAAGGACGACAAGAAATATTGGGAAGATTTTCGGGCCGCTTGCGACAAGATTTTCGAGAAGCGCCCAGAAGACAAACCGGCTCGCCGTGAGAAGCCGCAATCGACTGACAGCAATCTTCACGAATTGCTGCAGGCGCTCGAAGCGATTCATGCACTGGAAGGAGCCGCCTTCAGGGAAGCAAAGCCCCGATATCTCGAACTCGCTCAGCAATTTGCAATGGCCCAGAATTCGCGAGTCGGTCAACAGGCAAAACGCCTGCAAGAGCAATTCAACGGCCTGAAGCGCAAGATCGATGCCCGTTACAGATCACTGCCCGACAAAAAACACGTGCAACTCAAACAAGTTGTACAAGCCAGGGCCGCGCTACTGGAGACCCTCGAGCAACAACTGCTGCAAAGCAACGATACGGCTATCTATCTGACTATTCGCGACAGCTTCGATCGTGCTGCATGGGACGCCCTGCCGGTCAGTAGCGATGCCCGTTATGACCAGGCATTGGAGGAGCGATTGCGGGACGTTTTAAAGTCGCATTCCGCAGAGTCGCTTAATGCAGCCGCCACACTTTGTGCGGAAAAAGCGCGAGCACTGTGCATCGAGCTGGAAATACGCGCCAACATCGACTCGCCGGAAGCGGATCAGCGTTTGCGCATGCAAGTTCAGCTGGATCAGCTGAAAAATGGATTTGGTAAACAGAAACCGAATGCGAAAGAAAACACCCAGTTTGCCCTGGACGCGGAAATTCAGAGTTACTGCATGGGACCTGTGAGCCCGGAACTTAAGCGAAATCTGCTTCCGCGAATCGAAACGGCTGTCAAGAAATTGCTCTGAGATGTTGGCGCTCAGTGCGACTTTCGAAACTGGCTGATAACCGGATTCGCATAGCTGAACAGAAAATGCTTTTGCAGCTTCGTATCGACCTGCTGCAGACGTTGCTCAAATTGACGCCGAGCTGTCGCGGCTACCTGAGTGTCAGTAGCTTCTCTCTCCAAAGAATCCGCTCCGACCAAGCCTCTTTCCACTAATATTTGCAGGGCAATGAAATTGCTATCTCGCAAGGCATAGTTCTGCAGTATTTGACTGTCGATTTGTGCTGCAAGGCAATCAGGGTCATCGCTGCCGATAGAGAGCTCTTTCCCAAACGCGACGTGCACATGCCCCTTGAAACCAATCATTCCAGTGACGATGCTGTGTATATCGCTTTTGTCGGTTTTCGTAAAACTGCCAGTTGTCTCGATTTGATGCAATTCTTCCGCTTTCAGAACATCACATGCGTCATATTCATAGGATATTGACACCGGCACGATGTGTAATTGCGACAGGCTCTCTCCAAGGGGCAACTTGCGTTGCCCCATCGCCAACATCTTTAACAACGCCGGATCAGTCTTGTCGATACCATTTTTTGCCCGCCCCTCACGCTGTGCAATCCAGACGTTATGGTTCTGACCAATGCAGTGATGAATATATTCTGACAGCAGCATCAGTGCCTGCAATAATTCACGACCTTTCAGAGAGCGCTTCACAATGAAGCTCTTATTAAGCCGCATCAGATCCGACACAAAGGGTTTCTTGAGCAGGTTGTCACCAATTGCGATCTGCAGTGTTTCGTAGCCAGCATAATAGAGCATGTAATTCACGAAGGCAGGATCCATGGTGATATCGCGATGATTGCTGATGAAGAGATAGCTGCGTCCGCGTTGCAGGTTTTCCATGCCAGAATGAGTGAGGCTCGTAGTCGTATCCTCAATCATCTTGTCCATGTAGTCGGCGATCACGTCCTGCATCGACGCGACATCATGAACTCCGCGCAATTGAGCCTGCAGTTTGCGGTGAGCCACTTTGCGCATGACAGCCGGGATCAAGCGCGTAAGGCGCGGCGCATAGAAGCTGGCTATGCTTGCCAATAATTCCGGGTCTTCGATCAGATTGTCCAGAACTGCCCTGATTTCCCCGTCATGATAGGGCCTGATCTCGTGAAACTTGTCCTCTGTCATTCTCTTCCTGTCTGCCAACCCATAGAATATTGGCTAGTTATCTGCGCTGTTTAAACGACCCGCAATTGCGAGTGGCGATTCTAGCGCCTTTAATGTTTTTTAAGTAGCCACCTGGATTTTTTCGAGCAAGGCCTGCACCCATTCCTGCAATGCCACAACCAAGGCTGAATTGCTGACATCGGACGCCAAGGCTGCCAATTCTGAGTCAAAAGCCGCTCTTCGTGAGGGTTCGAGCAATTGCTCCCGGCAGTAGGTGCGCCAGTTACTCGCCTCTTCGGTATTGAGGGTCTCGGGATAATTGCGAGCGCGATACCGAAACAGCAGGGTCGACAAGCGCGAATCCCGGAAAGGGAGATCGAGACGCCCCAAATCTCGTGGGGGCGTGAGCCTGATTGTTTGCATCAGGCTCTTGTCCGCCTCGCTGAAGAAGCCGCCAGAGTAAATCATGAAATCCGGATCAGTTTCCTGAGTCGCCGGCTCCTCCGAGAAAACTGCAGCCACTTTGCGAGCGAGCCCAGCATCATCCTGTAGCAATTGCCAATGCTTGCGGCAGCGCTCCAGATCAACGCCGAAACGTTCGGCCTCCGCCGGACCTAATACCGCCGGAGATGTGATAATCGGGCACTTGTTGACATGAATAGTCTTCAGAGGCACCCGCTCTACTCCGGCTTGCATATCGGCACGAGCGGTGAATACGCGCTCCCTGATTTGCTCCGTAGCCAGGTTCAACCAGGTTGCCGGGTCTTCACGCAAATCATAGACGATGACGCCATTGGCATTCTGGGGATGTACGCAAACAGGCATCACGAGCGCCAGGCAGCCCGAGCTGGCGGGATACATCATGGAGACATGTAGCAAAGGTTTTCGCGTGACCAGGTCGATCTCGCTTAGCACCCGCCGCTTGTCCCTGAGCTGATAGACATATTCGAAGAGTTTTGTTTGCCTGGTCTTCACCAGTTTCGCCATTTCGATAGTGGCAATGACGTCCGCCAGTGCATCATGTGCCGCACCGTGCTCGATACCGTTCGCTACCGTGAGCTGGTCCAGGCGGAAACTGACAGTACCGTCTTCCTTGCGTGGCCATTCTATGCCATCCGGACGCGTCGCCGCACACAGTCGCAACATATCGATGATGTCCCAGCGGGAATTGCCGTGTTTCCATTCTCGTTCGTAGGGATCATAAAAATTACGATACAAGAGCTGGCGCGTTATCTCATCATCGAAGCGGATGCTGTTATAGCCGGCAACGCAAGTATTCGGTTCGCTGAATTCACGATGGATGCGTTTGATAAATTCAGCTTCGCAAACACCTGCTTCTCGTGCCTTCTGCGGAGTGATACCTGTAATCAGGCAGGCACCGGGATCGGGGAAGAAATCGTCGGCAGGTTGACAGTACATGACGAGCGGATCACCGATGATATTGAGATCTTCATCGGTGCGTACGCCAGCAAACTGCGCCGCGCGATCACGCCGGGGATCGCGACCGAATGTCTCGTAGTCGTACCAGTAAATTGTCTTGTTTGACATTGTATGTCGGTAATCTGTCAGAGCGGATTAACCCAATCCGGGAGGCCGCTGGCAGGCTCCAGTTGCGGGTCAAGCCTGTGGGTGAACGGGCTTCTCACCGCCCAGTGGTGAATATACACAGGTTTGGACTCGCAATCGACCAATGCCCCGCAGTCGCCGCGGGCAGCGAGCGCCTGCTTCGAGTGTCGCAAGGGCGGCAAAGCCGCGGAATCCGGCGTGATCGAGACCGCAAACTGCACATAGGAATTCCTTCCAAAGGCTGATATGTAGTAGTATCCGACTGTTTAATTCCCGGTCGGCGACACGGCACGGTCGTCCAGACAGCACAGCAATCGAGAACAAGAACCGGCATGGATTTCCGCGGCGCCCATATAATCAGCGTAAAACAGTTCGATCGATCGGACATTGATCGCGTCTTCGAGGTTGCCGACAGCATGGCCCCCTATGCACACCGCGAACGCTTCACCAAAGTGCTCGATGGAGCAATTCTCGGCAACATGTTCTTCGAGCCGAGCACGCGCACTAGAGTCAGTTTCGGCTGTGCCTTCAACCTGCTTGGTGGTGACGTGCGCGAAACGAGCGATGTAAAGACCTCCTCAATTTCCAAAGGCGAATCGCTGTACGATACCGCCCGAGTGATTAGCGGCTACAGTGATGTAATCGTCATGCGCCATCCCCAGGTCGGGTCCGTCGCGGAATTCGCCAAAGCCAGTCGCGTACCGGTCATAAACGGTGGCGATGGCCCCAATGAACATCCCTCCCAGGCGCTGCTCGATCTGTATACGATCAAGAAGGAAATCAAATCCAAGGGACGCTCGATTGACGGCATGCATATCGCCATGGTG
>JALRBQ010000074.1 GCA_023257655.1 Pseudomonadales bacterium
GTGTAATTCCGTGAGGCTGCGAACGATAAACTCGGTATTACCCTGAGTTCGATGTCGGCGCCGCCGTTGCGCTACCCGCTCTCCGAATAATTGCGCCTCGGTGATGAGTATCAGCCTGTCTTCCGGTAGCCACATGCCCTGATCGATCGGCGCCACGATGATGCCAGTGGCGGCCTCGCTCGCAACGAAGTCTTGCCAATGCTCGAATGCCCGCGGTTGCAGGCCAATCGGCTTCAGAATCTCCAGCAGGGTCTCCCGACGCCCGGCCGTTTCCGCGCAGAACAGGACGCGGGCATCCTGGCCTCGCATAAACTCCTGCAAAGTCGTGAAGGGATTTGCCAGCTTGGCGTTGCTGCCCAGATAAGGCAGGGGACGAGTCGCGAAACTGAAGGCACTCTTGCTGTCCTTGAAGTTGATCTGGGGATAGGCCTTCAGGGCAGCCAGCACGAAATCGATGTCGACGAAAATCTGGTCCGGTTTCAGGATTGGGCGATAGCGGTCGATCTGGCGGTCTTCATAGCGACTCTTGATGTCGTGCCAGAACTGATCACCGGCCTGTTTGAGATTGCCTACTGTGCAGATCGTCGTTTGCGATGGCAGGAAGTTAAACAGGGAATCCAGGCTGTGGAAGAACAGGGCCAGATAGTACTCCAGTCCCGGTGAGCTGATGCCCTCGCTCACGTCCTGATAGAGCGGGCATTGCCGCAAATCCACATCGAAGGTCTCGCGGAAATTGGCCCGGAACGTGGTGATACCCGTGGCATCAAGCGGGTATTCCCGTCCGGGCAACAGCCGGATGGCGTCCACCAGGGCGGCCGAGCGCTGAGTCTCCGGATCGAAGCTGCGCAGCGTCTCGATTTCCTCATCCAGCAGGTCGATCCGGTAGGGCAGTGGGCTGCCCATCGGGAACAGGTCAATGATGGAGCCCCGCACCGCAAACTCGCCGTGCTCGTGCACCGAGTCGACCGCCTGATAACCCGCGTCTACCAGCTGTTTGCGCATGGCATCGACACGCAGGGTCTGTCCTACCTGCAGATCCAGACTGTTCTGGGCGATGTAAGTATGTGGCGGTAATTTGTGCATGAGGCTGTTGATCGACAACACGACAATGCCACGTTCCAGCTGCGGCAGATGGTACAGCGCACTCAAGCGGTCCGAGATGATGTCCTGATGGGGGGAGAAGTTGTCATAAGGCAGAGTCTCCCAGTCCGACAGGCTGAACACCTCCAGTCCGGGACAGGGAGCACAGAAATAGCGCAATTCCCGCTTGAATTGCTCCACCTGTTCGTTGTTCTCACAGATCAGCAGCAGCGGCCCCGGGCTCTGCGTTGCGGCATTGGCAATAGCCAGGCTCTGGGCCGAGCCATGGGTATCGGTCCAGTACTGGGCAAGCGTGCAGTCGGCGGGCAGCGGGGGATTGAAGATGCTGGTCATGATTGGTGGTGCAAATCGGGCTGGCTCGCCAGGTATCGGCATCAGATACCGCGTGGGCGAGAGGCCAAGTCAGTCTCTATGAATTGTCAGGGCGCGATTGTAGCCTAATTCGACGCGGTGGGCAGATTGGCTTGCAGTGCCGCGTGCAGTAATGGCTGCTGAAGGCGTCTCTGGCAGTGGCTCTGGTAGTGGCTCTGGTATTGACTTTGACAAGAGGCTGGCGAGTTCTACCCGCCCTTTGTTGCACAGGCAATCCTTTATAAAGATAATACACGCCTTCTGAAATTCGGCTCTCGACAAGGGGTTTTTGTGGCTCGTCCAAGCATTGATGATTATTTCGGCGACTGGAAGCAACGGGAAGCGCTGGTACAGGAGATGATTCCGGTCATCGGCCGCCTGTTCAGTCAGCGCAACGTAGGAATTTACATCTACGGACGTCCGCTGCATAACCGTTCAGTGACTTTCATCATGAAGTCCCATCGCTATGTGCGGCAGGTCGAACGCAACGAGATGTCGGAATTCGAGTCCCAACCGGTGCTGATGGCCCTGGCCAAACTGGATCTGTGGCACGCCCAGATCGACCTCGGCAAGCTGACTGTGCGCTTCATGGAGCACCTGGCCGCGCAGGGCGATGCCGCCTTGTCTGTGGACGATTTCGTGCGTCAGGAAGTGGGCTACCTGGACGGCGTGAAAACGGTCCCGATTGAAAAATCCCAGGATGTGGTGCTTTACGGATTCGGCCGAATCGGCCGCCTGATGGCGCGTCTGCTGATCGAACGCACGAGCACGCGCGAAGTAATGCGCCTGCGGGCGATCGTGGTGCGCCCCGGAGGCGAGGGCGACCTGCGCAAGCGCGCCAGCCTGTTCTCCAACGACTCGGTGCACGGCGCCTTTCAGGGAACCCTGCGGGTAGACGAGAAGAACAATACCCTGATTGCGAACGGCAATGAGATTCGCGTCATCTACGCCAACAACCCGGAAGAGATCGACTACACGACCTATGGCATCTCCGATGCACTGATCATCGACAACACCGGAGTCTGGCGCGATCGCGATGGCTTGTCACGCCATCTCAAGGCCAAAGGGGCAAAGAAGGTCATACTGACCGCCCCGGGTAAAGGCGACCTGAAGAACATCGTCTATGGGATCAATGACGATGCTATTACGCCTGAGGATACGATCATCACGGCGGCCTCCTGCACCACCAACGCCATCGCTCCCGTGCTGAAAGTCGTCAATGACAAATTCGGCATCGAGCACGGCCACGTGGAAACCGTGCACGCCTATACAAACGACCAGAACCTGATCGACAACTACCACAAGGGCAGTCGCCGGGGTCGAAGTGCAGCACTGAATATGGTCATCACCGAGACTGGTGCCGCCAAAGCGGTGGTAAAAGCGGTCCCTGAACTGGAAGGCAAACTCACCGGCAATGCGGTGCGCGTGCCGATCCCCAACGTCTCCATGGCCATCATGAACCTCACTCTGAATCGCGAGACGACCCGCGAAGAACTGAACGAGTTC
>JALRBQ010000004.1 GCA_023257655.1 Pseudomonadales bacterium
GGAGGATTCATTGAACGCCACTCCGGGAATGCCGCCGATACTCAGTACCGCGGCGACTCGCTCCGGCTCCTGATGGGCCAGAGTGGCCGCATAGATACCTCCTGCACCCAGCGCGAGCACACCGAAGCTCTGCAAACCTAAATGATCAGCGAGTACGACGACATCGGCAGCAAAGTCGGCTGCGGCCTGCAGCGGGTAGAATTGGGTACATCCGATACCAGGGCGATCAACGGCGATCAGACGGTAGCCATGCCGAACGGCGGCCCGGTGAAAATGAGCACATTCGAGCCGGGAGCTGCCAGCATCGTGAAAATAGATGAGGGGGAAACCTTGCCGCGCACCGAATTCATCATAGGCTACCCGGTTCCCGTTAGGGAGGCAAAAACTGGCGGTGGGTACTGGCAGCGCAACGTGGCTCGCCTGCCCTTGCCTGCTGCCTAATAGCTCTATCGCCTTGCCCAGAATCCCTGCCTGCATCGCTCAATTCCCTCCGAAACTACTCTTCGGCTAGTCATCGGCTAGTCGGTATGAATATTAAGTGGGAATTATTCCCACGTCAATGCGTTTCGACAAATGCAGTAAAAGATGCAGGTATATCGAATATGTGGGATATTTTCCCACCTTTGGGTATACTCACGCGTTATGAGTGAGACACCTCCACCCGTTCCGGGCAATCCTTCACCCACGCTCGTCGCGGCGCTTCGACGCGTTCTGCGACCGCTTGTGCGTCTGATGCTGGCACACCAGGTAACCTACCCGTTTTTGATCAGCCTGTTGAAGTCAATCTTCGTTGAAGTCGCCGAACAGGAAATGCAGGTGCCCGGTAAGCGTCAATCCGATAGCCGAATTCATTTGCTCACCGGCGTACACCGCAAAGATGTGAAACGACTGCGCGCAGAGACCGCGGCAAACCCATCAGTGCCGCAAACCGCATCCGTGGGCGCGCAAATCATTGGTCGCTGGATGGGTAGCCGGGAATTCGCAGACTCTGCTGGCCGCCCCCGACCACTGGCATTGAAACAAGCGGGGTCTGACGGAGTGAGTTTTGATGCTCTGGTTGAGCAGGTTTGCAAACAGGATATCCGGCCAAGAGTCATACTCGATGAGTGGTTACGGCTAGGTGTTGCCCATATTGAGGATGAGCACGTGGTCTTGAACACTGGGGCGTTCACGCCTGAGAAAGGCTTCGATGAAAAGGTGTTCTTCTTCGGGAAAAATACCCAGGATCACATCAGTGCGGCTACCCACAACCTGCTGGGCAACAAACCTTCCTATTTCGACAGAAGTGTTTATTATGATCAGCTATCACGGAATTCAGTAGATACACTGGCGGACCTGGCCAATACCCTCGGTATGCAGGCGCTCACGGAGATGAACAGGGCAGCGCTGAAATTGCAGGAACAGGACAAGCTTGATAGGCAACAAAGTCAGGGTAGACAAGATAAAGGCGCCAATGGGGAGAAATTCAGGATGAATTTCGGGATCTTCAATTTCAATGACCGCACTGACAAGTCGCACGGGAATTAAGCAGATGACCAGCGCCCCTTCCAGTGTTCGGAATTCGCTATGGGACTAGCCTCCTTCAGCAATGCTCTGCGCAACTTCCTTCCAGCGGTGTTGTTCTTGCTGTTGCTTGTGGCGTGGCAATTCTCCAGTAACGGAGTAGTTCGCGGCGGCGGAGAAGACGATGGCAGCGGCATCGGTGGAACCGGACGCACGGGTTCTTATGGCGGAGAAAGCGGTTTTGGCGGAACTGGCCTGAAGCCTTATCTCGGCATCAACAAGGCACGTGAAAACGAGATTGAAGTGCAGATTTTGCATGAACCGGCGTTGCGTGCCACAGCAATTACAGAAACACAGGTGGCACAGCCCCAAGCAGCCTTGGTTGTGCCCGCTACCCCGCGCACCGGCATAGTGCAGTCTGAGCCGATGCCGGCATCCAGTGTCTCTTCTTCCCCTATTTCGATTGCCGAATCGGTCCAGTCGACTCTCGACAGCAGCGCACTGTATTACGAACAACTCAACGATGTGTTGAGCAAATCGGAATTGGCCGCAAGTAGTCAAATTGACGAGGCCACTTCTCCAACGACCGAATCCTCCACAAGCTGGAGCGCCGTCGCTGAATTCCTCAGCCGCAATATCCCGACCAATCCCGCGGAAACGGCCGAATCCGACGGCAACCAACTGGCGCGTGCCGAGCTGACAGATACAGTAGTGGAATTGACCCGACCAGAGCCTTTGCAGCGACCGCAACTGCCACCGGTACAACGAGTCAGCCCCTTGCAACGCGCGGCGATATTACCCCCGCGCGTACAACCAATGCGACTTTGAACACGTCTTACCAGCGGTAACTGATCTGCCCCAGCAGGCTGAAATCCGCGCTACCTTCCGTTGCTCCCCAAACAGTCAGGCCTGTGAAGCTCCAGCGCTCCGACCACTGCCAGGTCACGTAAGGCACCAACTCATGAGTTTCCTGCGCGTAGGTCGAGGCTGCTTCGCGAAAATCGTAATAAATCCCGGCGGTCCAGTCTGAGGCTAGCGGGAAAGCACCGCCAAACTGTGCGAATGAGGAATCCCTCAGCCCCGGATACAGAGCCGACTTGCCCCGAAAATTCCTGCCCACAGTCGCAAACAGAAGCTTGTTACCGAGATAGTGCGAAACATTGAGTTGCGGGGTGTAATCAACTTCTCCTGTTCCCAGCCCCGCTCTCTCGTCGGCTGTTGGCAGTTTGATATCGAGGCGAAAATCGAAATAGGGCCCAGAGTCGCTTGGAGCATCAAACCGGTAAAAAGCCGACACTATCGAGTCACCAAGTCCTCGTCTGGAAGTTCGCTCACTCCCCGCCACCGCCTGCGTGACACCGCCGACATTCACCAGAACATGTCCAAGTCCTCTCACCTCCAATCTCGGTATGAGCAACTGCAGTCCCCACTGGTCCTTGCTGACTTCATAGGTGAAAGGAAAGTAGCGGAACTCCGTTATGTCCCCCTCACCGTAATCACCCCGAGCATAATAGGCTCCCGCGCTGACGGTCTGACTCAGCACCGACGTCGATTGCGCCTGAATCGGGAGAAATCCGAGTGTGATATAGATAAAGGCTCCACCCGTGGAAGCCAAACCGTTGGCGATTCGCATTTTCCAGATTCAACCCGATTTTTTTTCTCAAGCTAATTCAGAGACTCGAGTAAAGCACATCCTGCTAACTAGCGATATATATCACAATAGAGCACGGGCGCAGCAGCGTCACTGCGTGATTCTGAAATACCCTGGTACTGTGCCGCTGCTCACCGACTCCCGTATGGTGGCGGGTCCTCCCAAGGTCCGCCAGTAGAGCATTCCAGCGAAGCGGAATGCGAATTACCCACCGAATATAACGAGACAAGCACCGGCTTTTTGATACAATGTGATTCACAAAAATCTCGGACCCCTTATCGCAACCAACTGAGATCCGGGACAAACCAAGAGCCGATCCAAAACCCTAAGCGGATGCAGCCATGAATACCCGTCGGATCATTGTCGTTTCCCTGTTTATACTTGGACAGTAGGCTCCTGTCTTTGGTGCGGAGAATGCTGCAGATCCACGCGGGGAAATGAGCCGATTGGTGAATGCGGGAGACTATGCTGGAGCCCTCGAAATCGGCCAGCGTAACCGGGACGCTTTTGAGGGAGAGCCCCAATTTGACTTCTATTACGGACTCGCCTCGCTCGAGGCCGGGAACCCGAGCGAGTCGGTTTATGCGTTCGAACGTGTGGTTGCCTCTGCGTCGAGCGGCCTGCTGCGGGAGAGAGCCCGGCTTGAACTCGCTCGCGCCTATTTCATCACCAATAACTTGCCTGCATCTGAAAATCTGTTTAATCGTGTGCTTGCGACCAATCCACCGGAAAACGTACGCCAGAATATTGAAGCCTTCCTGCAATTAATCGAAGCCAGGCGTACTGCGCAAGCACCTGTCTTGCGCTGGTCCATCGCATCCCAACTGGGTTCAGACTCAAATATTAATAGTGCCACCAGTAGCGGACTGATCGACACACCGTTAATCGGGGAAATTGAACTCGATCCTGCGGGCCAGAAAACTGACGATAACTATTCCAACACACTCGCGACACTCGCCTACAACTATCCGTTCACTCGCGATCGCTCTTTCGATCTGTCGATGAACCTGAATCATCTGAACAACTTCAGCACAGACCAGTTCGACATCGATACGCTGCAGGGTGAAGCCGCTTACAATTGGGGAGACGAATCGAATCGCTTTCGTCACGGATTAACCTATTCCAAAGTCAACCTTGACCAGAACGGTTTTCAGTCCGCTATCGCCGCCAATTCATCGTGGCAACATGCGGGTGATGACGGTTGGTACCAGACAGTTGCGGGTTCGTACTCACGCATCCGATACGATATAGCAGATGGCAGTACGTTGAACAAATTGCGCGACGTGAACCAGTTGTTACTGAGCGGCGGATTGACCAAGATCGAAGGGCTGTATACCCACTCGCTCAACCTCTATCATGCGGATGAGAATCCGGTGAGAAGTGCCGGCAGACATAACGGTCGCGCTTTCACCGGCTTTGCCTATAGCCTGCTTTACCGACTGAACGCCCAGCACACTCCTTATCTGCGCGCATCGCACCAGAAGGTGAGTCATGACAGTGAACATCCCGTGTTCTTCGATACCACACGCCATGATCAAACCGATTCAGTCACCCTGGGCTGGTTTTATCAATATCGCCGTGACTTGATGATTACTGCACAGACTTCTTTTACCCGCAACGACAGCAATATACCCCTGTTCGACTACCGTCGGTTCAAATACCAGGCCGGATTCAGATTCCAGTTCTGACTTCATCGCCTGTCTTCGCATCCGATCAGGGAGCGGATAGGCGGCATTGCTGCAAGCAGTGCCCGATCCCGATCAACTCTTACTCTCAATTGCCTGCTCATCCTGCGCCTGGCTCTCAAAAGCGAGTGAAACCGAGTTGATGCAGTAGCGCAAACCTGTTGTTTCCCGAGGACCGTCAGGAAACACGTGTCCCAAGTGGGAATCACACCGCGAACAGACAACTTCAGTTCGTACCATACCATGGGAAGTATCCATCACTTCTGCCACGTTCTCCTCTTGAGCGGGAGCATAGAAACTGGGCCAGCCACAGCCAGCATCGAATTTTGTTTCTGACGTGAATAACACTTCGCCGCAGGCTGCACACTTGTAGATGCCGGTTTCGGTGTTATCCCAATAGCGCCCTGTAAAGGCTCGTTCCGTGCCTTTTTGGCGGCAAACCCTGTACGTTTCAGGATCGAGCTCTCGCTGCCATTCTGCTGCTGTTTTCTGGATCTTTTCGACTACCTTCTTCACATTCCACCTCGCTTCAGTATGGGTTTGACTGGATTGATCGGCCCCGGTTACAAGCCAGCACCGGACTGTGATCCAGGTTCGGATACGAGCCAACCGCACCCAGGGACCGGCAATAATTTCTAGATAGTTCACTGCAGAATCGGTAAGCTTTGCCGATTTTGCAAGGCAGTAACCCTTCGCCCGCCAAAGCCCTCAGCGTTCATGGGGGTGGGCGAGTAGCCCCGGTCAGCCTTGCTACCCAGAACCCACAATTGGCATCTCCTGAACCGGCGAAATGCCAACGAATCTCACAGGAAGTCAGATGGACACTATCAAGCAATCCGACAAACTTCGCAATGTCTGCTATGACATCCGTGGTCCGGTTTTGGAAGAGGCGAAGCGACTGGAAGAGGAAGGTTACCAAATTCTCAAACTCAATATCGGCAACCCTGCTCCCTTCGGCTTCAATGCGCCGGACGAGATTCTCTACGATGTAATCCATAACCTGTCCAACGCCCAGGGCTATTGCGATTCGAAAGGTCTCTTCTCTGCGCGCAAGGCAATCATGCAGGAGTGTCAACGCCTCAACATCCGTGACGTCGAGATCAATGACATCTACCTTGGCAACGGTGTCAGCGAGTTGATCACCATGTCGATGCAAGCGCTGTTAAACAACGGCGATGAGGTACTGATTCCCGCTCCGGATTATCCTTTGTGGACTGCGTCGGTTAGCCTGGCAGGCGGCAACCCGGTGCACTACCTCTGCGATGAATCAAACGAGTGGAATCCTGATATCCGTGACATTGAATCCAAACTCACGCCACGCACCCGGGCTCTGGTGATCATCAATCCGAACAACCCCACCGGGGCCGTCTACAGTCGTGAAATTCTGATGGCGCTGATTGAGTTGGCTCGCAAACACAATCTCATTCTGTTTGCCGACGAAATCTACAGCAAGATTGTTTACGATGGTGCCGAGTTTATTCCGCTAGCATCATTGGCTGACGACGTTTTCATCGTCAGCTTCAATGGCCTTTCTAAATCTTATCGGCTGGCTGGCTTCCGGTCCGGCTGGATGATACTGACGGGCCCCAAACAATTAGCACGCAGCTATATTGAAGGTTTGGAAATTCTGACGAATATGCGCTTATGCGCAAATGTCCCGGCACAGTTTGCTGTGCAAACGGCGCTGGGCGGCTATCAAAGTATCAACGAGCTCGTCTTGCCCGGCGGGCGACTGAAGGAGCAGCGTGATATTGCCTGGAACCTGCTGACTCAGATTCCTGGCGTTACCTGCGTTAAACCGATGGGAGCGATCTACATGTTCCCACGCATGGATCCGAAAGTATTCCAGATAGACAACGATGTTTCACTGATTCTGGATTTCCTGAATCAGGAACAGATACTGCTGGTTCAGGGCAGCGCATTCAACATCAAGGACACGAACCATTTCCGACTGGTATTCCTGCCGCGAGTGGATGAACTGGAGAGCGCGGTCACCAAGATCGGGCGAGTCCTGCAACACTACCGGCGCGCTTGATACTGCTGTATTCCCATCGCCGCAAGGAAGCTCTGCTGAGACTTGCTCAAGCCAGTCATATCGAGTTGGTAATCCCGGAATTCCCCCCGAGATTTCAGCAGCACTCGCATCTCATCAAACTGCACAGCAATGGCACCTTGCTTCGCCGATGCCTTGCAATTCGCGTCTATCTCACACAGCGGCAGTAAATCCAGCAGCAAGCGCCAGTGCGATTTTTCATCGATCGGCTCCCGAGGGGAAACAGCTACAGCTTCGCTTACTGATTCAGGCAGTTGCTGCGCTGAACCGATAAAGTGACATAACTGCCGATACAGCATCGCAGTTGCATTCCGTTTCGCATTCTCGCTATAGCCAGCAATATGCGGCGTGGCGATCTCAACGGCAGCGACCAGCTCCGGATCTATCGTTGGTTCGTTCTCCCACACATCCACGATACACCGCGTCCCGTCGGTACTCCGGAGCATTTCCAACAACGCGGCCTCGTCGACCACCGCACCGCGGCAGGTATTGATTATCACGCAGCCGGGAGCGAGCCGCTGTAACCTCTCGTGATCCAGCAATTGTCGCGTCTTATGCTCACCCGACTCCGACAGAGGCACATGCAACGAGACAATGTCGCTTCGTAGCACGGTATCCAAGGTGACGAATCGGGACAAGGCAGGACAGAACGCCGTTGTCGGAATACCGCCCTTACGCAATCGCATCTCCAGCGGTGGATCGTAGACTTGATAGCGCATCCCGAGGGCTTCGAGTCGTGCCGCGAATCGACTGCCGACCTCTCCCGCACCGATCAGTCCAATCGTACAATCAGCAACCGGCGTGTGATGACCCGACAGCTCAACGTGTGCAAGCGCGCTGAAACAGTAATCGACCACTGCGTTTGCATTGCTGCCTGCCGCGTGGGCAAATTCAATCTGATGCTCTCGCAGATAAGTCAGGTCGATATGGTCCGTTCCGCTCGTTGCCGTGCCAACGAAGCGTATGCCTGTATCCTTGAGCAGTGTGGCGTTGACACTCGTAATAGAGCGCACCAGTAGCACGTCGGCATCCTGCAATTGGGCTCGATGCATGTCTCGCCCTGGTATCAGGGAAAGCTCACCCAATCTGCTGAAATACTGTTCGAGGCCCAAAATGCCGGCATCAGCGACGATTTTCACAGATTATCCCTCGCCACCCCTTACCCCCTTCTTTCCAGCAGATGTCGAGTCGCAGACAAGACCCGATTCCTGTCGGAAGGCGCGAAAGCGTAATCCGCCAGGAATGCTTCCAGCCCCGGCAAATTGATGTCGTGACTCTGCAAACTCGCCATTCGAATGTCCGAGAAAGTCTCCTTGGAATCTTCCACATCACAGACAATCGTTGCCAGTCGTTTCCCCAGCTCAGCCAATGGGCGATGTTCTTGCAGCAGAGCTTGCACACGACGCGCACCTCGCAAGGGTAAGTCGCTCACCCTCTCAATATTCGCGTAGATACCATCGAGATCGCCGAACTGCTCTAGCAGACATTTGGCCTTGACGGGACCGACGCCTGGAACGCCTGCGATACAGTCAACGGCATCGCCAGTCAACCCTAGAAAATCGGGAATTTGCGGAGGCTGCACACCGAAATCGCTCACCACATCGTCCCAATAGCGCCGGTAATTGCCACTGAAATCCCAAACGTGATCCGCGGGATTGGCAAGCAGTTGGGCCAGATCCTTGTCGCGAGATACGATACTGAGAGCCGTTTTGTTGTCAGTTTCCGCACGCATGCGTTGTGCCAGCGTGCCAATGATGTCATCCGCTTCATAGACCTTGCTGCCGAAAGGGGCCAAACCGAATATTTTGCATACTTCAGCGCATCCGCGAAGTTGCATGGCAAGATTGTCATCGGGCAACTCACGATTGGACTTGTAGTCCGGACAAAGCCCATGCCGAAACCCCTGGAATAAGCTCTCATCCATTGCGACCGCAACGTGCGTGGGTCGGGCGCGACGCAGAAACTGGATCAGGAACTGGATGAACCCAAAGAGTGCGCTCAATTGGCCTCCCCTCAGATCGAAACACTCAACATATGGCGAGAAGTGGGCCTGAAAAATGTAAATCGAGGCGTCAATGAGGTGAATGGTCTCGGGATTCTCAGCAGAGGGCTTGATGCTCGGCATGTCGATCAATCAATTGTCCTGCTTGCGGATGAGGTAGGTAAAGCGCGCATCCTGAACCGACTGCTCGACCAGCTCATGCCCCAGGTACAGACAAAATTTAGGCACATCCCGGGTCGTCGATGGATCAGTGGCGGTCAGACGTAACAGTTGCCCCACCTCCATATCCCGAATCTTGTTATGCAGCAGCATTACCGGCTCAGGACAATACAATCCAGTCGCATCCAGTACGATTTCCGGGTCAGTATCTGATGGGGGTTTAGAGGGGTTATTACTCATGCCAGAGGCTCTGTTTCAAGGTAAATTTTTGTGATTCAAACTTCGAAGTCAGCAGGATGCGTGCAATCGGATCACTCACTCACCGACGCGGGGCGAGCTGGCATGTTTGCGTCTCGGCATCGTAATTGATGATCACCTCGCCGCGTTGCAATTGTTGCTTTACTTGCTCCACTTTTGTGGCCAGTGAATATTCCCGTTCACCATAATCGGTCCCCTCGCGGGTTATGAACTCTTCGATGATTGCCTCCAAGGTGTCGCTGGAGAGCGCCATGAATGGAATTTCCATCAGACGAGTTCAAGCAACTCAAGTCGCGCACTCTCCTTGCGGCTCAAACCGAGTTCTCTAAACGGGAACAAATTATTATCTGCCAGTTGTGAAGGAGAAACATTGGCTATGCTCCGGAAGATGCTCTCAATCCGGCCAGGAAATTCCCGATCCCAGGATTGCAACATGGACTTGATCGCCTGTCGCTGCATATTGTCTTGAGAGCCACACAGGTTGCAGGGAATTATCGGGAAATTTCGCAACTCGGCGTAGCGTTCAATTTCCTTCTCCTTGCAATACGCCAGAGGACGGATAAGGACGTTGCGCTTGTCATCTGAGAGCAACTTTGGCGGCATGGCCTTAAGCCTGCCACCATAGAACATATTCAGAAAGAGGGTTTCCACGATGTCGTCACGATGGTGTCCCAGGGCAATCTTCGTCGCCCCGATTTTCTCAGCATAGTTATAGAGGATTCCGCGTCGCAATCGTGAACAGAGCCCACAATAGGTCTTACCTTCATCGATTTTATCCACCACTACCGAGTAGGTATCTTGCTCAAGAATGGTGAAGTCCACCCCTTCCGCAGTCAGGTAGTCTGGTAACACATGCTCAGGAAAACCCGGTTGTTTCTGGTCAAGATTAACCGCGTGCAGGCGAAAATCGATCGGCGCATGTTTCTGCAAATTCAGCAGAATATCGAGCAAAGTATAGGAATCCTTGCCCCCTGAGAGGCAGACCATGACCAGATCCCCGGCTTCAATCATATTGAAATCTGCTATCGCGCGCCCGACATCGCGGCGCAAGTTTTTGCGGCAGCGATTGAGCTTAAAATGATCTTTGCTGGCTGTGCTCATGGGCATAAAGTCCGGAACGATATCGTTAAACCCGTTCTAGTATGGTCGCAATTCCCTGCCCCAGACCGATGCACATGGTTGCGAGACCTAGATTCGCATCACGATCCTCCATGTTATTCAGCAGAGTTGTAGTTATTCGCGTTCCCGAACAACCCAGCGGGTGCCCCAGCGCAATTGCACCGCCCTTGAGGTTGACCTTGTCCTGCATCGCATCGAGCAGATTCAGATCTTTCAGGACAGGCAATGCCTGTGCCGCAAACGCTTCATTCAATTCTGCTACATCAATATCGGCAATCGTCAGCCCGGCTTTTTTCAAGGCTTTCTGAGTGGCAGGCACAGGCCCGTAACCCATGATGGATGGATCAACACCGGCATAGGCCATTGACTTGATGCGTGCACGTATTTTCAGACCCAGGGACTGGGCACGCTCTGCAGACATCACCAGCATCGCCGAAGCCCCATCCGATATCTGCGAGGCAGTCCCGGCCGTTACAGTACCCGCCGCCGGATCAAACACGGGGCGTAATTGTGCCAACCCTTCCAGAGAGGTTTCCGGCCGAATAGTTTCGTCAGCCTCAATCAGGCTCAGGACACCGTGTTCGTCATGTCCCTCGATTGCCACTATTTCACGATCAAAACCGCCATTGCTGTGGGCCGCGTGCGCTAATTGATGGGATCGCACGGCAAACTCATCCTGTTGCTGACGTGAAATGCCATGCATCTTTGCCAGTACCTCGGCAGTAACACCCATCATCCAGGAGGCTTTCGCAATGTGCTTGGAAGCTTTCGGGTTGGGGTCCAGCCCATAGGTCATGCCGACATGCCCCATGTGTTCAACACCACCCACCATGAAGACATCACCGTTGTCACTCAAAATTGCGGTGGCAGCCGTGTGCAGAGCTGACATGGATGAGCCACACAGGCGATTAACGGTTTGCGCGCATGTTGAATGCGGCAAAACCGACATCAGGGCGGCATTGCGTGCGACATTCCAGCCCTGTTCCAGCGTCTGGTTGACACATCCCCAAATTACATCTTCGACGCTTTCAGGGAGAACGGCGGGATTGCGCTGTATGAGAGCATCGATGAGTCGGGCAGAAAGTTCTTCAGCCCTGACGTGTCGAAACGCCCCGCCTTTGGATCGCGCCATCGGGGTACGCACCCCATCTACAATTACGGCATCTCTGGCATGTAACTTCATCGTATTTACCTGCTGATTATTTGTAGTAAGTCGCGTTGGAAGCGAGCATTTTCTCGGTTGGCTGATAGAGACTGCCGAGCTTCGAGTATTTCTCAGCCATCATCAGAAATGATTTCATTCCCATGCTGTCAACATAGCGCAAGGCGCCTCCCCGGAACGCCGGAAAGCCGAGTCCAAGCACCAGCCCCATATCGGCCTCAATCGCAGTTTCGACGATGTTGTCTTCCAGACAGCGCCCCGTCTCCAGGCACATAGCAAGCATCATGCGCTCGACAATTTCGGCATCATCAAAGGGTCGTTGCGTTGAATGTACGCCGGCGATGAGGGCGTCAATCTCCGGATTGGGCATTTTCCTTGGCTTGCCCTGTTTGTCGGCCTGGTACAGATAGAAACCGCTTCCGGTCTTCTGCCCATAAGCACCGGATTCAAATAACTTGTCGATCGCACTGGTGAAGTTCAGGCGCATGCGCTCAAATCCTTCAGCCATGACAGCTTGTGCGTGCACTGCGGTGTCGATACCTACCACGTCCAGCAGGTAGGCAGGACCCATTGGCCATCCGAAGCGCTCCATGGCCTTGTCAATCTGACGAAAATCCGCCCCGTCATTGATCAGCTGGGAGAAAGCCCCGAAATACGGGAACAGAATCCGATTGACGAGGAAACCTGGGCAGTTGTTAACGACGATTGGCGTCTTGCCCAGCTTCTTGGCAAACGCAACGGTTGTACTAATGGTCTCTGCACTGGTGTGCTCACCGCGAATGACCTCGACCAGCGGCATCACAGGTACAGGATTGAAGAAATGCATACCGCAAAATTGTTCTGGTCGTTTCAGCGCGGTGGCTAGCTCATCGACGGAAATTGTCGAGGTGTTAGTGGCAATGATCGCGTCGTCTGCAAGTTCAGCTTCCACCTCGGCGAGCACCGATTTCTTGATCTTAGGGTTCTCAACGACGGCTTCAACTACAAAATTCACTCGCTCGAAGCCAGCGTAATCAAGTGCCAGAGTAATATTGGAAAGCGCATCGATCATGCCATCGCGCGTAAGTTTGCCGCGGCTGACTCGCTTGTCCAACTGCTTGCGAGCCTCTGCCAATCCGAGATTGATGCCGGCCTGGGCAATGTCTTTCATGATTATCGGGGTGCCGGTCAGAGCTGACTGGTACGCGATACCACCACCCATGATGCCGGCACCCAGCACCGCAACTTGTCCTATCGATCTGGCGCCGGCTAGATGCTGTTTGGCCTTGCCTGCCAGGAACTGATCATTGAGGAACATCTGCACAAGATTAGTTGCAACTTCGGAGGTCGCGAGCTTGGTGAAGCCATCGTGCTCGCACAGCAGCGCCTCTGCTCGCCCCGACAACGCCGCCTTTTGCATCGTCTTCACGGCAGTAATCGGCGCTGGATAGTTCAGACCGGCCTGCGCCGCCACCAAGCCCTTGGCAGTTTCGAATGCCACGTTCAGCTCGACCGGCGGCAAAGTGAGCGGTGACTGCTTTACCTGCCGCACGGACTCGAAGTCGTGTTTACCCTCGACGCACTGCGCTATCATTTTTTCTGCTGCAGCGATCAGCTGGGCAGCGTCCACGATGGCGTCGATTGCTCCCTCCCGAAAGGCTTGGTCTGCCGGAATATGTGCCCCGCTGCTGATCCACTGATTGGCGTTGTCTGCGCCGATCAGGCGCGGTAAGCGCACGGTGCCTCCGAATCCAGGAATAATACCGAGCTTGACCTCAGGGAAACCCACCACCGCTGATGCAATCGCGACCCGATAGTCCGTCGCCAGCGCCAATTCGAAGCCGCCACCCAAAGCGGTGCCGTTAAGCAAACTGATGGTAGGCATCGGCAGATCTTCGATAGCATTGAAGATCGCATTGGTCTGAACTAACCAGGCTTTTATCTCTGCCTCGGAGCTCTTGAACATCGCCGTGAATTCGGTAATGTCGGCTCCCACGATGAAGGTCGATTTGGCACTGGCAAAGATCACTCCCCGTGCCTGACTCGTTCGCAGTGCGTTGACCGCTTCTTGCAATTCCAGCAGTGTTGCCTGATTAAATTTGTTAACCGATGAACCACCCAGATCGAAGGTCAGTTGGGCAGTGCCAGAAGGCAAAACATCGACGCTGAGCGTCTTGCCAGAATAGATCATTAGCTCACTCCAAATGAAACGGGCTTGCTCCGATAGCCCTCGGGGGCGGCATTATAACGCCCTCAAGCACCCCTGTGAAAGGCGCAGCGGAGGAGCCGGATAGCCTGAATTCAGTTATTATGGTGTTTTCCACCTCAGGGGGCTCACACGTGTATCGCAGTTTATTAAGCCTGTTTTTCCTGTCCGTGCTGGCCTCACCCATCAGAGCGGCAGACAGCGGCGTAATTGTTCTCTACCACCATGTGGCGACTGATACTCCTCCTTCGACCAGCATTTCACCGACAGACTTTCGCAAGCACCTCGATTATCTGCGTGACAATGCATACACCGTCGTGCCCCTGGATGACTTGCTGCAGGCGCTTCACGAAGGCCGGCCGGTGCCCGAGAAGGCAGTAGCCATCACATTCGACGACGGCTACAGCTCGATTTATGACACGGCGTTTCCTATGCTGCAGGAGTACGGCTTCCCGTTCACCCTCTTTCTCAGCACCGGCCCTATCAATGACGGGCTGCGCAACTACATGACCTGGGAGCAGATCGAAGCAATGGCGCGTTCCGGGGTGATTATCGCCAATCACATGGTGGAGCATCCCTACATGCTAGAGCGCGATGACGATGCAACCGATCAACAATGGCTGGCTGGATTGCGCTCAGAATTGCTGCAGGCCGAAGCCGACATCAAACTGCACACCGGTCAAAGTCACAAACTGATGGCATATCCGTATGGGGAATTCAATAAGGCGATCAAGGATTTGCTCGAAGAGGAAGGGTATTGGGGATTGGCTCAGAACTCCGGAGCGGTGAACCAGAGTACGGATTTTCTCGCTATCCCCCGCTATCCGTTGGCGAGCATCTACGCCAATCTCGACACGGCAATCACCAAATTCTCATCGCTGGCGTTCAATGTAAAACAGCTCGCACCGGATACACCGGTCACATCCAGCCATAGCCCGAGCGTCACACTGCAGTTTGCTCCCGGCGACTACAAACTTGAGCAAATCAATTGTTTTGCCGACAGCGAGCCCATTCCGATGCATTGGGTGGATCGGGCAACAGGATTACTGGAACTAAACCCGACGGCCTCATACAGCGGTCGCCGCTGGCGCTATATCTGTACCGCGCCTGCACCCGGCAGCAATCGCTATTATTGGTATTCAATGCAGTGGATAGATCCGAGTCTCTGAGAATTCAGGTACGGTCTCTTTGCTGGAGTTGATTCTGCTCTATTATGGTTTGCACTTCGTCAACATAATGATCTCCGCGCTCGGAATAACGCCCTAGACCGTAGGCCAGTTCCATGGAGTCCAGTGTCTTTCTCTGTCGCCGCATTTGCGCGCGCATGTCCCGGAATTCCTGGTAGAGATGGTGCGAGTTGATATTGAGGAAATAGGCGTGGATCGCGCTACCTACTGAATCGAAACGTCTTACCTCATGAGTTGCCCCATTGGAACGCCGTTCCGGCACCATGCCACAGCCCTCCTCGTAACACCACTGACCGAAGATATTATTGCCTTCGAGAGCGAAACGTGAGGTTCCCCACGCGGACTCATTTGCCGCCTGCGCAAGGACCAGCGAAATGGGTATGGTATCAACCCGCAGCAGCAGCGCATTTATCATGCGTTGATCGGAAGTTATCTCGGGATCCACCTCATACTCTACGGCCAGCTGCGCAACCCACGCCCGTTCGCGCCGACTCAAACGCGCTCCATTACGGATGATCGTTGCGTAATTGAGTAGCTGCTCGCGCGTCGCGATAAGCGCCTCATTCTCGGCTATAACGTAGCCCTCGAGGTAATCGAAAAACTGCTGCTTTTTCACGTCGACGTCTTCGATCGAGGCAAAATCAGGGAACACGGCGATGGGTTGCAGCACAAATTCCTCGACCTGGATTGGCGGGGGTATGGCAAGGCGCTGAACGACGAGGACAAGCATGCCCAACGCCAGCGTCATAGCCGCGGCGAGACTCAACTCCAATGCTCTGGAATACTGTTTTGGTTCAGCCATGCCTGTATACAGTGTCTGCATTCGCAAGAGTCGCTCTGTCAGCTCCCCCCACTCTCACGATTTCGGGTGATGTGATATTCATTGACCAACCAGAAAGAGAAGTTGATCTCATCTAATTGAATTTGAAGCTTTTCATAACGGTAACAGTTGCAATATTCGTCCTGGATCCGAGCAATTCATTACTCGGCGCACCGCCCTTATTTAGGCTTATCGGCCGAGGGAAGAATAGCACAATACCGGAATTTACGAGCAGGAAATGCGCGCCAGCGCACAAAAGCTCAACCCCATTGTAATCGGAGACAAACCCTTTCTACGGCTTTCCCGACCAAACCCTTGGCCCGTAAATAAACGAACGGTCATTATTGGGAGCCCCGGCCAGCTCGACTGCCGCCACGACAGTCCGGCGAACTTGGAGCTTGGGCATTGCGCGCTTCCCATTCTGCCGGCGTATACAGATGCAGGGACAAGGCGTGAACGCCGCCAGTGAGCTCTTCTTTCAGTAGCGCATAGACTCGCTGGTGTCGCTTGACGAGTGAGAGCGCCTCGAATTCCTTTGCAACCGCAATGACCTTGAAGTGTGACTCTGTTGCAGGCCCACTGTGCATATGGCTTTCGTTTTCAATTGCCAGCATCTGTGGAAACAGATTTTCCTGGAGTTTCGATTGGATTTTTTCCTGCACAGACATCAAAAGTTCCTCGGCATGGCAACTTGCTGTGAAAATGCTCACTTGTTGCAACAGGGTTGAGACGAACGCAGTATACCTGATTCCCGAACGATGCATTACCACTCTGGAGTTACGGGAAAAGCCTCGTTACTATGACGCCTTTTCCGTGAGACTCGTTATGGCTATTGGCTGGTACCCAGGACACATGCACAAGGCGACCAAAGAGCTCACCCGGCTCATGGCGTCAGTACAGGTCGTCATCGAAGTGCTGGACTCCCGATTGCCCGCAGCGAGCTCCAATCCGGTCCTGACAAGCTTGCGCGGCGAGATTCCGTGCATCAAGGTGCTCACCAAGGCGGATCTGGCGATTGGCACAGTCACTCGGCGCTGGCAGCACTATTTCAATGCACAACCCGGGATGCGCTGCCTCATTAGCAGTAGTGAATTACCGCTGACTACCGAGGCATTGCTACCGGCTGCCGAGGCTTTAACTGCGGGCGAGCAAGGTGGATCAGCTCGCAATAAGCAACTCGTGATCGTGGGCATTCCCAATGTCGGCAAATCCACACTGCTCAATTTGCTGGCGCAGCGTAAACTGGCGAAAACCGGCAATGAACCGGCAATTACCAAGAAACAACAGCGGATAAAATTGGCCGAGGGCTGGCATCTGATAGACACGCCCGGCCTGCTCTGGCCCAAGCTGGAAGATCAGGTGGCGGCCGCAAAGCTGGCTTGTACCGGCACTATCCGCAATACCGCCATTGCCACCGAGGATGTCGGCTGGATGGCTGCCGAACTGCTGATTGCCGAATACCGCGCGGCTCTGGTTAAGCGTTATGGCATCAGCGAATCAGTACAAACGGCCGAACAACTGCTGGAAACTATCGCCGCAACTCGCGGTGCAATGGGCTCTGGAGGCAGCATAAACTGGCACAAAGCCGCCGAAGTGTTACTAAATGATTTCCGGTCAGGTAAACTAGGCAAGTTCAGTCTGGAAACCCCTCCTGTCTGACCCGATATTCCGCAATGTATCAGCCCAAGCCCAATCCGGTTTGCACAGGCAGTAATTAATGAATGAAGTAGCCGCTATCGCTCCCCGTCTCAATCGCAATTCCCTTCAGCCCAACCAAGTTCATGCCGCTTATGAATGGCGCCGAAGTGAGCTGATTCCCTCACTCAATGTAGTGATGGAGGAATACCGGCACCGAGCTACAGGTGCCATGCACTACCACTTGCGAAGTGACAATCCCGAGAACGTCTTTCTAGTGGCATTCCGCACAGTACCGATGGACTCCACCGGAGTTGCCCATATTCTCGAACATACGTCCCTGTGTGGCAGCGAGAAATACCCGGTGCGAGACCCCTTCTTCATGATGATTCGCCGCTCGCTGAATACGTTTATGAACGCCTTTACCAGCAGCGACTGGACCGCCTACCCGTTCGCAAGCAAGAATGTAAAAGATTTCAACAATCTCCTGGCAGTCTACCTCGATGCCACTTTCTTCGCTCGATTGCACGAACTGGATTTCGCCCAGGAAGGCCATCGCCTCGAGTTTGCCGAACCGGAGGATGTCGACAGTGCACTGACCTACAAGGGTGTTGTATTCAACGAGATGAAAGGTGCCATGAGCTCCACAAACAGTGTGTTATGGCACACGATGTGTAAATACCTCTTCCCGACAACTACCTATCATTACAATAGCGGCGGCGAACCAGAACACATCCCCGATCTCACCTATCAGCAACTCAGAGATTTTTACAGCACGCATTATCACCCGAGCAATGCGGTTTTTATGACCTACGGCACGATTCCGGCACATGAACATCACGAAAAAATTGAGTCACTGGCACTGTGCAGATTCAAACAACTCGATGTTCGAATTGCAGTGCCTGATGAGAAGCGTTATTTCTCTCCGATTCGTGTAGAAGAATCCTATGCCGTCGAACAGGCTGCTCCAAATAAGACGCATGTTGTCGTAGGATGGTTATTAGGCCACAGCACAAATCTCGACGAATTGTTCAAGGCTCAACTCGTCTCCAGCGTCCTGCTCGACAACAGTGCCTGCCCGCTGATCAAGGCACTGGAAACTTCCGACCTCGGCTCTTCCCCCTCGCCGATGTGCGGCCTGGAAGATTCAAATCGGGAAATGAGTTTCATGGCTGGACTGGAAGGCTGCAGTGCAGATTCGGCTCAGTCAGTGGAAAAATTGATCCTCGATACTCTGCAGGACGTGGTAAAAACCGGTATTCCCCGAGACCAGGTTGAAGCCGCCTTGCATCAACTTGAACTCCAGCAGAGAGAGATTTCCGGGGACAGTTACCCGTTTGGACTGCAGCTCATACTGGCGAGCTTGTCCACGGCAATGCACCGTGGCGATCCGATCAAGTTATTGAACATCGATCCTGTATTGGCCAGTCTGCGGGAGCAGATCAAGGACGATCGTTTCATACCTGATCTGATTCAGGAATTGATTCTGGACAATCCGCATCGAGTCACATTGAGCTTGAATCCGGACCCGGAATTGGCTGCGCGCAAGGCCCAGGCAGAAATTCAGCAACTGGCCGCTATCAATCGCAGCCTGTCGGCAGAAGACAAGGCCGAGATCGTCAAGAGGACGCGACAGCTGAATGCCCGTCAGGCGCAGATCGACAGTCCGGAGATTTTGCCCAAGGTCGGTCTGGACGATGTCCCGGAGAAACTCGCGGAACCCGAGCGAATTGATCTACAGCTCAAGCGAGCCCGCATGCCCGTTTCCTTCTATGCCCAAGGCACAAACGGACTGTGCTATCAGCAGCTAGTGATGGGCTTGCCGGCTCTCGAACAGGAGTTGCTGGATGTACTGCCCCTGTACACGAGTTGCCTTACTGAACTTGGTGTTGGAAACAGAGATTATTCAGAAGTACAAACCTGGCAGGCGCGCATTAGCGGTGGCTTATCCTGTTTCAGCAGCATTCGCAGCACTCTTAACGACGTGCAGAAAACCCATGCAACACTCACCTTTTCCTCCAAATCACTGGCAGACAATCACCACGCGATGACTGAGCTGCTGCACGAAACCTGCCACGCGGTACGGTTTGATGAGTCCCAGCGTCTGCAGGAGTTGATTGAACAGATGTGTGCGCGCAAAGAGAACAGCATTACCGGCAATGGTCACAGTCTCGCCATGAATCTGGCCTCTTCGCGCATGAGTCCTACCGCCCAACTCGCTCATCGCTTCGGCGGGCTTGAGGGCATTGGCCGCCTGAAAGCCTGGCGCGACCAGATGGTCGCCGGCGGTTCTGCAGCCATGCTCGAACAATTCGAGTCGTTGCATGCAAAGATTATGGCGAGCGACAAACAGTTCCTTATCGTCGCAGAGGAGCCCTTCAAGGATCGCACGCTGGATGACCTGGATCGCTTTTGGGGCAATAACAGACACGTACAGGCCGAACCTGCCCGCCTGCATCTACCACAAATCCGTGAACGCGTCTGTCAGGGCTGGACTACCTCGACTCAAGTGAATTTTTGCGCCAAGGCTTACGCCACAGCTCCCTCCGGTCACGAAGACAATGCTGTATTACACGTGCTCGCCGGCTTTCTCCGCAACGGTTATCTGCACCGGGCGATCCGCGAACAAGGTGGTGCTTATGGGGCGGGATCCAATCAGGATGGTAATTCTGCGTCTTTCCGTTTCTTCTCCTATCGGGATCCACGATTGGAAGCGACATTGGAAGACTTCGACCGGTCGCTGGATTGGGTAATGACGGGAACACACAAGGACAATCAGATTGAGGAGGCAATTCTTGGCGTAATCGCTACCATGGATAAACCTTCCTCTCCGGCCGGTGAAGCCAAGCAGGCTTTCTATAACCACCTGTTTGGCCGCACACTCGAGAGTCGCATGGCATTTCGGCGACGGGTACTGGAGACAACTCTGGCGGATCTGCGCGCCGTTACCGAGCGTTATTTCGACCCCGCCTCAGCGAGTATCGGCATCATCGCCAGCCAGGAGACCCTGGAAAAGACTACAATTTCAGGTATTGAAATAATTAATATTTAATTTATTCAATTAGTTATTGATTTTTTTTAGAGTGCTTTCTTCTATGCTCGCAACCAGGAAAAATAATTTTTAACAGAGTTGGAACTTTCGCAGAGCGGCACAGTCTGAGTAAGTGTAGGTAGATGTCACACAAAATTGTGGGTTTTGTTTCATTTATCTCTCCCTTGATAGTATATTAAGCCCAACAACCTCTGGTCGTTGGGCTTTTTTTCTGCTCAATTTCTTCAACCTTATCAAGTAGTTAGCCTTTTCCATCCGACTCAGTTCGCAGTCATGGCTGCTCCGGTGTTCCTCATCCAAATCCAAGGTAAATGATCCCAGATTCCGCGAAACAGGAAGCAATACGCGTCACTCTCGTCGGTATGGTGATCGATATCATTCTGGGGGCGGCTAAGATCCTCGGCGGTGTTCTCACTAACTCCTTCGCCTTGATTACCGATGGCATTCACTCACTCACTGATGCCGCTACCGACGTGTTCGTCCTCATTGTCGCCCGTTATGCACACGCCGATGCCGATGCGGAGCATCCCTATGGGCACGGCCGCTTCGAAACCCTCGGCACCATCGCGATGGGCATGGTGTTCTTCACAAGCGCGGGGATTCTGCTCTATGACAGTTATCAGCGCCTGCGGGATATCAGCCTGCTGCCCGTTCCTGCGTTAGGAGGCATCGCCCTCGCCCTGATATCGATTGCGAGCAAGGAATGGATCTACCAGTACACCATTCGGGTCGCGCGGCGACTCAATTCCAGCCTGTTGAAAGCCAATGCCTGGCATAGCCGCTCCGATGCGATTTCATCGATTGCCGTGCTCATCGGCTTGATCGGCGCTCAACAGGGAATGGTCTGGATGGACACCGTGGCGGCTATCTTCGTCGCGCTCATTATTGCCAAAATAGGCTGGGAATTGTGCGCGGACAGCCTCAAGGAATTGGTCGATACGGCTGTTTCCGATGAACGGCAACAACAACTGCGCGCCTGTGTCCTCGGTATCGATGGCATTCGAGGCGTTACCAGCCTGCGCAGCCGACTCTCGGGTGGCAAGATGATTCTGGAAGTGCGCATTCTGGTTGATGCGCGAATTTCGGTTTCCGAGGGACACCAACTGGGCGAAATTGTGAGTCGCACCCTGCGTGGCAAGTTCAGCGATATTGGCGATGTGATTGTCCATATCGATCCTCACAACCACGATGAGCTAGACCCAGCGGCCAGACCTGCACAACATTTTCCCGAACGCAGCGAAGTCATGGCCCTGATCCGTCTCCAGTGGCAAGATTTGCTCAAGGATGACGATGTAGAACGTATGGACTTGCACTATCTGGAGCACGGCATCGAGATAGAATTGACGATTTTTCGGGCTGAGGTCTCTCCCCTGTTAATCAGCCAACTCGAACGGGCAGTCCAGACCCTGAATTTCATAGCTGGAGTTCGCATCTATCACAAATTATATGAATCACCACGCGAGCGACAGCTGTCATAAGCTGATTACAAGGCAGGTCCTTTTGCCTATACTTGGCGGGTTCCGCCAGATTCGATAGCTCCATAAACAGCGCACTCAAGATGCGACCAGCGGCAGTAGAGAGAATGAAGCCAACCAACATCGCCGATCCGAACTACTTCCACAAGGTAGTCGACTGTCAGTGGGCTTGCCCGGCCCATACCCCGGTACCAGAATACATTCGCCTTATTACCGAGAAGCGTTATACCGATGCCTATATGGTCAATTGGAACTCGAATGTGTTCCCCGGCATTCTCGGTCGCACTTGTGATCGTCCCTGTGAACCGGCCTGCCGACGCGTTCGTGTTGAAGAGAAGCCCGTAGCGATCTGTCGCCTGAAGCGGGTGGCGGCCGATTTCAAGTCTGACATAAAGGACAGACTGCCGCAGATTCCGAAGAAGAAGAATGGCAAACGCGTCGCATTGATCGGCGCCGGTCCCGCGTCCCTGACAGTTGCTCGCGACCTGATGCCCCTTGGTTATGAAGTTGTTCTCTTCGAACGGGATCAGGTGGGCGGTGGCGCCATGCGCACACAAATACCCCGTTTTCGCTTACCCAAAACAGTGCTTGAAGAAGAACTGAACTATATTCTGGATCTCGGTGTCACCTGTCGGTTCGGTGAGGAGATTACCAGCATGAAGGCGCTGCTACAGGAGGGCTTTGATGCCATCTTCGTCGGCACCGGTGCCCCACTTGGCAAGCATCTCGAACTGCCTGGCTACGAACAGGCAAAATCCAATATCCACACGGGAATTGAATGGCTCGCCAGCGTTGCCTTTGAGCATGTATCCAACATCGGCAAACGCGTTATCGTGCTGGGTGGCGGTAATACTGCAATGGATTGTTGCCGCACGTCGAAACGCCTCGGAGGCGAACAGGTAAGTGTGGTTGTCCGCAGCGGTTTCGAAGAAATGAAAGCCTCACCATGGGAAATTGAAGACGCGATGGCAGAGGACATCCCCATACTCAACCTGCATGTTCCCAAGCGTTATCTCGTAGAGAATGACAAATTGGTCGGGATGGAATTCGAGAAGGTACGCAAGGAAATTGACAGTGATGGACGCAGGCAGCTCGTACCTACCGGAGATGATCCAGTGATTATTCCCTGTGATGATGTCTTGTGTGCGATTGGTCAGGAAAACAGCTTCCCCTGGATCGAACGCGATATTGGCATTGAGTTCGACAAATGGGAGTTGCCAGTCCTCGATAAAGCCACTTTCCAGTCGACGAACCCGCACGTCTTCTTTGGTGGTGACGCCGCACTGGGACCGGACAATATCATCACGGCCGTTGCTCATGGACACGAAGCCGCCGTTTCCATTCACCTGCTGTGCAGCAAGCAGGATGTCAAACAACGCCCCGCTCCGCTCACCAGTCTGGATAGCCAGAAAATGGGCATCCATCAATGGTCCTATGACAACAATATCAGTAACGACGTGCGATATGCTGTTCCTCACGCCAGCAAGGAATTAACGTTGCATGACCTCAATATGGAAGTTGAACTCGGTTTTGATGCGCAATTGGCACACAAGGAAACCTTACGCTGCCTGAATTGCGATGTGCAAACAGTCTTTACTGACAAGCTGTGTATCGAATGCGATGCCTGTGTCGATATTTGTCCTACCGATTGCATTTCATTTACCACAAATGGCGAAGAGGCAGATTTACGTACACGCCTGCTGGCACCGGCGGAAAACCTCTCGCAGGATCTTTATGTATCCGATGTGCTGAAAACCGGTCGTGTGATGGCCAAGAATGAAGACTTATGTCTGCACTGCGGTCTGTGCGCCGAGCGTTGCCCGACTGCCGCATGGGATATGCGCAAATACCTGTTCAATACTGCTAAAGCTGTTCACGCATGCCAAAAATAATTCAATCGTCAAAAGTTCGTACGATCACGAAGGTCAACGATTTCGTGGTCAAATTTGCAAACGTCAATGGATCTGGCTCGGCGAGCGCCAACAATATGTTCGCAAAAGCGGTTTTCCGCATGGGCATCCCGGTAAGTCCGCACAACATCTTCCCTTCCAATATCCAGGGCTTGCCAACCTGGTATGAGGTTCGCATCAGCGAAGCCGGCTATCTGGGACGACGCGAAGGTGTCGACCTGATGGTCGCGATGAATGAGCAAACCATTAAAAGCGATATTGAATCTGTGGTACCTGGCGGCTATGTCCTGTACGACTCTTCCAAGTCCTTGCCAACCGAATTGATCCGGGACGATATCAATTATTTACCGATTCCCCTCAAAGACATCTGTCTGCGAGAGTATGACAAACCCAATCAGCGACAACTCTTCAAGAATATAGTCTATGTGGGAGCGTTGGCTGCGTTCCTCGAAATCGACTTCAAGGTGTTGACCGATATGGTCAGTGATCAGTTCCGGGGTAAAGAGCGCCTCATTCTACCCAATATTCACGCTCTGGAATTAGGTCATCAGTATGCGAGCGACAACTTCAATTGTCCGCTGAACCTGACGCTAAAAGCCAGCAACAAGACCACTGGCAAGATCCTGATTGATGGCAATACTGCCGTAGGACTCGGATGCGTGTATGGTGGCGCAACGGTCGCTTCCTGGTATCCACTAACCCCATCAACATCTGTCGTCGATGCCTTCAGTACCTATTGCAACCGATTGCGTATCGATCCGGGCAGTGGCAAGAAAAAATTTGCAATTGTGCAAGCGGAAGACGAACTTGCTGCCATCGGTATTGCGATCGGCGCTGGCTGGAACGGGGCTCGCGCCTTTACAGCCTCCAGCGGGCCTGGAGTCTCCTTAATGCAGGAGTTTCTTGGGCTGGCCTATTTTTCTGAAGTTCCCGTAGTCCTTTTCAACATACAACGCGTGGGACCTTCGACAGGGATGCCGACACGCACACAGCAGGGCGATCTGCTTGCCTGTGCCTATGCATCACACGGCGATACAAAACACGTACTCCTGTTCCCTTCCACCCCCAAAGAGTGCTTCGATTTTGCGGCCGATGCGTTTGATATCGCCGATCGACTTCAAACTCCGGTGATTGTAATGAGCGATCTCGAGTTGGGGATGAATGAACAGATTTGCGATCCTCTGCAGTGGAATGACAAGCGTGAGTATGATCGCGGCAAGGTTCTCTCCGGCAAGCAGTTGGAAGAAATCAAACGTTTCGGACGCTACCTGGATACCGATGGCGATGGCATTCCCTACCGCACCTATCCCGGCACTCATCCCGACAAGGGCAGTTATTTTACCCGCGGTAGTTCTCACGACGCCTACGCGGCCTACACAGAAGACGGCAATGTCTATGCCGAAGTGATGTATCGACTGGCATTGAAATTCCGCACAGCAGTTAATTATTTACCCAAACCCGAAATCGCTCTTAAGGAGAACCACTCCTTCGGGCTGGTCTATCTCGGAACAACGACCAGCGCTATCCAGGAAGTTCTGGACAGCCTGGCCAAAAAAGGTATTGTCCTGAATACTATGCGTATACGCGCTTTCCCATTTCATGACGGCGTCCGGGACTTTATCAATCAACATGAACGGGTTTTTGTCATCGAGCAGAATAGAGATGCACAGTTAAAGAGCCTGTTGAAAATTGAACTCGATATCAATGCCGAGCGCATGCAATCCATTCTGAATTACAACGGCGTCCTGATCACAGCACAAACCATCGAGGCAGCGATATTACAATCCCTGCCTGGTCTGGAAAGCTCCGGGGACGTCTCGGCCTGAGTCGGCGCACGAGAGAACTACAACAATGAGCTACATCACCAAACCGAAATTCAAACACCCTGGATTACAGACGAATGAACTTGGCTTGACCCGGCGCGACTATGAAGGGTCTCTGACTACATTATGTGGCGGCTGTGGCCACGATTCCATCAGCGCGGCAATCATACAGGCTGCTGCCGAGATGTCACTCGAGCCGCACCGTGTCGCAAAAATATCGGGCATCGGCTGTTCATCCAAAATTCCTGCCTACTTCCTCAGCAAGGCTCACGGCTTCAACTCCGTACATGGACGCATGCCTTCCGTCGCCACCGGGGCTAATCTCGCCAATAAGGAATTGTATTACGTGGGCATTTCCGGCGACGGCGACAGTGCCTCAATCGGACTGGGGCAGTTCTGCCACATCGTGCGTCGACGCATTAACATGCTCTACATCGTCGCCAATAATGGGACGTATGGATTGACCAAGGGGCAATTATCAGCGACTGCGGATCTCGGCTCGAAGACCAAATCCGGTGAAGAGAGTCAGTACGACAGCATCGACATGGCAACGCTTGCCATTGAACTTGGTGCAAGCTTTGTTGCTCGCAGTTTCTCGGGAGACAAGAAGCAACTCGTTCCGCTATTGCAGGCCGGGCTGAGCCACAAAGGATTTGCATTCATCGATATTATTTCGCCTTGTGTGACGTTTAATAACACCGATGCCTCAACGCATGGCTACAAGAATACCTGGGAAAATTATATAGCGCTGAGTGCGGTGGGCTTCGTGCCGATGCGCAAGGAAATTACTACAAGCTATGCCCCGGGCAAGGTCAAAGAGATCACACTACATGATGGTTCGGTCATTCATCTGCACAAGACGAGCAACAAATACGATCCTTATGACCGGGAAAATGCCCTGCATCACATCAACGCTTCGAAGAAACAGGGCAAGATTGCCACTGGACTGCTGTATATAAATCAGTCCACTTCTGATTTGCACGAATTACAGGACACTGTGGACAAGCCTTTCAATACACTGGGCAGCCATGAATTGTGCCCCGGTAATGAAGCCCTGGCGGACATCAATCACACCTTCCGCTAGCAGACTCACTGCCGCTGCGACTTGATGAGTTCGTACGCGGCTTTGATATCACGCGTTTTCGCAGTTGCAATCTCCATCATTTCTTCAGGCAGGCCCTTAGCGACCAGTTTGTCGGGATGATGCTGATTCATCAGTCGTCGATAGGCTTTCTTCAGGTCGGCGTCGCTGATGCTGCTGTCGACTCCCAGCAATTCATAGGCGGCTTCGAGGCGTTGCTGCTGCGACTGCGGGCTCGAAAATTGCGCCTGCCCCGACAAACGGCTGAACAAATCGTCAAACTGACCCTTGGAATATCCAAGTTCAGTAGCGATGTGTTGAATGAGACGCTGCTCCGTCGAATCCAGATTTCCATCGGCAAGCGCAGTGGCGATAACGATTTCCAGAAACATCTGAATGAGACTGTGGCGGCGAAACATTTCGCGCTTGAACTGTTCCAATACTTCATCCAGGGGAAAGCCCGACTTCTTGCCCTCATTGAAGAGTTGCATGGCTACTTGCCTTTGCTGGGCGCTCAATTGCATCTGCTGCATAACCCGCTCAGCGAGTTGGATTTCATGCGGAGTCACGCGACCATCAGCTTTGGCCAGATAACCCATCACCGTGAATGTGGTCGAGAAGAAAACAGACTGGACTCGTTCGGTATTGCCCAGACTCAGCGAATTGTCCAAGCCGCCATCAAAGTAATTGCCCAGCGCCGCCCCCATGAGAGCGCCCAGGGGTCCGCCCATCATGAATCCAAATGCACCACCGACAACTTTTCCCCACCAACTCATTGGCAATCTCTCTGTATTTTTCCAGGATTAATTCGACCGAAGAATGCGAATCAGAATAACAATCTTTGCAACCAGTTCTTGTCGAGTTCCCGACGGCATTGATCGAGCTGCAGTGTAAATCGGTCGGCATTGGACTGCACGCGGCCAGCAGCGCTCAGCAACCACTCTTTACTTCGATGTGTGCCGCGTTGATAACCGCCATTGCCTTCGTGATAGGCAAAGTACAGATCGCGGGCGTCATTTCGATCGATGCGGCTCTGCCTGACTGAGCCCGCGTTATACCAGGCAATAAAGTCGATCGCGTCGCCAAAATCAGCTCTTGACGCACCTTTGTTGCCTGAGGCTTGCACATATTCTGCCCAGGTACTGTCCAGAGCCTGGGCATAACCGTAGGCCGACGAAGGCCGGGGACCAGGAAATATCCAGAGAAAGCGAGAACGAGCGGGTTTTACGCGCGCCTGAAACGAAGACTCTTGATAGATGAACGCGAGATTGACGCCAATCGGAATGCCCCAGCGACGCTCCGATCTGGCCGCATCTTTATACCAACCCCGGCGCTCCTGGAAAATATCGCAGGCGTTGGCGGTATTGCGTGGAGGTGAACTTGCGCACGCCCCAAGGACCAGCAGCAAAAATACCGGTAATCCCAACCTGTTCAGACGCAGAATGTAACTCGAACTGCTCATAATTCCCCAGGGCGTTCGTCGTGACTACCAATTTGACTCTGAACTTCGCGGAAAAGTTTGCCTACTTGCCTGCAGCTTCCGAGAGCGATTCCAACAGAGCCGTAAATTCCGCCTCATCGATTACCTTGATTCCGAGTTCAATCGCTTTGTCCAGTTTCGACCCTGCCCCTGGACCCGCTACAACACAACTGGTCTTCTTCGACACGCTACCGGCAACCTTGGCACCGAATGCAATGAGCTGCTGCTTCGCGGCGTTGCGATCCATCGTCTCCAAGGTACCGGTAAGCACAAAAGTTGAATCTGCCAACGGCTTCGTCGTTGCGGTCACCTCCAGGATTGGCCAGGACAACCCTGCTTGTTGAAGCTGCCGGATGAGAGCCAGATTCGACTTGTTGCTGAAAAAAGTCTGGATGTGCTGCGCAACTACAGGGCCAATATCGGGGACAGCCTCCAGTGCCTCCGTCGAAGCCAACAGGAGCTTTTCGATCTCACCAAAGTGTGTAGCAAGGGCGAGCGCCGTGGCTTCGCCCACTTCGCGTATGCCAAGCGCGTAGAGAAATCGGGGCAGCGTCGTCTGCTTGCTCTTGTTGATGGCAGCAACCAGCTTGGTCGCTGATTTTGCTCCCATGCGGTCGAGGCCTGCCAACTGTTCGGCATTCAGGTTGAAGATGTCCGCGACATTGGAAATCAGACCGTTATCGACCAGTTGATCCACCAGTTTGTCGCCGAGTCCTTCAATATCGAGCGCGGAACGCGAGGCGAAATGTTTTATGGATTCCTTGCGCTGCGCGGGACAAATGATACCGGCGCTGCAGCGATAAAGTACTTCGCCATCGCGCTCAACAGGTGATCCGCAGGCGGGGCAAGTTGCCGGTACCTTGATCGACTTTCGCCTGGTTTTCGATGTTTCCGTAACTGCCCGAATGACTTTCACGATTTTGGGAATAACATCACCAGCCCGGCGCACGATCACCGTATCCCCGATACGCAATCCCAATCGCGCAATTTCATCCATGTTATGCAGGGTTGTGTTGCTGATTGTTACCCCACCAACAAAAACAGGTTGCAAGCGCGCAACGGGAGTAATTGTACCAGTGCGCCCAACCTGAAACTCAACGTCAAGCACTTCGGTCGATTTTTCTTCAGCCGGGAATTTGTATGCCAATGCCCAACGCGGCGTTCTGGCATTGCTTCCCAACTGCTTCTGCAATAACAAGTCGTCAACTTTAATTACGGCACCGTCGATTTCAAAATCCAGTGCATCGCGTTTGGCAAGCAGCGATTCGCAGTAGGCCAGACATGCCTGTATTCCTTTGCACAGTGCACGTTCCGGGTTGACGGGCAAGCCCCAACTCTTTAGCTCTTCAAAAACCTCACTCAGCCTCGATGCAATCTTGCCACCCTCTATCACGCCGACGCTGTAGCAATACATTTCAAGAGGCAATTGCGCGGTTAACCTGGCGTTCAATTGTCGCACCGCGCCGGCAGCTGTGTTACGCGGATTCACAAATTGTTTCGTGCCCTCGCTGGCGGCTCGAGAATTGACGGTAGCGAAACCTCGCTTTCCGAGGAAGATCTCCCCTCGTACTTCGATGAGATCCGGAACGCGATCACCGATGAGTTTCAATGGAATTGACCTGATCGTTCGCACGTTATGAGTAATATCCTCTCCCGTCTCTCCGTCACCACGCGTCGCTGCTCGTTCAAGGATGCCATTCCTGTAGAGCAGGCTGACGGCAACCCCGTCTACCTTGGGCTCACAGCTATAGCCAATTTCGGTGTCAGACTCGAGGCGTTTCTTGATTCTGGCTTCAAAATCCTCGAGTTCTTTCGCAGTGAAAGCCTTGCCGAGTGAGAGCATCGGTTGCGCGTGCGTCACTTGCTTGAATGTGGTGAGAGGCGCGCCTCCAACCCGCTGGGTTGGTGAATCGGGCGTCTGTAATCCGTACTCCTGTTCGAGCTGTTCGAGTCGGATCAACAGGGCGTCATAGTCGGCATCGGGTATTTCCGGCGCATCAAGCGTGTGATACAGCCGGTTGTGGTGTTCGATTTGTTGGCGGAGAGAGTCAACTTCCCGCTGGATTTTCTCAGGGACGGGCATGAGAGCGGATGGCGTCAGCCTCGGGTGCCGACGGCTTTCAGGCGGCGCAACTCGAAGTCGCGAATGCGTTGGCGATAATGCTCGATGGTTTGCGCTGTCATAAGATTGCGATTGTCATCTCGCAGTTCTCCATCGAGGGCATCACCGAGCTTTCTTGCCGCGTCGAGCATTTGAGTGAAAGCTTCGAGATTATTTATCGGAGTCGGTAATGCCAGGAACAGACTGATACCGAGTGTCGTAAACTCGTGCATTCGATTGAGATCGAATACACCGGGATTTAGGATATTCGCCGCACTGAAAATTACCGGGCCTTTGCTTTCTCCTGCAAGCCGGCGATGGAAAATATTCATGTCTCCAAATTTCATGCCCGACGTGATGAGCGCGTGCAGCAAATCATCGCCTGCAAACTGACGACCCAGCTTTGACATTACATTCAGTACAACCACCTCGGAGGGCTCAGTTGCTACATACTCTGGCGCATTCTTGGGCACCTGCATGGTCTCGGCGGGCGCTGAAGTCTCGTCAGTTCGATTACGCCGCTGCTGTTGAGCAGTGATGGGTACTGGTCTGGATGAACTCTGTTTTGCCTGGGGTTGTATCTGAGGTTGTATCTGGGGGCGTGGTTGAAGTCGCGTCTGGGGCTGTGGCTGAGCGACAGCAATTTCGGGTTCGCGCTCTGGTTCCACGTCTTTCGCTTTGAGCGCGCGACCAAAAGCCGCAAACAATGGGCGTCTCTGTTTTTCAGTTCGCCCAGGTTTTGCCTCATCATCTGCGTTAACGGCTTCACTGGCGGCAGATTGACTTGGGCGTGATGGTTCAGAGAAACCTATGCGCTCACCGGCAGTCATCGAAAAGTCATCGAGGTCCTCGTCATTCTCGAAATCGAGATCCTCGTCGTAATCGGAATCATCGTCGTCGATCTCGTCGAGGTCGGAATCGTAGTCATCGTCGTCGTCGAAGTCTTCGTCAGGATCTTCCGACTCCTCATCGAAATCATCTTCGTCTTCATCATAATCGTCTTCAGAATGATCGTCGTCATAATCATCCTCGTCATCCAACGACTCATCATCGTAGTCGTCGAATTCCTCTTCGTCCTCGTCATAGTCTTCATAGTCATCGTCATCATAATCAGGAGCCACCTGCGACATTGTGTCGATAGCAGTTCGCGACGAGGAATCTGACTCGGAGCTACGTGCAGAATCAGAAACCGGGTTTGAGCGTGCATTGGCGTCCGCATAGTCGAACAAAATAGCATCCGGATCTTCTTCAGCGACGGCCTCATCGGCTCTCCCTGCTGGTTCAATGTCGCGGATCTCCACCGGATCCATCAGCACTGGAACCGCGTCTGTAACCGCAGGTTTCTTCCCAAGCGCAATCGACGCGGCTCGCGCGTTCGCGGATTCCACTGCACTGTTCTGTCGATTGACGGCTTCCAGATTCCTGGCCACCACACGCGCGCCGCCACCAGGCAGTTCGGCGAGTTCCAACGCATCCAGATCGATGTCCTGGGGAATATTTTTGTCGATGGCAAGGCGCAATTGTCCGCGTCGTGCTCTGAGCGCCACATAAAGCCCCCGGAGCACAACGGCGACGATGGCCAATCCGAGGCAGAGGATTACAAGTTCTCGTGGGTTCATGATTTTGGCAAGTTCCTGCGGCGAGGCTCGCACAATTATTGAAAATTTATAGGGTTATCTTACAGTTACCGGTTTTTCTTTAGTCGAACGACAAGGTTTTTTTACGCGGTAACCGGGTTACATAGCTGCCAGTTCGGCTGCTTCCTCGATGTCCACCGCAACGATGCGCGACACCCCTGCTTCATGCATGGTGACCCCGAGTAACTGATTCGCCATTTCCATGGTGATTTTATTGTGAGTAATGAAGATGAATTGCACGTTCTTCGACATCTCCTTCACCAGATTAGCGTAGCGGCCAACGTTGGCGTCGTCCAGTGGCGCGTCCACTTCGTCCAGCATACAAAAAGGAGACGGGTTGAGCTGGAAGATGGAGAATACCAGCGCGATGGCCGTCATCGCTTTCTCACCGCCCGAGAGTAGATGGATGGTGCTATTACGCTTGCCTGGGGGACGTGCCATGATCGCCACTCCCGTATCCAGCAAATCCTCACCCGTCATATCAAGGTAAGCGTGACCGCCACCAAAAATCCGCGGAAACAGCGCTTGCAGACCGTTATTGATCTTGTCAAACGTCTCTTTGAAACGTGCCCGGGTTTCCTTATCAATCTTGCGGATCGCGTTTTGCAAGGTCGCCAGAGCCTTTTCCAGATCTTCATTCTGGCGATCCAGATAAACCTTGCGTTCAGACTGCTGCTTGTATTCATCAATCGCCGCCAGATTGATGGGTCCCAGTCGCTGAATGCGATTGCCCAATTTCTCCAAAAGCTCTTCACACGTGGTTACATCGAGTTCTTCCGGGAGGGCATTAAGAACCGTTTCCAGATCGAATTTGGCCGCCTGCAGCTGTTCCAGAACGCCTTCCCGCTTTACTGAAGCACCTTCACTCTTGAGTCGGCGCTGCATCAAAGCTTCCCGCGTGCCATTCAGTCGCTCCTGGATGCCGTTTCGTTGCTGCTCAAGACTACGAATTGTGTGCTCGTTTTCATCAACGCGGGCTTTGGCTTCTCCCAGCTCCTTCTCCACTTCCAGCCGCTGTTGCAACAAGGATTCGAGATCCGTGCGCATCGTCGTCATCGGCGTTTCTGATTGCTGAATCTGGGTCGTAAGCGACTCGATTCGTTCCTTGGCCCGCTGCACCTGACTGGCCATCCGATCCATAGTTTCCCGGGTCGATTGCAGCTGGGATTGGACCGATTGCTGTTTGAGTGCGAGTTCGTGGGCAAGATCCTTGTCGCTACGGGCCTTGGCTCGGCATTGTTCGAGTCGTTGCTGTGCCTGCTCGCGATCGGCTTCCAGCCGCTCACGCCCGCCAACATCCTGTTCCATACTGTCCAGAGCTTCCTGCAGCCGCGCACGGGACTCGGCGATATTTTCTTCTTCCACCTGCAACTGGCGCAGCAGTTCCTCAAGGTCCTGCTGAACCCGCGACTTACGCGCCTTTATTTCTTCATTCTTGGCCAATTTCGCACTGACGCGGGATTTCAGATCCCCCAATGTACGGGTCTTGGTGCTAATCGCAGATTGCACAGCTTCCCGTGCTACCTCTGCTTCATGAATGGCCGACTTCAATTGAGCCTGTTCTTCAAATAATACTTTAGATTTTTCTTCTAACTCTTTTATTTTTATAAATAAATCAGCTATTAGACCACGTCGGGTGACAATCGAGTCCTGAGCATCGACGTTACTGACCTGAATCCAGTTGCGCCCAATCCATATGCCCTGAGGCGTGATGATGGATTCTGATGGGCCGAGCTCCAGCCGGTAGTGAAGTCCCTGCTGCAGACTATCAGCGACAAAAATATCCCGCAGGACTTCGCCGATATTGCCTTCTCCTGTGACCTTGGCCGCTAATCGCGACAAGGGAATCCCTGAATGATCCGGGGCACTGTGATTGGCGGCTCTTACGTCAACCAGAGCCACCTTGCCCTGCGGTAATTCAGCCAGCCATTCGGCGATGTTTGCGAATCCCTCAACGCAAATGCTTTGCAGGGAATCACCGAGTACCGACTCCACGGCTAGCTCCCAGCCCTCGGCGATACGCAATCCATCCACCAGACGTTGATTGTTGGCCAACCCATGGGCAGCGAGCCATTCGTTCAAGCGGGCATTATCCTGACCCATCGCGGCTTGCTGCAGGGCCTCCAGCGAGGCCTGACGGCCTTTGGCTGCCTGCAGATCTCCGCGGGTCGCATCGAGTGCCTCAGAACAGGTACCGAGCGCCTGTCGATTTCGGCTGATGGTCTGTCCGAATTCCTGATTTCGAGCCTGCAACTCGGCCAACTCCGATTCCAGTTCCTCGATCGCTTCGACCGCTTCCGTGACCTCAGCGTCTTCTTCGCTCGCCATCAGGCTGCGTTGTTCGTCTTCCAGTTTGAGCTTGCGATCCAGACCACGCTCGACGATCTTTTCCAGCTGCTGGATGCGAGACTGTTCGACTTCAGCGACCTGGCGCGGTTGGGCGGCGCGCTGATTGAAATCATCCCAGGCTACCTGCCACTCTTGCAGCGCCTGTTCGGCACTTTGCAGTTGACTGCTGGACTCCAGCTCAGTGGCACGCGCAGCTTCAAGGGCCGGACTGACCTCGTGCAATTCGGCTTCCAATTGCGTGATTCGGGTGAGATCGAGGTCCAGTTCCTGCCGCGTTTGCGACCATCCTTCCTCGGTTTCCGCCAGATCCAGCCGCAGCTGATTCACACGTTCAATATGGTGCTCTATAGATTGTTCGATGCGGGCGATGTCATTGCCCAGACTGTAGAACCGTGCCTGCACTTCGCCGAGGGCATCAGACAACTCCGCGTTGTCGACGAGATGTTTCTCGACATCGGCGTCAATGGCACGCTGTTCGGCCGTACCAGCTTCAATTTCAATTTCGAGTTTGTTAATGGCTTCCTGATTGACCTTGATTTCGGCATCGAAGGCGCGCCAGCGCAGAGCATTAAGATTTGCCGCTGTTTCTCGCTCCTGCTGTTTCAATTCACCGTATTTTTCGGCCGCCACTGACTGTCGCTGCAAATGGGCTAATTGCCGTTCGAGTTCATCGCGGATATCTTTCAGGCGCTCCAGATTTTCCCGGGTGCGCTTGATTCGCGACTCGGTCTCCTTGCGGCGCTCCTTATACTTCGAGATTCCCGCCGCTTCCTCGATAAAGATGCGCAGTTCTTCCGGCTTCGACTCAATCAGGCGGGACACCATGCCTTGCTCGATAATGGAGTAACTCCGCGCCCCGAGCCCTGTCCCCAGGAAGATGTCGGTAATGTCACGGCGACGGCACTTGGTTCCGTTCAGGAAATAGGAGGATTGGGCATCGCGATCAACCTTGCGCTTGATCGACACCTCTGTGAAATTGGCGTACTCACCCGTTAGTTTGTGATCGTAATTGTCGAAAACCAGCTCAACACTCGCCTGCCCCACCGGTTTGCGACCACCAGAGCCATTGAAGATCACATCAGTCATCTGCTCGCCGCGCAGGTTTTTGGCAGAACTTTCCCCCATCACCCAGCGCACCGCATCGATAACATTGGATTTGCCGCAGCCATTCGGTCCGACAACGGAACACAAATTGGAAGGGAAGTTGATAGTGGTGGGATCTACGAAGGACTTGAAGCCGGCTAATTTAATACATTTCAGTCGCATGAATGACTCTGGGGAAAGACCTGTTTTTCTGTTTGAAACCGAACGATGAGGCTAACCATAGACACCAAATCAGAAGGTGCCCGGAAGTTGTTGCGCTGCAAGCCCAGCCAGTATTCTTTACCCGCAGGAGTCTAGCCGAAATGCGTCTTTAATGACACCAGAAAACGCCGCGAGAGGGAAAATTCGCTACCCGACCTGAACCGGTTTCAACCGGTGTTCCGAAACGGAATCGGTCGCGGAATTTTTGACTTTTGCATTGACACGTCGCTGTCGCTCGTCCAAATTAGGCGTCTTTTCCGGTGCGGTGTTAGACTTTGATTTTACTTGAATTATTTCCACATGCGCGAAGAGCGTTGGGCGCACTTACATTACTCGCGGTCGCGACTTCGCCCCGGCCTCTGGCCGACACGCCGCTCGGCTGGATCAATGCGGGCAATACGTCGGCGTACACGACGACACGTGGTGAAATCGAAATCGGCCTGGCTGGGCTCGCCGTCAATGACACTATCGATTTTCTGAATTACCGGGATGACCTGATAGCCAACAATTCCAGACTCATAGGTGATACTGGGGATTTGTCCGGCACCCGACTGGATTTGCACTACGGCATTACGAAAAGCCTTGATGTCTTTCTGAAATTTCAGCAGCTCTTCTTCGAGCAGCTCTTCTTCCAGTGGCAGCACTTCGACTTCCGGTAGCAGCACTTCTTCAGGCAGCTCGTCTACTTCTGGTAGCAGCACCTCATCTGGAAGCACTTCCTCCTCCGGTAGCAGCACTTCCTCTGGCAGCACTTCCAGCTCAGGTAGCAGCACCTCTTCTGGCAGCACCTCCAGCTCTGGTAGCAGCACTTCTTCCGGTAGCACGTCGACTTCTGGAAGCAGCTCTTCTTCCAGCAGTAGCTCCTCATCAGGCGGAAGCACGTCGTCATCCACCAGCTCCTCTTCCGGTGGCACCACGTCTTCTTCCGGCAGTTCATCCTCAGGAGGCAGCTCGTCCAGCAGTTCGTCCAGTAGCGGTGCGACGCAAGGCGGCTCAACAGGCAGTCAGTCGAACGTTCAGGGCACGGTAATTACAACTACGGTGGCAACTACTACGGTTGAGACCAAAAAACTGGAAACCAAAGCCATCGTCGATCAGGAAATCATCAAACTTACTACTCCGACTGCGCCTCTTACTCCCGAGGTGATTAAGGAAGTGGCAACAGTGCTCTCAACCAAGATCGTCGAAACTGCAACCGACGTGGCTAACATTTCCGTTTCGTTGGAAAAAGCTCGAAAAGATTTTGAAGAGAGTCTCGCTAATCCCGGCGGCACCCCGTCTGAGGAGGTTCTTGCGGCGCAAGAAACGCTAAAAACGGCGGCACTCGATATGCTGGAGGTTGTTCTAACCCAGCAAACAGCTACAAATGCCGTACTGACAGTACAGCAGACCCAGAATGCTGATACGGAACAAACAGTCGCCGCGACCACTCAAAACGTCAATAACACGGCGCGCTTGATCGGCAGTCTCACTGGCACAACACTGACACCGGCACAAGTCACCAAGGTCAAAGAAGTCCTGACCACAACGGTTGGAACAACTGCCGACATCCTGGCTAAGTTGAAAACCTCGCTGAGCCTCTCATTCCTTGCAAATGCCATTACCGCTGAAACTGCAATTACAGATGTGAATGCCATTGTGCGGCAGATTGAATACGCCATAAACAACTCACTCACTCTGCCCGGGATTACACCGACCTAGGCATTGCTTGGTGACGTTCGCAATGTATCCAGTTCGGCCCTCGAGATTCTGTTAGGTCCAGTTTCGAAGCAACTTGGATACAACTTCCCCTACGCGAGCAACCTCGATACACAGAATAAAACTCGTGTCTATGTTTCCTTGTTGGAACGCATCATGAGTTACACCTCTATTGAAATCAGTAGTGGTCTGGTAGTAAATGTGGCCACCGCCCAGGCTGCACTGGTTGCCGCTGGCATGCCAGCCAGTCAAGCCTTGGAAGTGGCGCAGGAACTGACTGGCTTCAGTAATCCGGCCAAACTGACTATCGAAACCAGCGCAGGCTCGGAAACTGTCTCCAGCATTCTGCAAACAGCACTTGGTGCCTCGGATCTGAGCGTCGATGAAGCTACTTCAGTCGTAAATTACACTGTCGATGGTAAGCATTATGTCGCGCTGGTGGGTTCGATCGATGTTGCCTATGCCGCGCTTCCAAAGGGCACACACGTTGCAGCTGACGGCTCACTTATCATCATTACGGATGATGTAGTTATCACTCTGGTAAGCAGTTCTGTGGATTCGCTGGCGTTCGTGGCTGCGGTCAATTCCGTAGGTGCCGGTGTGTTCACCAGCATCCTGCGCGATAATGGCGCGATCAGCCTGACCGACACTTCTTCTGCAGCGGTTTTCAGTGGAACGTTCTCCAGCGATTCCGTTGCTACAGGTACCAGCGGCTCAGTAGCCTTCGAATATCCAGCGGGTAGCCCCACTGACGGCGATTACAGCTATGTCGTAACCAACGCTGATGGATCCAGACAGAATATCCTGCCTGCGATTGCCAACAGTCTGTTCTTCCAGTCGATTGGTTCATATAGCTATCAGATGACCACAGATCGCTCTACAGGCATCATGACAATCGCTGGGGCGAAATTCCGACCGGATTACTTTGTACTGCCGCTGACAGCAGACGATTCCACATTCCTCTCGGTCTATGGAGATAGTGCCGGTGTGGCCTATCGCGCCGTCGATGCGAATGGAGATGGAATGACTGACTACGAAGTCATCACGTCAACGGGCAAACAAATCGTCTACGGTCTCCAGTAGGAGTCGAGCGAGGATTCTGCGGGAGCCGTTGGATCGAGCTTCCGCAGAGTTCAACCCTCACCACCCCCATGAACATCCTCTACTTATTCCTGACGTTCTGTGCCACTGGAGCCAGTCTGCTGGCACTTAAGCCTGTTGCGATCAAAGTCGGGTTGATTGATATCCCTGGGGGCCGAAAGACCCATCTGGAGGCCACACCTCTGGTCGGGGGCCTTGGCATCTTCCTCGGCGTACTGGTTTCATCGATTTTTATCCCGGGTGTGTTGCGTGAGTTTGGCCCGTTCCTGAGTCTGTCGGCGCTGGTGCTTTTTATCGGCACTATTGATGATGCAAAAGATCTTCCCCCAAACGTCCGCATGTTGGGGCATGCCCTCATAGCGCTCGTCATGGCGCTGGTCGCTGGCATTCAGCTGGGCACATTGGAAGATTTGTCTTTCACAGGATCAATTCAACTGGGTGCACTGGCAATCCCGTTTACCGTGTTTGCCACCGTTGGTGTGATTAACGCCATCAATATGGCAGACGGTATTGATGGCCTCTCTGGCGGTCTCGTCATCGTCGCCCTGGGATTTGTCGCGTTCCTTAGTATCGCCAACGGCGACACACATACTGCCAATTTCATCGTGCTGCTTGCCTGCTCGATCACGGCCTTCTTGTCGATGAATTTTCGTCGCCCATGGAACCGCAAAGCGCTGGTCTATCTGGGAGACGCAGGCAGCACCATGTTGGGGTTCATGCTCGCCTGGCTATTGATCGATGGATCGCAGGGTGAAACCGCCAGTTTCGCTCCGGTGCATGCCCTCTGGTTCCTCGCGATTCCCCTGTTTGATACGGTGAACCTTCTGATCAAGCGTCCTCTCCGCGGTCACTCCCCGTTCAAGCCCGGCACAGATCACTTGCATCACAATCTGCTGCGACGAGGATTCAAGGTCGAACAGGTCGTCTTGATTCTGATCTTGAGTGCGGTTTCGTTGGGCGGCATTGGATTGCTTGGCATCTACTATGCGGTTAACGAATCAGTCATGTTTCTGGGTTTTATCGCCCTGTTTCTCCTCTATTTTGTTTTATCTGACCGCATCCAACCCAGGCCTGAATCGCAAATCCAGGCCTGAGCTGTAAGTCCCTTCCCGTGTTATTCAATTTCAGTTCAGTTTGACCCTGCTACTGTTCCGCACGTGTAAACCATCGGGTGCATTCCGCGTTCTAGTCAGAGTGCGATGTACAGGAGTAGCTTATGAGAGTCTCGATTTTATTCACCGCCCTGTTGGCAGTGCTCGCTGGCTGCAAAGGTGTCGAAGAGTTAACTGGGAGCAATCCCATCATAGATACCAAGGGAGTCAATATGACGCAGTACGATCGCGACCTGTCTGAATGCCAAGCCTATGCTGACGAGGTAGAAATTGCGCGTAAGGCAGCAACGGGTGCGGTGAAAGGGGCCGTGGTTGGGAGCGTCTTCGGCACCATTGTTGGCAATGGACGGGTTGCGCAACGAGGCGCTGGCGTTGGCGCTGTCGGTGGTGGTGCACGCGGAGTTGGTGATGGTCTGAACGAGCGGGAGCGCGTAATCAGGAATTGCCTCGTGGGCCGTGGATACCACGTGCTCAACTGAGCCTGATTGCCGCTCACAGCTTTTGACGTTGCGTCAACCTCGCGTAAATTTCGGGTAACTTGGCATTTGCCCGGAGACTTTCCTATATTTCACTTTAGCAAGGATGCTGGCGCGATTCACACGGACGTAATCGCGCTCCTGCCATTCTTCCTGATGTCCGCAAGGTAATTATCACAGGCACATAAAACCCAGGGCGCCCTGTAAAACACGGGCACCTTACAACACGGATACTCAACATCAGAGGTATTCAATATCAGAGGTATTCAGCATCAGAAGTGCATTGCATAACTGGGACTTAACATAACGAGTACTAAACATCACGAGCGTTGATCATCAGCAGTTGTCAGTGCGTGAGGCGGATATCACCGTTCGTAAGAAAACCCATAACAGGAAAATGGAAAGCAAGAATACGAAATGTAAAAAATGCAAGAAATCGAATAACAAGATACCCAATTAAAAGAAAACCAATAATCAGCAACTTAATAATAAGCAAAGCGTTTCGCGGAGCCTCGTATGTTAATCCTCGACTTACCTGAAGACATAGAAAAGCGCCTGACATCTTTATCACTGACGACAGGACGTACCGTACAGTATTGCGCTCGCGAGGTGATTCTGGAATATCTGGAAGAAGTAGAAGACAGGTATCTCGCATTGAACGGCATTCAAGAGCGACATCTGTCAGACAAAAGCCGATAACATGAGCATGAACATGAACATGAACATGAACATGAAAAGGTAATCTGCAAAGGTAATCTGCAAAGGTAATCTGAAAAAGTACCCTGCAAAGCTACCTT
>JALRBQ010000044.1 GCA_023257655.1 Pseudomonadales bacterium
CTTTCTTCTTGGCGACCTTTTTCGGTGCCGCTTTCTTGGCAGCAGATTTCTTGGCAGCCTTTTTCTTGGCTACCTTCTTCTTCGCGGCCTTTTTAGGGGCGGCTTTCTTCTTCGCTACCTTTTTCTTGGCAGCCTTCTTGGGAGCCGCTTTCTTCTTGGCTACCTTTTTCTTGGCTACTTTCTTCTTGGCAACCTTTTTCTTGGCGACTTTTTTCGGTGCTGCCTTCTTGGCCGCCGCTTTTTTCACGACTTTCTTCTTGGCAGCCTTTTTCTTGGCGACTTTCTTCTTGGCGGCCTTTTTGGGGGCTACCTTCTTTTTCGCGACTTTCTTCTTAGCGGCCTTCTTGGGAGCTGCTTTTTTCGCCGCCTTCTTCGCTACCTTCTTGACGGCTTTTTTAGCGACCTTTTTCTTGGCAACTTTCTTCTTGGCGGGCTTTTTCGCGACTTTCTTGGGGGCCGCCTTCTTGGCTGCTGCCTTCTTCACGGTTTTCTTCTTGACTGATTTCTTCTTCGCGGCTTTCTTGGCAGCAGCCTTGGCCTTCGCTGCAGCCTTTCTGGCAGCCAGTTTTTCGCGCTGCGCGGCTTTCTTTGCAGCCAAGCGTGCCTTGGCAGCCGCTTTGCGAGCAGCCTTCGCGGCTTTTGCTGCTGCGACTTTTGCTTTCTTCTTCTTATAGGAAGCTACGAAAGCCTTAATCGCTTTATTGAGTTCAGCTTCTGCCTTGGCGGCATCGGCGGCTTTCTTGGCCTGCTCCTTGGCGGCCAATTCCGCAGCTCGGGCTTTCGCCTTTGCTGATTTGATCTTTGCATTTGTTGATGCAGCAGTTGCGGCTAGTTTCTTCGCTGCATTCTTGGCGGATTTTGCCGCTTTCTTGCTGGCTGCAGTTTTGGCTTTGGCGGCGGCTTTAGCAGTGGAAGCTGCTTTCTTGCGAGCGGCGGCTACTTTCTTCTTGGTAGCGGCTGCTTGCTTTTCCAGTTTGACGACAGCGGCTTTCGCTTTTGTCAAAGCTGGGCTGGCAACAGATTTGGATGCTGCCTTTTTCTTCGCAGATTTTCTCTTCTTTGCTTTAACTTTAGCCATACTCTTGTCTCTCCTAGGTAATGAATCGTGTCCGCTTAAGTTCAACAATTTGTACCCACTGCTAGCCGGCAACATATCACAAAAATTATCTGGCTTACAGTAAAGCGGATATTTCACTGATTAATTGAAATTCTGAATTAATCAGTCCATACAAAAATATCTACAACTAAAAACCAAATCTAGAGGGTATCAAAACTATATTTCGCTTGTTGAATAGAAAACTTTAAGAAAAGCTGATTAATTTTTGAGCACATCATTGCAGACTTTTCATTTCGAAATGTGCAATATGTTTGCCAACATCGCTTCTCGAATTTTTTCAACTGTGCATTCTCGCGCATTGAAGCTGGAGTATGAACATCATCTTTCACTGCAACTGTGATACGAATCACATGCAAGTCGCATACGAAATTGCGAGTAAATACGTCGAAAAGTGTTCGCGCAAAAAAAAAGCCCGAACGAATGTCGGGCTTGTGAGGTGTGAATTCGCAGCGCTTAACTCAGCGCCGCTGCAATGTCCTGTTTGATTTTGTCTACCGCGGCAACGCCATTGACCTTCAGTACACGCACCGCCGCCCCGGATTGCGCGATCTCTGTGTAGAATTTCACAAGCGGTTCAGTCTGGTCATGATAGACTGCGAGGCGCTTGCGCACAGTATCTTCATGATCATCCTCGCGCTGCACCAACTCTTCGCCAGTCTCGTCATCCTTGTTGGCAACTCTCGGAGGATTGAAGTCGACATGATACACACGTCCAGATCCCGGATGCACGCGTCTGCCACTCAATCGCTTCACAATCTCATCATCGGGGACGTCAATTTCGAGTACCACATCAATCGCAACTCCCGCATCCACCATCGCCTGAGCCTGCGGAATTGTGCGCGGAAATCCATCGAACAGGAAACCCGACTTGCAGTCTGGCTGCTGAATGCGCTCTTTCACCAGAGCGATGATAATCTCATCAGTGACCAGACCTCCCGAAGCCATGACCTGCCCAACCTGCAGCCCTAGTGGTGATTGCGCCTTCACCGCGGCTCGCAACATATCACCTGTTGAAATCTGGGGAATTCCCAGCTTCTCCGTTATAAATTGCGCCTGAGTCCCTTTCCCTGCGCCTGGTGCCCCCAAAAGTATAATTCGCATGTGTTTCCTGCCTCTGTTTATCTAACCAACAACTATCATAACCCAGAAAGCTTTGCGGCTTCCCATAGGTTATCCAACTCGCTGAGCCCGGTCTCTTCCAGTGGCTTGCCACGGGCATAGAGCTCCCTTTCTATCCAGCGGAACCTGTTTTCGAAGCGCTGATTCGCTCCGCGCAGCGCCATTTCTGGCTCGATATTACTGTGCCGCGCGAGATTGACGACGGCAAACAGGATATCGCCGAACTCCTCCATCGCACGCTCGCTGCTTTCATTTCCAATGGCCGCTTCGAATTCAGCGATTTCTTCCTTCAACTTGGCCAGCACCGGCGATATTTCGCTCCAATCGAAGCCAACGTTGGCGGCCCGCTTCTGCAGCTTGCGGGCTCGCTCGAGCGCGGGCAGTGCGCGTGGCACATCATCCAACACACTGGCGATACGCTCGGTGTCTGAGCCTCCGGCTCTCAATGCCTTGGCGGTACGCTCTGCCTGCTTGATCGATTCCCAGTTCACAACAACCTGATCAGCGGTGATTTCAGACTTGTGACCTGCGTCAGCAATCTCGCCACCGGGAAATACGTGCGGATGGCGACGAATCAATTTGTCGGTAATCGCCGCCGCCACATCAGCGAAGGTAAACCTGCCCTGCTCCTCGGCAATGCGGGAATAAAACACAATCTGGAACAGCAAATCTCCCAGCTCATCGCACAATTGCTGCATGTCGCCACTCTCAATGGCATCGACCACCTCATAGACTTCTTCGAGCGTATAGACCGCCAGCGAAGAGATCGTCTGCTCAAGATCCCACGGACAGCCGGTTTCACCGTCCCGTAATGCGGCCATGACAGTGAGTAGTTGCGCTACTGCGCTGAGGGTATCTTCCGGTTGCTGGCTCACGCAGACAATTCCTTTGTTTGAATTTCAGTCGATACGCTCGAATACCGCCATGGATTCGACATGCGTGGTATGGGGAAACATATCCATTACACCGGCGGATTTCAATCGATAGCCATGAGTCAACAATTCGGCAGTATCGCGCGCCAAAGTTGCTGGATTGCAGGAAATATAGACGATAGTGCCAGCGCGAAATGCGGCAACCTGCTGGATAATCTCGATAGCGCCCGAGCGTGGAGGATCGAGCAATATCTTGGTAAATGCTTGCTGAGCCCAGGGCTTGTCTGTCAACGACTCGCAAAGATTGGCGGCGTAAAACTCGGCATTGGTGATGCCATTGAGCTCTGCGTTCTCCATGCCGCGTTGCACCATCTGCTCACTACCCTCAATTCCCACGACATGGGCACAACGAGTCGCTATTGGCAGTGTGAAATTGCCGAGGCCGCAGAACAGATCCAGCACTCGATCCGTCTCTGTCAATGCCAAATGCGCCAGCGCCTGATTGATAATTAAGCGATTAATGGAGGCATTGACCTGCGTGAAATCGAGTGGATGGAAGGCGAGGGTCAGGCCGCAATCTGGCAAGTGGTAATGCAGCCTTTCACTCCCCACGGCAGGATAGACCCGGTGGACGCTTTCTGCATTTGAAGGTTGCAGGTAAAGATCCAGCGCGTGGAGCTCTGCAAAGTCGAGCAGGGCTCGTTCGTCGGCGCTGCTTAGCGGTTGCAGATGTCTGAAAACGAGGGCCACACGAAACGCGGTGGCATCCGTGGCATCGACCTCGCCTACTGCGACTTCAATCTGTGGAATGTCATAGCATGCATCCAGCGATCCGATCAGTTCCCGCAGGGCAGGAATCAGACTGCCTACCGAGACATGTAAGACCTGACAGGAATCCATGTCGGTTATGAAACTGCTGTATTTTTCGCGAAAGCCCACGAGAGCACCGCCTTTCTTCTGCACCATTCGAACGGCCAGTCGTGCCTTGCGCCGATAGTGGTAAGCATCGGCCTGTAGCGCTGGCAGTATGGTGAATGCTGAGCGTGAGAGTTTCGCCGAGTGCTCGAATTGCTCCAGCAAAAAATTCTGCTTGAATGCGATCTGGGCCGAACTCTCCATGTGCTGCAGCGAGCAACCACCACACACAGCGGCGAAGGCGCATCTTGGCTCCACCCGATTTGGGGCTGTGAGGGTAACAGCATCGGTGCGCAATTCATCAAACGCGGCACGACGCCCAATATAACTGGCGACTACCTGCTCGCCCGGCAAGGCACCATCGACAAAGGCGACCTTGCCGTCGACATGAGCAATACCCCGCCCCTCATGACTGAGCGCAGTAATAGCCAGAGTGACCGGCTCCGTGGGGAGTTTAGGGCGTCGAAACCGGCGCTTGCTCATGCCTGGAACTCGCCTCGAATCGAAAAATCAGCGTCCGCAAAGTAAAGGGCTTTCCAGACGCAGGTGCGAGAGCGCGGCTTATGCGGTCGGGACAACATCTCGTGGGCTTGCCTCAATTGCTGAACACACCGGTGGACAGATAGCGATCACCCCGGTCGCAGATGATGGCAACGATGGTGGCATTTTCTACGCGTTGACTGAGTTGCAGGGCTGCAAAGACCGCTCCACCTGATGACACACCGCAAAAAATACCCTCTTCCCGCGCAAGCGCTTTCATCGTTGCTTCAGCATCCCTTTGTTCGACATCGACGATGGTATCCACTCGGCTGCGATCGAAGATTGCCGGCAAATAGGCCTCTGGCCAGCGACGAATCCCCGGAATCCGGGACCCGTCTTTGGGTTGCAGACCGACAATCTGGATACTGCTGTTCTGTTCCTTGAGATAACGGGATACGCCCATGATAGTACCTGTCGTGCCCATGGAACTGACAAAATGCGTGACTCGACCTTTGGTATCGCGCCAGATTTCCGGCCCCGTCCGCAAGTAGTGTGCGTTCGGATTGTCCTGGTTGGCGAATTGATCGAGCACCTTGCCCTTGCCTTCTTTCTGCATCCGCGACGCCAGATCTCGCGCCCCTTCCATACCTTGCTGCTCACTCACGAGAATCAATTCGGCACCATAGGCCGTCATTGATGCCTTGCGCTCGTTGCTCATGTTGTCGGGCATGATCAGGATCAAGCGGTAACCTTTCACAGCGGCGACCATCGCCAAGGCAATTCCGGTATTGCCGCTCGTCGCTTCGATCAGCACATCTCCGGGCCTGATCTCGCCACGCAATTCCGCCTGCAGAATCATATTCAACGCGGGTCGATCCTTCACCGAACCGGCCGGATTATCGCCTTCCAGTTTGACCAATAAGGTATTGCTGGTCTCCCCAGGCAAGCGCTGCAACTGCACGAGCGGCGTGTTGCCAATCTGGTTTTCAATGGTTTTGTACGACATGGGCCGAGACCAGGCAGGAATTGAATCGAAATTGAGTCGCGCAAGCGACAGGAACTGGCGAGCGCAAAATTCTACACGGATTAGCCGGGGGGCGAAAGCGTAGGCCTAGGTAGTTCTTGCAGCAAACAGACTGCGACTATGCAACGGGCGGTCGCCCAGATGAGCGTTCAAAGCCAGCCGCAGCAGGCGCTTCGCCGCCTGCGCCCGCTCCCTGTCTCCCAACTCGAACTCGCGGAGTGCGATGAGATGTTCTCCGCGAAATAATCGGGGATTGCTACCCCCATCGGTAGCTGACAATTCGTCATCACTGCATTCAAAACCCACATCAGGCGTAAACCGATAGAGTTTGTCGGCCGCAATCGGGTCGTGAGAGCGGCAGTCTTCTTGCAGATTGATGGCATAACCGAGCTCGGCAAGCAGCTTCAGTTCAAAACGACGCAGCACCAGCTCCATGTCCGTGTCTCCCTGCAACGCGACGAGCGTATCCTGGTAGTGCAGAAAAAGGGATTTGTGTTCGACGTGCAACAGGAGCATGCGCGTGAGCAGTTCATTGACGTAGAGGCCGCTGAACAGGCGCTGGCCCTGCAAGGTGATCGCCGCATGACCGCTCTCGATTTCGCCCACTGTTTTGACCTCACCCCGGCCCGAGAAACTCACGAGCAAGGGGTGAAAAAGCTGCAGCAGCGAACGTGATCTGGATTTATTGCCGCGGACACCGCGGGCGATGCCACGGACGCGCCCATAATCCATGCAAAAGAAGTCGAGCAACAAACTGGTATTCTGAAACGGGCGCCTGTGCAGGACATAAACAGGTTGCAGATGGACCCTCTGTTCCATAGTACGCCCCGCTCAGGTTTCGATATAACCGAGACTTTGCAGGGCGCGCTCGTCATCCGCCCAGCCGGATTTAACCTTGACCCACAGATTGAGCATGACCTTCGACTGAAACGCCACTTCCATATCCTCGCGCGCCGAAGTACCAATCATCTTAAGACGATCGCCATCACTGCCGATGAGAATCTTCTTCTGTCCACTCTTGTCAACCAGAATCAGGCCGTGAATATGCAGCGTGCTGCCCTGCTGTTCAAATTTTTCAATCTCGACAGTGACCTCATAGGGCAATTCGTCTCCCAATTGTCGGGTCACTTTCTCGCGAATCAACTCGGCAGCCAGGAATCGCGCACTGCGATCAGTCACCTGGTCTTCAGGAAACAGGAAAGGGCTAATCGGTAAATAGCGTTTCACGAGACTGGCGACCGTATCCAGATTGTGCCCTCCCAACGCGGACACAGGAATGATTTCGGCAAAGTCCCGCTTCGCTGCCAGCTTCTCGATATGGGGTAACAGCCGGGTTTTTTCCTCGATCTGATCCACCTTGTTTATCAACAGTAATACTGGCACCTTGGTCAGCGCGAGCGCCGCCAGCACCAGTTCATCGGCATCGGTCCACTGCAAACGCTCAACGACGAAAAGAATCGCATCGACATCCTTGATGACATTGATCACGGTGTCATTCATCGCCCGGTTCAGCGCTTTCGCATGATCTCCGTGCAATCCTGGTGTATCGACAAAGATACATTGGCTGTCACTGTCAGTATTAATGCCAAGGATGCGGTGACGGGTGGTCTGTGGCTTGCGCGAGGTAATGCTGATTTTTTGCTGAAGCAGGTGATTCAACAGAGTGGATTTGCCGACATTGGGACGCCCGACAAGGGCTACAAGCCCACAGCGAAGTTCTGTAGTCGAAGTGGCGTCACTCAACTGGCTGCTCCCAGTGCTATCAGAATCTTGCCGGCGGCTTGCTGTTCGGCCAGGCGTTTGCTGCTACCACTCCCCTCTTCGGACTTCCGGAGTGGTTCTACACGACATTTTACATGAAAGATTTGCTGATGGGCCTCGCCCTCGATCGAGGTGACCATATACTCCGGCAGCGGTTTACCCAGTGCCTGCATCAGTTCCTGCAATCGCGTCTTCGCATCCTTGTTTGAATTTATCGCAGGCGATTTACCCAGAATCTCAGTGCACCAGCGCTCAACTACCGGTTTGCAAGCCTGCATCCCTCCATCGAGATAGATGGCTGCGATGAGAGCCTCGACCGCATCTGCGAGAATGGAATCCCGGTGCTGACCACCGCTCTTGAGTTCGCCAACTCCGAGATTGATGTGGTCACCCAGACGCAACTCCCGTGCGACGGCAACGAGGGATTCCTTCTTCACCAAACTCGAGCGACGCCGGGAAAGCTCGCCTTCGCTCGCAGCAGGAAAGGTTTCGTGCAAATATTCGGCAACGATAAAGCCCAACAGTGAATCGCCGAGAAATTCCAGTCGTTCATTGTGCGCCTGATTGGCGCTGCGGTGCGTCAAGGCGCGACGCACGAGGTCGAGATTGGCAAATCTGTAACTCAGTACCTCTTGCAGGGTTTCGAGTTTACTCGTCATTTATTGCAATATTGTCTCGAAGGTTGCGACGATGTCCAGATTTCCCACGAGCTCTACGCGTCGTTCGTAAGCGATCGTGATAATAGCCTGACCATTCTCTTTGCGCATCGTAATGTCGCTCAGATCAAAATCCCTGACATTGTTGATACGCAGAGTATTTCCGACGCGGCTACGCAGGTCATTGGTACTAAGATTTGACGCCTCACCACTCTCGATGAGTTCTTCGCAAATACCTGAAATCAGGTTGTGATCAACATAGATGGGCACAACCTTGAGTCCGATTGTCAGTATGCTGACAAGCAGCAAGAACAGCATCAGCAATCCGAACTTGGAGACGCCGCGTTGGTAATGCAGGCTGTTGATTTTTTGCAATGTCATATTCGCACCCATAGAAATTACCTGGCTTGTACTGAGCAAGAACGAGATGTTCCACACCTAAAGTACGCCATAACCTGTGCCAAGAACGTTTTTAACATCACATTTTGTCTATTTAATGCGTTGATTTCTGGAGAAATTGGGCAGATGTAGCCCAGGATCTTTATGCATCCATATAGCAACGGCTTTGCCCACAATTTCCGTCTCGGGCACAAATCCCCACTCCCGACTGTCGCTGCTGTTATCCCGGTTATCCCCCATCATGAAATAGTGCCCATTGGGAATAACCCAGGTCGTGCGTGAGCGATTCCCGGCTGCCGCATCGATGTGTTGCACCGGATGGCGGACGCCATTGAGCGTTTCCATCAACAGCGTGCCAGGCAATTCCCCGATACTGGTGTCCACGCTGATCGGGCCTACCAGTTCTTGCGGCATGGCCTCGCCATTGATGTACAGCGTCTTCTCTTCATAACGGATCGTGTCACCGGGTATGCCGATGACACGCTTGACGTAATATTTGTTCTCATGGGGAGGAATGAACACCATGACCTCACCCCGCTGTGGATCATCGACATCCATCAGCTTTGTGCCAATTATCGGCAGCCGCACGCCATAGGCGAATTTGTTGACCAGAATAAAGTCCCCAACCTCGATGGTTGGAATCATGGAACCGGTTGGAACCTGAAAGGGTTCCATCAGGAAGGAGCGCAGCACCAGAACCAGGAGCAAGACCGGGAAGAAAGACTTGGCATATTCGATGACCAGCGGTTCGCGTCCGAGCTCAGCTACGGCTTCCGCCACTTCAGCTTCGGAGCGACCCTTTGCACGGGTGGCCTGATAGTCGGCGATGGCCTGCAGCCGCCCCTTCTTCATCAGCACGCTGTCGAGCGCCCAGAGCATGCCGCAGAACGCGACGAGTGAAACCAGTACCACTGAAAAATCGATATCCATGCCTAACAACCGCTTGTCTGTGTTAACTGTCGACTTTGAGCACAGCGAGGAAGGCTTCCTGGGGCACCTGAACATTGCCCACTTGCTTCATGCGCTTTTTGCCCGCTTTCTGTTTCTCCAGCAGCTTCTTCTTGCGCGTGACGTCACCACCATAACACTTGGCCGTGACGTTTTTACGCAAGGCTTTCACTGTCTGTCTGGCGACAATCTGGCCTCCAATCGCCGCCTGAATCGCGACGTCATACATCTGGCGCGGTATCAGTTCTTTCATCTTTTCGACCAGAGACCGGCCTTTGGAGTGGGCATGGTCTCGGTACACGATCAACGCCAGCGCATCTACTCTATCGCCGTTGATCAGAATATCCAAACGCACGAGTTTGGAGGCCTGGAATCGGGTGAAATGATAATCCAGTGAAGCGTAACCGCGGCTCACCGATTTCAGCCGATCGAAGAAATCCAGCACCACTTCGTTCATCGGTAGTTCGTAATTGAGCGACACTTGTCGGCCGATGAACTGCATGTCTTTCTGAATGCCCCGGCGCTCGACGCACAACGTGATTACACTGCCCAGATGCTCCTGCGGTACGAGGATATTGGCTAATACCATCGGCTCGCGCATCTCTTCGATGGATGTCACTGCGGGGAGTCGCGAAGGACTATCTACCTTCAGTGTCTCGCCGTTAGTTAATAACACTTCGTAAACCACGGTCGGTGCCGTCGTGATGAGCGAGAGATTGTATTCCCGCTCGAGTCGTTCCTGGATGATCTCCATATGGAGCATGCCGAGAAAGCCACAGCGGAATCCGAAACCGAGCGCGTCGGAATTCTCGGGTTCATAGTGCAACGAGGCGTCGTTCAGGGTCAGTTTGGAGAGCGCATCCCGGAAGCTCTCGAACTCATCCGAGCTGACAGGGAACAGACCAGCATAGACCTGGGGCTGGATGCGACGGAATCCTGCCAGTGCCGGCACCTCCGGACTATTGGCCAGTACCAGAGTGTCGCCCACCGGCGCGCCGTGAATATCCTTGATGCCGGCAACGATGAATCCTACCTCGCCGGCGGCGAGACTAGCCGTCTCCTGACGCTTCGGCGTGAACACCCCGACGCTGTCGACGATGTGGGTCTTGCCTAATGACTTGGCCATGATCTTGTCGCCTTTCTTCAGCGACCCGGCCATCACTCGTACCAGCGATACCACACCGAGGTAATTATCAAACCAGGAGTCGATGATCAGAGCCTGTAATTTCGCACTGCGATCACCGGTAGGAGGCGGCACTTTCTTGATGAGTTGTTCGAGGATGTCCTGAACACCCATGCCGGACTTGGCGCTGGCACAGATCGCCTCGCTGGCATCAATGCCAATGATTTCCTCAATCTCCATGCGCACACGGTCGGGATCTGCCTGTGGCAGGTCCATCTTGTTCAAAATCGGTAGTACTTCGAGATTTTGTTCAATAGCGGTGTAACAGGTGGCAACCGACTGCGCCTCAACCCCTTGACCGGCATCAACAACGAGCAGCGCTCCTTCGCACGCAGCGAGTGAGCGCGAAACTTCGTAGGTGAAGTCGACGTGACCCGGCGTGTCGATAAAGTTCAATTGATAGCGACGGCCGTCGAGTGCGTCGTAATACAGGGTGACGCTATGGGCCTTGATCGTGATACCGCGCTCTCGCTCAATATCGAGACTGTCGAGAATCTGTTCAGCCATTTCACGATCGGCAAGTCCACCGCACATCTGGATAAAACGATCGGCCAGAGTGGATTTGCCATGATCGATATGCGCGATGATGGAGAAATTACGAATATGGGATAAATCTGTCACTGACGAACCGGTTCACAGCATGGGGAAAAAATAAGCTGGCAAGTCTACAGTATCTCCCCCAGAGTGTCAGTGAGTTTCACCGCTATCGGCGGGGTTTTAACGCGAACCTGGCTGGCGTGACAAGGGCCGGAATCAGGGAGAGAGATTGAGAGGCAGTGTCGTACCCTGCCCTTCGCGTATGATCCGGACTGAGACAAATCCGGTTTCGGGCAGCCTGCTGGCGACCGCTGCGAACTGCTCCGGCGATGTCACGGCCTGACGGTTGAGCGTGACGATCACATCACCGACTTGCAGGCCTGCTTCCCGACCCGGTCCTTCTTCTATCTCAGCCACACGGACACCGGATAACCCGGTCAGTTGCCTTGCTTCGGCACTCAATTCACTGACCTTGAACCCGAGGGGATTACCGCGCTCACGAATCTGTGCCGGCGCGGTTTTGGCGACAACATTGGTTGGCGAACTGCCCAGCGATACCGTTAATAACTGCTCCTTGCCTTCGCGGTAGAGCACGACTTCGGCCTCAGTGCCGGGTCGGTACTGACCGACGAAGAAGGGAAGATCGGTGTAATACTCAATGGGGTGGCCATTGAACGCCAGAATGATGTCTTCATCGAGAATGCCACCCTGGGCGGCAGGGCTGTTCGGCTGCACTTCATCCACGAAGGCACCGTGGGGACGCTCCATACCGAAGATGGCCGCAAGGGCGTAGTCAACTTCCCGCATGCGCACACCCAACAGCCCGCGCTCAACGACTCCGGTCTCCCGCAACTGATCGACGACGTTCACCGCGACATTACTGGGTATTGAGAAGGAGATGCCGTTCGAACCGCCGGTGCTGCTCAGGATCTGGGAGTTGATACCGACGACTTCGCCTTCCAGATTAAACAAGGGACCGCCGGAGTTTCCCTGATTGATGGCGACATCAGTCTGAATGAAGGCCATGTAGTTATAAGTCGAGCGACCCGGGACTGAACGACCCTTGGCGCTTACAATGCCGGCCGCCGCTGAAAATTCCAGACCGAATGGAGAGCCGATAGCGAGTACCCAATCCCCAACACGAACGGCATCGGAATCTCCAAACGCCACAAAGGGAAGATCCTGAGCCTCGATCTTCAGCAGGGCCAGATCCGAGGGTTCATCCAAACCCACAATACTGGCATCGAAAACGCGGCGGTCATTCAGATTGACCTGGATCTCATCCGCCCCTTCCACCACATGATTGTTAGTAATGACATACCCGTCGGCGGAAATGACGAAGCCGGAACCCACGGCACCGCGCAACTGGCGATCGGGAATATCATCGATATTGAGCTCAGGATCGTCGCCCTGGTTGAAGCGCCGCAAGAGTTCCTGCAACTCCTGATCTTCGATGGCGGGACTTCGCGAGGTCTCTACCCGTCGTGTCGTTACGATTTCAACAATGGTCGGGGCATTGTGTTCGACCAGATCGGCAAAATTCGGCAGGCCAACCTGAGCCTGACTGGAAGACAGACTGACTCCAAACAGCGCCAGCAGGCTGCCGACAAGTTGAAAGACGGATGGAGTCTGGCCTCGATGCATAGGAAATACCGCTTGCCGAAGTGTGTAATCCACGGAATTCGGGGCCTACATAGAAGCGAGGCACCGCCGCGAGAGACGTTACTGTAGCACAGGGGGAGGACTTCCGACAGCCGCGCAGCGGCTGTCACAGGAACGGCTTACTGGGGCTTGTCGCTAATCTGGTTGACCAGGCGGTAAAGGGGAGAATCCTGCAAGTGTTCGGTACGCACCGGCGCCTTCTCATCAAAGGTCATACGTTCGATCCACTCATTGAGGAATTGCAGCGCCGCCGGGTCCAGTTCTTCCGCCGTGTTCGTCTCAGTCGCAACAAGGGTTTCCGGGGCAGAGAGTGTCACCGGTTCGACCGGGGCCTGTTGGGCGAGTGACGGTGACGAATCGATCGCTGTCTGGGTTTGCATGCCGAAGACGAAAACTAAGGCAACCGACGCGGCAATTGCGAGCTTGCTCAGGTGTTGCTGCCAACCACTGAAACGTGCCGTTTTGACGGGAGCCAGAGCGGCTTCCTGTTCGAGTTGGCTGGCGATGCGAGCGGCGAGCGTCGAACTGGCGAGGGACAATTTGGAATCATGAAGCAGTGACTGGACAAGATGATAGCGCTCCCAGGTCTGCAACAACCGGGGGTCTTTCTCGCAGGATTTCAGCAAACGGCGTAATTCCAGATCATCCGCTTCATTGTCCATCAACGCAGATATTGCTTCGTGTTCATGCCGATCGTGCTGGCTCATGTTCGACCTCGTTGCGCGCTAAACTGGCTCAGGAAATAAGCGTGGTACCTGATATGAGACCACCCGTTTTGCAATAAGTTCACAATTCAACATAAATTCTTACTTTACAGCAAGTCCTTGATTTTCTTGTCAATTGCCTCTCTTGCCCGGAAAATTCGGGATCGCACCGTGCCCACAGGACAATCCATGATCTCGGTGATGTCCTCGTAGCTCATGCCGGCGAACTCGCGCAGGGTGAAGGCGGTTCGCAGGTCTTCCGGCAATTCCTCGATGGCCTCAGTGATGGCCTCTCGCAATTTCTCGCTTAGCAGGCTGCTCTCCGGACTCTCCAATTCCTGTAACAGACTGCCCACCTCCGAAACGGCTTCCGCCTCTTCATAATCGAGGTCACTGGAAGGCGGCCGTCGGTTGCGGGAAACCAGATAGTTCTTCGCCGTATTTACCGCAATGCGGTAGAGCCAGGTATAAAACGCGCTGTCACCACGAAACAAAGGCAGTGCGCGATACGCCTTGATGAAGGCTTCCTGACAAACATCCTCTGCTTCCTGCGCATCGTGCACGAAGCGGGCCACGAGCGCTGCCACGCGATGCTGATACCTCAGCACCAGCAGATTGAATGCATGCTTGTCGCCGCCCAATACCCTGTCAACAAGTTGTTGATCGGTATCCACTCCCATTTGTTACAACTCCCTCAGTGCCGGGGTTCCCTTCGTGTCGTGCTCTGGAACGAGCAGATGCAATAGCGTGATCAGACAGCTACTTAATGCAAAAGTTCTCAGAATCTATAAAATTGACGCCCTGCCGGTTTCAGGGAAAGTAAAGCTGTAGCATGGATGATTGCGAGTGAAATAGCATCCAAAACCAGCCCGTGCGTCGCGACTCTGCCCCCTTCCACCTGCCTTTCACTAGCGGCTGAACACAATGATTATTGATACTGCACGGTAAACCCACTCATGGCGAAATCTGCGCGTGTGATGAAACAGGACTATGACATTCTCATAATAGGAAGCGGCGCTGCCGGGCTCACACTAGCGCTACGTGCCGCCGACTTTGCCCGGGTCGCGGTCCTGAGCAAGGGGGATCTCAATCAAGGGGCGACCTTCTATGCGCAGGGGGGTATCGCTGCCGTACTGGACGCCGATGACAGCATCGACTCCCATGTGCAGGACACGCTGATCGCCGGCGTTGGACTGTGTCATCCCGATCTCGTCGAATACATCGTCGCCAACAGTGCCGAGGCAGTGGCTTGGCTGGTAGCGCAGGGCGTGCCTTTCACGACGAAGTCGACCGGCACGACCGCGCAGGCAGACCCGGAAAACCGGGATCTCACTTCGCTGCACCTCACGCAGGAAGGTGGCCACAGCCATCGCCGCATCATTCATGCCACCGATGCTACTGGCAAAGCCGTGTTCGAGGCGCTGCAGAAGCGCGCCGAGGCTCATCCAGCGATTGAGTTGCTGGAGGGTTGTACCGCTGTAGATTTAGTGACACAAGGCCGGGAAGGCACCTCTGAGCGCGTCTGTGTCGGAGCCTATGTCCTGAACCAGGACACCGGACGCGTGGAGGCCATCAAATCCCGCTTTGTCGTGCTCGCGACCGGCGGCGCCAGCAAGGCCTATTTGTACACAACCAACCCCGATGGCGCCAGTGGCGACGGCATCGCCATGGCCTGGCGCGCTGGCTGCCGTATTGCCAACATGGAATTCAA
>JALRBQ010000084.1 GCA_023257655.1 Pseudomonadales bacterium
CGAAGACATCATTGCTCTGGTCGCGCTGTTCCGGCCCGGACCTCTGCAGTCGGGCATGGTCGATGACTTCATCGATCGCAAGCACGGACGCAAGCAGGTTGAGTATTCCCATCCGGAGCTGGAGCCGGTGCTGCGCAACACCTATGGTGTCATCCTGTATCAGGAACAGGTGATGAAGATTGCCCAGGTACTGGCCAATTACACCCTGGGCGGCGCCGATATTCTGCGCAAGGCTATGGGCAAGAAAAATCCCGACGAGATGGCGAAGCAACGGGCTACCTTCACCAAAGGTGCTGTGGCCCGCGGCATCGACGAGACGCTGGCCGAGTCTATCTTCGACCTCATGGAGAAGTTTGCCGGATATGGATTCAACAAGTCGCACTCGGCTGCCTACGCATTGGTTTCTTATCAAACGGCGTGGCTGAAGGCACATTATCCAGCCTATTTCATGGCGGCCGTGCTCTCAGCGGACATGCAGAATATTGACAAGATTGTGACGCTCATCGACGAGTGTCGTTCGATGGATCTGGTCATAGTGCCGCCGGACATCAACGTCGGCCATTTCAACTTCACGGTAAACGACGCCGGCGAAATCGTCTACGGCCTCGGTGCCATCAAGGGCCTCGGCGAAGGGCCGGTGGCGGGCTTGATCAAGGCGCGCTCCGACAAGCCTTTCGTCAACTTGTGGGATGTCTGTCAACGAGTCGACGCCCAAACGCTTAACAAGCGTACTATGGAAGCTTTGATTCGTTCGGGGGCCCTGGACAAGCTGGTAGAGGGCGACTATGACTATTCGCGAGCGAAATTGTCCGCGATGTTGCCAGATGCCATGCGCGCAGCTGAACAGAGCAGCCGCAATCAGGCCAGTGGGGTAGAGGACCTGTTTGGCGATATCACGCCCACCACTGACGATGCGCTGCAAGATCATGAAGGCGAGTACCGATTCCGTCCATGGGCTGAACAGCAGCGTCTGACGGCGGAAAAAGAAACCTTGGGGCTCTATCTGTCGGGTCACCCCATCGATGAGTTTCTGCCTGAGCTCGCCCACATCACCCGCAATCGACTCGCCGAACTGCGTCCCGAACGCGGTCCACAGGTGATCGCCGGGCTATTGCATGGCGTTCGCACGATGAAGAGCAAGGCCGGTGACACGATCGCCTTCCTGACGCTGGATGATCGCAGCGGCCGTTTCGATGTATCGCTACTGGCAAAGGAATACGAGCAGTTTCGCGATGTCTTGCAGAAAGATGTCATCCTCGTTGTGGAATGTACGGTGACTGTGGACGATTACAACGGAGGCAGCAGCCTGCGAGGCCGTGCCAAGCATGTGATGACTCTGGCCGAAGCGCGCAAGCAATACGCTCACCGTCTGGCGGTAAATCTTGAACAGAAGCGGCTTCAATCCGGCTTCTGTGAGCATCTGGCCAATATTCTCGCTCCGTATCGAAAACCCGTACCGGCACTCGCCGAAATGGCTGAGGATGCCGCTGAAACCAGCGCGGTGCCGGAAGGCTGCAGGGTTGTGGTGCATTATCAGCGCGACGGGTCGCAAGGGTGTATAATGCTTGGCCGGGAGTGGCTGGTCTCGCCGACAGATGACCTGATACAGCAACTCAGACTCGAATACGGCAAAGACAAGGTCGTACTCGACTACAAACGTTAATCTGCAGGACGGAACAGACTCTTCATGGACCCCAATTACCTCGAATTTGAACAACCCATTGCCGAGCTGGAAGCAAAGATCAACGAATTGCGTCTGGTTGGTAGCGACAATGAGTTGAACATCAATGAAGAAATCCTGAATCTCAAACAGAAGAGCACCAAGCTCACACAGAAGATCTATTCCAACCTGTCATCCTGGCAAATTTCCCAGGTCGCTCGTCACCCTCTGCGACCTTATACTCGGGATTATATCGAACACATCTTCACCGACTTCGATCAGCTGCACGGAGACCGCTTGTTCGCCGATGATCAGGCCTTGATTGGAGGTCTTGCCAAAATTGATAACATTCCTGTTATGGTGATTGGTCATCAGAAAGGACGCGGCACCAAGGAAAAGGTGCGTCATAACTTCGGTATGCCCAGACCGGAAGGTTATCGTAAGGCGCGCCGACTGGTAAAATTGGCAGAGCAATACAAGCTGCCAGTCCTGTCGTTTATCGATACGCCTGGCGCGTATCCGGGAATCGACTCTGAAGAGCGGGGCATTAATGAGGCCATCGCCGAAAATATGGCGATGATGTCCCGCGTGCGCACACCACTGATCGCGACGGTGACTGGAGAAGGTAACTCTGGTGGTGCGATCGCCATCGGCGTCGCTGATCAACTCAATATGTTGCAGTACGCCACCTATACCGTGATTACGCCGGAAGGCTGTGCCACCATCCTGTGGAAATCGGCCGAATATGCTTCCAATGCGGCCGAAGCCATGGGGGTCACCTCCAAGCGGCTGCAGGAACTGGGTATCGTCGATCATACGATTCCGGAGCCGCTCGGTGGCGCTCACCGAGATGTGGCCGCGACCGCTGCCAACATCAAGTCGGCGTTGCTGGATCAACTCGAGCGCCTGCAGGCCATGGATATCGATGATCTCGTTGAGCGTCGCTACAAACGCCTGATGAGCTACGGCTTGAGCAGTTCCTGAGCCTGGCCGCACTGAAGCAGGGCGGCTCAGCAATCGGCGCGGCAGGAAGCCGCCACTTCAAACATGACATTTGATCTCGACATTCTCACTCGTGAACTGGCGCGGCTGCCAGCCTGCAAAGGCTTACTCGTGGGCTTCAGTGGCGGGCTCGATTCGGTCGCTCTGCTGTACGGCCTTGTACAATTGCGGGCACAGCAGCGGCTAGTGCCCGCACTGCGCGCGATTCACATTAATCACGGCTTGCATCCTGAAGCGGCTGACTGGGAGCATCGTTGCCACGCGCAGTGCGCGGCGTGGGGAGTGGAATACGCCAGCGCCGCCGTGAAGCTCTCGAGCACAACCGGTGCCGGGCTTGAGAACGCGGCACGGGAGGCCCGCTACACCCTGTTTGCCTCAGTCCTGCGTCCCGATGAGGTGCTCTTGCTGGCCCACCATCGTGATGACCAGATGGAGACGCTGTTGCTGCGCCTGCTGCGCGGAGCGGGTCCACGCGGGATGGCGGGAATCCCCCGTCAGCGCCCGGTCGGAAATGGCCTGTTAGCCAGACCCTTGCTTGACATCGATCGGCGGGCCTTGGAGCTCTGGGCCCGGGAGCAGGGACTGGAGTGGATTGATGACAGTGCCAATGCAGACACCCACTTCGACCGCAACTACCTGCGACACGAGATTTTACCCCGCCTGGAAGCGCGCTGGCCGGGCTACCGCGAGAGCTGGAGCAAGTCTGCCGCGCTCGCCGCCGAGGCCGACTCCGTGCTGCAGGAACTGGCGCAGTCTGACTTGCAATTGGTTCAAGGTGAGCTCGCCAATGAGCTGCAAGTGCCGGCATTGCGGGAGCTCGGCAAGGCGCGACAGCGCAATGTCCTGCGATACTGGTTTGCAACCCTGCAATTACCGGAACCGGGTTGGCAGTTGTTGCACAGCGTGACTGACGAGTTGCTTGAGAGTGCGTCTGGCAATCATTCCCGTAAACAGGCACATGGCATCGAGGTCGCCCGCTTCGCAGACCGCCTCGTTCTTCGTGTTCCGCTACCGGCGTTCGACCCCCACGCGCAAATTCAATGGAACCCGATAGCCACATCGAGCTGTGAGCTGCCTGCCAATGGCAGGCTCATCGTGCGTCCGAGCAGTGGCTCTGCCAGCGACCGCCGATTGGCAGTCAGCCTCGCCGGTCCCGTGCAGATTCGTTATCGTGATGGTGGCGAGACCGTCCGATTGCGGGATCGTCCGCGCAAGTCCCTGAAGAAACTACTGCAAGAAGCGCGCATCGAACCGTGGTGGCGCGAGCGATTGCCGCTGCTGTATTGCAATGACGCACTGCTTTGCATTCCCGGAGTAGGTGCTACTGGCGTCGGCGCGGAAGTGGTTATCGAGTGGCAGCGCCCGGCAGGACCAGGACCTCAGGATTAAATCACGCCTGCGTGCTTTTTCAGATTGTGGAGGCGGGGGCCTTCTGGTAATCTGTACTTCCATCTGCTTGGGTCAGTGCACAGCTGATTCGCAACAACAAGATGGGGCCTCAATGACTCGATATATCTTTATTACTGGTGGTGTAGTTTCATCACTAGGCAAAGGCATTACTTCTGCATCTCTCGCGGCAATTCTCGAAGCCCGCGGCCTGAACGTCACTCTGCTCAAGCTGGACCCCTACATCAATGTCGATCCTGGCACGATGAGCCCGTTCCAGCACGGCGAAGTCTATGTCACTGAAGACGGCGCCGAGACCGATCTTGATCTCGGTCATTACGAGCGATTCTCCCGAGCAACTATGCTCAAGAAAAACAATTTCACGACAGGCAAGGTGTACGAGCAAGTTCTCAAACGTGAGCGTCGTGGAGATTATCTGGGCGCGACAATCCAGGTCATTCCCCATATTACCGATGAGATTAAACAGCGCGTAATCGATGGAGCGGGTGATGCCGATGTGGCGCTCGTCGAAATTGGTGGCACAGTAGGTGACATCGAATCCCAGCCTTTCCTGGAAGCCGTCCGGCAGCTAAAGGTTGAACTCGGCAGTGCCCGTGCCCTGTTTCTGCATTTGACGCTGGTGCCCTATATTGCCACCGCCGGAGAGACCAAGACTAAGCCGACCCAGCATTCAGTGAAGGAACTGCGTTCTATCGGTATCCAGCCCGATATTCTGGTGTGCCGTTCGGAAAAAGAGATCGACGAATCCGCCCGTCGCAAGATTGCGTTATTTACCAACGTCGAACTGCCCGCAGTGGTCTCGCTCCCCGATACCGATTCAATTTATCGCATTCCTTCAATTCTGGGCGCTACGGGAATCGACGAGATTATCTGCCAGCGTTTCCAGCTGGACTGTCCGCCGGCCTCATTTGCCGAATGGGATCAGGTTGTCGACGCCCAGTTACACCCAGACCGGGAAGTGAAACTGGCCATGGTCGGCAAGTACATGGAATTACTGGATGCGTACAAATCCCTCAATGAAGCCATTATCCATGCCGGTATCCAGACGCGCACGCGAGTGAGAATCAGCTATCTCGATTCCTCGGAGATCATGCGCAAGGGCACGGCTGCGCTGGATGGTCACGACGCCATCCTGATTCCAGGCGGTTTCGGAGAGCGGGGCGTGGAAGGCAAGATTATGGCCTCACGCTACGCCCGGGAGAACAAGATCCCATTTCTCGGCATCTGCCTGGGCTTGCAGGCCGCAGTAATCGACTACGCCCGGAATGTCGCCAGACTCGAGGGCGCCAATAGCACCGAGTTCGACAAGAAGACCCCACATCCGGTCATTGCCCTGATCAGTGAATGGACTACGGCCAGTGGCGAGATTGAGACCCGCAACGAAGACTCTGATCTCGGAGGTACGATGCGCCTCGGTGCCCAGAAGTGTGTACTGGAGCCTGATTCCATTACCAGTCAGTGTTATGGCGCCACCGAAATCACCGAGCGTCACCGCCACCGGTTCGAATTCAACAACGACTATCTGGAGCGGCTCTCCGCCGCGGGCCTGAAACTGGTTGGCAAATCCGCGGATGGTTCGCTGGTCGAAGTCATCGAGGTGTCCGATCATCCGTGGTTTGTCGGTTGCCAGTTCCACCCTGAGTTCACCTCGACTCCCCGGGATGGCCATCCGCTGTTCACCGGCTTCATCCGAGCGGCTATTGCCCGACACGACGCTACACAGTCGACTTCGGCCACCATCGCCGCGTCGGCTGGCTCTGAGCCACTTGTGGCTAAGACGGCGCAAGCGTGATTCGTGCGTCACTTGCCCCGTAGGCTCCGACCATGACCTGTAAGCAGATTCATGTCGCTGACATTACGATTGCCAACGATCGGCCCTTTGTGCTGTTTGGCGGCATGAACGTGCTCGAGAGTCGCGACACCGCGCTTGCGGTGGCCGAACACTTCAAGTCGGTTACGGATCGTCTCCGCATCCCCTTTGTCTTCAAGGCGTCATTTGACAAGGCGAATCGCTCGTCAGCGGACTCGTTCCGCGGACCCGGGCTCGATGCCGGCCTGAAATTGTTGCAGGAAATCAAACAGCAGTTCGATGTCCCGCTGATCACGGATATTCATGAGCCGGCCCAGGCCCTGCCCGTGAGTGAGGTCGTCGATGTATTGCAATTGCCAGCGTTTCTCTCGCGTCAGACAGATCTCGTTGTGGCGATGGCCCGGACCGGTGCCGCCATCAACATCAAGAAAGCCCAGTATCTGGCTCCCCACGAGATGCGGCACATCCTCGCCAAGTTCGAAGGAGCCGGCAACGCCAACCTGATGCTGTGCGAACGGGGCAGTGCATTCGGCTACAATAATCTCGTCGTGGACATGCTGGGCTTCACCACGCTGAAGTCATTTGCCTATCCGGTGATCTTCGATGTTACCCATTCCCTGCAGATTCCCGGTGGTCGCAGCGACAGTGCTGGTGGGCGCCGCAGCGATGTCGCCAATCTCGGTCGTGCCGGACTGGCCCAGGGCATTGCCGGCCTGTTTCTCGAGGCCCATCCTGATCCGAACAGTGCCAAATGCGATGGACCCAGCGCATTACCCCTGACTTCTCTGAGCCCGTTTCTGGAGCAGATGCAGGCAGTGGATACCCTCGTCAAGAGCCTGCCGCCGCTCGTGATCGGTTAGGCAAGACTTTTTTGTCATCTCATAATAAAAATTAAGTATCAACAATAAGGTATTGAAATGTCTGAAATAAAAAATATCATCGCTCGCGAAATACTGGACTCTCGCGGCAATCCCACGATCGAAGTCGATGTGCAGCTCGGCAACGGCATTATCGGCACCGCCTGTGCACCGTCCGGAGCCTCCACGGGGTCCCGCGAGGCGCTGGAACTCCGCGACAAGGATCCGAAGCGCTATGGAGGCAAGGGGGTGCTCAAGGCTGTTCAGAATGTGAACACCACTATTCGCGAGACCCTGATCGGTTACGACCCGGCCCGCCAGAACGAACTGGACAGCGCCATGCTGAAGCTCGATGGTACCGAGAACAAGACCCAACTCGGCGCGAACGCAATCCTGGCCGTGTCTCTGGCGACGGCGAAGGCCGCTGCCCTAGATGCCGGCATCCCTTTGTATGCCCACATCGCGCAGTTGAACGGGAGTGCCGGACACTACTCCCTTCCAGTGCCCATGATGAACATCATCAATGGTGGCGAGCACGCCGACAACAACGTGGACATCCAGGAATTCATGATCCAGCCCACCGGGGCACCGAATTTCCGGGAAGCCCTGCGTTATGGGGCCGAGGTCTTCCACGCCCTCAAATCGGTCCTGTCGAAACAGGGACTCGGCACCGCGGTAGGTGATGAAGGGGGATTTGCCCCCAATCTGCCGTCCAATGCCGCTGCCATCGATGCCATTTTGCAGGCTATCCAGTTGACGGGTCTGCAGGCTGGCAAGGATATCCATCTGGCGCTGGATTGTGCGGCCTCGGAGTTCTATATCAACGGCAAGTACGACCTGAAGGGTGAGGGCAAGCAGTTCGATCCCGGTCAGTTCGCCGAGTATCTGGCTGGCCTGTCGCGCCAGTACCCGATTCTCTCGATTGAAGATGGCATGGATGAGTCCGATTGGGATGGTTGGGCTCAATTAACTGGCAAAATTGGCGATAAAGTGCAGTTAGTGGGAGATGATTTGTTTGTCACCAACACGCGCATTCTGGCGCGTGGTATCGACGAGCATATCGCGAACTCTATCCTGATCAAGTTTAACCAGATCGGCTCCCTGACGGAGACTCTGGCTGCCATCAGCATGGCGAAAGCGGCCCAGTACACGGCAGTCATCTCCCATCGCTCGGGTGAGACTGAAGATACAACAATTGCCGATCTGGCGGTCGCAACCGCGGCAGGCCAGATCAAGACCGGATCACTGTGCCGCTCGGACCGGGTGGCGAAGTACAACCGGTTGTTGCGAATTGAAGAAGAACTGGGCGCAGGCTCGGTCTACAACGGCATCAAGGAATTCGCCCGCTTCGGTGCCTAGCGGTCGGCAGCGGCCGACAGCAGTGAGGTTGGTTGCACACCATGAAGATATTGTTTGCATTTCTTGCCATTGCGTTCGTCGTCTTGCAGGCTCAACTGTGGGTCGGCGACGGCAGTGTGCATAGTCTGAGCGACCTGGAAGTCGAACTGGCTGCGCAACGCGCCATCAATGCAGAGTTGGAACAGCGCAATAAATTGCTGGAAGTGGAAGTGGTTGACCTGAAAAATGGACTGGAAGCTGTCGAGGAGCGTGCCCGCTCGGAACTCGGCATGATCGCAGAAGGTGAAACCTTCTATCTGATAATCGAGTAGGAATACGCGCAGCGCAACGACTGCTTGTGGCGTTACACAAGAAGACATCACTATGACAATTTGGGCTATTCTGCCAGCCGCTGGCATCGGTCGCCGCATGGGATCGATTACCCCCAAACAGTATCTCCCCATTAACGGCACTGCCGTGATTACGCATTCCCTGCGCAAACTTGCAGCCATCAGCGCTATCGAAAAAATCGTGGTAGTCCTGCATCCAGACGACACTCACTGGTCCCGTCTCGATATCGAACCCGGTCGATTGCAGCTTGCGACAGGTGGTGACGAACGGTTTCGCTCGGTGCTGAACGGACTTGAGTCGCTGCGCGAAGTCGCCGCTGTCGATGATTGGGTGCTCGTTCACGATGCCGTGAGACCCTGCGTTCGCAGTGCCGATATCCAGAAACTTATCACGGAACTGTACCGGCATGACGTAGGTGGACTGTTAGGTGTGCCGGTGGAGAATACTCTGAAGCGGGTGAATGAGAGCGCAGTGGTTGAAGCTACCGTTGACCGCAGCCGTTATTGGAATGCGCTAACCCCCCAGATGTTTCGCTATGGATTGCTGTCTGATGCGTTGCGGTCACTCGTCGATGCCGGAGAACAGGTCACTGACGAAGCGGCCGCGATCGAACGGCAGGGACTGCAACCGCAGATGGTGGTGGGACACGCAGACAATATCAAAATCACCCATGAGGCTGATCTGCTTCTGGCAAGCAGAATTCTCGAAATGCAGGAAAACCTATGAATGCGAAAAACATGCGAGTGGGTCACGGTTTCGATGTGCATCGCTTCAGTGCAGAGTATGACCCCCGAAAACCGCTGAAACTGGCTGGGGTGGAGCTCGCCGAAAAGCGCAGTCTGCTCGCGCATTCTGATGGCGATGTGATTCTGCACGCGATCTGCGATGCTATTCTGGGCGCGATTGCCGCGGGAGACATCGGTCAGCACTTTCCCGACACTTCCTCGACTTACGCCAATATCGACAGTACGCAATTACTCAGCCAGGTGCTTGAGCTGGCGGCGAAGAAGAATTTCCTGCTCATCAACTGTGATGTCACCGTGGTCGCCCAGGTGCCGAAATTGGGGCCCTATCGCGACCTGATGCGGGCCAGTCTCGCCGATGTCCTCGGCATCGACACCGATCGGGTCAATATCAAGGCTACTACCACGGAACGGCTCGGCGCGATCGGTCGGGAGGAAGGCATCGGCTGCCACTGTGTGGTGCTGATGTGCAAGGATGACTGAGCCTTTGACGGTTACCGATGCGCCAATCCAGGCCTTGGATACGCTCGCCTCTCTGGGGGCTGCGCCTGTGGGTCGTGCGCGCATTAAACAGGAATTCGACGACTTCCGGGTGGACGAGGAACTCGGTTTCGATTTCACCGGCAACGGCGAACACGTGTGCGTTCAGTTGCGCAAGACCGATGTATCGACGCCGGACACGGCCCGGCGCTTGAGTGAGTTGACCGGGGTGCCGCTGTCTGCAATCGGCTATGCGGGCATGAAAGACCGGCGTGCGGTCTGCAGTCAATGGTTCAGTGTGCAGTTGCCGATCGAACAGGAGTCGCGACTGGCGGCTCTCGAGGGCGAACCCTTTACCGTACTCGCGACCCAACGCAATAGTCGCAAGCTCAAGATCGGCAGTCATCGGCGCAATCATTTCTGTCTGCGCTTGCGCGAGTGTGAAGGAGGCAAGGACGCATTCGAGGCGCGCCTCCGAAAGATCCGGCAATTGGGCGTGCCCAACTACTTCGGTCAACAACGTTTTGGGCGCGATCTGGCGAATCTGACACAGGTGACTGCCCTCATGCAGCAAGTCGTCGCCGGCGCGCCTGACACCCATTTACGACCCGCCGGTCGCGACTTCAAGCGGGGCATGCTGTATTCCGCGGCACGATCCTATCTGTTTAACCTTGTCTTGTCCTCGCGCGTGCAGGCAGACACCTGGTGTCGCTACGTCGACGGTGACGTGTTGAATCTCGAGGGCACCGATCGCTGTTTTCGTGTGCGCGATGGCGAAGTCTGGGATGAAACGCTGGAACAGCGCCTGCGCCAATTTGATATCCACATTACTGGACCACTGGCGGGCACGATCGATCCCAAAGATAGGTATCTAAGCTGCGCCGAAGCGGCCGATATTGAAGATGCAGTACTGCGACAATATCCGACCCTGGTGGAGGGCCTGGCACGCTGTGGCCTGGTTGCGGCCCGTCGACCGCTGCGCATGCAAGCGCTCGATCTGACTTGGGAATGGGAAGAGGATGCCGTACTTCAGCTGCGATTTTCGCTGTCGAAAGGTTGCTATGCGACCAGTTTGCTGCGGGAACTGTGTGTAATCAAGCCATCCGCTGACACTGACTGGTAACACTATTCATGCAAAACAAAATCAATCTCAATGGCATCGGCATGACCTCCCGGCGCACGCGTGAGCGTCTATTGGGCAGACTGATGGATCAAGGTATTCAGAGCATGGAAGTGCTGGATGTGATTCGTTCGACGCCGCGCCACATATTTCTTGACGAGGCCTTGTCGCATCGCGCTTACGAAGACGTGGCACTGCCCATCGGATTTAACCAGACAATTTCACAGCCCTATGTCGTGGCCAAGATGACCGAGGCGTTGCTGCGGTCAGGTCCACTGGAGAAGGTCCTCGAGATCGGGACCGGTTGTGGCTACCAGACGGCGGTGATTGCCCAACTCGCGAAATCGGTCTATACGATAGAGCGCATTCGTCCATTGATGGAGCGCGCGAAAAAGAATCTGAAATTGCTGGGGTTGCGCAATATCGATTTCATGCATGGTGACGGCAGCGGTGGATGGGAGAAATACGGGCCCTACGATGCGATTCTGACGACGGCGGCACCACAACAGATTCCTGGCAACTTGCTGATGCAACTGGCCGACGGCGGCCGCCTGATTATTCCGGTCGGTGGCGATGCCCGACAGGAATTGCAACTCATCACCCGGGAGGGCGGTGAGTTTCATACAACAATTCTCGAGGCGGTGCGCTTCGTACCGCTGCTCGTAGGTTCATTGCAACATTGATTGAATCCGGCAATTCCATGTCCGATACAGCAGACACAAGTCAATCCCGTGCGGTGCCGGCACCAAGGTCGGTGAAAGCGCGCGCCCTGCTTTATTGCAAGGGGGTGGCGATGGGAATGGGCGATGCCGTGCCCGGAGTTTCCGGCGGCACGATCGCCGTGATTACCCAGATTTATGACGAATTGATCTTCTCCCTGCGCGCGATTGACTTGCAGGCGCTGCAGTTGCTGTTACGAGGACGGCTGCGTCAACTCTGGCAACACATCAACGGCAGCTTCCTGCTGGTGCTGGCCCTCGGCATCCTGTCCGGGTTGTTACTGAGTGCCAACACCGTACTGTATTTATTGCAGTACTGGTTTGAGGCTCTGATGGCGTTCTTCGTCGGTCTCGTGCTCGCCTCCTGCTGGTTGTTGAAACACGAATGCAATTATCGTGATGGACGGGTATTGCTCTTCCTGCTGGCCGGCATCACCTTGACTGTCAGTATTGGCCTGCTGGATCCGGCCAATGGCAACTTTTCCCTGCCTGCCATTTTTCTCAGCGGCGCGGTGGCAATCTGTGCCATGATCTTGCCGGGCTTGTCCGGCGCCTTTATCCTGCTCTTGCTGGGTGTCTACGAGTACGTGCTGCGGGCACTCATCGAGTTCAATGTCGCCGTGATCTGCGTCTTTGTGCTCGGCTGCGTACTCGGGCTGCTTTCATTCTCACGGCTGCTCGCATGGTTGCTGCGAACCCGACGGGAAGCCTGCTACGCCTTCATCATCGGCATGTTGCTGGGATCGCTCTCGGTCCTGTGGCCGTGGCAGCACACCCAGGCCTATTACACCGATAGCAGTGGGGAACTGCATCCTTTGCAAGCGATCAATGTGATGCCATTCAATTACACCGAGATAACGGGCCAGGATCCGATGGTCGGACTTGTGTTCGTGAGTCTTCTCCTCGGCGTGGGTGTAGTTGCCGGGCTGCATCGCCTCTTTGCCAACCCACCACGAGCGGTGAACTGATATGGTCAGTTGCATTCACGTTTTTGTGCACGCAAGAGCGCTGCGGCAACAACTGATAGCGGCAGGGCTGGTGCTGCTCGTCGCCTGCAATAATAATTATCAGGCACCGGTTTCCGAGCAAGGCGCGCCGCAGGTTGTGCAGCCTCCCTTGATACTGAGTGGTGACGCTCCCGCGAGTCAGTCCCGAGGCAACCCAACACCGGTAGCCACGGCAGCAAGGGCGCCTGCAGCGAGTCGTCCGCTCGGCCAGGCGCGTACACATACCGTTCGGCGCGGCGAAACCCTGTATTCGATTGCCTTTCAGTATGACCTCGATTTCCGCGCCCTGGCTCTCGCGAATAACCTCAATCCTCCCTATACGATCTTCGTCGACCAGGAGTTGAAACTGGAGGTGGGGCAGGGCGCGCCGGCGTCGTCGAGCTCGGTGATCGGTAACCTTGGCACGCCGGTAGCAAATAACTCAGTGGCGCGCGCACAAGGCACGGCAACCGGATCAGGAGGGTTGATCCGGCAACCGATCGGCGCCAACACTGAACCCAGCTGGCAGTGGCCACTCTCGGGCCAGATCATCCGCGGATTCGAAAATGGTCAGAACAAGGGTATCGACATCGGTGCCCGCCTCGGTGATCCCGTGTACGCAGCCAGTGATGGTGATGTGGTGTATTCAGGACGAGGGATTCAGGGTGCCGGTGAGCTCATCATCCTGCGACACAGTGACCGCTACCTAAGCGCGTATGCCTACAACAGTGCGATGCGCGTCAAGGAAGGTGATCGCGTACGCGCCGGGCAGCAGATCGCAGAAGTCGGTGCCAGCTCAGCGGGAGATCCGGCGTTGCATTTCGAGATACGGGTGGACGGCAAGTCAGTCGATCCGACGGGACTGTTACCGCGGCGTTAGACAGTCAGGCTTGATTGCGGGGTGACGCGCGAGAGCCAAGTCTTGAACTGTCAGCGCGACAGGGCCGCGCTGGCAGTGACTCGAATTTACATTTCCAGCAGGGGACGTTTGTTGGGCTTGTCTGCCCATTCTTCTGCATCGGGCAAGGCATCTTTCTTTTCAGTGATGTTCGCCCATTTCTCAGCCAGCTCTGCATTCAATTGCAGGAACTCGTGCTGGGCTTCGGGCAATTCATCTTCGGCATAGATCGCATCCACCGGGCATTCGGGTTCGCACAGCGCACAGTCGATGCATTCATCGGGGTGAATGACGAGGAAGTTCGGGCCTTCGTAGAAACAGTCTACGGGACACACCTCCACGCAATCCGTGTGTTTACATTTGATGCAGTTTTCACCCACTACGAACGTCATGTTATCTCCAGGCTTTTATCGTGTTTTGCCGTTGTGAAAACGGCCAGCATGGTCAGGTAAAGTGCCGCTCGGCTGTGGCAGGGGTGCAACACAGGAGCCGGGGCAGCGGCGTGCATTCTACCAGCTTTTTTCCGTCCAATGCCATTCAGGACCCGCTTTTCTGCTTCAGTTCGTAAAGCAGCGCGAGGGCCTCGCGGGCGCTTATCTCATCGGGATTCACCCGCTCCAGCATGTCGAGCACGGGATGCTGAACACTGGCAAATAGCTCAGTCTGCTGCGGTGGCTGATTGGCGGGTGGCGGCTTGGGCGCAGTCGGGCCACTGTCGGCTTCCAGTTGCTGGAGCTTGGCCCGGGCCTGTTCGATGACCGGTCGGGGTATGCCGGCCAGTTGGGCGACCTGCAAGCCATAACTCTGATTCGCAGGGCCTGACTTCACGGCGTGCAGAAACACGATGCCGTTATCATGCTCGACCGCATCCAGGTGCACATTACGAATGCCGGGATAGTCTTCGGGCAGGCTCGTCAGTTCGAAATAATGCGTAGCAAACAGGGTGTAGGCATTGCGTTGCTCGGCGATGAACACCGCGGCAGCCCACGCCAGCGACAGGCCGTCGAAGGTGCTCGTGCCGCGCCCAATTTCATCCATTAGCACGAGGCTGTTACTGGTCGCGTTGTGCAGGATGTTGGCGGTTTCGGTCATCTCGACCATGAAGGTTGAGCGGCCACCGGCGAGATCATCGGAAGAGCCAATGCGGGTGAAGATGCGATCGACGGGACCAAGCCGTACCGAACTGGCAGGTACATAACTGCCGCACAGGGCCAGCAGCACGATGAGCGCTGTCTGACGCATGTAGGTCGACTTGCCGCCCATGTTGGGTCCGGTGATGATGAGCATCTTCTGCTGTGCATTCAGCACCAGATCGTTGGCGACGAAGGTTTCCGAGGTTACCTGCTCCACCACGGGATGCCGGCCACCCTCGATCTCGATGCCGGGATGATCGCTCAGTTGCGGGCGACTGTAATCGAGGTTCACCGCCCGCTCAGCGAAATTTGCCAGCACATCCAGTTCCGCCAGCGCCTCGGCGCTGGCGATTAATGCAGCCAGTTCCAGCGCCAGGGTTTCCAGCAGTGCATCGTACAACTCCTTCTCGCGCGCGAGGGACTTGCTGCGTGAGCTCAGCACCTTGTCCTCGAATTCCTTGAGTTCAGGTGTTATGTAGCGCTCGGCATTTTTCAGTGTCTGCCGACGCTGGTATTCGGCGGGCAGTTCGGTATCGGACTGGCCCTTGCTGATCTCGATGTAATAACCGTGCACGCGATTGTAGCCGACCTTTAAAGTGCTGAGGCCAGTGCGTTCGTGTTCGCGACGCTCGAGATCAAGCAGATATTGACCGGCATTGCTGCTGAGATTCCGCAACTCATCCAGCTCGGCATCGTAGCCGTTGGCAATGACGCCTCCCTCACGTATTACAACGGGTGGATTCGCTTCCAGTGCGCGCTCCAACAAGGCGAGCTGTGCGGGAAATTCGGCGATGCCTCGCGCCAGTTCCTGTACCCGGTCGCAGGCGATATTTCGTAACAGATTTTGTAGGGTCGGAAGTAATGCCAGACCATCGCGCAATTTGGCGAGATCGCGCGGCCGTGCTGACCTCAGCCCGAGTCGGGCAATGATACGTTCCTGATCGCCAATTGCCTGCAAAGTCTCATGCACAGGTTCGTAATGATGGTGCATCATGAGCGCAGCGACCACTTCCTGTCGCTGCTCGAGAATCGCGCTGTCCCTGAGCGGCCGATTGATCCAGCGCGATAACAGGCGGCTGCCCATGGCGGTGGCACACCGATCGAGCACCGACAGCAGTGTGTTATCCCGACCGCCGGCCAGGTTTAGGTCCAGCTCCAGATTGCGGCGGCTCGCTGCGTCGAGGATGACGCTGTCCTGTTGTCGCTCGATGAGCAATCCCTGAATATGGGGTAGCTCGGATTTTTGAGTGTCGCGCGCGTACTGCAAAAGACAGCCCGCTGCCTGCAGGGCGACAGGCAATTGCTCGCAGTCAAAGGCAGACAGGTCGCGCGTGCCGAAATGCCCGGTGAGCAGGCGCACCGCGTTGTCGAACTCGAACTCCCAGGGCGGACGCTTGCGCACTGCGGGACGCTTGAGGGCGGAGTCCAGTTCGTTCAGCGACTCATTCAGCAATATCTCGGCTGGCCGAATGCGGCCAATCTCGCTCAACAGGGCGTCTAGGCTGTGGACCTCGCCAAGTACGAAGCGACCACTACTGATATTCATGTAGGCAAACCCGTACTGCCGTTGCGCCGTCTCTTCGCCGGATTTGCTGGCTGCCGTCACAGCGAACAGGCAATTGTCGCGGCGCTCATCGAGCAGGGCCTCATCGCTGACTGTTCCCGGTGTGATGATGCGTACCACCTGACGTTCGACCGGGCCTTTGCTCGTGGCCGGATCACCGATCTGCTCGCAGATGGCAACAGACACGCCGGCCTCGACCAGTTTCGCCAGATAGCGGTCGGCAGCATGGAAGGGGATTCCACACATGGGGATCGGTTCGCCTGCCGATTTGCCGCGTGCTGTCAGGGTAATGTCGAGGATGGCGGCGGCGCGTTTGGCGTCGTCGAAGAACAGCTCATAGAAGTCCCCCATACGATAAAACAGCAGCCCGTCCTGATGTTGGGCCTTGATGCGCAGGAACTGCTGCATCATCGGAGTATGTGAGTCGTCTACGGTCAAAATGCTGCTTGCGAATCGCTGGTTGGCTGGGTTGAGTGAGACCGTGGGGGCCCTCGTTGCTGGGAAGGGATTCTACACGGTTTGGGGCAGCACTTGGACCGTAAATTCTGGTGACCGTATAGGCGCCGCCGCGCCGTAACGGCTGGGCATTTTTTAAGCAACGTGCCTCATGCCCACTCAAGACAGAAAGGAATACCGCTTTCGGTTTGCATGTGAGCTGCAAGCCGCTACCATACAGGACCATGCCGGATGTTTCTCCTAACAGCATTCCCGATCTCGTCGCCCGCCTTGCCCAGCGTCTGACCGCCCAAGGACTCCTCATCGCCACCGCCGAATCCTGCACTGGCGGGGGCATCGCCCAGGCCCTGACGGCACGTGCGGGCAGCTCTGCCTGGTTCGATACCGGTTTCGTCACCTACTCCAATCACGCCAAGCAACGCTTGCTGCAGGTGCCTGAGTCCCTGTTCGCACCAGGTGCTCCCGGTGCGGTGAGTGAAGAGACGGTGAGAGCGATGACGGCAGGTGCGATTGCCAACAGTGCCGCCGAGCTGGCCGTCGCCGTCAGCGGCATCGCCGGGCCTGACGGTGGCTCGGACGACAAGCCTGTAGGCACGGTGTGGATTGCCTGGCAGTGGCGTGATCAAACCTTGGCACGGCGCTTCCAGTTTGCCGGTGACCGGGAGGAGGTGCGGCACGCGACGGTAGTGGCGGCGCTCGAAGGATGCTTGTTGCTGATCGGCGAATAAATTCGGCTGAAGGGTTAAAGGAAATAGTGATTCGGCCAATATACTGGTTGTATATACAGTGATCTTCTGATTTAATTCGCACTGTTCATACATACAGTGATTGATGGATTTAACGGTTCCCTGCCCACAGCGGAGGTCGTTCAAGGCAGAGACTGATTGAGAGTCTGAGCGAGAGTCTCAGTCAAAGACAGCCGGCCTGACAAATCTTAGCAATCGCCGTAGGCCGCAAGGCAGAACCAAAGGAGTTATGGCTAGACTCGCTGCGGTTCAGGGTGTCCCGGTACAGCCGCCGATGCCCTGCGCAGCAGCGAGTCAAGTCACCAGCACGACAGCCGGCAAGGTCGGGAAGTACGAAAGGCCGGCGAAGATTCGGGTAGTTTCCTGAATAATTTAGCAAGTAGTCGGGGACAGGCTACTCTTAATCCCGGGATGACCGGGCGGCGCAACTGCTTTACTCATGGAACCAGGCTCCAGTTGTCTAAGTATAGTTGTATAGAAGACTCAACAAGGAAATCACTATGATTGAAGATAACGTCAATAAAGAAAAAGCACTGGCAGCGGCGCTCGCACAGATTGAGCGACAGTTTGGCAAGGGTTCCATGATGCGCCTCGGCGATGAAGAGCGCGAAGCAATCCCGGCGATCTCTACCGGTTCGCTTGGTCTCGATATCGCGCTCGGCATCGGTGGTCTGCCACGCGGTCGTATCGTCGAAATTTACGGACCGGAATCCTCCGGCAAGACCACCCTGACCCTGCAAGTTATCGCCGAAGCCCAGAAGGCCGGTGGCAGTTGTGCGTTCATCGATGCCGAGCACGCACTCGACCCCATTTACGCGAAGCGTCTCGGCGTGGACGTGGATAATCTGCTCGTGAGTCAACCGGATACCGGTGAACAGGCACTGGAAATCTGCGACATGGTCGTACGTTCCGGTGCGCTGGACGTCGTCGTTATCGACTCGGTCGCGGCACTCACACCACGGGCCGAGATCGAGGGTGACATGGGCGACAGCCACATGGGCCTGCAGGCACGACTGATGTCACAGGCGCTGCGCAAGATGACAGCGAACATCAAGAACTCCAACACGCTGGTCATCTTCATCAACCAGATTCGCATGAAGATCGGTGTCATGTTCGGCTCTCCCGAAACCACAACCGGTGGTAATGCGCTGAAATTCTATGCCTCGGTGCGTCTCGATATCCGTCGCATCGGTTCCATCAAGGAAGGCGAGGAGGTGGTCGGCAACGAGACCCGCGTCAAGGTTGTCAAGAACAAGGTTGCTCCGCCTTTCCGTCAGGCCGAATTCCAGATCATGTATGGCGAAGGCATCTACCAAATGGGTGAGATTATCGACCTCGGCGTGAAGCAGGGGTTGATCGAGAAATCCGGCGCCTGGTATGCGTACAAAGGCGACAAGATCGGCCAAGGCAAGAAGAACGTGGCCCAGTACCTCGAAGAGAATCCCGAGATCGCAGCCGAGTTGGAAAGTGCAATACGCGAGCAGTTATTGAGCGCTGTTACCGAGAAGTCGGCGAAGGAAAAGGCCATCGAGGCAGCCCGCGAGAAGGCGAGCGGCAAATCCTCGCAACCCGCCAATGATGATGTAGTCGTGCTGGCCACGGCAAAAAGTAAATAGCACTTGCTAACGAGCGCAAATGCACACGGAATCACCTCCTAGTGATGTCCCCGTTCTCCGGCGGGCCGCCATGGACTTCTTGGCCCGCCGGGAACACTCATTCTATGAGCTTTCCCAAAAGCTGCTCGGCAAATTTCCGGATGCGAGTGCAGAACTGATCGAACAGGTACTCATCCGTCTGAAGGAACAAAATCTGCAGTCGGACGAACGCTTTACCGAGGCGTACGTGCGCTATCGCAAATCCAAGGGCTTCGCTTACTTGCACATCAAGTCAGACCTGGTGCAGCGCAAGGTGCCGATGGCAATCATTAATGCCTATCTCTACGAAGACGATGCCGACTGGCCCGAAATTGCTCTGGGACTGGTCAGTAAGCGGCTCGGCGACGACGGTACTCTCGAATACGGCTCGTCTCAACACCGACGGCTCGCCAAATTCCTCGAGTCCCGCGGTTTCAGCCAGCTCGACACGCGTCGAGTACTTGCCCTCAAACTGAATTGATAGCCTTGCGGTGAGACCTTTTTGTCCTCGATTCCGGCAGCTGGTTTCGATAATCGTTACCTAGCACAATATTTCGCTAATGTGTCGGAATCGAGGGAATCCTCTGATCAGTGATTGCTGCAAGTGATTAAAAGCGTGACGTTTTGCAATAGACTTGGCACACGGATGTGATTTGGTCGAGCCTGTGTCTACTGCCGCCCAAAGGCTGGACGCAGTCAAATAACTTCTTAGCCTACCTCTCAGGAGATTCCCGTAAGGAACTGTTATCTGGCCCACTAAGAAGTGCGACTAATCTACTTTCGTTGTACACACTGACACCGGCGCAAAAAGGATATTAAGTTAAACCGGTCGCCTTTAATTTGATGCAAGATTGATAAATTTGCTCTAAGACTTAAGTTTCATACTATAAATAAGGCATAATTACCGCACACCGTATCCTCTCAGTAACTGGAACCCAAGATGAAATTAATCAAACCCTTACGGGGGCTCAGGCCATCCCGGGAACTGGCGGCTCGTGTCGCCGCTCATCCCTATGACGTATTGAACCGTGAAGAAGCCTTCGAGCTGGCCAAGGACAACCCCTACAGTTTCCTGCATATCAACAAGCCGGAAGTAGATGTCGCCGTTAGCCTCGATGTGCACGATCAGGCGGTGTATGACAAGGGCAGGGAGAATCTGTACCGCTTCATCGACGAAGGTACCCTGCGCTACGACGGTGAAGAAAAGTTGTATGTCTACAAGCAGGTCATGGGTTCGCACGAGCAAGTGGGACTGGTCGCCGTGGCTTCGGTCGCGGCCTACGAGGCAAACCTCATCAAGAAACACGAATTCACTCGACCGGACAAGGAAGACGACCGGGTCAATCACATGGCGACCCTGGGGGCTCAGGTCGGCCCGGTATTCCTCACGTACAAGGCACAGCCGGCCATCGATGCCCTGATTGCAAAGGTCACCGCAACGAGCCCGGAATACGATTTCGTCGCACCTGAAGGCACTCGGCATGTGTTCTGGGTAATTGAGGACCTTACGCTGGCGGCCAATATTGAAGCCGCCTTTGACAAGGTCGAGTGCCTCTACGTCGCTGACGGACACCACCGATCGGCCGCGGCGGCACGAGTGCAGAATCTCTATCAGAAGCGCAATCCTGCTCACACAGGCGAGGAGTCCTATAACTTCTTCCTGAGTGTGCTGTTTCCGGATAATCAGATGCAGATTCTGGACTACAACCGCATCGTGAAGGACCTGAATGGCGTGGACGACAAAGATTTCCTCGCAGCATTGGCAAAGAACTTCGATGTCACCCCAATGGAATCAGTCTCTAAAGCGAAGCCCGCCGCCGCGCAGGAATTTGCGCTTTATCTGAGTAAACAGTGGTACAAGCTGAAGGCGAATGCAAACCTCCTTGCGAAGGTCGATATGAAGAATCCGGTGCAGAGTCTGGATGTCAGCATCCTGCAAGAACACGTGTTTTCACCGCTACTCGGAATTACCGATCAACGTACTGACAAGCGTGTGGATTTCGTCGGGGGTATTCGTGGATTGCAGGAACTCGAGAAGCGGGTGGACTCGGGTGAGTGGAAGGCGGCGATTGCGCTCTATCCCACCTCGATCCAAAGTCTGATGGCAATCGCCGATGCGGGTGAAGTCATGCCACCTAAATCAACCTGGTTCGAGCCCAAGCTGAAGAGCGGCCTTGTCGTGCACATGCTCGACTAACCGCTCTCCCTCTGTCTACCACAATATAACAGGTGATGCCCGGTATGCTGCGTCAATTTGCGCAGCACGCCGGGTGCTTGCAACAGGCTGCGATCGTATTTGGTGTCTCGGTCAGTAACTTGCTTCTGAAGCGCAGTCGCAGACAAACGTAGTGCATCAGCCCAGCAACCAGCAGAGTCTTGATTCTTCGTAGTATTTCCATGGTGTCTTCCAGCATCGAATCAATCGAATGAAGATGCCGCAGACCTGCGTTTGGCAATGTCTGCGGCGCCGTCAATAAAACATCGCGGTGCTGTTTTTGGTAGTACTTGTGGTACTGCTTGTGGTACAGCTTTTGGTGCTAATCAAGGTGCTACTTAAGGTACTACGTTAGTGCTCCAAGAGAAACCGATCTCGGTTATAACACCAACAGCACCGCGATTCGGGGACAGCCTTGGGGGATTAAGGCGTGGTTTGCCCCGTAAGCTTTACGCAAGCTTCAGGCAGCGTCGCGCTTGTCGACGTCGATCAGCTTGCCTTGCGCACTGGTAATGGCAATTTTCTTTGGCTTCATCGCTTCTGGAATTTTCCGAACCAGATTGATGTACAGCAGGCCATTCGTCAGCTTGGCGCCAGTCACTTCGACGTGGTCGGCCAGGTTGAAGCGGCGCTCGAAGTTGCGCGCGGCAATGCCCTGATGCAGGTATTTGCGGTCGCCCGCAGTCTGTTCCGGGGCCTTGGTGCCTTTCACGGTCAGCACCTGCTTTTCAGTTTGCAGTTCCAGTTCATCTTCGACGAAACCGGCAACCGCCATCGTGATTTGATACGAGTCCTTGTCCAACAGTTCGATGTTATAAGGCGGGTAGGCGTTCACGTTTGCATCCCGTTGTGCCACCGCGTCAAGCAGAGAAGACAGGTGATCGAAACCAACGGTAGAGCGGTAAAGGGGAGAGAAATCAAAAGTACGCATAGTCATATCCTCGCAATTAAGCAATATGTAAGTTCAGAACAAGCCCATCACAATGATCGGGCTTCATGGCAGCCTCACAAGAGCATCCGCCACAATTTCCTATATGTGGTTCCGCAAAATCATTTCAAGTGCGAAGCAGGAAAAATGTTGATAAACCGATCGGTGCAGAAGCAGTTGGTAATGTTGGAGGAAGACAGGAGGCGGAATCAGTAGGGGCGGGCAGACGCAAAGCGATGGCACAACAAGAGCAGAGCAAGAGCAGGGCTAGAGTACTGAAAAAGTAGGGTAGAAGTAGTAGGGCAGTAAGGCAGGTTTTCGGCTTCGCCAGGTTGGCAAAGTAAGATGGGTGGTACGTGGCGCGAACCTGTTGGGTCATCCGGCGAGACAACACCGGATGACCGTAGGCGCAATCAGAAAATCAATCTTAAATAACGAACAAGTCCATGAACTCATTGACTGATGTCTGCTCCAGTCGTTGCTGATCCTTGCAGAGAGCGAAGATCTCGGCAGCGCGTTTGGCCGGGAAGCGGGTAGCAAGGTTGCTCTTGAACTTGCTCTCCAGCAATGGAATGCCTTCTTCACGTCGACGACGATGGCCAACCGGGTATTCGATAGCGATCTGCTTGGTGCTGTTGCCGTCCTTGAAGTAGACCTGCAGGGCATTCGCGATGGAGCGCTTGGCGGGTTCCAGATATTCCTTGGTATAGGTGGGATTCTCATGAATCTCCATCTTTTCCCGCAATTCGTCGATAATCGGGTTGGCCTTGTGGAAGTCATCTTCGTAGTGCTCGGCCACCAGATTGCCAAAGGCGAGCGGCACTGCTGTCATGTATTGCAAACAGTGGTCGCGGTCCGCCGGATTGTTCAGCGGGCCGACCTTGCTGATGATGCGGATGGCCGACTCGTGGGTATGAATGACGATCTTCTCGATCTCATGCAAGCGGTCTTTCACCTCTGGATGTAACTGCACCGCGGCTTCGGCGGCGGTTTGGGAGTGGAATTCGGCCGGGAACGAGATCTTGAACAGAATGTTCTCCATCACGTAACTCTCATAGGCGCGAGGGAACTTGAAGGGTTTGCCCTTGAAGGAGACGTCGTAGAAGCCCCAGGTGGGAGCAGTCAACACGCTGGGATAGCCAATTTCCCCGCGCATCGTCAAATCGGCCAGGCGCACGGCGCGGGAGGTAGCGTCGCCGGCAGCCCAGGACTTGCGCGGGCCGGCGTTGGGCGCGTGGCGATAGGTGCGCAGGCTGGAGCCATCCAGCCAGGCCTGGGACAAGGCATCGACGATCTGGTCGCGACTGCCGCCCAGCATCTGGGTGGCAAGCGCCGTGGAAGCGACGCGCACCAGCAGCACGTGGCACAGACCGACTCGATTGAAGCTATTCTCGAGCGCCAGCACACCCTGGATTTCATGGGCCTTGATCATTGCCGTCAGCACGTCTTTCATCACCAGCGGGGCTTTACCGGCAGCGATATTCTTCTGCGACAGGTAGTCGGCCAAGGCCAGAATCGCCCCCAGATTGTCCGACGGGTGACCCCATTCGGCCGCGAGCCAGGTATCGTTGTAGTCCAGCCAGCGGATAATGCAGCCGATGTCCCAGGCTGCTTTCACCGGATCCAGCCGGAACTGGGTACCGGGTACCCGCGCGCCATTAGGGACGGTCGTACCCTCGACGAGGGGCCCAAGCAGCTTGGTACACTCCGGAAACCGCAGCGCCAGCAAGCCACAGCCAAGCGTATCCATCAGGCAATTACGCGCCGTATCGTAGGCCTCGGCCGAATCGATCTCGTAATCACAGACATAATCCGCGATATCCACCAACACCTGATCCGGCGCAGGCCGGTTGTTCAAATCAACATTTGCAGACACATTAAATCCTTATAAAACAGTTAATTGAAATTACTACTTAATCTAATAGCTTATACTAGGATGCCCCGGATTGAGCCTTCTGACCAGAGAATTCGGCGGTGCCGTTTGTTCCTGATGGCTTGGTTGATAACGGAATCTTGGGTGGTGATTTCTCCAAATCCATCGTTTATGTGCTTCATCCAATCCCTTCGCTTGGTTTTCGCTCGCGGGGAAATGTTCCGCCTCGATCCCTTAATTCTAAGCCTTAATCCGAAGCTTCAATTCGAAGCCTTAATCGGAAGCCCTAATCAAAAGTAAAACAAAACCACTCCTGCCGTTTGCTAGTGATGGTCAGGGTGGAAAGTCCTCGTAGCTGGCTATTTCTCAAAACCCTTCGTTTGTTTACATCCACCGGCCTATTCGTCCGATTTTCGCTTGCGGGGAATCGTTCCACCGGGACGCCTTAATCCGAAGGCTTTCAGGGCAGAAAGCCTCCGGGAGGTCTACCGATCCTTAATATCAATCCAAGCAGCGGTAGCAGGTCCCACATAGTCCGCCGACGGCCGTATAATGCGGTTGTTGGCCCGCTGCTCCTTCACGTGAGCCGCCCAGCCCGTCACCCGCGACATCACAAAGATCGGCGTGAACAGCTTCGTCGGGATATCCATGAAGTGGTAAGCGCAGGCGTGGAAGAAGTCGGCGTTGCAAAATAACTTCTTCTCCCGCCACATGACTTCTTCGCAACGCACGGAAACGGGGTAAAGCACGGTATCGCCGACCTCGGCGGCCAGCTTCTCGGCCCACTGCTTGATGATGGCATTGCGGGGATCCGACTCCGAATAGATGGCATGGCCAAAGCCCATTATCTTCTCCTTGCGGGCGAGCATGCCGAGGATTTCACTTTCCGCCTCATCCGGTGAGCCCCAGTCCTGAATCATGTCCATCGCGGCCTCATTGGCACCGCCGTGCAGCGGTCCGCGCAGGCTGCCGATAGCGGCGGTGATGCAGGAATGCATGTCGGACAGGGTGGAGGCGCAGACCCGGGCCGTGAAGGTCGAAGCATTAAATTCGTGCTCGGCGTACAGGATCAGGGAGACATTCATCACCTGGGAGAAGAGGGCGCTCGGCGCCTTGCCGGACAGCATATGCAGGAAATGGGCGCCGATGGAATCGTCGTCGAGGGCGGTATCGATGCGAACGCCATCGTGGGAGTAGCGATACCAGTAGCAGATGATCGAAGGCAAAATTGCCAACAGTCTGTCAATTGCATCGTCCTGCTGGGCAAAATCGGTCTCCGCCTCCAGATTGCCGAGCATGGAGCAGCCCGTGCGCATCACATCCATCGGATGGGCACTGGCCGGAATGCGCTCCAATACATCTCGCAATGGCTGCGGAAGCCCGCGCAAGGATTTGATTTTTTTCACATAAGCCGCGAGCTCGCTGACCGTAGGCAGGTGACCCTTGAGCAGCAGGAAGGCCACCTCCTGAAAGCTCGCCTTTTCAGCCAGGACGCTGATGTCGTGGCCGCGGTAAGTCAACCCGGTGCCGGTCTTGCCCACGGTACACAGCGAGGTTTCCCCCGCCACCTGGCCGCGTAACCCGGCCCCGGTCAAATTCTTCTCTGCCATGTGTTTCAACTCCCTAATATTTTGTTGCCGCGAGCGAATGCTGACGCAATTTCTTGAATTATGCTGAACAAATCAACCGGTGCTGTTCGTTCGTGATGGTCGGGGTGGAAGCGGGAATCGTAGATGGATAAATCTCCAAATCCATCGGTTATCGCTTTCTCTTGATCCCTTCGCATGGTTTTCGCTTGCGGGGATTCGTTCCACCCGGATCCCTTAATCAAAATACACCTCCACCCAATTCCGGATCTATTTCACGTGAAGGTATTAATATAACTTATTGTATTTAATTAATTTACTGTTTAAAAAGCGCATCCAGCTTCTGTTCATAGGCATGATAGCCCAGAACCTCATACAACGCAGTGCGCGTCTGCATCTTGTCCACACAGGCCTTCTGATCGCCATTGATGGCGATCGTCTGGTAGACCTCCAGCGCGGCCTGACTCATGGCCCGGAACGCGCTCAAAGGGTACAGCACCATGGCCACACCGGCCGTTTGCAATTCACTGCAGTTGAATAGAGGGGTCTGGCCGAATTCTGTGATATTGGCGAGAACTGGAACCCTCACTGCCTCGGCGAAGCGCTTGTACTGTTCCAGTTCGAGGATTGCTTCGGGGAAGATCGCATCTGCCCCGGCCTCGACGCAGGCGACGGCGCGCTCAATCGCCGCATCCATGCCCTCCACGGCGATGGCGTCGGTGCGCGCCATGACGACAAAGTCGGTATCCGTCTTAGCATCGACGGCAGATTTCACCCGGTCGACCATCTCAGACAGGCTCACAATCGCCTTGTTCGGTCGGTGACCGCAGCGCTTCTGGGACACCTGGTCCTCCAGGTGCACGGCGGCCGCGCCGGCTTTCTCCATGGCCTTGATGGTGCGGGCGATGTTGAAGGCGCCGCCCCAGCCGGTGTCGATATCAACCAGCAGCGGCAAGTCAGAAGCACCGCAGATGCGCTCCACGTCACTGATCACGTCATTCAGGCTGGTTATGCCCAGATCCGGCAGACCGTATGAGGCATTAGCGACCCCCGCGCCTGACAGGTACAGGGCATGATGGCCAGCTTGTTGCGCAAGCATGGCGCAATAGGCGTTGATGGCGCCGACGATCTGCAGGGGCTTGTTGTTGGCCAGGGCCTGGCGGAAGCCGCTTCCGGGGCTGGATTTAGTCATTGTCGATTACCTTTACTTTGGTTTTCAATCTACTGATTTAATTGATTAATGAGTGTTTGTTTGGCGCTGCCGATATGTCGTCGCATCAGCAATTCCGCGAGCTCGCCATCGCGCTGCTCGAGCGCGTCGACTATCTGATGGTGTTCCTTGAAAGCCTGCACTGGTCGGGAGGGTTCGCTGCTGGTTTGCACCCTATAAAGGCGGAGCAGGTGGTAAAGCTCGCCACAAAGCAGGTTGAACAGGCGGGAGTTGCCGCTGAGTTGGACAATCAGGTAGTGAAAATCCAGATCGCCTTCCTTCTGATAGTACATCTGGTAGTTTTCCGATTCGATCTGCTGCTCGTGCTTGGCCAGCAGGTCGCGCAAACTCGCGCAGTCATCCGCACTCGCACGCTCCGCGGCCAAGCGGCAGGCAAGCCCTTCCAGCGATTCTCTTATTTCATAAATTTCAATAGCTTGCTCTTTATTCAGGGAAACGACTTTAGCTCCGACGTTGGGCCGGATCTCCACCAGTTTGCAGCCCTCCAGGCGACGGATAGCTTCGCGGAGCGGGCCGCGGCTGATGCCATATTGCTTACTTAATTGAGGTTCGTTGACCTTGCTGCCGGGAGCGAGTTCACCCTTGACGATGGCCGTGCGGAGCTGATCGAAAACAATATTTGATAGCGTTTCGGCTCTTTTGATTAGTGCTAGTGAAGGAGCCGGGTAACCTTGATGGTTTGTGATGGACATATCCTTGAATTTAGAGATATTGTTAACAATTTAACAGTATATTTTTGTTTTAAGTCCTTATCAAGGTGCTTATCGCTGAAAATTGTTAACAAATATCAGGAAGGTGCAGTTCTCTTCCAGGATTATTTAGTGACGGTCCCCAAAATAACTTGTCCAAAGCTTAAGAGAAATCAGCCAAACTCAAACGTATGCTTGGGGTGGCCAGATGAAGCGGAAAAGGTATTCAGTAGAGCAGATAGTTGTAGCGGTCAAGCAGCATGAGATGGGGGTTTCGGTACCGGAACTTGCCCGCAAACTGGGCATCGCCGAGCAGACTTTTTAACGCTGGAAGCAACAATATGGCGGTCTGGAAGCCAGTGAAGTCAGAGAGCTTAAGCAACTGCGGGAAGAAACTGCCAAGCTGAAGAAGCTGGTAGCCGATCTCAGCTTTGACAAGGTGATGCTGCGGGATATTGCCTCAAAAAAGTGGTGAGCGCACCGCCGCTCAGTGTTGCGCTATCGCTAACTGCAAGAGCATTATGTAATCAATGAGCGTAGGGGTTGCCAGATAACCTGCAGTTCCAGGACGGCTCATCGATATCAGTCAATCAAGCCTCCCCAGGAAACGCTGAGATCCAGAATCAGGGAAATAGCAACACCAGGATCAGGTATGGATACAAGCGTATTCATGCTCTGTTGAAACGCGAAGGCATTCATGTGAACAAGAAGCGTGTCCATCGCTTATATTGCGAGGAAGGCTTGCAATTACGATCTAAACGGTCTCGTCGTCATGTCAGTGCAGCCTGCAGGCAGCCACCAAAATCAGCCCCAAGAGCACCTAATGTAGCCTGGAGTATAGATTTCGTCAGTGATCAAACGGTCACCGGAGAGCGATTTCAGGCACTGATGATAGTAGATGTCTTTTTACGTGAATGTTTGGCTATTGAGCCAGGCCCGAAACTAGGCGGAGCTGAGGTTGTCTCCACTTTGGACCGTGTCGCGAAAAGCAGAGGAGCGCCAGATCGAATACGTTGCGATAACTGTAGTTAATTTGCTGTACGTCTGGTGGGCTTATGCACACAAGGTCACCCTGGAGTTCTCCAGGCTAGGAAAGCCGACAGACAATGCCTATATTGGGTCGTTCAATGGATCACTCAGGGATGAATGCCTGAACGTCCACTGGTTTGAAGATTTGACTGACGCCAGAAAGAAATTGCAGGACTGGAAAAGGGAATATAATGAGAGCCGACCTCACAGGGCTCTCAAAGGGCCTTCGCCTCTGGTATTTTCGAGGCAATGGAAGGAAACGACAGCAGAAATTCTCTGATAGCATGGATCAAGAAATGGGGTCCCCTCATATGCTTGAACTCCCACTTCAGACATGGCTCTGATTAAGGGGTACGCTCATCAGCAGGAGTCTTCTGTGGGCGACGTGAATTGGCTGACTACTATTTAATTTTGGGTGCCACCCTTTATCAGTAGTATCGGCGCCAATTATTTTAATGCCATACAGGTAGCTCATGGCCTAGGATAAATCTGCGAAGATCAAAAACGATGAGAGATGCTCTGATGAATCCTAGATTCTGGACATAAAACGAGATTAGGACTCTCGTCGACCAGCATGCGGTGAGCATCGCGAGGACGGAATCAGCTCGTAATTAGCTCACGGCGTGAAAACCTTTCATGCCTGTAAATTTTAGTATGTCTTGAAACTTTATTTAGTTGCTTAGAAAACGCCTCTTTTCGCACGCTAAATCTGAAACTAAGCTTTTGAGTCTATTTTTTTGGATAGGGCATTGCTCTCAAACCATTTCAAAATGAAGAGCAATATGAATGCGAAAAACATTGCTCCTTCAGGCGCTCCGCTCAAGTATCCGGCCAATCCTACCGAGCCTATTGCTATGGCTTTCGAATAGATTATTAGAATAACTTGCTTTGGCGTAAAACCTTTTTCCAGAAGCCGGTGGTGCAGATGATCGTGCCCTGGTTTGAATGGTGACCTTCCTAATAAAGGCCGCCTAATCAGGAGGCTGACTGTGTCCATCAAGGGCAAAGCGAAGAACCAAAGTGCATAGACTGGAGCTGCAAAAGCGGATTCCCCATTTGTTGCATTAATGAGAAGCCAAGCCACAAGGAATCCTAATAAGTTACTCCCGCTATCCCCTAAGAATATGAGAGCTTTTCTATTCCAAATTAGTCGAAAATTGAGTAACCAAAAAGCGAGAACTGAGATGGCTATGAGCGTAGTGACATAGAAGAGGGGACCAGCTCCGTCGAAAATGTTGGCAATCGCCACGAAAGATAACGTAATGACCACCAAACCACTTGATAGGCCGTCTACTCCATCGCTCATGTTGACCGCATTGATTACGCCAACAACGGCAAATACGGTCATGGGCACAGATAGAATTCCAAGTTCGATTGGGCCTAGAAATAGGATGTCGCCAAAATTTTCCAGTTTTACACCGGTAGATTGAATCATTGCGAATGCAACGCAGGCATGAGCCAGAAGTCGGTGGATAGGATTTAAATCTGCTAAATCATCGATGATCCCAATAAGTAAAATGAGGCCACCCAGTACTAGAACCGGGTAAAAGTACTCTGCCAAGGCAGGCGACAGGATATAAGCTATAACAAGGCCAAGGTAGATTCCTACCCCGCCAATCATCGGCGTAGAAGAGGAGTGAGTTTTGTGGCCGCCGGGTTGATCTAAGAAGTTGAATCGTTTAGCGAGGGGAATAAGTAATAAAAGAAAAAACGAGGTTGAAAAAAACGTTACAATCGTTGGTACGAAAGCCATAACAAGATTTCGCCTAGGACTTTTAGCTATTCTCTCTGCGGCACATAGGATGTGCCGCAGAGAACAATGACTTGATTAAGACCCGACACCGTAAAGGACTTGCACCTTATCGGATGTAATGACTTTATAATCTGTCAACCCGTCACCGTTAACGTCTGTTGACTGAGTTGCGATGCCCAAACTGTCTTTTGCGGTAGCATGATACTCGAGCTCAGCCGCTGTTGGAGTTGACGTGAAGAAGCTTGGCTTAAGCTGACCAACCCCGCCACTAATGGTTATGACCCCTGTGTTTCGATTTGTGGTAGCGGTTAATCCAGAGGCTTGGACCGTGCTCAGGTAATTTGTGCTTGCGAGCGACGGCACCACCTTTTGCGTAACGCCATTAGCACAAGAAATACCAAACGAATAATTTGGTGAGTTCAGCGCTCCAGATGGTTGAGTTACGCTCACGGCGCCGCATGTGCTTGTAAGATCTGAGTCGGTTAAATTGTCATAGGCAAAGGCGCCGACAAATGTGCTGCCATCGCCAAGATTCAGAGTGAATGTCGCATTCGAATTTTGTGTGTAAG
>JALRBQ010000089.1 GCA_023257655.1 Pseudomonadales bacterium
TGCCGCCTCGGCGGCAAGAATACTGAGTGTCTTCAGGGACTCGGGATTGAGCGCGAGGGCGCGATCAAAATAGTCATGGGCTTCATCCAGCCGACTGGTACGCAGCAGTAGTTCGCCATAAGTTTCCAGTGCCAATACCGAGTTTGGATTTACGGTCAGCGCCCGTTGCAATGCCCGCTCATCACCGACGGTGCGGGCCATGCCGACGAGGGCATCGACATACCGGTTGTTGATATCGAGGGCGGCCTGATAGGAGCGCTCAGCATCGGCGGCGTTATATTTTTCCGCAAACAGGTTGCCCCACAGCACCTGCGCCTCGAGATTATTCGGGTTGGCGCGCGTGGCTTCATTGAACAGACTGTTGGCATCGTAGAATTTGTCCGTCAGCCAGGCAGCGAGCGCCACCATTGTCACGTCTTCCGAGCTGAACACAAGACCATTGTTATAACGCTGGATAGCGCGATCCAGAAACTCGAACGCCGCACTCTTCTGGCCGGTGAATTGCAACAGGCTGCCATACTGCACAAGCGTGCGTACCGGCACTTCCAGCGGCCCTTCGACGACGGCGCGCAGAATCGCGAGCGCCTCGCCGGATTGGCCGACACTGCGCTTGACCTCGGCAAGTTGGGTACTGATTAACGGGAACCGGGCATACTCGTTATTGGTAATGGCTGCTTCACAGAGACGAATCGCCTCACTGGTATTGCCCATCATTGCCAGCGCCTTGCTCGCCCCAACGATGCCTTCATTGCGATCGAGCCCGTCGGCCATCTGGAATATCTCGCTTGCCGCCGCATACGAGCCATTCAGCATCAGTTGTTCACCACGAAATAGCGGCGACTCATCGATGTCAGTCTGGGCCAGTGCAGGCAGCGCAAACCACAGCAGCACGAGCGTGCTGCCCAGTTTCGCTGTATGTCGTCGCTTATTGAGTCTGGGCATTGAATTGTCCTGTAGTGCGGGCCAGATCCACGAGCAGGGCTTCCAGGCGCTGCCAGTAATCGGCCTCCAAATAATCTGCCTTGCGACCGCGCAGAATAAACACGTCGCGCTCCAGTTCCTGCATGCGGGACTTCAGCGCGAGGGCTGCGGCGCTCAGATCCCGATTGTCTTCCTGTAGCGTATCGATATAGGCGATTTCGGCGAGGCGGCCATCGGGCTCATTGAGAGTGGGATTGAGCGTGAACAGCGCATCTCCATTGTCATCAAGCCCGGCGTGTTCGGAGGCGAGCCGGCCCTGCTCCTCGTACCACGCATCCACATTCGCCTTCGCGTAATTGAAGGCCTCCAGCATGGAGACCCGATTGTTCTTGTCGCGGTCACCCTTGCGACTGTCCAGCGCCTCGATGAAATAGCGCGAGAAAATGGGGTCGTATTTCTCAGATGGCGACCGTGTAGAGGAGATGACAACACGTCCCTCGCTGCTGAGGGAGGCGGAGAAACTGTAGCTGGCACTGCTGGTATTCACGATCACGATGTCCTGCTGGCGGAACTGGTCGAGAATCGTGGCGAATTCAGCGCCCGTGATATCCGGTCCGACGATATTGAACTTCGCTTCTTCATCAGCACCAGAGCCGTGACCAATGAGGAACACCGTGATCTGGTCGCCCGTCTTCACCCGATTGGCCAGGGCCGCAAACTCCCGTTCGATGCCGGCGCGGTCACAACTGCCATCGACGCGATCGCCGCCGGGGTAATCCTGATCGCCACGGTCATACAACAGGCTGATCGTGTCGGAGCTGTATCCATAGTCCCGGGCCAGGATGTCGTGCAGGGAGAACGCCCATTGCCGGAAGCGCTGCGTGTTTTCCTCGCCCACGGTAGGGCCGGTAAGGATTACTGCATACTTGGTCGCGTTCGGGGTTTCCAGAAAATAATTGGCGACGGAGCCAGTGGTTGTTGCCGGATCCTGGGCGAATGTCGGCAAGCTGGCGAGCAGTGCCAGGCCAGCCAGCGAGCGTCGAAGTAATTTCAGGGACGGCTTCATCATGACAAGCCTCGCATGCGACGCAGAATCCAGTCCATGCACAGCAGCAAAATCAACAGAGCCAGCAACCAGGGCTGGTCCCACAGATCGAGCTGGACTTCACGGGAATAGGCATTCGGTGTGAATTCGATCGCGCTCGGCAAACCGGCGGCATCAGCCAGATTAAAGTATTGGCCACCGCTGGCGGTCGCAATACGCCCCAGCAGGCCCCGATCCATTTCCGCATTTGTGTATTCACGCAGCGAGGGCGTCACGACGAAGGCAGCACGTTTCTCCGAGCTGTCGACACTGGCATCGGCCGCGGCACTGGCCACGTCGACAAGCAAGCTGTACACCCCTTCTTCGCCCGCCGTGAAACTCGCGCGATACACACCGTCCTTCTCGATATCCCATTCCATCGGCATATCGACGACCTGATCTTGTGGATCCGTGGATTGCAACCAGAGAGTGGCGTCATTGTCCGGTTCAAATTCGTCATTCAGCACCGTGGCACTCACATGCACTTCATCACCGATGTTGTAGAACTCACGATCGAATTCGACCGTGATGCGCTCCGGTGCCGACACGGCTAGCCAGCGCAGCATCTGCCGCCACAGCGTCTCGTGAGTCTGATCATCGGACGGCAACATCATCTGCCACCGCCAGGTGCTGGCGGTGGTGATTGCCATGCTGCGACCGCTGCCATAGCGCTGGGTAGCGATGATCGGCAGCGCCTGATTCTGATACTGCAACAAGGGATGCTCGAGCAGCACGGTGGCACCGGGCTTGATACGGCCGGTCACGTAGACACCCTGCAATTCCGGTAACTGACGCCACTTCGCGAGACTGTCTGAATCATCGGCCGCGAGTCGCAGTAGCGGTGAGAACTCGCCATTGGTCGTCAGCCGCGGGTAGTACAATTCTCCGGTCGGATGCTCGCCCCGGCGGATGCCGCCGCGCAGATGCGATGGCAGGAAATTCTCGCCGACCAGTGTGATCGGCAGGATGTCGGCGATCGGGGTATCGATGAAACCCTCATCGATCATGCCGCTCATCAGCAACCCGCCGCCGCGTTCGGCCACGAAGTCATCAATCATCTGCAGCTGGTCCGCATTAAAGAAGGTCTTCTCGATATCGCCGAGAATAATTGCCTCATACTGGTACAGCGATTCCTTGTCGCGGGGAAAGCCGCTGCTCAGTTCGGTCGGTGACTCGATGCCCTGGCGGTAATACTTTTCCGGGCCAGTCTGCAGGTAGGTTGCCAGTCGGAGTGAACGGTCTTCCTCGACGGAACGCCTGATGAACTTGTACTCGTTGCGGGGATGCCCTTCGAGATAGAGGATGTCCAGCGGCGGCTTTTCCCGGTTGTCCACGAGGAAGCGATACGCATTATTCGCCTCGATAATCTCGCCCGGCTGCAATTCTACGGCCAGTTCGTAGGTGATGAGTTCGGGGCGCTCTGGCGTCAACTCCAGGTCATAGCGACGGGTAATCCCTTCGGCTCCGAGCGTGACGACTTCCGATTGCACCACGGTATCGCCGTCGTGAATCGAGAGTTCGACTTCCTGACCCTCATACCCCTGCTGATTCACCGCGACCGAGATTGTAAATACCGACCCTTCCAGCACTGTCTTCGCCGCACTGACGTCGACGATGCCGATGTCTTGCGGAATCTCTTCGCGACCAACTCCGACCGTGAAGATTGGAATCTTGCGAGCGCCGAATTCCTGGGCAATGATGCCGGGGTCGATTGTGCTGTTATCCGCACCATCACTGACGAGCACCACGCCGCCCAGTGGCAAGCCATTCAATTGATCATCAACGTATTGCAAAGCCTGCTCGATCGACGAGGAAGTGCCATCCAGACCGAGACCCTCGCCCCCGGCAATTCGCTGAGTCTGCTTGTCGAAACGGAAGCTGCGTATCTGGAATGAATCCGACAACTCATCGAGCAGGCCCTCACCATACAGGGCATCGGTTACGGCGGCGCGACGGGACTGTGAATCTGGCAAATCTGCGATGCTCATGCTCTGGGAATCGTCGATCAGCACTGCCAGGTAGGTTTCCTGGGGAGACACTTGCAGGGTCGTGATCACGGGCCGTAACAGGCAGAACAACAGCAACACGAGCACACTCGCCCGCAGTCCGATGAAGAAGGCCTTCCAGCCCCGGCTCAGAGGACGTGTCGTCTTGCGGTAGGTAAACCACACGCCGGCAACGATCAGCACCACAAACAATAGAAACAGGTACGGGCTGATGCCGTAGGCAAAGCTGAGGCTGCCTTCCTGGAGTGCGGTGAATAGGGTGGGTTCAGTGTATTGCATTGCTACTGGGCTGCGTTCGCTGACCCCTGGTTCTCAGACAACACCCGATAGTATTCCTGAACCAGGTCGCGGTATTCGTCAGGAATATCTTCATCCACCTCGGCGTAGAGCTTGTTGTTGATGTTGTCGAGTTCGGCCTGGGCGCGCAACGCTCCCTCAAGTTCGATGATCGGCTCCAGCAACTGCTGGAACAGCTCTGGCTGATTGATGAAGTCTTCAATATCCTGCTGCGTCAGTTGTTGGCGGATAGAGCGGGCATTGCCGATGGGCGAGTTCGTGCCGATGGGAGCCCGCTGAGCACCGCCACCGAGATTTCGCGGATTGTCATCGCGGTTACCGCCACCAATCTGGCGACCACCCTGCTGGTTGCCACCGCCTTGCCCACCTTGCTGTTGCTCCTGCAACTGCTGATTCAGTTGTTGGGCGAGTTGCTGGGTCTGCTGCAGCTGCTCCCGCATTTCGCGCAGTGACGGCTGCCCCTGCCCGCCTTGTCCCTGCTGACCTGGCTGCCCGGGCTCACCTTGCTGGCCGGGTTGACCCTGTTGTCCAGCCTGCTGCGCCTCGTTAAAGGCAAGTGCCTGCTGTTGCAGGTCTTCCACTTGCTGCCTGAGCTGCTCGGCGTTGCTGGCGGCTTGCTGCAATTGATCGGTCGGACCCGTGACGCGAGCCGGGTTAAGGGCGAGCAGACTCTGGGTCAGATTTTCGATGCGATCTTCCAGACCACGTTCGATGTCGACTGCCAGATTGACCATGCCATTGCGCAGGACGCGGTTGCTGGTCTGCATCTCATCCTTGATTGGACGCAGGTCACGGGAGGCCTCCTGGGCCTGAGACATCAGCCGTTGGTCCTCATTGTCACCGCGCGCAATAATTGCTCGCAGCATGTCCTCGATCTCTTTCAGATCCCGTTGCTGACGTTGTTGCGCCTCGATCAACTCCTGCATGGAGGCATCGTCGCGTGCCGACTGCCGGGTCTGCCCGAGCCCCTGCTCACGACTCGATTCCTGTAATGCCTCTTCCAGATCACGTTGTTGTTGCAACAGCTTCTGGCCACGCTGTCCCAGTGTCTGCGCCAACTGGTTCACCGAGCTCTCCGATTGCTGATTCAGTTCCCTTTGCTGTTCACGCAGATTTTCCAGGGCTTTCTGGCTGCGCGCCGCAGCGATGGCGGCAGTTTCGCTCTGCGAGGCTTCCTGCATCTGCTGAGCGGCACGCTGCAGGGCAGTCTGCGGCTGCTGCTGACCGCCGCTGGCCGACCCGGCACTACTGGACGGCGACTGCGCCTGGGATTGCGATTGAGATTGCGACTGGGATTGAGACTGTGCACTCTGGTTCTGCTGGGAGGACTGCGAGCGCTGTTGATTGCGCGACATCTGCTGTGCCAGTTGCGCCACCTCCTGACTCAGTTGCTCCTGCTGGCGCATCAGACGCTCCAGTTCACGTCGCTTCTGTTCTTCTGTCATCTGGTCTTCACGGCGAGCGAGATTGCGTTGCGCTCGAGTGAGGCCTTCCTGGCGGCGCGCCAGTTCTTCCAGTTTATTGGCTTCCTCGCTGTTCTGCTGGTTGCCACCACCGGGGCTTTTCGGTGTCTCGTAGCGGTTTTCCAACTGCCCCATCTCCATCTCGAACAGCTCTCGCAGGTCTTCACGTTCCTGCTGGGCACCACCGCCACCACCACCGCCGCCACCCTGTTGCATGCTGATGTTGGTGCGATTGATATTGGCCTCGGCCTTCAGAATGTATTGCAAAGCCAGTTGCTCCGGCTTCAGCGCACTCGTGAATTCGCATGTGGCTACAGATTTACTGACGCCGGCGCGGACAGGATTCA
>JALRBQ010000021.1 GCA_023257655.1 Pseudomonadales bacterium
GACCTCGATGACACCGGGCACCTGGGCCAGCTGGGGTTTGATGATCCAATCCTGGATCTCCCGCAGCGCCGTAGCGTCCAGCGAACTGCCATCCGCTTGAGTGGCGCCGGGCAGGGCTTCTACGGTGTACATGAAGATCTCGCCAAGACCGGTGGCGATGGGACCCATCTCCGGCTCCAGCCCGGGTGGCAGCGCGCTCTTGATGGCGCCCAAGCGCTCATTGATCAGGTTGCGGGCGAAATAGATGTCCGTGCCTTCCTCGAACACCACCGTGACCTGGGACAGGCCGTAGCGGGACAGGGACCGGGTATAGGACAGGTTGGGCAGGCCGTACAAGGCCGTTTCCACCGGGAAGGTGATGCGTTGCTCTGCCTCCAGGGGCGAATAGCCCGGTGCCTCGGTGTTGATCTGTACCTGGACATTGGTGATATCCGGCACCGCGTCGATGGGCAGGCGCTGAAAACTCCACACGCCCACGCCGACCAGCGCCAGAATAAGGGATAACATTAAAAACCGCCGCTCTATCGAGAGACGTAAGATGGCATTGATCATCATAGCCTCCTGGTTAGTGGTCGTGGGATGCGCCGGATTTTTCGATATCGGCCTTGATCAAATAACTGTTTTCCACCACATAGCGATCGCCTGCTTGCAGGCCGCCCAGCACCTCAGTCAGGTTGCCGTCGCTGCGGCCCAGCTCCAGTGGGCGGATCTCGTAGGTGTCATCCACCTGAATAAACACCACGGTCCAGTCCCGGAAGGATTGCAGGGCGCGGTTGTCAACCACCAAGGGGGCCTCCACCGTTTCCACCACGATATCCCCGGCCACCAGCAAACCGGGGGTCAGCAGTCCCTCGGCATTGTCGACTTCGACCCGGGCCAGGGTGTAGGGCGCGTTGCCGGGTGCCGGCAGCAGGTGGCGGATGGTGCCTTCCCGGTCAATGCCGTCAGCCTTCAGTCGGACTTTCTGGCCAATGGCAACCTCGGCCCGTTGGCCGGGGAAGACCTTGAATTCCGCCCACAGAGTGGTCAAATCGGCAATGGCGAATAGGGGTTGCTCCCCGGTCATTTCTCCGTTGCTGATCCGACGCTCAATGACGATCCCGTCGATGGGCGCTCGCAGTGCGTAGGTTTGCAGGCTTTCGTTGGACTCGACTTGAGCGAGCACGTCACCACGCTCGACCCGATCGCCCAGATTGACCTTCACCTGGCTGACCACGCCCGGGAAACGGGCGCGGATCCGGGCAATCTGCTGCGGTGCCGTGGTCAGGCTGCCGTAGGTGGTGAGGCTGCGCTCGATGGCACTCGGCCCGGCTGCGGCCGTTGTGATACCCGCTTTTCGGGCGATAGCCGGGGCGATCCGGGTGCGACCTTCGTGGGATTCCCAGTGCCAGCGGTAGTTCTTGCCGTCCATGGCGAGGCTCACTTCTACGTCGAAGGAGTGGGGTTCGGTCACCACGCCATCCCCCAGCCAGTAGTCCCCCTGGTAGGCGAAGTCGAAGGTGTCCACTTGCCCACCCAGGCGGGTGAGCTGGACATTGAGGTCAATATCATCAGTAACGGCGCGGCCATCCCTGGTGACCCAGGCCCGGTATTCCGGTGGGACCCCCTGCTCGAAGATCTGCAGTTCGACGGTGGCGTCGTTCTGTTGCAGCAGTATGCCGCCGTGAGGCCCCCTGGCCTCTGCCTGCGATTCGTCGTGTTGTTCCTCGGCAGCTTGTAAGGGGCTGATGGCAAGGCAGGTGGCCACCAGAATCAGACAGAGTTGTTTTATCAGTTGCATGGTGTGAATCCTGAATTTGTGGGTTAGCGCGTCGGGGCGCCCGGAACAGTCGCGAGTGGCTGCGCCGTAAGTTGTTCGATCAACGCCTGGTTGAGCAGCGCCGTGGTGGCGGCGTCGACCAGTGCCTCCCGTGCTGAGAGCAGCTCCCGCTGTGCGGCGGTCCACTCCACATAGCTGTAGCGGCCGTTTTCATAGGCTTCGCGGGTCTGAGTGAGTGCCTCGGTCAGGTCGGGAAGCATTTGGCTGCGAATCTGCTCAACAGTCTCGATACTCTGTTGCCGCAAGTGGTAGGCGTCGAACAGGCGCGAATGGAGGCGCAGCAGGGTATCCTCCCGGCGGAATCGGACCTCATCCCGCGCCGCCAGGGCGGCCTGCACCTCGCCGCGATTGCGCCGTCCGGAAAAGAGCGGTACTGAGAAACCAGCGGTCAAGGCGGTATCGTCCGTCTCCTCGAAACGCCGGACGCCCACCTGCCAACGGATATCGCTCTCGGACTGGCTGCGCGCCAACTGAATCTCCGCTTCACGGATACGCTGTTCGCTCGCGTAGATTTGAATGGCCGGGCTGTCGCTGACCCGCTGGTACAGGGCATCGAAGTTGTCGGAGGAACCGAACTGGAACAGATCGCCTTCCAGCATTTGAAAGTCCGGGCTGGTATCACCCCACAGCGAAGCCAGAGCCATTTTCCGGCTCTCGTAGGCGGCTCGAAGACGGGACTGCTCAATACGACTCTGGGTGAGCGCAGCCCTGGCGCGCAGGACTTCGGCCTGGGGCGCCGCGCCCCTGTCGGCGCGGCGGGTGACGATCTCGTGGGTGGCCTCGGCCAGCGCCACGGCTTCAGCGGCCAGTTCGAGTTTTTCCTGCAGGGCCAGTGTGGCGACAAAGCGCTGGGTCACCTGTCCCAAGAGATCCAGGGTCTCGGCCCGACGCTCGGCCTCGACCCGCCCGTATCGTGATTCAACCACGCTGACGCGGGCCTGACGCTTGCCGCCAAGTTCGAGGACCGATGACAAGGACAGGGTGTACTCCGCCCCGTCAACTCCTCGCAGATTGTCGCTGCCGAGGAAGTTTTCCACTTCCAGTCCGGCCTCCAGGGCAGGATTTTGATCTGCCGTAAGGCGGCGGCCCTCAAGGCCCTGAAGGCGAAAATCGAAGACCTGGAGGCCGGGGTTTTGCGCCATGGCCCGCGAGAGGGCCTCGGACAGAGTGAGCGGTTTCTCTCCGGCGTGTGCCAGGGCGGAACCGAATGCCAGCGCTAGAAGGCAAAAGGCATGGATAATAAAGTGGCACGGCATTGCGCGCCGCCCGTTTTTTACGGGCATTCTGAAAAGCATGGGACTGCTCCTACGAAAGTCTAAATGACAGTTGTTCCCCGGGTGGGGAAGGTATTCGCAGGATCAGACGATAGGAGGGCGGAAAAGGGAGGATTGAACCCCGGTGGTGAAGTTGGCTTGGTAGTCGGACAGTACTATTCCTGCAGTCAAGCCGGAAATGTTGGTGAGGGTTCCCATCAATACCATGTGAAAGCAGCTATGGCTGTGATGGCAATGGTCCGCTGAATGATAGGGGCTGTCGGGAGACGACTTGGTTGCCTGATTTTCGCTGGAAAAATCCGCTGATTCGTGTGAATGCTCATCATAATGTGGCATTGCGGGGTTGTGCGGTTGTGCTTCATAGGCAATAGACGCCACTGACTGCAAAGCAATCAACAGCGTCATTGCGACTATGAAACAGCGTTTAATCATGCAAGTGGTCCCGGAATTTGATCGTGAGCCTAGCAGAAAGGCAACCACATGGAAAGGACTGGACTCCCATGGCGTTACGTGAGTCAGTAGTGCGCTGGCCTGAGCAATTCAATTGGAGGCGATAATTAAATTGCGTCATCAATATCCCCATAGATAGATTGATACCGCTATAGCGTATAGCCACAGACCGATAATGACGCCTGCCGCGACCCGAATGATCAGCGTATCGCATTGGGAGATGTAGCAGATATCCGTGTTGAGAATGGCGCTCCGGGAATAAAAAGTGAAGACGCTCGCATTAATGGCTGGTCATTTATTGATATCGAAGGCGTGGATGTCGGGACATATGTAGAGAATGCTAAAGAGTACCTTGAGCAAAATCTAGAAATTCCAACAGGTTACTCAATCTCTTGGGCTGGGCAGTATGAATATATGGAAAGAGCAAAAGAAAAATTGACATTTGTTTTGCCCTTAACGCTAGCCATTATTTTGATCTTGCTCTATTTGAATTTCCGCTCGTTTAGCGAAGTAGCCATTATTGTCGTGACATTACCTATGGCAATGATTGGTGGCTTATGGCTAATGTATTTGGAAGGATTTAACTTTTCCGTCGCTGTAGGTGTTGGTTTTATTGCGCTAGCAGGTGTT
>JALRBQ010000038.1 GCA_023257655.1 Pseudomonadales bacterium
CCGCCCTGCGGAGGCACGGAGGCAACAGTGCCCTCGATCAGTTTCAGCAGGGCCTGTTGCACGCCCTCACCAGAGACATCACGGGTTATCGACGGGTTGTCGGACTTGCGGGAAATTTTGTCGATCTCGTCGATATAGACGATACCAATCTGCGCTTTCTCCACATCGTATTCGCATTTTTGCAGCAGCTTCTGGATGATGTTCTCGACATCTTCACCCACGTACCCCGCCTCAGTGAGCGTGGTCGCATCGGCAATTGTAAAGGGAACATCCAGAAGTCGCGCCAACGTTTCGGCGAGCAAGGTCTTGCCGGTCCCTGTGGGTCCGACCATGAGAATATTGCTCTTGCTCAGCTCGACATCACCACTGCCCTTGTCATAGTTCAGGCGTTTGTAGTGATTGTACACGGCTACAGACAGCACCTTCTTGGCGCTTTCCTGACCGATCACATATTCATCGAGGGTATTCTTGATCTCTTCCGGGATGGGCAGTTTGCGGGCGCCGGTGTCAGTATCCTTGTCCTGGATTTCCTCACGGATGATGTCGTTACAGAGATCGACACACTCGTCACAGACGAAGACGGAAGGTCCGGCGATGAGTTTACGGACTTCGTGCTGGCTCTTGCCGCAGAAGGAGCAATACAGCAACTTGCCGTTATCATCTCCCTTGTTGTAGCGATCGTCTGACATGTGGGGTTGGTACCTACCTCGAACTACCTAATGGAACTTGTGTAATGCCTGTCTGCAGCGGCGGATACCGAACGGGAGATATGCGCCTGATCCTGTCGCCTTAAAATGAAGGCATTCTAACCCAAATGCAAGGTTCGGCGGGGTGGATCAACCGGATTTCGCGCCACTGCTCTTCTTTGTATCTGTTCGCGGCTCAAATACTTTATCCACCAGTCCGTATTGCAGGGCTTCATCTGCATTCATGAAATTGTCACGCTCGGTATCCTTCGCGACTTTCTCGACTGACTGCCCGGTATGTTTTGAAAGTAAGATATTAAGTTTTTCGCGTATCTTTATGATTTCATTGGCTTGAATTTCGATATCTGAGGCCTGGCCCTGGGCGCCACCGCTGGGTTGGTGAATCATGATTCGGGAATGTGGCAGAGCCAGACGCTTGCCCTTGGTACCCCCTGCAAGCAGCATGGCTCCCATGCTGGCGGCTTGCCCGATGCACATCGTGCTAACGTCGGGCTTGATAAACTGCATCGTGTCATAGATTGACAGGCCGGCGGTCACAGATCCCCCTGGTGAATTGATATACAGGTGAATATCCTTGTCCGGATTCTCTGACTCCAGAAACAGCATCTGGGCCACGATCAGATTCGCCATATAGTCTTCAACCTGCCCGGTCATGAAGATAATCCGATCTTTCAGCAGCCGCGAGTAGATGTCGTAGGAACGTTCACCCCGCGCTGTTTGCTCAACTACGATCGGTACCAGCGCCGCGGTGGATTCAATTCGGTTGCTTCTCATCCCTAGTCTTCCTGTGTGCTCAGAGCCAGATTCCGAGCCGCCTCAGGCCCGGGTTTCCGGCATCAGATTATCGGTATCAATCCTGTTAGGCGGTGGCGTCAGACGGGGCCGCACCGGGCGCGGGATCGGGCTTGATCGCCACCTGGTAGCTTACCTGTGTTTCGCTGACGACAGCCTGTTCGATGATGTAGTCAAACACCTGATCTTCCAGCACAGCCCCCTCCACAGAAGCGAGCTGTTCCTTATTACCGTAATACCAATTGACGACCTCATCTGGAGACTCGTACGTGGCGGCCAATTCCTCCACGGCGGTCCGGACTTTGGCTGGATCGGCGCGCAATTTTTGCTGCTGAATGACTTCACCCAGGACCAGTCCCAGTGCCACCCGGCGCTGTGCCTGCCCGGCGAACAATTCGTCAGGCAGCATAGACGGATCGATTTTCTGGCCTCGACCAAATTGTTGCATCGCCTGCTGCCGCAATTGCTGAATCTCGCCACTGACAAGGGCCTGTGGAATAGCGATATCGATGCGTGTAATCAGCGCATCCATTATCTTGTTCTTGAGCTTATTGCGGCTGGCTGTCTTCAATTCGCGCTTCATGTTGTTGGCGACTTCGGCACGGAACGCCTCGAGGCCGCCCTCGTCAACACCGAAACTTCGGAAGAATTCATCGTTCACTTCAGGTAAAGCCTGTTCGCTAACAGAATTCAGGGTGAGAGCGAACTGTGCCTGTTTGCCGGCCATTTCCTTGTTGTGGTAATCCTCAGGGAACTGCAGATCCAGGGTAAACTTGTCCCCCGCCGATTTGCCGATGATGCCGGCTTCGAAACCCGGAATCATGCGCTCCGAACCCAGAATCAGCTTGCTGCCAGCGGCCTTGCCTCCTTCGAATTCAACACCGTTGACACTACCAACGTAGTCGATATTCACGAGATCCTTGTCGGCTGCAGCCCGCTCGACTACTTGCCAGGTCTTACGCTGCTGACGCAAAGTCTCAATCATCTCGTCGATGTCGGACTCGGTAACGTCAGCGACCACTTTTTCAATCTCGATGCTGGTGAAATCGGGCAGTGCAATTTCCGGGTAGACTTCGAAGAAGGCAGTAAATTCGAGATCGGCACCTTCATCCATATTGCCGGGCTCAATGCGCGGCTGCCCGGCGGGTTTTAGCTTTTCCTGATTGATCGCTTCGTAGAAGCTTTGACTCATCAGCTCACCAACGACTTCCTGCCGCACGCCCTTTCCGAACCGGTTTTTCACAACCTTCAGTGGCACCTTGCCTTTGCGGAAGCCTTTCAGATTGACTGAACGTGCCGCTTCTTCAAGTCGTGAATTTACCGCCGTGTCTACGCGCTCGCACGGCACGGCAATGGTCATTTTTCTTTCCAGTCCCTGGGTAGTTTCAACTGAAACTTGCATGGATAAACCTCTTAATTCCCGGGCTTTGAGCCCACGATAGTGTAAAACAAAAATTCTGTGAGTGAATGCAGGATATATGCTTCGGGCAGACTAGGCACTTGACGAAGTAGAATCGCTGATATCGAGATAATTCAATAAGTTAAGGACATACCAGCCATGTTGCGAAGTACGCGATTTTCCCATATCAAATGGCCTTATTCAATCGCTGAATTACGCTACAATGGCAACCCGAAATCCCGTTTGGCCCCTGCAGCGAACTTCGACGTGCCCGATTCTGCCCTTTCACGCTCCCACCCACCCCTCCTGTTCGAGGTTTTCGTCCGTGCCTGGCGCTGACCGCATCGGTGGAGTGATACTGGCCGGCGGCAAGGGCGCGCGCATGAATTATCATGACAAAGCGTTGATGCCACTCGGCGGCAGCACACTCATCGAGCATGTCATCGCTTTAGCCTCTCCCCAGACCAACGAGCTAGTTATCAGCGTAAATCGGCGACCCGAACGCTATCTCTCGCTGGGTCTCCCATTGATCGCCGATGACACCGCTGCTTTTGCAGGGCCCCTGGTTGGAATCTGCAGCAGTTTGAACTGGCTGCGCAAAAATCGACCCGATGGTCAGTACAGCCATCTTGCTTGCTTCGCCGCTGATGTGCCCTGCTTTCCCCCCAATTTTGTCTCGACACTCGCGACACGGCTTGAGGAGACGGGTGCGGAAGTGGCTCTCTGTCAATGTGACGCGCAGTCGCAGCCACTCTTCTCACTCTGGTCTGTTGACACTCTGCCGGTTCTCACACGCGCGATCGCAGATGGGCTCTATGGCCCAAAATTGGTACTACCGAGACTGCACAGCATTACGGTTGATGTCCCGAAGAGCCACGCAGCGGATTTCTACAACGTCAACACTGAAGCTGACTTGTTGAAGGTGAGCGAGTTACTGCAGTTTGTCTGAAATTTCGGCAGTTCACCGCAACGACACCGCGCGACCCGAAAAAACAACACCTGAATTTGCTCGGCTATCTCATTGTTTATATGGGAAAATCGAAGCTCCTTGTTTTTTCAAAAAAGGCGCTAAGGCATTGTAATTATTTATTTTGTCTCTGTTTCATTCGAATCAATCTCCAGCGGACATGCTTTTGAAATGGCATACAATTTGCGCTATTTTCACCTCCGCGCACAGGCATTATTGTCCGCCTACTCGCTAGCTTAAGATTACGACTAATCCCGATTAGATCCGACAATAGTGCGGCACGTGGTCTTAAGCTAGCGGAGACCATTAACCCTTCGGACTTCGTTTCGAAAACTGATTCTCAACAAGAAAAACAAGAACGCCAATGACTACTACTCGTCAGCAAGATCCCTTCCAGACTCCACCTCCAGAGCGTACCGAACGTATTTTTTCCCAGGAAGACCTGTGGTATTTCCGGGTGCGCGAAGGTGAAAACGTTGGCCCCTTCCGATTCAAGTCCGAGGCGGAGAGCAACCTCGATCAGTTTATGAAACATCTCAAGCACAAGCTGGGATAACGGCAAGCTGATCCACCGCCAATAGGCTGCGCGAGACATCGCCCTGCAATCAAGCTCGCAATCTCTGGACGATCCGGCTTTCTCGCATCTACAGAATCACTGCGTTACACTCGAAGTCCATCCCAGCCGGATTCCGTCTGCATGGACTCGATTACTCATTCGCAGCGCACGATCACCATCGGATATGGTCCTGGCTATGCAGGCAGTAAGATCTGGAACAACCTGCGCTCTGCTCTGATCATTCCCTCCGAGATCGACTCGGCACTCACTGCGCAACGCTATAACCCCGCCCTGCTACTGCTGGATCAACGCCTGATCCAGGAACAGGAATTCTCCACGTGGCGCGCCCAGTTTCCAGACGCGGTGATCTTGTGCACCGAGACTATGGATCTGGATGCCGATCTGATTCTTTCTGACAATCTGCCCTATAAACAGACTTGCAAACTATTGGAGATGGCCTGCCATCACTGGGTAGCGAAGAGTGTTGATTCGACTCTAACTCAGCAGCAGGAAACGAGCTTTCGCTATTTGAAGAAGCTGGCGGACATCAGCATTGCGCTCTCATCTGAAGATGATCTGATGAAGTTGCTGCGAAAAATTCTCGAAGAAGGTCAGAATATTGCCTGCTGTGACGCCGCCTCTCTGTTTCTCATTCACGAAGTCAATGACAGGGAGCGTGAGCTCGTTTTCAAGCTCACGCAAAACGATTCCATGGATTTCCCTTTTGAAGAAATGCATTTTCCGCTGGATGAAACCTCGATAGTTGGCTACGTCGCCAGCACAGACAGCGAGTTGATCATACCTGATGCCTATGCAGTACCCGCGGGGGAACCGTATCAATTCAATCGCTCTTTTGATCGCAGAACTGGCTATCGCACGCGCTCGATATTCGCCATTCCACTTGCCGACAAAAATAATGAGGTTATCGGTGTTCTGGAATTTATCAATCGCAAAAAAGCCAGATCACTCAAGGTGACTGACGAGGCTTCTGCACTCGCGCACACACTGCCATTTGACAGTGAAATAAATATACTTTTACAGGCCTTGGCAAGTCAGGCGGGCATCGCAATAGAGAACACGATCTTGCACAGCGATATCAAGGCCTTGTTCGAAGGCTTCGTCAACGCTTCGGTGGCAGCGATCGAACAGCGAGATCCAACTACCAGTGGTCATTCGTTCAGAGTTGCCGATTTTTGCGTCAATCTCGCAGAGGCAATCTCCCTGTCAAATGTCTCACGCCTGAAAAAGATCAAGTTCTCTGAATCTGAAATACGCGAATTGAAGTACGCCGCGCTGCTGCATGATTTTGGCAAGGTTGGCGTTCGCGAATCAGTGCTGGTCAAAGAAAAAAACTCAGCCCTGGGAACCTCGACAATATTTATCTGCGCATATTGTTTGCACAGGAACGGCTGCGCAGTCAGGCGCTTAACAAGCAATTGGCCATTTACCGTGAAGGCGGAAAACCTTCAGCATCCGAACTACAGTCGATTGAACTGCAATTGGATGATGACGTGCGCAGTCTCATTGCGTTTTATGAAGCTATCAAGACTGCCAACGAACCCAGTATTACCAAACAGGAGAATCAGGAAATCCTGGACAGAATCAACTGTTACCGGGAGCAGCACCACGATCAGAATCCGGCAATCATCACCGCCGGAGAGTTCGAATTACTGAGTATTCCCAAAGGCAGCCTCTCTCCCTTGGAACGAAAGGAGATTGAATCGCATGTCGTTCATACGCAGAACTTTTTGAACCAAATCCCGTGGACGAAGGAATTGCAGAATGTTCCCCGAATCGCCGGTGCGCACCATGAAAAACTCGATGGCAGTGGCTATCCCTACGGCGTGTCAGGAGACGAGATTCCCCTGCCATCAAAAATCATGACGATTTGCGACATCTACGACGCTCTCACAGCCTCGGACCGGCCCTACAAACCGGCAATGCGGCGCGACCGGGCTCTGGAGATTCTGCAAGAAGAAGCGCAGCGAAATCTGCTGGACACCGATCTGGTGCAAGTCTTTATCGAAGCCAGAATATTTGCCAGCGTCGACAGTAACCAGTATGGCAGGCTGGATGATCTGCCCGGAACCAGCAATCATCCCTGTGACCCGGCATTACACGATCTCTCTGACCAGCCGCATTGAATGCGCCAGGCACGGGTCAGGCAGCCAGGCTAGCCCTGTTCTCTGTGGAAAGTCGCAGCCGATCGAACACTTCGTCCATGCAGTGCACAAAGAAGAAGTGGCCGCGATTGGCGACGCGATAGTAGGTAGCATCGGGAATACGGGATACGAGGAATTCGCTCTCTGCCCGTGATGACAGACGATCGGCGGCACCCTGCCAAATTATCGTAGGTACGTTGATCGTGCTTAGGTGGAAATCAAATTTGCGATAACAGGTTCCGAAATCCTGGGCGACGCCTCGCGAGCCCTGCCGCAACGCCTCTCGGTGATCCAACGCCAGTAGCTGCCGAACCCTTGGTACTGCCAGCGATTTCCGGTCGGTATCGCTCAGCATGGACTCTAACTGCATGGTGGCGAACTCAGGGTCGTCGGGAGAGAGGGCATGCCGGATTCGTGTGATCAGTTGCACGCAGGCAGGTGTCAATTCCTGCAAACAGCTGGCAATGAATGAGTCAGGGGAGGATTCATTGAACGCCACTCCGGGAATGCCGCCGATACTCAGTACCGCGGCGACTCGCTCCGGCTCCTGATGGGCCTGTCACTGTCGACCATCTTCCTGGTTTATACCGGCGCCAGCATTGCGATGACATTCTTCGCTACGGCCGGTGCTTTCGCAGGCCTCAGCCTGTGGGGTTACACCACGAAGAAGGATATCAGCGGCTGGGGCAGCTTCCTGATCATGGGCGTTATCGGCCTGATCATTGCCAGCGTGATCAACATTTTCCTGGGTTCAGGCACCATGTCATTGGTGATCAGTTTCCTGGGCGTGCTGATCTTTGCCGGCCTTACCGCTTACGATACACAGCGGTTGAAGAATGAATACAGCTATTACCGTGGAACCGAATGGGCGGGTAAGGCAATCGTGCTGGGCGCGTTGAGTCTCTACCTCGATTTCATCAACATGTTCCTTTTCCTGCTGCGCTT
>JALRBQ010000098.1 GCA_023257655.1 Pseudomonadales bacterium
CACGAGCAGGCTCACAATGACCATCATGGTGGTGCCGGATGTGATCAGTGTTCGACTGAGAGTCTGGTTCAGCGACAGGTTAATCAGTTCTTCGGCGCTACCGCGGCGCTGGCGTCGGAAATTTTCCCGGATGCGGTCGGCGACGATAATCGTGTCGTTGAGTGAATAACCGATGACCGCGAGAATGGCCGCCAGCACGGTGAGATCGAACTGCAGATGGAAGACCGAAAACACGCCGAGGGTAATGATGACGTCGTGCACGAGAGCTGCGACGGCACCGATTGAAAACTTGAACTGAAAGCGAACCGCGATATAGAGCATGATCGCGCCGAGCGCCACGAGCAGTCCGATGCCGCTCTCCTCGGCGAGTTCGGCGCCGGCTTTCGCGCTCACGAAATCCGAACCTGACAATTCAATGGTGCTGTTGGAGTCGGCGCGCAATTCGTCCGCGATGCGCTCGCCGATGGCGATCGCCTGTGCCGCCTGATCGCCGGCGGCTGTCTCGTCAGTGACCGGTAATATGATGCGGATATCACGGTCGGAACCATAGGACACGACGAGGGCCTCGTCATAGCCGTTGGCGCGTAAGGTCGCGTTCACAGCATTCAGATTGACCGAGTCCGAGTAGGACAGACGAACGGAAATGCCCGAGGTGAAATCGAGTCCCAGTTGCAGACCGTTGATAAGCAGCGATACCAGGGAGATGAGAATAAGCAAGCCGGAAACCGCCGTCGCAAGTCGGCGATGACCCATGAAATCAAACTGATTCTTCAGCAACATAGAGGTGCAACCATCGCGCACCGAGTTTTCAGGAAGCCAGGGGGGATTTGCGCGAGAAAGAGTAAGAATTTCGTAGGGTAATGTACAGGGTGTAAACAAAATTTTACGACCCAACGCGGGAAGGCGAGGAGCCGGACAGGCACACGGCCAGGGAAGTGGAGCGGGCGACGAGATTCGAACTCGCGACAACTAGCTTGGGAAGCTAGGGCTCTACCAGCTGAGCTACACCCGCACTGGCCACTGACCTCGGCAGTGTAACGCATCCCGCCGGGGGATGGATTACCGGCCCGAAAATTATTCCGCGGCGGGTTTGCGGCGCAGGCCGTATAGGGCCGCTCCGAGCAGCGTCCAGGCCAGCACGATGGCCCATTCCTGCGGCCATACGAGGGCCGCCGGACTACCGGGCAAGTACAACAGTCCGAGCCCGACCGACAACAGCAAAGCCAGGGTGCCAACCACGCCACCCAGGGGAACGCGATAAGGTCGGGCCAGTTCCGGCTCGCGTCGGCGCAATACGAGAAACGAGGTCGCTACCAGGGCATAAGCGATGACGATACCAAGACCTCCGGCATCCACCACCCACACCAGTGCCGGGCGTCCGAAGAACGGCCCGATGATTGACAGTACGCCGATCAGGATTACCGCCTTGTGGGGGGTGTGATAGCGGGGATGCAACTCGCCCAGCCAGCCGGGCAGCAGCTGGGCTCGCGCCAGGGCGTAGAGCGCGCGACTGCCGCCGAGGATGAAGGCATTCCAGCTTGTGATAATGCCAGCCAGTCCGGCAACGAGCAGGATAGTGCCGCCGGTCTCGCCATAGACCCGGGCGCTGGCATCAGCCGTGGCGACTGTTGTGTCAGCCAGACTGACCGGATCCATAACCAGGCCGACGCCGAGCACGATGAGGCTGTACCAGGCGATGGCCATGGCCACTGACACCATCAACACCTTGCCGATCTCGCGGAACGGTAGATCGATCTCTTCGGCCGCCTGGGGAATGGTATCGAAGCCGACGAACATGAAGGGCACCATTACGAGCACGAGACTGACGCCGCCGATGCCGTCACGCAAATAGGGCTGCAGATTGGCGAGATCACCGGTGACAACGGCACCGGTCACAAACAGGACGCCGACTACGAGAATTGCCAGCACGACGACAGACTGGATCAGTGCCGCCATGCGCACACCGCGCACATTGATCAGTGTCATGACGATGGCGCCGGCGACGCCCGTCAGCACCCAGCTCAGATACACATCCCAGCCCGCAACCTGCCACAGGAAACCCTTGTCGAGTCCGGGCACGAGCGAGTCGAGTACCGTGGGCAACGCCACTGCCTCGAACGTCGCGACGGACACATAACCGAGCACAATGGCCCAGGTGCAAATAAAAGAGGCACCTGGCCCGAGTGCGCGGTCGCTGTACACGTGTTCGCCGCCGGCAAACGGCAGCGCGGAGGCGAGCTCGGCATAGGTAAGGCCGATGAGCAACATCGCCGTGCCGCCAAGCAGGAAGGCGAGGATGGCGCCGAGTGTGCCGGCAGAAGTGATCCAGGTGCTGGACAGTACGACCCAACTCCAGCCAATCATGGCACCGAAGGCGAGCGCCAGTACTTCCCGCCGTCCGAGTACTCGCAGGAAGCTCACGGCCTGCTTGTCAGTCTCCATGTCGATGACGCTCTCGTTAGTTGAACCTGGCTATGGATTAATTCATCCAAAGTTAAACCTATCTCTGGTAGACCCGTTCTCCGCCGAGATAAGTCTGCTCGATTTCGATCGCCATGATTGCCTCCGGGTCCACCGTCAGAATGTCATCTGACAGCACGATCATGTCGGCGAGCTTGCCGGGTTCGAGAGACCCTTTCTTGTCTTCGTCAAAATTCATGTAAGCCGCATTCAGTGTGTAGCCTCTCACGGCTTCTTCCACCGTGATCGCTTCATCTGGGCCAAACACGCGACCGCTCATGCCCTTGCGGGTAACCGCCGCATAGATGCCTACCAAAGGTCCTATGGGCAGGATGTCGCTGGAAATAGCCACCGTAATGCCATGATCCATGGGCGAGCGCAGCGGGTTATTGTGTTCCAGCCGCCAGCCATCGAGATTGGCGACATAGCGACCCTCCAACGTGTAGGTGAAATTCGGCTGCTGGGTGATGTTGATACCATGCGCCGCCATCTTCACCATCGTCTCGTCCGAGGGCCGCATGGAGAAGTGGTTCAGGTAGATGCGATGGTCAGGACGCGGGTTGCGATCGATCGCATCAGCCAGAATTTCCACGACGAGTTCGATCGCGGCATCACCGATGGCGTGAATGCCCATCTGCCAGCCGGCGTCATAGACCTCGTTGAGCAGATTGACGAGTTCTTCCTCGGGCATGTTCAGGTAGCCGCGATAATCACCCTGGTTCAGGTACGGTTCCTTTGTGTAGGCAGCGGGTCCGGTGAAGCCTCCATCGACGAATACTTTGATCGGACCCAGCTTGAGGAAATCGTCACCGTCGCCGATGCGCGCCTTGATCTCGGCGATGGCGGCAGGATCGAACCACTGGAATTGCACAGTGGAGCGCGGCATTGGCATCTGCGGATCAGCATAGATCTGCTCCCACATCCCGAATTCGCCTGTGGGTGTGGAAGCTTCGGTAATGCTTGTGATACCGAGACTGAGCAGGTCATTCAGATTGACTTGCAGACTCTCTCTCAATTCATCATAGGTGCTGTCCGGCACGAGCCGACCGACGATGTTCTGGCGTTCGCGAATGACACCGGTGGCCACGCCATTCTCATCCCGCTCAATGACGCCGCCATCGGGATCGGGTGTGTTGTTGTTGATCTCGGCGAGGTTGAGCGCCAGGGTGTTTACCACGGCACTGTGCCCTCCTGCCCGGGTCAGTGTGACCGGGTTGCGCGGGGCAGCGGCATCGAGGTCCTGGCGGACGGGACGTCGCCCTTCGGCCAATTCGTCTTCAGACCAGCCATAGCCCGTTATCCATTCGCCCACACCGATCTCGGCGATCTTGTCACGGATCAGGTCCTGCATCTCCGAAATTGAACTGACCTTGTTCAGATTGATGTAGCGCTTGGGGTCGCCGTTGATATGGATATGGGAATCGATGAATCCCGGCAATAAGGTCTTGCCTTCGAGATCCACGAGCGTTTCAGCAGAATATGAATTCAGCAGACCGGCATCGCCTACGGCCACGATTGTGCCGTCGTTCACGACGATTGTGTTCTGAATCGAGAAGTCGGCATCGACGGTGACGATTTTGCCATTGGTGAGAATCAGGTCCACCGGTGTAGCGGGCTCAGGAGCGGGGGTCGCTGCCTGTTCAGTCTCGGGTTGACCGCAGGCGATCAGCGCAGAGGCGGCGATTGCAGGCAAGAGTAAATGCAGTTTGCTTTTCATGGGAACCCCTGGCGTGTTGTCTTATTGTTAGCGTCGCGTGAACTCTCACGCCGTTCGGTTGAGCAACTTCTCCGTGTGTACGAAATTCAGAGTGGCATCGAGCGCCTGTGAGAACTTGCCGATCATCTCGTCGATTTGGGCACGCGTGATGATCAGGGGTGGGCAGAACGCCATGGAATTGCCGGCAACGGCGCGCAGCGACAGTCCATTGGCCAGACACGCGCGCGTCGCAAATGCGCCAACGCGACCGTCCGCGAAGGCAGCGCCAGTCTGTTTGTCGGCCACCAGTTCTACGGCCGCGATCAGGCCGCGCCCGCGCACCTCGCCCACCAGCGGATGATCGCGAAATTTACCTAACTCTTGATGTAGGTACTCACCCATCGCAGCGGCGTGATCGAACAATTTCTCGCGTGCGAATATTTCCAGAGTCTTCAGTGCGGCCGCACAGGCTACCGGATGCCCGGAATAGGTATACCCGTGGCCGAACACGCCGACGGCATTGCTTGCGTCGATCATCGCCTCATAAAGTTGACCGGGAATAATGGCGGCACTGATCGGTATATAGGCGGAGGAGAGCTGTTTGGCCAGGGACATCAACTGTGGTTGTATTCCCATCGTGGTGGCACCGAAGTCATTGCCGGTGCGACCGAAGCCGCAGATTACCTCGTCGGACCAGAACAGGATGTCGTAGCGTTGTAACAGGCGCTGCACACCCGCGAAGTAACCGTCGGGAGCGACGATGACACCGCTGGCACCCGAGATGGGTTCGGCAATGTAGGCGGCAATCGAATCGGGGCCCTCGCGCAGGATGAGCTGTTCCAGATTCGCCAGTAGTCGCGCAACGAAATCAGCTTCGCTCTCGCCTGGCAAATGGCCACGGTAGTAGTGCGGCGAATCGGCGCGCAGGATGCCGAGGGCCTCGATCGGGATATCGAAATGGGTGTGGTTGGCAGGCAGACCTGTGAGTGCGGCAGCCGCCATCGTCACTCCGTGATAGGAACGCTGCAGCGCGATGATCTTCTTCTTTGCCGGTTTGCCGATCGCGTTAAAGTAGTAATGCAGCATCTTGATGTGGGAGTCGTTCGCCTCGCTGCCGGAATTGGCGAAAAAACAATGCGCCTTTTCGATCGGGACCAATTCCGCCAGCCGCATCGCCAGATCCATGCCGACTTGATGCGTGCGACCACCAAACATATGGGAATACGAGAGGGTATGCAGTTGCGCCGTGATGGCCTCGATCAATTCCTTATTGCCGTAGCCCAGTGCTGAACACCACAGCCCCGCTAGCCCCTCCAGGTACTGGTTTCCCTTGTCGTCATAGACATAGATGCCCTCACCGCGAACGATGTTGAGCTGCTCGATGTGCTTGAAGTTGGTGGTGGGGTAGATAATTGCCGTCATCGCCCCAAGAATAAACGAGGTGTACCGGTATTCCTAGTAGGAGCGCTTGCTTGTGCCCCGAGCAGGCGCGTTTACCGGTTCATGGACCTGGGTCAAAGTCAGCCCCGATTGAGCTGATAAGCTGCGTCTGCACTGACGCCTGTGAGCGGAACAATGGAATTCAAGGATTACTACGACATACTCGGTGTGCAGGAAGACGCCGACAAGAAGGCGATCAAGACCGCCTATCGTCGGCTGGCGCGCAAATACCATCCGGATGTGAGCAAGGAGCGGGATTCCGAGCGCCGTTTCAAGGAGGTCTCCGAGGCTTACGAAGTACTCGGCAACGACGAACGTCGGGCCGAGTATGATCAATTGCGGAAATACCGCGGCAAGGGCGGCGAGTTCGAGCCGCCTCCCGGTTGGCAGGGAGCCGGCGGTGGCGCCAAGAATGGAGAATTCGACTTCTCCGATTTCTTCGCATCCGCGTTCGGCGACCATTTCCGGCAATCGACCGCCCACGGTCGCAGCAGCCGCGGGTCAACCAGCAGCGAGGACCTGTTCTCGCGGCGGGGCCAAGACATCGAAATCGACATGCCGATCTTCCTCGAGGAGACTCTCAAGGACGAGGCGAAGACGATTCAGTACCAATTGCCCCACTATGGCGAATCCGGTCGACTGCAGGATGTGAAAAAGACCTTGAAGGTCAAGATTCCCAAGGGCGCGGTGGACGGCGAACTGATACGTTTGCAGGGGCAAGGCGCGCCGGGATTCGGCAAGGGGCCGGCGGGTGATCTGTATTTACGCATCAAGCTGGTACCCCATCCCCTGTTTGATGTCGCCGGACATGACCTGACGATCACGATGCCGGTGGCACCCTGGGAGGCGGCGCTGGGCGCGACGGTTAATATCCCGACCCTGAGCGGGCGCATCAACTTGACGGTCGCGCCCAATTCCCAGACCGGCCAGCGCCTGCGCGTGAAGGGCAGGGGGCTGCCGACCAAAACAGACAAGGGCGATCTGTATGTGGTGTTGAAGGTCGTCATGCCGAAGACCGCCGACGCTGCCAGCAAGTCGCTGTGGGAACAACTCGCGGCGAAGCATGCCTTCGACCCGCGCAGTGAACTCGAGACGAATTCGTGAGAGGCCGACGATGAGCGATAAACCTGTGAAACTGAACCTGAGTGATATCTGCCTCGCCGTCGAGCTGCCGGAGCAGGTGCTGCTGGAACTGGTGAGCCACGACATCATCCAGCCTCAAGGCGAGCGGCCTTCCGAATGGCGCTTCGATGTGACGATGGTGACGGTTGTGAAACGGGCAGTGCGCCTGCACCGCGACCTTGATCTGGACTGGACGGCGGTCGCCGTTATCGAAGAGTTGCTGGAGCAGCGGGAGCAATTGCTGGCCGAGAATGCGGCGCTGCGACGTCGTCTGCACCGATTCCTGGAACACTAATCACCGCTCACGGAGCTGATGCCCGGGCCAACCCAGGCATCGGCCATTGCGTCCGCGTGAGGATTAGTGCTTAACTTGAGGGCGATGTAACGCCAGCGCGGTACCTGCCTCTGTGCCAGAAGGCGCCGCGCTCACTGCGATTCTACCGATCAGGACGCGCCCTCTTGAGTTTGATACGCGCCAACTTCTTCGTGGCCTGTCTCTGTGTGCTCTCTGCCTGCGGCGATGCCACTCTCCCACTTTCGCCCCTCGCGCCAGGCGCCAGGGTGCTCGCCTTTGGTGACAGCCTCACCGCCGGCAATGGCGCGAGCGCGACGGAGAGTTATCCGGCGGTGCTGGCAGAACTGGCAGTGCTGAACGTCGTCAATGCCGGAGTCTCGAGAGAACTGTCACGCAGTGGGCTCGAGCGTCTGCCGGCGTTGCTGGCCCAACACCAACCACAGCTGGTGATTCTCTGTCACGGTGGCAATGATCTGTTGCGCAGTACCGGCAAGAGCGCGGCGAAGGCGAACCTGATGGCGATGATTGACCTCGTTCACGCGCAAGGGGCCGACGTAATGCTGCTCGGTGTGCCCGAGCCCGGCGTGTTCCTGTCGGCCGCCGAGTTCTACGACGAGGTCGCCACCGAGACTGGTGTCGCCTATCTGCCTGACCTCATCTCCGATGTGTTGCAACGCCCGAGTCTCAAATCCGACGCGGTTCACCCCAACGCGGCCGGTTATCGTCTCATCGCCGAAGGCGTGTATGAGTATCTACACGATGCCGAAGCGATCTGAAACGGGGACCACTCTGTTCATGCCAATGCCAGCCAATTCGAGGTAATGCCCATGCCAGCCAAACCCTGCCACGCGCTGCTGCTGAGTGGCCTGACACTGTTGCTGCTCACCGCTTGTTCCGAACCGACAGGCAGTGTCCCCACCAGCATCGCGTCAAGCGCCGTGTCCGGAGACTGGCCCCAATACCGTGGTGATCTCGCCGGCAAGGGCTTCAGTCCACTGCGAGAGATCACGCCGGACAATGTCGCGTCTCTGAATGAGGCCTGGCGCTACGCGCTTGCCGCCGACGTGGAACCTGGCGCCACCGCGCGCAATCCGAATTCCCAGGTTACTCCTGTGGTGGTGGAGGGTGTGATGTATGTGTCGGCAGCCGATCGAATCGTAGCGCTCGATCCGGTCACAGGCGAGGAGTTATGGCGACACTCGGTCACTGGTGGTGCGCCTTCACGTCGTGGTGTCAGCTATTGGCCCGGGGCGGACGGTGCCGCTCCTCGAATCTACTTTACCGTCGGTACCCGGCTGGTGGCCCTGGAGGCGGCGACCGGCACACTCGCCACCGGGTTCGGGCAGGGCGGGGAGATCGATATGGTGACTCCGTACATCTCCGTACCGCTGATCTACGAAGAGGTCATCGTGGTTGGGGCCAACACGCCAGCGGGGGCAGCCGGCGGTATTGGCAATGCCCGTGCCTACGCGGTCAGTAGCGGAGCGAAACTGTGGGATTTCGACTCGGTTCCACAACCCGGCGCTATCGGTAATGACACCTGGGCGGATGCGAGTTGGGAAGGGCGTCTGGGTGCCAATGCCTGGCCATTCTATTTCACCGTGGACACGGACCGCGATCTTCTCTACATCCCGCTGGCTTCTCCGCTGCCGTTTGCATTCGGTGGTGATCGTGAAGGCAACAACCTGTTCGCGAACTCCATCGTTGCGGTCAACATCCATAACGGTGAGTACGTCTGGCATTTCCAGACCATACATCATGACCTATGGGATCACGACCCGCCTGCGCCTCCGACACTGTTCGACATTGATCGCGCGGGTGATGTCGTTCCCGCATTGGCGGTAACGACAAAATCCGGTTATCTGTTTCTGTTGAATCGTGAGACCGGTGAGCCGCTTATCCCCGTAGAGGAAACGCCGGTGGCAGCCAGCACAGTACCGGGTGAGCACATCTCTCCGACCCAACCCATTCCGCGCACACCGCCAATGGCGCGTGTCAGCTATTCCAGTACCGATTTCGTTACTGTCGCCGACACCTCCGCGGCCCACGTCGATGCCTGCGTTGCCCTGCTTGATGCGGTAGGACCGCTGACTCATAGAGGAGCTTATACCCCGTGGGCTTACAAGTCTGATCCGGCTGCGCCTGGTGCGACATTGCTATTTCCGGGTCTGGCGGGCGGTCCGAACTGGGGAGGCGCGCCCTACGATCCCACGACAGGCTTTGTCTTCGTGTTCGCCGGTGACAGCGGCAGCCTTGGCTGGCTCGAGGATGCCCCGGCTGGCAGTGCCGTGCCTTTTGTGCTGGGTGGCCCGCGACCCGGAAATTTCGAAGTTCGCCTCGATGGCATCAGCATGCCCTGTCAGAAACCGCCGTGGGGTACACTCACTGCCGTCGATACCCGCACTGGCGAGATCGCGTGGCGCCAGCCGCTCGGCCTCACCGAGTCTTTGCCGGAAGGCAAGCAGCTGACTGGACGCCCCGGTCGTGCCGGTGGTCTCACCACAGCGAGCGGTTTACTGTTCATCGCCGCCACGGATGACAGACGCTTCCGCGCGCTCGACACAACCAACGGTCGTTTGTTATGGGAGACGACACTGGATAATCGCGGCAATGCCAGCCCCATGAGTTACCACGGCAGTGATGGCAAGCAATACGTGGTGGTGAGTGCGACCGATTCACTGGTGAGCTTCCGCCTCCCCTGATTTGGCGCAAGCTGGCTTGGTGGACTGGCGCTGTCACGACCAGTTTTCCATGCTATATTGCCTTCACGAACCCTGGCGAAGCGGGTCTTCAGGCCGGTCTGCACACCCTGGGCAACCCGTGGGCAATGATTGAATTCAAGAGAACAACACTAACACCGAGAACACCGACAACACCGAGCACAATGAACAGTCAATGAAGAGTCAATAAAGATTCAATGAAGATTCAATGAAGATTCAATGAAGAGACACTGGCGATAATCACTGGAGATAATAATGAGAACAAAGACTTTAATCCGGAATACCCTGATGACCCTTGTAGGCCTGCTGACCAGCGTGCTGCTGGGCATGCAGACTGCGTCGGCACAGGTTGTGCCACAGGACGAACATGGCTTTATGATCGCCACTCCCGCCGATCAGATGCCAGGAGAGGGTAGCCGTACAGTGAACATCTTTGGCGATCCCAGCAAGCCCGGGATCTACGTCATCCAGATCACCTTTCCGCCCGGTCGCGGCAGCCGCCCGCACTTTCACAGCACGGCACGTTACATCACGCTATTGAAAGGCACCTGGTGGGTGTCAACCGGTCCGGAATCAGATGTGTATGATCCGGACAATATGCGCAAGGTGGAACCAGGCACGTTTATTTACGAGCCCCCCGGTGGTCACCACTACGACATGGCGAAGGATGAGGAAGTCGTCGTTCAGATCATGGGCATGGGACCGGTGGTCACCACGTCGCTGGAAAATCGCTAAACCCTGGATCGCAACGGATAAAGAAACCGGGGTCAGGCCGGTGCACCGACACTGACCCCCTTCACTCGATCACGCTATTCAATCCCGTTATTTAGCCCCGCCAATCGAGCGCTGTGCGGGTAAGAATCAGCCGATGCGCACGGTGCGCGGGAACTGTTGATAGTTTTCCCAGCGGCTTATCTTTTCTGGCATTTGTTCAGCCGTGGGTTGAACGTGACCATTGATGTCGGTTACGCGTGACACGATTGTGTGCTCTCCTGGCGCCGCGTTGTCCCACATCAGGCTGAACAGCTTCCACGAATATTTCGAGGATTGCGGATCGATCGTCGCTTCCTGCCAGGGGCCATTGTCGATCTTTACTTCCACGCTGCGCAGCGGCGTACCATCGTTCAATGCGAAGCCTGTAATCTTGTGCTGAGCGCCAAGCTTCGTCACCCGCACGACTGAAGATTTCAACTGAATGCGCGTCACGGAATTTTCCACCCAGCGCTCCTGATTGCCGATCATCTCCTTCTTCAGCGTCACGTAGTCGCGACCCATGAACCGTCCCATATAACGTCTGTCTTGAACGTGAATCTGGGTTAGCCACTTGACGTTGGCGACACCATAGAAGCCAGGAACAAGCAGTCGCAGCGGACGTCCATGGAACTGGGGCAGAGGCTCGCCGTTCATCTCCATGGCCAGCATATTCTCTTCGCGCAAGGCGTCTTCCAGCGGCAGACTGCGGGCAAAACTCTGCTCGACATCGGTCTCGCGAATGTTTTCGGTGCCCTGATCCCCACCAAAGAACACGATCTCTTTGCCCTCAGGCTGGATACCGGCTTCCTGAAGAATGTCGCGTAGCCGCACGCCGCGCCATTGGGCATTACCGATCAGTCCCTGATACAGGTTATCCGGCCGGTTGCCGCCGCACTCGAAGCCGGCGTCGATCTGAAACATGCCCTTGGCACGCAGATCTGCCAGTGTGTACTCGCGGGGATTGTCCACCAGTCCGGTGATGCTCAACTTGTAATTCGCCACATCGAGAGTCGGTTGCCCGTAGTGCTGCACGACGTAGAAATCCTGATTGTCCGAATAGAAAGAATCGATCTGGCGCGTGTCGAGGAAGTGAGTCGCGCCGGGCAGGGCGGGTCCGCGGGAGTAATTTTCAGGCATATCAGTGAAGGGGACGAGAGTTTCGCCCTGGGCCAGAACCGGGATGGCCCACTGAGGCAGGCTGGCGGCGGTGCCGAGTGCGAGCCCGGCTTTCAGGCTGGTCTTTAACAGAGTGCGTCGATCCAGTTTCTCTTCGGTCATTGTGAACCTCAAATGTTGTTTTTATTGCGGATGTTGTTGTTATTGCAAATGCTGTTTGGGCAGAGAGCGCTGTGGCTCAAACACAGTCAGGTTACCGAGTATACTCCGTTCCCGCGACGGCAGAAGTCTCCTTGCCGGCTTTCTGTGTCAGGGAAAGTTGCTGCGTATTTCAGCGCGGGACGTGGCGTTCCAGCATCTGCCGGCGCACCACCGCTCCGTACACATTGCCAGCAGCATCGACGCCGACGCCCTCGGCACCGGAATGATCGTCCCGCAGTGGCTCACTGTCCTCGATAAAGGCCCGCACCTCGCCGGTCACCGCAGAGCCAATCCTGATGCCTTTCATGATGCCAGTCAGCTCGTGAGCCCCGGTATCCGGCCCCGACTCCGAGTCGGCCACATAGAGCGTGTCATCGGCGGTGATGAACAGCCCGCTGGGGCGGCCAAACTGGCGCCACTCGGCAATAAATTCGCCGGCCTGCGTGAAGATCTGGATGCGGTTGTTCTCGCGATCGGCGACAAACAGGCGACCGCGGGAATCCAGCGCGATCGAATGGGGTTCACTCAATTGTCCCGGAGCACTGCCCTTGCTGCCCCATTCCTTGATGTAGCGACCCGTCGCGTCGAAATGCACGATGCGGTTGTTGAGCCCGCGCCGATGGCTGTCGGCGACGAAGATATCGCCGCTGCGGGGATCGACGACAACATCGTTGGGTTGGTCGAACAACTCCGGTCCCGACCCGCTGCGTCCTTTCTGACCCAGTGTCATCAAGACCTCGCCCGCCGGGCTGAACTTGAAAACCTGATGACCCAGCTGACCGTCGCCACGGGCATCAGTCACCCACAGGTTGCCGTCCTGATCGACGGTGGCGCCATGAGGAAACAGGAACAATCCGGCACCGAAACTGGCCAGCAGGCGACCGGCAGTATCGTATTTCAGGATGGGGGCATCGGAGCGCCCGGCACAGGAATTGTCGGAGCAACGATGCACCACATAGATGAATTGTCCATCTGGCGAAGGTTCGACGGCAGTGACGGCAGCCCACTGCACGCCCGCGGGCAACTCTCCCCAGTCTCGCGTCGTGCTATAGGGTCGCGGCAAGTCATTACGTACCCCATGTGCGACCGCGGCGACCTCTTGTGCCGAAGCCTGAGTGAGGCAACTCACCAGAATCATGATTGGTATCAAGCAGTAGCGCATTGCTGTCTCAAACAAAGTCGGTGTCCGGGTGCGGCGCGGTCAAGCCGTGGTATCCTGCAGACTGCACTTCCCTTTGCATGCGAGAACCATTATGCACCTTAGTCGCGAATTCCTAGAAGAGTTGGAACTCCTCAACCTGTTTAACCTGAACAGTCAGCAGGAAGGGATAAAAATCCACCACGATGCCGATCCCGTGCGAATAGCGTCGGCGAAGCGCCTGTTTGCAAAACACATCATTACGCTCGAAGACGGTGGGTTTCTGACGCCACTGGGTGTGCAGGCGGCCGAACACACCCAGGCTCTGGTGATGATGCTGCATTCCGACTGAGAGAACCGCCGATTTAGTTCTCTGCGGCCAGTCGCTCCTCGGCGCGGTGGCCGGAGAGTATGTTCATCATGCCATAGTTGCCTTCATGGCAGGCATATTCATAGATGGCATCATCGGTATGATCGAGGATGATCTCGCGGGTATAGGGTGCCGTATACGTGCCGGGATCATCGGAAGTGAATTGATAACGGATCTCCTGATCGCTAATACGGGTCAGGCGTTCCACATTGACCTTTCTCGACGTATCCGGCCCGCCGCCGCTCTTGTCTGAGTAGTTCGTGGTTTCGATCACGAGTGTCTCACCATCCCAGTAGCCGCGTGAATCGCCATGCCACAACTTGATGTTGTCATTGATGTGCGGCTTTGCCACAAGCGGAATAATGCGCACGTCATGGGCCATTTCCTGCACGATGGCGACGGTGTCGCGTGTCTGTACGATCTGCCAGTAACTGTTGTAACCCGAGCCCAGTCGCGGGGCGCCGAAGGACAGGCAGCGCTCGCCCAAAGAGCGATCGGTCCAGGAATCCGCCGGGTGTTCTTCGCGGTGTTGGGCCGCAGCACGCGCCATCGCGACGGCACGTTCCGTACGCGCGGGGTATTTGCCATTGGGCGGGTCGATGATCTGTGAGGTGCGGCGGTGAATCGTGCGGTCTGCCATCCATTGCTGATCGTAGTTGCCGGTACTGGGATCGTAAGAGACCACTTCGCCACTGAAGGCCGCCTCCAGTACGCCCTCGCCAAACAGGGCATCGCCGGCTTCCTGATTGATCTCCAGCAGTCGCCGCTGCAGAAACTCCACATCCTCATCTGTCAGGAACTGCTTGTCGCCAAACACATCGGGCCGTTCAACCGGGGTAATCGTGTTGTTTTCCCAGACGCCTTGCAGATCAGGGTGGCCGTCGATCGTGCGCGGCGCCGTGTAATTGCCGGATTGCGCCACGGCGGTGCCTGTCAGGAGGGTGAGGGTAAACAGGGAGGAGCAGAGTAGCGTTGTTCGGGACATGACACTTTTCCTTTCTTGACGGAGGAATTGCTCACTATCCTTAACCAATTGGTCTAAATAATCAAGTCGCCTACGCGGCCGTGATCAGCCGCGGGCGTTGGTCGACAGGAACCCCAGCAATTCCTGTTCCATGTGATCGCCGACGCCAGGAATGAACAGGACACTCGATGCGACCACTGCAGCGACGATGACACACAGGATCAGATAGGTCTTCATCTTCATCGGTCAGTCTCCGGACGCGGTTGTTGGAGGGGCCAGTTCGAAAATCCAGGTGTTGCCGGCCTCGATGTCCGCGCGGGATGTCGGGGATCGGTATTTCGAGGCCATCTTGGCGGCGATGCCATCGAGTGCGGGCCCGGACTCGATGCGCACCAGCTGGCGCTCATAACGGACGCCGTTGATGCGGATTACTGCGTGGCCATCGCCTTCATCGGCGTGCACAGCCCAATGTTTCCACAAGCGTCCCAAGGTCGTGCCCATATAGCCACAGGCGATGTAAATCTTGCCTTCGCTCTCGAGAATCCAGACCAGCCGGGAACTCAGGGGATCGCTGATCTGCAGTTCGATAGTGCCGACAGTATTGGTGAATTGCCAGTCGGGTTCCGGGCCTCGATAGAGCTCTCCTGCGACGAGTTCGCCACCGGGGAACAGCGTGCTGGGACCGTCATTGCGGCTGGTGTCATAACGCAAGGTGGCGATCGCCACCGCGGGCACCAGCAGCAGGAGTCCGATTAATTGCAGCACCAGCGTGAGCAGTCGTTTCATAGGGTCTCTCCCGGTGTAGGCGCGAGGCTCTCAGTGTACGGGCAGTGCGCGCACAAGAAAACCGTTCGTAGCTACTTGCGAGCGGGAATCCGTCGTGTCTCGCCGGGGCGGGTGAACAGATCGATCTCCCGCAGGGAAGTCGGCCGCAATAACGGGTCACCCGGAACCGCCGCAGGGACATGCACGCCGACGCTGCGCTGTGGCCGAATGTGTTCTTGCAGGATACGCTGACCCGATTCCGATGTCAGGAACCAGTCCGGGGGAAAGGCCATCTGGGGAGGAGTCTTGCGCCAATACTCGGCGTCACGGGCGAAATGCACGTCATTGGGATCGGCGTCCCCCATGTGCAACACGGTAGTCTCGGCCTCCAGAGTCACTCGCCACGCCAGGTTTTCCACATCGAGCCGGCCCGTGGGCCAGCCGGAATGGGGAATGCGCACGACTTCGATGGCGAGGCCGGGCATGGCCAGCGTTATCGGCGGGTCCTGATACGCGAGGCTGACCGGGGTCACCCGCTCGAACACGGCGGTTTCTGCGCTGCCGGCTTCGCTGCGCAGGGCGATGACGGCCTGCATGGGCGCATAAAGGTGGATGCCGGGTTGGGCCTGCAACAGGCGCAATATATCGGGGGCCGAGAAATGGTCGCCATGGAAGTGACTGATGAAGACGGCGTCGACGCCATCGAACGGTGAGCTGCCGGCAAATATCGCCGTCTCCATGGCCTCGGGTACCAAACGGTACTCGTTGTAAGTGTTTCGGAACAGGGGGTCGAACAGAATCTTAGTCTCGCCGCGCGTAACCATCACGCCTTCATTCGCGATGTAATAGGCGGTGGCACTCTGGCCCTGGGCGGGCAGCGACAGAACGCCGGTGGCCAGCAAGCAAAGCATCCTCGCCCATCCGGGTCTCGCCATGATCATTCTCCTTTCAGCGTGGGGTGAGCAGGAGCCCGGCGACAATGCCAGAGCAGATAACGGGCAAGGCTGCGGTAGGGCTCTTTTTCGCTCAGTTGCCGCTCCATGCGCAGCACCTCTGCAGGCGAACTCAGGGCCGGTTTGCTGGTATCCATCACCTGGTTCATGTAGTCATAAAAGGTGCGAATTCCGCGCCGGCTTACTGCCTCCAGCTGTTCAGCCTGCAACCACTGATCCACCTCATCCGGCACCAGCGGGTTGGTCGGTGTCAGGCTGCCGCTGTCTCCGCGGAAGTCCTGGCGGTCGATGCGGCGGAAATCGCCGCGCAGCAGATTCTTGAACACAATGGCATGACGGTTATAGAACAGCAGTGACAGCTCGCCGTCTGGCCGCAGTCGGTGTATCAGACTCTGCAGACCGGCACGGGGAGACTCCAACCATTCCAGCACGGCGTGAAACAGGATCAGGTCGAATTGACCGGCGACCTGTGTTGAGATTTCTTGCAGCGGGCAGCACACGAAGCGTATGCGTTGCAGCGCATCTGGTGCGTCTTCGGCGATGCGCACACGCGCTCGCTCCAGCAGCTTCTCGGAGACATCGCAGGCGATGACCTCATGACCGCGGCTGGCGAGCAGACCGGCCATCTGGCCGAGCCCGCAGCCCGCATCGAGCACACGCAGGGGGCGCGACTCTCCGATGCGCGGGCAGTCGCTGAGCAGGCCTTCGGTGACCAGTTGCAGTCGCAATTGCCCACGCAGATTGCCGTACAGTTTGCGTTCGAACCGTTCCGCCAGATCATCGAAATTGCGATCGCTCATCGCCCAGCCCTCATCACGTGCCACGCGCAGATCATGCTCTCGCTCAGTGACTGTGGAGGATCTGTGAGGCGGGCTGGATGCCGGCAAAGATCGAGGGGCGAATCCAGTTCTCGACGTCGCGAGTAAGCGCTTTCGGGCCCAACAAATTGAGCTTGCCCTCGGCAATCGCCTGTTTGTAGCTGATCTCGCCCATCCAGAGCTGACACATGACCTTGACCGAGACATTGAAGTAGACATCGACTTCCTTGCCGGGGTCGACCACGCACACGTCGGTGGAATCTTCTGCGGCGACGATCCACCAGTTCGGATAGTCCTTCACGTCGGTGAAATTAAAGCGCAGGACAGACTCCTTGCCAGGCAGCTTGTCCGCCTGAATGCTGCGCTCCAGATGGACCATGAGCAGTTCAAGATCGTAGTCGTCCTCGGTCATCTTGTGCCGGGCCCAGTGCATGCCCCAGATGCCAACCTGCTCGAGCACGGGGAACAGTTCCCGGCACATCTCAGTGGGAAAATACTCATAACCCTTCTGGCCGGGGATTTTCTTGCGCACCAACAGGCCTTCCTGCTCGAGCTGGACCAGGCGTTTGGTAAGGAGAGTAGGCGACATATTGCTCAACCCGCGTTGCAACTCATTGAAGCGGGTGGCACCCATCAAAACTTCCCGAATCAGCAACAAGGTCCAGCGTTCACCGAGGATTTCCATGGCTTTGGCGACAGGGCAGAACTGGTTATAGGCCATAACAGCGCTCCTGAACCGATCTCATCAATTGAGTCTGACTACTGAGAGTGTAGTTGGTTACTACATAAACTGTAGCGCGATACTACATCTTCTAGAGTTAATTCAGAAGACCTGCCCGCGTAAGCTGCTCGCCAGTTCAATCAGTCTCAAGAGGAAATCACCATGTGTCGCGTTCTCGAAGAATCCGCCACCAGTAAGGCCCTGCGGCAGACCTTTGGCAAATTTGCCACCGGGGTCGCCGTGGTCACCGCGCGAGATCATCAGCGGCGCCTGATCGGCATGACGATCAACAGCTTCTGTTCCATCTCGCTGAACCCGGCCCTGGTGTCCTGGTGTGTGAACCGTGCCGCGCTTAGTTACATGGATTTCGCCAACTGCACCGATTTCACCATCACGGTGCTGGCCGCCAATCAGCGCGAAATCGCCGATCGTTTCGCGCGTCGCGGAGGCAACAAGTTCGAGGGCATCACCGATGACGGCGTCGGTTCTCCAGCGATCGCGGGCGGTTGCGCCGTGTTCTGCTGCGATAGCTACAACCGCATTCTGCTCGGCGATCACATGATGCTGATTGGCAAGGTAAACCACTTCGAGCAATACAACAGGGAGCCGCTGATCTTTACCCAGGGCGAACTGGTGGAGTACGTCAGAACCAATGAATCATTTCGCCGCGCAAGCGGCCTCTGCGCAGGATAATTACACTGGGAGTTTGTTATGAATACGCAAGTGAAGATTGCCGTAGATAAAATGGCGACACAGAAAGAGGCGAATGCGATGTCTCAAGGCAATACCGGGAAACTGGACGCGATACTCGCCATCATCGGCAAACAAATTGCCGACAATGGCAAACAGGCCGATGCGACAGATACCTTCTCCGCAGAAAACTACGAATTATTGCGTGAGTTCAATTTGTTTTCTGCGCTGGTACCGGTGGAGTTCGGTGGACAGGGCTTCGGGTATGCCGACATCTGTGACTTTTTACGCAAGCTCGCGAGCTATCACCCATCGACTGCCTTGTCCTATTCGATGCACTCGCACATCGTTGCCGCCAATCGTTTCAATCACCAGCATGGCAAACCCGGTCAGGCATTGCTGGAAAAGGTCGGTGCCAAGGAGCTGGCGCTGATCAGCACGGGTGCCGGCGACTGGCTCGCTTCCAATGGTGAGATGACCAAGGTCGAAGGTGGCTACCGGTTCACTGCTGTCAAACATTTTGCCAGTGGCTCTCCGGCAGGTAATGTTCTGGTGACATCTGGCGCCTATGAAGATCCCAAGGAAGGTTGGCAGGTATTGCACTTCCCGGTGCCGATGACGGCGGAAGGTGTGACTGTGCTCGATAACTGGGCACCGATGGGGATGCGCGGCACTGGCTCCAACAGCGTCAAGCTCGAAAATGTGTTCGTGCCCGATGAGGCCATCGGTGCTAAGCGAGCCCGCGGAGATTTCCACGCCATGTGGTGTGTCGTGTTGCCGATGGCGCTGCCGCTGATCATGTCGGTTTATCGTGGCATTGCCGAGTGTGCGGCCGAGAAGGCGCGCGCCCGTTGCCTGAACAGTATCGATCCGGTGACTCCGTATCTGCTCGGTGAAATGGAGAATGCCCTGACGACTGCACAGCTCGCTGTCGACAGCATGATGGACCTGGTCAAGGATCTGGAATTCACCGCCGATGTCGCCACGGTGAATGAGATCGTCAAGCGCAAGACCATCGCGGCGGCGGCGTGCAAACTCACCGCCGAGAAAGCGGTCGAGGTGTGCGGGGGTCCCGGCTTCCTGCGACCGTTCGGTATCGAATCCTTGTTGCGTGACGTGATGGCCTCCCATTTCCATCCGCTGCAAGAGAAGCGCCAGTTGCTGTTCACTGGCAGCCTGGCGATGGGTCAGCAGCCGCCCAGCCAGGCTTTCTGATCGAGTCGCGGCTCGACTTGCATTTCGGGCAATAAAAAACGGCGACACCTTTTCAGGTGTCGCCGTTTCTCTTTCTGAGAAAGACGCGGGTTCGCCGTTGACGGCTAACCCGCGGTACTCTGACTAAGAGCCAGGATCAATAGCCAGGATCAAGAGCCTGGATCACAAGCCTGGATCAGAAGCCTGCAAGTACGGCTTTGGCGTCAGCACTCGCCATGTGATTGAACTCCAGTACGACTTTGGCCAGCGCCTTGGTTTCGGCAGGAGCCTGCGGATAGTCGATGATCTGCTGCATGGCGGCTTTGCCTTCCGCCGTTGGTGCGTGCTGAATATCGTGTACCGCAGAAGCGATCAATTGGTTGCCGCGACCTGAGCTCTCGTCGCTGGAGATCGCCATCAGTTCGGCTTTCTGGGCGTCAGATGGGAAGTGGTTCATGCCTGCCAGAATGCCGGCAATGGTTTTCTGGGCGCTGGCAGCGTCGGCCAATGCGAATTGTGAAAAGACGCTGGCGACTGCCACGACCAGTAATTTAGTTGTCAGTGATTTCATGTTGTCCTCCTCAGGAGCAAACTCGAACAGTGGGGTAAAACGGCGCCATTCTACGCCTTGTATCAGGCGCTAAAAGGCTCGCGGCAACTATTTATTTTTGGCGAGACCCCTTTATTTCCTTAATAAAAGTGGTTCCAAAAATGTAAAGTTGTGTCGCTGACACAGGCACGCTTTTGTGCCGTGCCAACGTAAGCGAACCGCCAGTCTACACTGAATTCAACCAAGCTCGACACTTTTTGACGGCAATCGCGATATTGCAATTCGCAAACTGACAGCGTAGCTTGGCGCGGTTTCTTTGGTGGTATCCGGAGTAGAGCAGTGATCCTGTCGTTTACAACACTCGTGTGGCTTGGCTTCATCCTGCTGATCGTAGGCGTCGTCTCGCTCGACCTGGGTGTCTTTCATCGCAAGGCGCACGTCGTCACGCTACCCGAGGCGCTCGGTTGGTCCAGCGCCTGGATCGTGTTGGCGCTGCTGTTCAATGTGGGCATCTATTACCTGTACGAACTCAATCCTGTGGGCTGGGATATGGACACCGAACAGCTCACGGGAAGTGAAGCTGCGCTGCAATTCTTCACGGGATATATCGTCGAGAAATCGCTTTCGATCGACAACATTTTTGTCATCGCGATGATCTTCACCCACTTTGCGGTACCGTTGCGGGAGCAGCACCGCGTTCTGTTCTGGGGCATCTTCGCCGCAGTAGTCCTGAGAGCAGTAATGATTTTTGCCGGCATCTCTGTGATTCATCGCTTTGACTGGATCGCCTATGTGCTGGGCGCAGTATTGTTGTTCTCTGCAGCCAGTATGTTGGTCATCCGTCACGATACCTTGGCGCCAAAAGACCATTTCGTGCTGCGCCTGGTGCGACGTGTCTACCCGGTAACGGCAGATTTTCACGGTAGCCGATTCTTTGTGACGGTGAATGGAGTGCGAACGGCGACGCCGTTATTTTTGGCATTGGTGCTGGTTGAGACGAGCGATGTTACCTTTGCGATCGATTCCATCCCGGCTATCTTCGCCATTACCCGCGACCCGTTCATTGTCTTCACCTCAAATACGTTTGCGATACTGGGTTTGCGTTCGCTGTATTTCGTGCTGGCAGGCTTGATGGAGCGTTTCCGCTATCTGAAATCCAGTCTGGTTTTTCTGCTCGCCTTCATCGGCGTGAAAATGATTCTGACGCATCATTATGCGATTCCCAATGAGGTATCGCTCGCCGTAATCGGAGGGATCCTGCTTGTTGGAATACTCGCTTCGATTCTGGCAAACGAGGACAGCGCGGCATTGCGATCTCCGTTATCAGGTGATCGAGAGCAATTGACGCGAGTTTCAGGCGGACAGGCGCTGCGTGCCGTAGTGTTGTTGTTGAGTTCTTCGACCCTGGCGATCGGCACCATCGTGATGTTGCTGCCGTTGACCTGGCGTGCCGGTGTGCCTATCGCGAGTGTGGTGCTCGCGCTTGAGTTCCTGTGGGCCAGAAACTGGCTGAGGGCTTCGCGCGCGCGTTTTGATAACTGCTGATGACCGGCATAGCAGTATGCCGTGGAATGAGTAGAGCTCAGGGTCAATCCGGTTTCGGATTGACCCTGATGTCGCTGGTTATCGCAACCTTTCTGCCAAACCTTCCAGCGTGGAGGCAAGTCCCAGATAGCGGGTGCGCGTCATGCCCGTACGTGACTCACCTTCCTGCGACAGGTCTGACGCGAGCGCGGTCAGTGTCGCCGCGGTGCCGCCATTGCGGCCATTACCACCCAGAGCGGCAGTAGTAGCTTCCAGTGCGTCATTCACGGCGGCTACCTGTGCCGAAGTTATAACATTACTTCTTTGTAGCTGGTCAAAATAGGCGCGCGCCACCGAGGGATCGGCAGGCCAAACGTGTCGCTTCTGCTGTTGCGCATTGACGATGACGCCAGGAATTTTGATGGAGGCGGCATCGATCTCGTTCTGGCTCAGGTAATCGCTCGGCGTCAGAGCCAGTACATCGAGTCCGCGTGCGATCTCGGTGCCAAAGATCTGTCCACCAAACCAGTAGGCCGACCAGTAGCCACCGAGGATCAGCTTCTCTTCATGCAAGGGGCCGCGGTCGAAGAAAGCGATCTCCACGGGATTGGAAGAGTCGGTGAAATCGATCACGGAGATGCCGCCCTGATACCAGGCCTGCACGAAGATGTCGCGACCAGGCACCGGAATCAGTGAGCCGTTGTGCGCGACGCAATTCTCGGTGTCAGTTTGCGGTGCCGGCATCTTGAAGTGGCTGCGGAATTGCAACTTGCCATCGACAATGTCATAGATGGCGTCGGCACCCCAGTCCAGGGGGTCGGAGGCGCGACAACGCGGACGCGAGCCGCCGCCCCATTCGTCGTGAACAGAACCTTGGTGCCATCATTGTTAAATGTCGCGGAGTGCCAGTAGGCGAAGCCCGTGTCGATGACTTCATCGAGCCGCACCGGATTCACCGGGTCGGAAATATCCAGCAGAATGCCGTTGCCCGAACAGGCGCCAGCCGCCAGACCAATCTCCGGATAGGCCGTGATGTCATGGCACTGATTCGTTTCGCTCGTGCGCTGGGTGCCTTCACCGTGGTCCCCGCCTTCCCACAGACCGGCCAGAACGCCTGACTCCGGATCGGAGAAGATGAACGGACGGTTCACAATGCGGGAGTCTTCCGGATGATCGACCGGAATCTGGATCACATCGATACGGAACAGGGCGGATTCAGGATTCTCATAGGGTGACTCGTCGGAACAGCCTTCCAGTTCCTCGCCGGGGCGCACGGAGCTGGTGCCGGAACCGTACACGTAGATATTGCCTTCAGCATCGGGACCACTGACCACGGTGTGGGTATGCGAACCGCGACAGGTTTGCACGGCTCCGACCTGCACGGGCAAGGTGAAGTCGCTGACATCGAAGATGCGAATGCCGCGGAAGCGCTCGGTGCTGGTGGGCTCCGCCACACCTTGCAGACCGCAATCGAGTCGGCCCCGAGTCTGTTCGACTGACAGAATGAGCAGGTCTCCGATCACGGAGACGTCACCCTGACCACCGGGGCACACGATGGAGCTGAGCAGCTCCGGTGCGCGGGGGTTGGCGATGTTGTAGGCGTTGAAGCCGTGGTAGTTACCGGCGATCAGCACGTCGCCGGCAAAGGTCATGTCGGTGTTGGCGAAATTCAGCAGGCTCGGCCGTGGCTCGGATTCCTCATCCTCGCTATCATCGGCAACGGGGGTTTCCACGGCATTGCTGACCTGCGCGGTAGTAGACACATCTTGCTGGCCGTCGGGTGCCGGTGAGGCATTCGGATCCGGTGTCAGTGTCGGTTCTGGTGCCGGTTCGCGGCTCATGGGCAAGCCCGAAGGATTGGCCGGATCGAAGAAGCCGTCAGGTTTCGGCAGCGCCATGACGAGTTCCATATTGAGTGAGGCCTGACCCGCATCAGCGAAGCCTGGTCGCAGGTTGACGCGGGGGTCGGGCGAGAAGCCGGCCAGCATGGCATCCATGCGTTCGATCTCGCTGGTCTGGTCAGCTGTGACGTCGGAGGTGAAGGCGAACAACACCGAGTCCTGCGCCGTGCCAGGCTGTTCCAGCAGATGTTCCACCATCTCCACCGCACCCTTGTGATGCTTGATCATGTATTCGAGAAACAGATCATCGAACTCGGCACCATCGGCGGCTTCCAGTTTCGCGAACTCTTCCGGTGTAATCATGCCCGGCATCAATTTCGCATCGTGGGCGTGATGGGCATCCATGGACGGGACGGTCTGGTTCCGCTCGCTCAGCCACTCCGTCATCATGGACATCTCGTCTTCCTGGGACAGAGTGATGCGTTGAGCCAGCAGTCGCACGGCTTCACGATTGCTGCGCGACTCGACGAGTGCGGTCATCTCGGTCGCCTGGGCGTGGTGCGAGATCATGCCCTGCATGAATTTGACGTCGGCCTCAGTGAAATGAATCGACGCCAGGTCGGAGGCTTCCTCGACCGTGATTTGTCGACTCGGTTGGCCTGGCGCGCCGGGCTGGATGATCGGTGCCTGCGCCTGGGCTGTCAGGGCGAAACCGGTGAGCAGCGTGGTCAAGACGGCCGCTGTTGAAAAACGATGGAGCAGGATTGCAGAGCGAATCATCAGGCTCTCTCCTTTGAAATGCATCAAGTTATAACATTGGTTATTGGTGCAGCGGGAATCGGCGCGGCCGCAATCCAGTCCCTGGTTTGCGGGATAACCGAAATCTTCTGCGAACTTTTGCTAGCGGCCGCTCTCTTGCTCCGCCAGCGCCTCTTCCACCCGAGCACCACGCAGGATGTTGACCATCCCGTAGTTACCTTCGTGGCAGGCATATTCATAAATCTGGCCTGCTACCTTGGTCATGGGCACGATCGCCGTGAACCGGTCTGTGTAGGTTGAGGGGTCTTCGATGGTGAATTCGTAATTGACGGTGTCGCGGGCGACGCGGGTAAATTTCTCGGTGAGCACTTTGTCGTAGGACGTCCCGGACGAGCCGAAACTGGCGGTCAGTCCATTGAAGTTACGGGTCTGCACGACCAGGGTTTCGCCATCCCAGTAGCCGCGGGAGTCGCCGGCCCATAGCCGCACGTCATCGGCGAGACTGGGCAAGGCCTCGGCTGAGGCATAGAGCGGGACGATGCGCGCATCGTGGATCATTTCGGTCAGGATGACGACCGTATCCCGGCTCTGGAACAATTGGACATTGTTGTTGTACAGGCTGGGCACGAAGGGCGGGCCCGCGTTGAAACCGACGATGCAGCGTTCGGACAGGCCGCGATCCTCGGGGCCGTCAGTACCGATGCCGCCGGCGGAGATGCGCACCGGGCGCGATTCGCCCGTATCGCCACCACCATAGACACCCTGGCTGCGAATAGCCCCTTCCACGAAACCAGGCAGGCGGCCATTGGGAGGATACACAATATGGGAGGTGCGCACGGTGCCACCAATACCTGCGTTCTCGATCCAGAAATCGTTATAGGACTCGTCGACACCACCAATCGGCAGTGCCGAATCGGAGGCAGCATCGCGAGCCGCCTGGCGGGCGATGATTTCCTCTATCTCCTGGGAAGTCAGGAATTGGCGATCGCCAAACTGGCTGGGGCGCTCCATCGGCACGTCAGAGGAGAAATTCCAGACGCCCTGCAGGTCCGGTTGACCCCACTCTGTGCGCGGTGCCACATAATCCTCTGCCGACTGACCGAGAACGGGCAGTGACAGTCCCAGCGAAACGAACGCCGCTGCGAGCAGGGAACCACGAGTAAAGCTGTCTGGATGGCGTCTAGACATTGAATTTCTCCGCACCGGAATGACCACAGGACAAGGTGTCAAACTTAGCGTATTCGGGGGTTTAACACAATTTCGCGTTGCGCAATCGTGTTCTCAGGATGCGGCGCGTAAATAGCCTGCGCCGAATGGATGCACCTTCGGGACAGAGAGGCGGGCAGACGCTCTGTACAGAATGGTGGTATGGCCTCTCCGGTCGATGGACTTCGGACAGCAGAGCTTTTACTCTGGAGCCTTTCCGGTATTCATACCGGGGACTGCCGACATGCCAGCACGGCCACCAATAACAAGAACAGGAGAGCAGGGCAATGCGCTTCAAAAACACGGCGAGCACGAAACGGGGTTTGCACACGCTGGCTGGCCTGGTCGCAGTCTGGGCCAGTTCCATTGCGTTCGGTCAGGGCCTGCCCGGTACCGAGAACGGCGAATGGCGCTATCTGGGCGGCGATGCCGGTCATACCCGTTACTCACCCCTGGATCAGATCAACCGTACGAACTTCAATGACCTGGAACAGGCCTGGATCTGGAAGAGCGACAACTTCGGACCCAATCTCGATTACTTCTCGCGTGCCACCCCGGTGTATGTGGATGGCATGCTCTATACCGTAGCCACGCCACGACGCCAGGTCATCGCCATCGATCCCGAAACCGGCGAGAACCTGTGGACCTTCCGCGAGCCCGAGACAATTCGCCACCAGCGCTCGCCCCGGCAGGCCTATGGCAAGGGTGTTGCCTACGCCGAGGTCAACGGTCGTGGCGTCATCTACATCACCACACCCGGATTCTTCCTGTGGGCTCTGGATGCGAAGACCGGCCTGCCGCTCGAGAACTGGGGTGGTGCTTTCCCGGTGGGTGGATATCCAGGTACCGGTGTCATCGACCTGATTCCAAAACTGGTTGAGGACTGGGGTCCCTGGCAGGACTATGTGGTGGCTGGTGGGAGTTACGATGCGGACTACGGCATTCCCCGCGAACTGGGCATGGTCACCGCCTCGGCACCACCGATCGTGGTCAACGGTGTGGTCGTGGTACTCGTAGGTCATCAACCGAGCTATGGGCAGACCCGCATCGAGAATGTGCCTGGCGACATCATGGGCTTCGACGCCGCCACGGGCGAGTTTCTGTGGAAGTTTCACTCCATTCCCCGGCCCGGCGAAGTTGGCCACGAGACCTGGTTGAATGACGCATGGCGCTTCTCCGGGGACATCTCCACCTGGGCGCCGGCTTCGGCCGATCCGGAACTGGGTCTGGTTTACTTGGTGACGAATGCGTCCACGGTGCAGACCTACGCCGGTCATCGACCCGGTAATAACCTCTTCGGCGGCAGTGTGCTGGCGCTGGACGTTAAGACCGGCGAACGCCGTTGGCACTACCAGATTCACCACAGCGACCAGTGGAACTATGACCTGCCGACGCCACCGATGCTGATGGATCTCACCGTCAACGGTCAGCGCATTCCGGCACTGATCCAGAACACCAAACAGGGACTGATCTTCGCGTTCAATCGCGAGACCGGCGAACCGATCTGGCCGATCGAAGAGCGGCCGGTGATGCAGACCGAGGTGCCGGGCAACTGGACCGCGCCGACCCAACCCTATCCGACCTGGCCGGAACCGGTGGACCCGATCGTGACCAACGGGCTCACGGAAGAATTCGTGATCGACTACACGCCGGAGTTGAAAGAGCAGGCGCTGGTCATTCTGAACGGCTACAACGTGGGCGGACTCTACGTGCCGCCCCTGCCGCGCAATCATGGGCATGACTATATCAACAACGTCGGTTGCCTCGGCGGCGGCAATATTATTCCCCATCCGCCGGTGGCCGATCCCAGTACCGGCATGATGTACAACTCACACAGCCGTAGTTGCTTTGCACCGGGTTTCATGGAGCCGACCAACGGTGTCGATCGTGACAACCCGAATTATCCGAAGCCGGGTGAGGGCGGCGTCACGCCTAACAGTACTCCTACGACCGGCAAAACCGTAGCGGCCTGGCTGCCTGGCGGAGGCGGGGGCCTACCGACCATCGATGGCCTGCGCGTCTACAAGCCGATGGACAGCCAGCTCACTGCCTATCAAATGAATTCGGGCGACAAGGTGTGGTCGCTGCCAATTGGACCCACGCCCGATGCCATCAAGAACCACCCCTTGCTGCGTGGCGTCGACGTGCCCGAAACGGGTGGCGCCGGCTGGTCAATTCAGATGGTGACAGGTGATGTGCTCGTACAGGCGCGGGCGATGAGCGAGGGCGGTGTGCAGTTTGTACCGGACGAGGAGCTCACGCTCAACGCACGGGACAAGTTCACGGGCGAGGTGCTGGGCAGTGTGCCCTTACCGGCACCGGCGCAATACGGCATGATGACTTACCTGCACGAGGGCAAGCAGTACATCGTCGTGCAGATCGGCAGCTCGCGCACTGACTTCCCAGGCGCGCTCGTGGCTTACCGACTACCCTGAGAACAAGAGATAGATAAGGACTAGAGATAAATAAGGACAAGAGATAGATAAGGACAAGAGATAGAAATGAAAAACGCCGGCATCCGCATTCGCAACGTAGTCTGGATCACCTTCGGACTGTCACTCGTGTTAATCAATCTTATCGCCGAAGTCGGCGAGTACCTGACCGGCATTCACATTCACATGATGTTACGTACAACATTCATTCTTGGGGTCACGATGGGGGTGTCGGTGTTGAGTGCAACCCTGATTCTCGTCTATGCGCTTTCAGAGGAGAGGCCGAAATCGGGCTATGTGCGCGACACGCTGAGCGCCGATCGCAAGCGCGAGACCCCCGCGCAGGATGACGCAAAGTGAGAGTGGAAAATGCAATGAACGCATTGAGGAGAACAACAATGAAAACTCAATCCCATAGGCTGTTGCTCGCGGTGATCACGGTGATCACGACGTCCCTGAGTGTGACCGTGTTCGCTGCTGGCGTCTCGACTGTAGCTACCGAGAACGGCCTCTATGCCGGAGTTACTTCCGATCATCAGTCCAGCGTCACTACCTTCAAAGGGATTGCCTTCGCCTCGCCTCCGGTGCGTGACCTGCGCTGGCAACCACCCGTGCCCGCTATTCCATTCGCCGGGGTGCATCAAGCCGACAAGATCGGTCCCGCCTGCTGGCAGGAACGCAACTCCGACGACACGCTCTATGCGCGCGGCAATCTGGAGCGATCAGAAGACTGTCTCTATCTGAATGTGTTCACCGGGGCGGCGGAAAGCGATGACGCGCTGCCGGTCATGGTCTGGTTTCATGGCGGTGGCAATACTGCCGGCCACGGTGGACCGCTAATCTTCGATGGCGCCAACCTCGCCGCTCGCGGCGCCGTCATTGTCACGGCGAACTACCGACTCGGTTCACTCGGCTTTCTGGCACACCCGGCACTGACGGCAGAATCCCATTACCATTCCTCAGGTAACTACGGCCTGCTGGATCAGCTTAGGGCCCTGCAATGGGTGCGCGACAACATCGCGGCCTTCGGTGGCGATCCCGATCGAGTGACGATCTTCGGCCAGTCTGCCGGCGGCACTGACGTGTGCCTGCTGATGTCATCGCCGCTAGCCGAAGGCTTGATCGACGGCGTGATTGGCGAGTCTCCCGGCTGCATCAAACTCGACACCACTCTGGCGCAGGGCGAGGCGGCAGGCAAGGCCTTCGCTACCCGACTTGGGGTGAACGGTCAGGATGCAGCCGCGCTGGCGGAACTGCGCGCGCTGGATGCCGAGGCTGTCATCGCCACACCGGGTGTCGGCGGCAGCACGATCATCGATGGCTGGGTGATTCCGGACGCGCCCTATGACCTGTTGGCCGCGGGTTCGCAGAATCGGATCCCAATCATGGTGGGCGGGCTGGCTAATGAGAACCACGGCCTGCAACACACGGCACCGGAGATTAACGAGCGCCAACTGGACGACTACCTGCAAGCCGCATTTGGCGAATCGGCCGGCAACATCAAGGCCGCTTACGCCAGTTCCCTCGCGAACTCACCGCTCGATGCCCGCAAGGACATAGCAACCGATAACGGATTCCTGCTCTCATCACGGATGTGGGCGCGCCTCGTGGCAGAGCGCGGCAACAACGCCTACGTGTATTTCTTCACGCGGCCGGCACCGGTGTTCCGCCTGTATGTGCCCGAGAGTCCGGATTTGTACCAGGACAATGGCGCCCGCCGTTTCGGCGCCTATCACTCGGGTGAACTCGCCTATGTCTTCGACAACCTGGATTTGGTTGGCATTGGCTGGGATGCCGGTGATCACGCGCTGTCGGAAATGATGGCCGACTACTGGGTGAACTTTGCCCGCGACGGCAATCCGAATGGCGATGGCCTGCCGAACTGGCCCGCTTACGATCCCGCCACTGACGTCGTCCAGATCCTCGATGCCAAGGTGCAGTCCGCCGTGCACCCGCGTAAGGCCAAGCTGGACCAGCTCGAAGCCCTTTACCTCAAGACGCGTTAGAACCGTCAACTCGTGAGCAGCATTGGACCGGCCCCCAGGGCCGGTTCATCAAGCGGCTTCGACTTCAGTTGACGCAGTTATAAAATCGAAACGCCAACCCGCCTTAGCCACCCTTTCTGTCTAAAACGCAGCGGAGGCCGGAAAAGTTTGGGCTTGGCGATCGATTTTTGGCGAATTGGCTATTTACCCGGTCGGTCAAGAAGGTCTATCCTGCGCCAAAGGTCAAAAAATAATAAGGAGACATCGATGGGCAAGATCGTAGGGCTCGACAGAAGAACCTTCATCAAAAGCGCTGGACTCACGGCGCTCGCAGGCGCGGTAGGAACCGGATCGGCACCGGCCATCGGCGCCAGCAGCAAGTCGGCGCTGAAGTCCGGTAAATTCGATTTTGATACCCCCTATAACCGCGTCGGCACGAATTGCTCACGCTGGGATTCCCCGCCCAAGAATTACCCGTCCGGCAATTTCCGATTCGGCATGGGTGTGGCGACCATGGATTTTGAGGCCGCACCTTGTATCACCGAGGCGCTGGAAGAGCGCATCAAGCATCATAGCTGGGGTTACCTGAGCAGCACGGATTCCCTGCGGGATGCCATCGTGCAGTGGAATGGCAATCGCCACAACCTCGACCTTGATCCGCAGTCCATTGTGATTGCCGCCGGTGTCTACCCCGGTGTCATCGCCGGCCTGCGTGCGTTTTCACCGTCTGGCACCAAGGTGCTGATGCTGACGCCGATCTACGACGGCTTCAAGACGCACGCCAGCCACACCATGGTTATCCCCAACGAGAGTCCGCTGCTGTACCGCGACGGTCGCTGGGAAATTGACTGGGCCGATCTGGAATCCCGTATGACACCAGATACCCGCACCATGATCGTGTGCAATCCGCAAAACCCCACCGGCAACGTGTGGACGCAGGAAGAACTCTTGCGCATCGGGCGGATGTGTCTTGAGCATGACATCATAGTATTGTCCGACGAAATCCACTCCGACATCGTGCGCGGCGGTCAGAAGTACATCCCGTTTGCGAGCCTGCCGGACAAAGACGTGGTCAATAACAGCATCACCTTCAATGCCATCAGCAAGACCTTCAACCTGGCGGGCATGAAGAATGCCTACTTCTATACCAGCAATCCGGTGCTCTTCGGCCGCATGCAGCAATACCACCGAGCTGACCTCAGCACACTCGGTGTCGTCGCCAACGAGGCGGCCTATCGGCACGGTGCCGATTGGTTCGATCAGGTGCTGCCTTATCTGGATGAGAACCACCGCTTTGCCGAAGCCTATGTCAATGAGCACATCCCGCTCGTGAAGGTGAAGAAAGCCGAAGGGACCTATCTCACGTTCTTCGATTTCAGCGCCGCAATGGAGCGGGTCGGTGCCGCCGAAATGGCTAAGGTTCATAACAAGCGTAGTCCGGAGCACTACTTCCAGGATTGGCTGGTGGAGAACTCCGGAGTCTACATCAATCCCGGTTCCAACTACGGTGTTGGCGGCGAAGGCCATATGCGCATGAATCTGGCTTCCTCACGTGTGGTCGTGAAAGAGGCGTTCGACAGCATGGCCGCCGCCCTGCGAAAGGTCTGACCGACGGCTGAAACACTAAAATAATAATTGGAGTTGTAGACATGAAACTGACTCGTCGCAATTTTGTCGGAACTCTGGGAGCAAGTGCAGCCGTCAGCCTGCTGGCAAGCACTACCCTGGTCAACCGCGGTGCCTCGGCACAGACGCGGGTGGAATCTGCCTCCAAGATCTATGACGGCGGCATCATCCAGCTCAACCAGAACGAGAGTGCCCGGGGCCCGGGTCCGAAGACACTCGAGGCGCTGCATGCACACGTCAACAAGCGACTCGGTCGCGGTTATTCGCCCGATCATGTCGTCGAACTGGAAGAGGTGCTGGCGGCTTACTATGGAGTGACCCGGGACAATGTGCTGCTCGCTACCGGTTCCACGCCGCTGCTGCAGGGGTCGGTTAGGGCCTTCTGCAGTGCGAATCGGGGTCTCGTCACCGCGGCACCGACCTATGCCACGAGTGAAGGCACTGCCCGCACGATCGGTGCGCCAGTCCGGCAGGTGATCGTCACTGCCGATGGCGAGATCAATCTCGCCGGCATGGCCGAAGCGGCCAGCGGCGCCGGTTTGGTGTACTTTTGCAATCCGAACAACCCGACTGGCACCGTGCATGGGCCGGAGGCCGTGGAACAGTTCGTGCGCCGGGTGATGCGGGAGAATCCCGACACCGTGCTGCACATCGACGAGGCCTATATCAATTACGCCGATCCTTCAGTCATGAAGACGGCATTGCCACTGGTGCAGGAATTCCCCAATCTCTTCATCACCCGCTCCTTCTCCAAAGCCCATGGCATGGCCGGCTTGCGCGTCGGCTACGCACTCGGTCAGAAGGCGACGCTGGACAAGATTCGCGGCGCCTGGGGCATGGGGGACATCAATATGCTGGGCGCGATTGCGGCCATTACCGCCTTCGAGGACCATGACCATATCGACTGGGAGCGTGAAGAAAATGCGCAGATCCGCGCCTTCACCGTCGCCGCGTTTGAAGACATGGGCTTCAAGGTGCCGAAGTCACAGACGAACCATATCTTTGTGAACCTGCGCCGCCCGGCGGCAGAATTCCGCGCCGCCTGCCTGCGTGAGAAGGTGCTGGTCGGCCGTGACTTCCCGCCACTGGAGAACACCCACTGCCGTATCTCGCTCGGTAGCCGCGAGGAGATGGAAAAAGCCATCGAAGTATTCCGGCGCGTATTGGCCTGAGTCCGGTCCAGATGCAAGCTGGTCCTAGTCGGCGTGGGTGATTTCACTCACGCCGAGGCCGGTCGCGGTCGCCACACCGAAGATCTCCACCTTGTGAATGTTGGCCCAGCCTGACACCTCGATTTCGATGCGCTGGAACACCGCTTCCTGAATTGGAACGATTTGAAGGTTTTTCTCGCCGTAGCGGACACCGGGTCCTTGCTGGGGGCCGCGAAACGCCTGCGGCATAATCATTCCACCGTGTTCCGGCGACTGAATGCGCTGGAGGCGGGTCTTGGGGTGCGACTGTTCGAGCGACTTCCCTCAGGCTACCAACTCAGTCCAGCGGGACAGCGAGTGCTCGAGTTTTCCCGACAAGCCGATGCGACCCTGCAGCGCATCGAGCTTGAACTGGCAGGGCAGGATTTCTCGCCCGAAGGCCGCGTCAGCATCACGACCGCCTCCAACATCGCGCGCACACTGTTGCCGCCGGTGCTCAAGCAATTGCGGCAGTCACACCCGGGCATTCAGGTAGAGGTCTCGGTGGGGGATGCCGACTATGACCTGAATCGGCGCGAGGCCGATATTGCGCTGCGCGCGACCCTGCGTCCGCCGGATCATCTGATCGGCAAGCGGCTCATCACACTGGCCTGGTGGATGCATGGGGCGGTCGGAAAGGGTGGCGACGCACCGCAAGCGCTTGAGGATTTCCGGGGACAGCCGCTGATCGGCGCCGATGCTACGCTGATGCGATTGCCCGCGTTCCAATGGCTGGAGTCGGAATTTCAGGCCGATATCGTGACCCGGGCCAATGATTTGTCCACGATGGCCGCATTCGCCGGCGCCGGCATTGGTTACGCACTGTTACCGTCGGACCAGGATGAGCGTGGCTTGCGGCGCTTATGGCAAGTACCGGACCTGAGCGGTGAACTGTGGCTGCTGACGCACCCAGATCTGCGCCAGGTCGCCCGTATCCGCGTCGTGTGGGATGCCCTCGTAGCCGGCTTGGCGGCAGGCAACTGAGCAAAATTGGCCGCACCCCGCGGCTCCCCGTCAGCGACATTCGGTGCTATTCTTAGTGAGTTAACACTTACCGGGTCCGACCATCATGCACACAATCGCATTCCGCTCGCTTACAGCTCGCCTACTGCTGCTGATTGCAATGCTCGCGGTCGGGTCAGTGCAGGCCCAGAACGTGGCCATTACCCAATGCCAGGGCAAGTGCCCGGCCTATACCTCTGATCTGGCCGCCACTCGCTCCAATATCGTAGTTCATCATGTCTTTGCCGCCGGGCTTAACGCCAACAGCGGTGAAGCGGACTGGGTTGCCTATCGCATGACGAAGGAGGCGGTGGGAGTGGCCTCACTGCTGCCACGAATCTGGCAGCCAGACGAACTGATGCCCTTCTCCTTGGGTGGTGAGGAAGTGCTGGAGTTGGAGTCGACTGTCATCTCGTTGTCGGAAATCAGCAGCACGCCGAATCCCTATGGTGGCTTTAATGCCTTACCGACCGAACAGGATGATCGCGCCCGGTTGGCTCCGATGACGAGCTTCGCCAATACGCCGTACTGGACCGACCTGAACAAGCTGAGCAATATGGTGCCGATGCCTGCGCCATTGCGCACCGGTGCGTGGCTGCTGCTGGAACAGGCGCTCAATCAACTGGTCTCTCGCTACGGAGAACTGTATGTGGTGAGTGGTCCGCTGTATCTGATCAACCAGGGACTCAGTACGTCGCTGGATAATGCCGATTTTGGACCCGCCGCCTATTTCAAGGTGGTGGTGAGCGACGATGAGCTGGCCGCCTTCGTCTTCCCGGAGAACCTGGGTCAACACGTGCATTATTGCCAGCAGTTGGGTAAGGTGGAACAGATTGAGCAGATGAGCGGACTCGAGTTGTTTCCGGGTCGCAGCCTGCACGAATCCACGAACCTGCTCGCCGACCTCGGTTGCACGCGCTAGTCGTCGCGGCAGTCCGAAGTGTCTTGCTAACTGCCATCAGTGTCTTCAGAGCAAACTGTCCTGGCAGGCAGTGACGCTGCCGTCAGTCCGTGCAGTGAACAAGGCATAAACAACACGTTAGGGAAAGAAAAAACCAAAACAACAAAGAAAATAAGAAGAAGAGAAATAACAAGAAAAGAAAAACAAAAACAAAAAAACAAAAAAGGAAAACCAAACCCAAACCCAAACGCTCGTCTCTTACCTGCATTACAAAAACCCAACAAGAGGTATTACCCATGAAACGCATCCTGTTTGCGGCCGCGCTGTTTGGCCTCACGTTTAACCCGGCATTCGCCCAGTCGGTGCCGGAGTTACCGTTCGAGTCCGTTCCCAATCCGCTCAACTTGCCTGACGATGTGCACTTCGGCGAGATCGCCGGCGTCGCCGTCAATTCGGTAGGCCACGTGTTCGTGTTTTCCCGAGGCAATTCCGTGGGGCCATCCTACATGGCAACCGCATCGCAATTGCTGGAGTTCGATGACAAGGGCAATTTCGTGCGTGAGATCGGCAAGAACCTGAACGCCTGGTCGTATGCCCACGCAGTCCGCATCGATCCCCAGGACAACATCTGGGTCGTGGACAAGGGATCCAACATGATCTTGCGCTTCACCCCCGAGGGTCACGTAGACTGGGTGTTTGGACGCAAGGGCGAAGCCTCGCACCTGCAAGTGCCACCCGATTATGAAACCGTCATGGCGCGCATGCTCAAACGCATGGGTGTTGACGTCAATATTCCCGAAGAAAACGATCCGCGCTGGCCGATTCCGGTACATCAGGACAATGTCTTCAACCAGCCCACCGATGTCGCCTGGGACTCCATGGGCAATACCTATTTCAGCGATGGCTACATCAACTCACGCGTGGCCAAGGTGAATGCACGCGGTGAGTGGGTTGCAAGCTGGGGCTCACTCGGCACTGGCCCCGTGCAGTTTGACACGCCACACGGACTCGCCATCTCGCCTGCTGACGAAATTTATGTCGCGGACCGCGGTAATCGCCGCATCCAGGTGCTGGACACCGAGGGTAACTTCCTGCGCCAGTTCGTCGTGGATGTCCCCGTCGACACCAGCCGCGGCAAGATTGTGTACGGACGCGAAAATCCGAACGGAACTCGTGGCTCCCAGGCGCCAGGTGCACCCGATGCGCTGTGCATGACACCAGGACCGAATCCGGTGCTGTTTATCGGCGACCTCTATCCGAGCCGCATCTACAAGGTGTCGCTGGAAGGGGAAGTACTGGGCGTTTACGGCCAACCCGGTCGCAACCTTGGCGAGTTCGGCTGGATTCACGCCATCGCCTGTCCGTCAGAAGACGAGATCTGGGTAGGCGAACTGATCAACTGGAGATTGCAGAAACTCGTGACCAAGGGCACTGGCAAGTAAGTTGACCCGCTCTGTGATGCCGGCGTCGTCGAATGACGCTGGCATCGTGCAGAATACCCTCCGTTTAAGAACTTTCTGACAGCAAGTCCCCGACGTCCGTGGCAGCGCCTGTCCGCACAAAATTGGCATACTCTCTTCGAGTGATCTCAATCACATGACTGCATGTGGCTTTCACCTATAGTGATTCCCAGGCGCGAGCACAAAGGGATTTGGCTCGCACCTTCTCATTCGCCACCAGCCGTAACCGACATGAGCCTTTTATTGCGTTGTATCGGTCGGGTCAGTGCACTCGTCCTTTGTCTCCTTCATACACTCTCCTCGCAGGCGCAGAGTACCGTCGACGATGAAGCCGGTCGTGGTGCATTGCAGCTCGTTACCGACAAGCCGCATCTCTATGCCGCCGCGCAACTGGATACTGATCGCTATACGAGTCGACTCACCCTCACCGCAGGGACGGCCGACATTGGTCAATTGGCTGCGGTGTACGCCGTGGCCAATCACGCCGGTGACTGGTATCTGAAGACACCTGAGCGGTGGCAGCGTTGGGATCAACAGACGGCGAGCCTCACTCCGTTCACAACAATAAGCCTGAACCATGAAAACACGCTGGAACTGTTTAACGGAGAACCTTTGCTGGCAGGCGACTACGTGGTGTACGCAGCCTATCAAGTAGCGAACAATCCGCTCCTGGTGTCACCGTCGCCGATGACTTTCACCATTGAGTCCGCTGGTGTGGACACATTGCACCGCTTCGACTCGGCGGTGGCGATGGAGGCGTACCTGAAACAGGGCATGCAAAATACTGCTTCCGATCAGACCTACTATTATCGACTCGAAACCCTGGCCGCGGCGGCGACAGACAGCAGCACGACTCCGACTGTTTCAACGACCAATGTGCAGGTGGCAGGAGTCGATGAGGCGGATACGATCAAGTCCGACGGCAGTTATTTGTATACCCTGCGTAATTGTGGCAGCAGCAATTGCGTCGTCACCTTCAGTCTGAATCCGGCACTGGCGACCGCTGAGGAAGTGGGTGTCTATCAACCTGGGCTCAACAAGGAGTCGGACAAGGAGTCTGACAAGGGCGCAGAAATATTTACCGCCGCCAAGGGCCTCTATCTCATTGAAGACGATACCGGAGGGGACACGCTTGTCACCGTCTCGGGCCAGAATCACTACATTCCCTGGATCAATATCTGGGGCTGGTCCAGCAATGCAACCCGCCTCGAATTTCTGGATGCCCATGATCCCGCGCAGTTGCGACTACAAGACAGCTTGACCTTGGATGGGACGATGGTCGCGAGTCGCCGGGTCGGCAATACGCTGTATCTGGTGACTCGCTATTCGCCGAATTTGCCCGACTTTGTTCCCTATGCATTCGATGACACGACACGTCAGGCGAATGTCGATCTGCTGGCGCAGAAGTCTCTGTCAGACCTGCTGCCAAAGGCCCGGTTCCAGGATCAGTCGAGTCTCGATCTGGTGCAGGCGGAATCCTGCTATCTGGCGACCAGTGCCGTTGACGAGAGCCGAAACCCTTCGATGATCACAATCACGGCGATTCCGCTGGATGACATCAAGGCATTCCATAGCAGCTGTTATCTAGGCGACTCGGAAACACTTTATATGACAACGCAATCCCTGTTCCTGGCGACCACCCAGAATGAATACAGCCTGTTGGCTGCAGATGCCATTTTCTATAACCCCGACCACCGCACTGCCATTCACAAGTTTGCACTGACGGATGGGGGTGTGGACTATCGCGGCTCCGGGGAGGTGCGAGGTCATCTCGGCTGGAGTGAAGACAAACGATCCTTTCGCATGGGCGCGAATGGAGCAGGGGATGAATACCTCAACATCGTCACGTCTATCGGCGACACCTGGAACGGTGACGCCAGTACGCGGCTTACCGTGCTTAAGCAATCCGGCAAGGAACTGCGACCCATTCAGGTGCTGGACGGGATCGGTAAACCTGGCGAGCAGCTTTACGCGGCGCGCTTCTTCGGCGAACGAGCCTATCTCGTGACCTATCGCGTCATCGATCCGTTATATGTGTTGGACTTGTCCGATCAGGAGCATGTCCGCATTACTGGCGAACTGGAAATACAGGGCTATTCCGACTACCTGCATCCGATCAGTTCGACCTTGCTGCTGGGAATTGGCAAAGACGCGATTCCCGACGACGGCTCGACTGACTTTGGATTCCAGCGCGGTGCCTGGTATCAGGGAGTGAAGCTGTCACTGTTTGATGTCAGCGATCCGGCCCGACCCACGGAAATCAATTCTCTCGTGTATGGCAAGCGCGGTTCGTCATCGGAAGCTCTCTATGACCACCACGCCATCTCTTTCCTGCCGGCTACAGCGGCACATCCCGCGCGGTTCGCCCTGCCAATCCAGATTCATGCGACGGCGCCTGACTACGCCGATTTCGATCCCGCGCAACCGAATGCCTATTATTCATTCACAAATCGTGGACTGTATGCCTTCGAGGCGAGTGCCGACGGCGTTAGCCAGGCCGGCTATATCGAAGCAGATTCCACCGACGGCACCGAGCGTTACAGTGTGTGGGGAGGCTTCGGTGATCGCTCGGTGCTGGTGGATGATACTGTCTACTATATTCACGAGAGTGAGGTGAAAGGTGCGGCATGGGGTTCAAGCTCAAAGTGAGATCGCCAGCCAGGTACCAGGGTCAAGCTCTCGCGCCAGGTTCTCGTGCAAGGCTCTCAAGCCAGCTTCTAGAGTCAGTATCTCAAGCCAGTTTCCCAGGCAAACATCGATCGGAACGATCAGACTAGGTCGCAACCACTTCGACGAGGCAGTCGTAGAACGTCGGTCCACCACCCATATCTGTTAATCTCTGGCTGGTCAGTTCATTGACATTCTTGCCATCCAGTCCGAGCTTGCGCCACCAGATGCCGAGGCCATTCACGACACCGGGTCTGGCGCGCGCCGAGATCACCAGCTTGCAGCGATATTCTCCGCGGTCGTTCGTGACCCGCACAATGCAGCCTGACTCGAGGCCGCGAGCGGCAGCGTCGCTGGCATGCATCTCCAGTATCGGCTCGCCCTCAATATCACGCAGACTCTTCACGTTGACGAAACTGGAGTTGAGAAAATTGCGGGCGGGTGGGGAAATCATCGCCAGGGGATACCGGGTCGAGCTGCCCGGTGTCTCGTAATTCGGTACATAATCCGGTATGCCATCCAGGCCCGCTGCCGCCAGTCGTTCGGAGTAGAATTCGCAGCGACCCGACACCGTCGGGAAACCGCCTTCGGCATAGGGGGCATCGGGAAGTGGCAGTCGTGTGAAGCCCTGCTTGAGTAATTCATCGAAATTCACTGCGTCCCCATACGCCGTGCGGCACAGGGTTTCGTCGTCATCCTGCAGACAGGGTTCGGTGAATCCCATGTGGCACGCAAGATCGCGGAAGATTTGTGAATTGGGTTTCGCCTCGCCCAGTGGTGCGATGGCCGGTCGATTCAGCAGGACATCGGTGTGTCCGTAACTGAGGTGGACGTCCCAGTGTTCGAGCTGGGTCGTGGCCGGCAAAATATAATCGGCATAATCGGCGGTGTCGGTTTGAAATTGTTCCAGTACCACCGTGAACAAATCCTCGCGACTGAAACCTTCCACTACCTTCGATGACTGTGGTGCCACCGCCACGGGATTGCTGTTATACACAATGAGGGATTCGATACGTGGACCAAAGTGCTGCGATCCGGGTCGCAACAGGTCGTCGCCGATTGTGCTCATATTGATTGTGCGCGAGGGACTGCGGCGAAGTTGTGGTTGTTCCAGGGCGGCACGCTGCACCGGGTACTGACCGGAACTCGAGAGGAGCACGCCACCGGCACGGTGTCGCCAGGCGCCGATCAACGCCGGTAGGCAGGCAATCGCCCGTACCGCATTGCCGCCGCCATGAGCCCGTTGGACGCCGTAGTTGACCCGGATTGCCGCCGGTCCGCGCGTCTGCACGCTCGCGCCATAATCACGGGCCAGTGACCGAATCTGTCCCGCATCGATGCCGCATACCCGGGCCGCGCGTTCAGGCGTCCAGGCCAGAGCCCGTTCCCGCAATTGTGTCCAGCCACTTGTGTAGCGCTCAATGTAATCGTGATCGAGCCAGTCGTTCTCAATCAACTCGTGCATGAGAGCCAGGGCGAGCGCGGCATCGGTGCCTGGCAGCAAGGCAATATGTTCATCACACTTGTCAGCGGTTTCGGTGCGCCGGGGATCAATACAGATGAGTTTCGCGCCATTGCGCTTGGCTATCTGCGCGTAGCGCCAGAAGTGCAGATTGCTGCCGATGGAGTTGCTGCCCCAGATCAGGATCAGTTTCGCCTCGGCATAGAATTCTACGCGCATCCCCACCTTGCCACCCAGGGTGTGTGTGACACCCTCGGTGCCGGCCATCGAGCAGATCGTGCGGGCGAGTTCGGAGGCGCCGAGTCGGTTGAAGAAGCGCGCCGCCATGCCTTCACTCTGGACCAGACCGATGGTGCCAGCATAGCTGTAGGGCAGAATAGCCTGGGGGCCTGACGATTGCGTGATGGCTGTGAGTCTTGCGGCAATTGCCGCCAGTGCGGTATCCCAGGTAACCGGCGCGAACTGACCGCTGCCCTTGGGCCCGATACGCCGGAGCGGAGTCAACAAACGATCGGGGTGATGGGTGCGCTCTGTATAGCGCGACACCTTCGTGCACAGGCCGCCGTTGGTGTGTGAGTGTGCGGGATTGCCCTGTACCTTGACGGCGACGCCATCCTGCACAGTCGTAATAAAGGAACAGGTATCCGGGCAATCGTGTGGACAGGCACCCAACACGCGCGTTACTGCCGTGGCTTTCATTGCAAACCCTCGTAGGAAGCGCTCCGATGCTGCGCGCGCTTCAGCTTGTTCGTGCCATTACTTGTGCGGGTGTGGCGCGGCATCGACATAGAGCCAGTGGCCATTGATGCGCACGAAGCGGGAAATCTCATGATGAATGTGCACGGCACCGTCTTCCTCGGCATAACGCGCGGTGAATTCCACAGTTCCGGTGTTGCCTTGCTGCGTGTGTGCCAGCACGGTCAGCCCCAGCCATTTCTGTTCGACGGTCGACAGATACGCGGCTGACACTTTGGGCGCGGTGCGCGGATGCCAGGTGGCGAGCAGATAATCGCCATACCCGCCCAGCGCATAGGCGCTGTAGCGTGAACGCATCAATTGTTGCACGGTACGTGGTTTGTTAGCGCCACTCAGAAAGGGCTCACAACACAACTTGAACTGTTTCTCGCTGCCACAGGGGCACATCACAACCGACATCGAACATACTCACAACTGGAACACGGCGGGTTTCCGCTGGCACAGACGGCGTATTATTCCATTGCTGTGAGCGTGAGGAAAGTCGGTGCCGCAGAAAGGCTTTTCAGTGGCGCACCGCAGTGATCACACCGACAGACGCCGGTGTGATCGCTGCAGCCGTGCTATTGGACGAGCTATTGGACGACCAGTCGACGATAGAGGTGCCACGTTGCATGCCCCAGCACCGGCAGCGTCACCGCGAGTCCGATCAGAAACAGGGCGGCACCCAGGGCGAGCAGGGCTACGACGATGATGCCCCAGACTCCGAGCACGAGCACATTCTGGGTGAAGGCCCGGATCGAGACGGTTACCGCGGTGATGGAAGTGACTGGCTTGTCGAGCGCCAGAGGGAAGGCGACGATTGACACAGCCATCGCGGCGAAGGCGAACAGGAAGCCAACGAAGTTGCCATAGAAGATCAGTGCTCCCCCATGCCGGGTGGAGAACAATGCATCGATGAAAGCAGACATCGACGTGAAGGTGATGTCGTCGAACAAGCCGAAATAGATGAGCTCGGCCATATACAGCCAGCTTACATACAGCAGCATCATGAGCACCGACAGTGCCAGAATCGGTGCGAAGGAATAGGTGTGCACGAAACGAAATGTAGACCGCCACCGCAATTCCAGACCGCGCTCGCGGCGACGACTCATCTCGAAAAACACGACAGCGACGAGCGGGCCGATCAGGGTGCAGCCGGCAACGACGGGAAACGCGAAGTAACGCAACTGCTCGCCAAACGCGAACAGCGTGAAGACCAGGGCAAACAGTGAATAAAACAGTATCAACAAGGGGATCGAACCCGGCTTTGCCCCATAGTCTGCAAAGCCGGCACGCAAGCTCTGCCATAGATCATCCATGCCAATGGTGCGTACCTGGATTGCGTCGGGGAGTAAACAGATGTCTTCGAATGCGGGCGCTTCGGGAGTGTGAGTCAGTTCAGCCATGTCGGTACCGCCTCCTGTGAAAGCAGGGCTGCGGTATGGGCGCTCACTTATGCTTCCCGTCAGTGGGAAGTAAATGCTAAATGGCAGATTTGCTCCGAAAAACCCCACACCAGCAGAGTCATTTTCAAGAAAAAAACCTAACCTGGGCTCTAGAATAAACAGGGTCCGAGGCAAAACACAACCGTTTTGTGGAGCACTGCCTCTGGCTCGCGACGAATAGCCGGGTGCACGGGAAGCGCTGAAGCGGTGTCGAGCGCGATTGCGCAGGTATGTGCGATTCGGGAGTGGAACTCAGGAATTTGCAGTGGGACTTGGAGACTTCAGCAGATCCTGGTACAGCTGCTGCACCAACCGTTCCAGCACAGGACCGCAGGTAGCCGACAGCTTGAGCTGAAACAGGTCATCGGCCCGCGTAGTCCCGGGGTTGATGCAGGCGATCGGTATGCCCCGTTCAGCCGCGTACCGGCAGAAGCGGAAACCGGAATACACCATTAGTGAACTGCCGATTACCAGCAGGGCGTCGGCCTTCTCGATCGCGGTATTGATCGTGGAGACGAGTGAACGTTCCACGGAATCGCCGAAGAACACCACGTCGGGTTTGACGATGCCGCCACAGCGCGGACAATCGGGAACGACGACGCGGTCGATCAGGTCGTCGGGAACATCGGCATCGCCGTCGGGGAACAGGCGGTCCGAGTGCACGAGGTGCGTATTCAATTCACGCAGTTGCACCTGCACGTCGGCCCGTGGCGCAGTGGTGCCACAATCGAGGCAGATGACCTGGTCCAGTCGGCCGTGCAGATCAACCACGACTCGATGGCCGGCGCGTTGGTGCAGGCGATCCACATTCTGGGTAACCAGGGTGGCGATATGGCCCCGGGATTCCAGCTGCGCCAATGCGTAATGGGCGCTGTTCGGCTGCGCCGCGAGCACTGCCGGCCAGCCGGCGAAGCTGCGTGCCCAGTAGCGCTGGCGCGCCGCGGGTTTGGTGAGAAAGTCCCGGTGCTGAATCGGCGCGTTGCGCATCCAGATGCCTTCCGCATTGCGATAGGTTGGGATGCCGGAAGGAGCGCTGACACCGGCGCCAGTGAGGACGACGAGCTGCGGGTGACGCGTCACGAACGCGAGCAAGTCGTCCGCGGTGTTTGTCAGCACCCCCGCGTCCGGCGTGGAATTGTCAGACAGCGAATCGCGCTGACGCATTACCAGGTCTCTATAGCGAATGGTCGCTGGCGGCGGTGCGTCGCCGGGGCATCAGGCATTGGGGATACGGTGCAGGGCACAGATCTTGTTGCCGGCAGGATCGCGCAAGTAAGCCAGGTACAGTTTCATCGTGGCCCCTTCCCGGATTCCGGGCGGATCTTCACAGGCGGTGCCGCCATTCGCGAGCCCGGCAGCATGCCAGGCATTCGCCGCCTCGGGCGACTCCGCCGCAAACCCGATCGTGCTGCCATTGCCATGGGTCGCGGGTTCGCCGTTGATGGGCAGCGTAATGCCAAAGACTCCGGTTTTGCTGCGATAAAAACACCGACCCTTGTCGTCGATGGTGCCCGGCGCATAGCCGAGTGCGCCCAGCGTGGCATCGTAGAAACGTTTGGATTTTTCGATGTCTAGGGCACCGAGTATCATGTGGCTGAACATAGGGGTTCCTCAAGGATTCAAATCGGAGTGCAGTGTGGCATCAAGCACGCGACGTGAGCAAGCCGCATGACGACCAACACTTACAGGACACCCAGTTAAGTCAAAGCAATCAAAGGACGCAATTAAAGCAATCAAAGGACACCCAATTAAGTCCGGGGCTCGAACCCAAACCCGTACTGCTCATTGTGGGAGTCCCCGGAGTTCGCTACAGTGGAGCCCAGCCATCCAACAAGAGGTCATCGCAATGACACGAAGCCGACGTCACTCCCTGTGCACCACACTCCTGGCCACCGCCTGCCTGTTGCCCGCCGTTGTCGCGGCCCAGGACTTCGCCAACATCCAGATTACGACGATCCCGGTGCGGGACAATATCTATCTGTTGCAGGGCAGTGGCGGCAATATCGGCGTCTCTATTGGTGACGATGGCACGCTCATCGTCGACGACCAGTTCGCGCCGCTGTCGAACAAGATCGCCGCGGCGATCGCCGAGCTGACCGACAAGCCGGTCACCTTCGTCGTCAACAGCCACTTTCATTACGACCACACCGACGGCAACCCCAATTTCGGCCGCGCCGGTGCCTGGATCGTGGCGCAGGACAATAGCCGCAAGCGCATGGAGTCCACCCAGGTGCTCTCCGGCAGCGGTCGTGTGCAGGAACCTTACCCCGCGGTGGGTCTGCCGAAGATCACGTTTGATGACACCATGCGCTTCTACCTGAACGGTGACACCGTGGATATTCTTAACTCGGGCGACGGCCACACGGATGGCGATGCCCAGATCTATTTCAGAGGCGCGAACGTGATTCACACCGGTGACATGTTCGTGCGTTATGGCTTGCCGTTTACCGATCGCGATAATGGCGGCAGCACCGATGGCATGATCGCGGCGACGTACAAGATCGCCAGCCTGATCAACGATGACACGATCATCATTCCCGGCCATGGCCAGCTCTCCTCGCGGCAAGACTTGCTGGACTACCACGATATGCTGGTAGTAATTCGCGGTCGGCTGGTGCGCGCCAAGGTGCAGGGGCTTTCTGTGGATGAGATGCTGGCCACGGAACCGGCGGCCGGATACGCACCGACTAACGACAGCACCAACGACTGGTTGCGCCAGGCCTACGCGGAATATACCGCGCAATAAGCAGGTCGCAGCGGACGTGGATTCCGCCGCGAATGGCTGGCCCGGCGCGCAGGCGTGTGGGAGAATCTCCGGTTCCTGGCTCTCACGCCGAGGATATGCACAGTAATAATTCACGCAGTAGTCAGTCACACAGATAAGACGATTAAGGCAAATTCGATAATTAAGCTAATCTCGATAATTAAGGAAGGTTCCATGAAACGCATTCTCGCTGGCTTGTTCCTGATCTCTTCGCTGGGCGTGTCCACCATGGCGGTGGCCGAACCCGAATACGTGGCAATCGACATGGAGATTGATGTGGCCAAACCCGCCGCCGAGGTGTGGGCCAAGGTCGGCGACTATTGCGATATCGCAGAATGGCTGAACCTGGACTGCGTCATCACCTCCGGTGATGGCGGCTTCGGTACCGTCCGCTCACTCGTTAATGGCCGCATCCTCGAGATCCTCGTCGCCAAGACTGAACTGTCCTATGGCTATACTCAGCCAGCCGTGGAAGGAGCGTTCTATAATCTGTATCACGGCTTCCTGGAAGCGCGTCCGGTGACTGCGACCACATCAAAGTTGCTGTATACCCTGCTCCTGGATGTGTCGAATCAGCCCGATCAAGCAGCGAAGGATGCGGATATTGCCCGTCGTCGTGCCTCGTTCGAGCGCGCGCTGGCAACAATGAAGGAAATTGCCGAGCGCTAGACCGCACTACCCGGCTTGTCACCCAGTGTGGCAAGCCGGCTCTGTCGAAGGTTGTTGTCAGCAGCGCCCGGTCCGGTATTCGCCGGTCATGCAGGCTCTGTCTATTTGTGAGGTCCTCATGAAAACACGACTCGTTCTCGCCATCGCACTCGCAACAGGCTGCAGCAGTTATACCGTCGCTCAGTCTTCCAGTTATGACGTACCGCGCACTGAATATGGCTTCCCCGACCTGCAGGGTGTGTGGAATTTCGCCACCAGTATACCCATGCAGCGCCCTGATCGTTTCGGTGAGCAGGAATTCCTGACGCCGGCACAGATCGAGGAAGAGCGTGCGAAGCGCGCTGCTGCGGCTGCCGAGGCCGACGCCCGCGCCGCTGAGCGTGTTGTCGATCCTGACGCGCCCGAGGCTACCGACGATCCGGGTGGTTACAACGACTTCTGGTTCGAAAGCGCCGGCATCGGCGACATCGTGCGCACCTCGCTCATTGTCTATCCGAAGAACGGCAAGATGCCGGCGGCGGTGGAGGGCACTGTGCGCCAGTTCGACACTCTCGGTCCCGATATTCCCGGCCAGCGTCCCGTGCGCACACTCGTTGGCGGTATCGCCAAGAACGGACCGGAAGACCGCGGCCTGTCCGAACGCTGCATCGTTGGGTTCAACTCGGGCCCTCCGTTCACCCCGAGTCTGTACAACAACAATGTACAGATCTTCCAGGGCAAGGACACTGCAGTAATCCTGACCGAGATGATTCATGATGCGCGCATCGTACCCATCGGCGACAAGCTTGACCTGCCGGACGAGATCCGCCTGTGGTCGGGTGATTCCCGTGGTTGGTATGACGGCGATACGCTGGTCGTGGAGACGAAGAACTTCAACGGCCTGCGGCAATCGCTGAACTACAGCTTCCTCGGTTCCAACGAACAGGCGGTATTGACCGAGCGCTTCACGCGCACGGGCTACGACACGGTCGATTATGAGTTTACGATCGACGATCCCGGCACCTACACCGACAAGATCACTGCCATCATTCCACTGACGAAAGTGGCCGGGCAGTTATACGAGTACGCCTGTCATGAGGGCAACTATGGCATGCTGAATCTGCTGCGGGGTGAACGCTTCGAGGAGAGCCGGGAACAAGAGGCTTCAAACTAGACTCCTTTCGCCTTGCCTGAGTGCAACTAGAGTGACCAGCGCAGAGCTGAGCGTACCATCGCGCTGCTGTCAGGCTCGTCAGCATGTTCATCAATCTTGCGCGAGCGTTGCTCCAGCGCTTGCCAGCTTGTGCTATCCCACACCCGTGTCGCCAGCCTTGCCTTCAGCAGTTGGCGTACGCGCGGCAGGTCGCCGAGCTGCATGGCGGCCGTCACCATAATCTGATCGTACAGATCCTGTTGCGCATGACTCGCCCCGAGTTGATTGTGACGCTGACGCAAGGCCAGCATCTGCGCCAGCGACTCTTGCGGCTTGCCCTCGCAGAAATCAACTGCGGCCTTGCTCAGCTCCAGGGCCAGTAACGCCTGTGATGAAGTCTTGCCGGACTCCGCTAGAAAGGCATAGGTGGATTGCAAGCGCGCGCGGTCACCATTCCGGGCCTGGGCCATTACATAATGCATGGCAGTGAACCACAGCGTGCAATCTGCGGCCGACTTTGTTGCCGCCTCACCGAGCCGTTGCCAGCGTTCCAGTCCAACATCTACGCCCTGAAACTCAAGCCGAGCGAGCAGCGAGACGCCATTCTGCACATCGAGGTAGAAAGTAGAGGATTTCGGATAGATCTCAGTGTCGAACAAGACCAGTGCCTCGTCGAAACGACCTTGGCTGAACAGGAACAAGCTCAAGTGCCACCATAGGTGACCCCGGAACAGGTTGTATTTTTTGAGAAATTGGCGAGCCTCTGTCAGTAACTCCACTCCCTCCACGTGACGGCCTTGCATCTCCAGCACATGACTGACGCCGTGCAGTGCCCACAGGTCTTGCGGATTGATGGCCAGGGCGGCGCGTGAACAGCGCTCGGCCACCTCGTACAGTCCGACCTCCTCCAACGAAAAACCGTGGGACGACAGGAAATGCGCGTAACCCGGCACCTCCTTCGACCAGTGAGAGGCGACACCCATACTGACTTCGGCCTGATGTGCCTTGGCGCCAGTCCAGAACAGGGTGCCTGTGTGTTGGCGGTAGGCCAGCAGATCCAGCGGCCACGCCAGTAAAATCTGTTCGAGCGCCGCCGCGCGCCGCTCGAGATCGCCATCGATCCAACCCCGCAGCGCCTCACGGTGGAGGGCTTCGCGTGGATTGGCAGGTAAGGCATCGGCGCGCTCCAGAAACCCGCGCGCAGTGGGCTGGAGCCGGAACGAGCCCTCCGACATCAACGAGTAGCCCTTCAATACATTCGCCAGTGTGAAGTCAGGATGCTCTTCCAGCAGTGCATCCATGCGGTCACCGACACCCAGCCGGTAATAGTAGATGTCGTCGAGCAGACCATCGAAGCGCTCGATCACCGTCGCATTGGGCGCCGTGATGTTGAGGCCGCGGCAGTCGGTGAGACTCATTGTGGACATGGCGTTGTTTCCTGTAGCGATAGACACAGCTGCAGCAAGACTACAGGGGATTATCCGTTCCCGCCACATCGGCTGTGTCGGAGCTGACAGTGAGCGTGAACACTGACAGGTGTTATGCGATCGCCACTATTTGACGGTGGCGATGACCAGCATCGGAAACAGGAAGAACAACAGGGCGACATAGCCGAGCAATAACAAGGGAGGATAGCGGAAGCGACACATCTGTTCAGCCAGTCCTTCGGCGATGAGTAGTGGCAGCGTCTTGAGTCCAGGCACAAACAGGAACAGCAGCGCACCGAACACATTCAGCAGGATGTGCACGAGGCCGGCACTGAGACCCAGCGCGCCAAATTTCAGATACTAGATGCTCTGGCCGGCATCGCACGTGGTGGCCAATGCCGCTCCGATGCTGTAGTAGTACACCGTAGGCAGTGCGATCGCGCTCTGGGCCACCAGTGGCAGGATCAGGCTGATCGTCACCGAACTCGATTGCAGCATCCAGCACAGCGCAAAGCCGAGCCCGAAGGCAACCGGTTTGCCGAGCAGGGCCGTGCGGATGATCGCTCGCGAGCGTTCTTCCAGATAATCCTTCAACGCGAATCCCATGGCGTTGAGTGCGACGACGAGCAAGGCGAAAAATCCCAGCCCGGACACCAGCGCGTGGTAGCCGTTGCTGATCGGCAGCAGACCAACAAGCTGAATCAAGCGAGCGGTCACCGGCGCCGTGACGATATCTATCACATCCGGAAAGCCGTTCAGGAAACCGCCCGCAAAGGCATTGCGTTCGATAACACCGACGAGCGTGACCGACAGCCAGTGCAATAATCCGGTAAGGTTCTCGATCAGGAAGAACAACGCGACAACCAGTATCTTGTAAACATCGTCGACCAGAATCGCCGGAGCCATGCGCTTGAATTGCTCAGGCTGATGGCCCTGTGCCAGGCCGACGAGTGTATTCGTGATCGTTGTGCCGATGTTCGCTCCCATGATGATGAACACACTGTCCTCGGTGCTGATAGCCCCGGAGGCAACGGTCGCAATCACGATGGCGATGGTGGCCGAGCTGCTCTGGATCAGCGAGGTAATGACGATGCCGGAGAGCAGGGCCGAGTAAGGTGTTGAGAGGGAGGCGTCCAGCAGCGACTGCACCAGGTCACTCGAGGCATCCACTGAGAACGCCAGTTCACAGGCTTCCTTGAAGCCGGTGAGCGCAACGATAAATCCGTAGAGTCCGGCGAGTAGCAGGAAGGGCAGATAATACTCGCGACGCTGGAGGGAGTAATCAGGCATGGGGAGAAGGGCTGCAGGTCAATTCCATCAAACGAGTGTGGCAGGCTGCGCCGGGGGACACCTTGCGAAAGGTCAATGCTCTCTCTTGTAAACCGTTTCTGTAAACCACCTGGGAATCCACCAAAGAATCCACCCAGGAATCCACCAAAGAAACCAGCCAGAAAACCAC
>JALRBQ010000058.1 GCA_023257655.1 Pseudomonadales bacterium
TCGAAGGCAGTACCACACTGCCATCTTCACGCAACAGGGTCAGCACGGCATCGGGCTCAATGATATTGATGGGCGGGAGTTCGCCCCCGGTCTCGATGACCTCGACATAAGCATAAATGCGCCTGTTGGCCCGCGTGATGACATAGATCGCAAGACTCGGCTCTTCCGGAATACCGAATGCGGTGCGCAGTGCCACATAATATTGGTTACGCTCGGGGCCATAGAGGATGCGATTCTTGAAGATATCATTAGCCCAGTAGTTGCTGCTGCCACAGGCGCGCCCCTCACATCCGAAGAGCGTGACATAGCCCTTTTCCTCTGCCTGTTCCCGGAAGAACTGGATGACATCAGCGCCGGTGTAATCCTGGGAAATCTCGTAGAGTAATTGGGTCACATTACCCCGTATGCGTTCCGACGCCTCGGGCGTAACCTGTTCGCGCGTGCGTTGCAGGCTGCCCAGTACCAACAAATGATTGACGCCTTCCAGGAACTTGGCATCGACAATGGAGGAATCAGGAAAGCGCGTGAGCAAGGGATGATCGGTGAATTCCGAGGCGACCAATGGAATCTGTGCCTGCACCGGTGTGGCTCCCAACAACCAGGTCAGTAGAACCAGCTGAAATAGCATGTGCCGAGGTAGCAGCATCAGGGCTCCAGGGTGTAAAGAATTTCGCCGCAGCCAGGCGCGAAAAAATCCATGTCGATGCAGTAAAGCTGACTCGTGCCTACCGGTCGCGTCGCCCGCACTGAGCCATCGACAAGCCAGGCCAGCAGATTTGTCAGTAGCGGATTATGTCCCACCAGTAACACCTCGTGTGCATCCATGCTCTCGATCTTGTGGCACAGCGTAATAACATCCGTCTCCGGCTGCAAATCCGGCTCTACTGCAAATGTCAGCGCCGGCAAGACCTTGGTCACCAAGGCCGCAGTCTGTTGGGCGCGTCGCAAGGGGCTCATCAAGGCCCTGTCAATGCGCGGCTTGCGGGCTGCGAACTGTTGCACCACGGTGTGCGTTTGGGCCACGCCTTCTGCCGTGAGCTCTCTTGCCGCGTCAGACACCGCACGTTGTTCGGCCTGCCCATGTCGAAGCAGGTAAATCAGCATCGAAAATCCTGTCCTGGAATCACTCAACCACCAGTAACACCGACCTACGCGTCCGCGTCCGGTTTGTCAGTTGGTCCGGCCTTGCCATTTCCGGTTTTCGCCTTGCGGGACGCCGCGTTCTTCTTCTCCGCAGGCTTGCGTTTGGAAGCAGCGGATGGCGCTACCTCCTCTGTCAGATCGGCCTCTTCCTCGCCACCGGGAAAATCGGTAAACGGAAATGGTCTGATTTCGGAATTATAGGAAATGAATTCCAGAATCTGCAGCACATACACGGCGACACTCGCACCGAGGTACCTCAGGTTAGGGTTACTCTCACCGGTGACGAGTGTGAACAGTGCCTGCACGATCATCAACAGGAACATCAATGGGGCGATGATGACATAAAGCAGAATCGCAAACCCGATCATGATCAGCACGCGCACCCACGCGGAGGGCTGTTTCAGATTCTCGACAATTTGATCCATCTCTTCTGCCATAATGATTCCTCTTGCGTAGTTCCCGAACCTGGTGCCCACCTATCTGTGTTCAGTAATCAGGCCCAGTGGACAGATAGTAGCATGCCTCGCCGCTCATCCCAGCCCAATCGCCGTCACTCAGGACGGCGAGCGATCCTCGAGCACTTTCTCCTGCCTGGCGGCGAACTCCACATCCAGCGCCTGTTCCCCCAGCATCAGCGACGAAAGAATGTGCTTGATCTCGGCTTTTTCATAGATGATTGCATACAGACCACTCGCCAGCGGCATATACACTCCCAGCTCATCTGCCTTCTCTTTCACCTGCTTCACGGTATTTACACCCTCGGCAGTCTGCCCAACCTCGCGCTTGGCAGTTTCGATGTCCTTGCCCGCGCCGAGGGCCAGACCGATGCGGTAATTGCGACTGAGCGGCGAGGAGCAGGTAACGACGAGGTCACCGACTCCGGCCAGCCCCAGAAAGGTCATGGGATCGGCCCCGAGTGCACGACCGAAGCGCGCCATTTCGGTAAGACTGCGCGTCACTAGCATACTGTTAGTGTTATGGCCCATGCCCAGCGCCGCGGCAATTCCCGCGATAATGGCGTAGATGTTCTTGAGTGAGCCGCCGAGTTCGACACCAAACATGTCGTCATTCGTATAGACCCGGAAGTATTTGGATTTCAGGAGCTGCTGAACCTTTTCTCGCACTTCGTCGTGATTACTGGCGATCACGGTGCCGGCGAGCTGGTTCTCGGCGATCTCTCGCGCGAGGTTAGGCCCGCTCAGAACGCCGACTTTGGCGGCAGGCGCTTCCTCGCTGAGAATCTGGCTCATGAGGTGGAAGGTGCCCGCTTCGATACCTTTGGTGGTGCTGATCAGCAACACGTCTGGACGTGCAAACTGCAACAGGCTTCTGACGACGGTACGGAAGGACGCACTCGGCACCGCGACGAAAATCACGTCGCTCTCCGCGACTGCTTCACGCATGTCATGGGTGGCACTGATGCGGGGACTCAGCGCATAGCCAGGCAAATAGGCCTGATTTTCGTGGTGTTCATTGACGGCAGCAGCCAGTTCTTCACTGCGCATCCAGAAACCGACATCGTAGCCATTTTGCGCAATGATATTGGCAATTACCGTACCGAAACTGCCTCCGCCGACGACCGCGACCTTGCTAATAGCCATTACCCTTCCCGCTCAGAATCATGCCGCGCACATGATAGTCCGATTGATAACGAATACCAACTCACCCGTCGTCACCGGGGCGTCGGCAGAGTTTCACCGTCAGCGGCCAGATCACAGGTAATACCCGGTCACTGCCCCATGCCGACTGCAGTTCGCTCTGAACCAGCCAGCGGATTGTTTCCATGTTGCCGCAGGTAGCGTTGGGTTGACGACCAGGAATTGAGATAGGCTAGCAGCTGGTCCAGGCTCCAGTCTCGTCGCATTTCGAAAGGCGGCGGTGTCAGCGCCTCGAATGGGAGCTGGATGTCGGCATATCCCCGCTCCACCAGCTTGCGCTCTGGCGGCCAGTAGTCTCCGAGAACGCCGTCGTACAGTTCAGCGATCACCTGGTCGACTGCCGGGGTAATGCGCGTAAGCCCGTAACTCCATACCGCCAGCACGCCACCCGGTTTCAGCACGCGCCGCACGCTCGCGAAGAAGGCATCGATATCGAACCAGTGCAGGGCCTGGGCCACTGTGACCATATCCACAGAGCAGGCCGTCAGCGGCACTGCCTCGGCAGGCGCCACGGCGTATTCGATGTTGGCACCCGGCCTCGCGGCCTCGATCTGTGCCGCACTGGCATCCGTGGCTACGACGCGGGTGAAATAACTGGCGAGTGCCTGCGCCGCCTGACCATTACCGGTAGCACAGTCCCACACCAGTTCCCGCGTGGAACACAGGTCTGCGAGATAGGCAAACAGGGCGGCGGGATAGTCGGGACGAGACTCGGCATAGACGTTGGCATGACTCGAAAAATGATCCTTGAAAGTCATGTCCTATTCTCCCGCCATCAGCACGATGCGATTGGATTGAAAGAAGACCATGGCATTGTAGATGCGGTCGGCCACTGCCTTTGGCGTGATAGATGCGCCGACAAACTGATCGTATTCATTCTCAGCCGTGATGGTTTGCCAACTGAGACGCTTGATGTCGCGCATCGCATTGCCGGTGAATTGCCGCATCCAGGTCGAGTCGATCACATCGACGACACCGACGAGTGCGTCGCTGGTCAAATCCTCAATCACTCGGGCAGCGGTGATGCGCCCATACATGTCGATAGCGATGAGCAGATCGATCGTGCCATTGAAGCCGTCGTCGGCTGTTGCAGGAACGGCGATCGCCACAACCTGCCCTGCCTGCTTTGCCAGATAGGCATAGCGATCCCGCTCCAGGCCCAGCAGTTGAACATTGATGAGTCGATCATGCGGGCGGTGGGCCGGGATCAGGAATCGGTCCAGCACGACATCATTGTCGTAACCGACCGACCGGAAGAACTGGTCGAGATGCACGCGATCGAATTGTTGCTTGCTGGCCTCAATACGATCCGCAACAAACTCGTTGAACACCAGCAGCGCGACGAGCAGGCTCGCGAGTATGCCGATCAGACCAAGTGTTTGCTTGTGGCGGAATAGGTGCACAGGAGACAACCAGTTGCGGCGAGCCGGATGCAGGCTCAGTGCCGCAGACAATAGCAAGTCCCTCCCTTGCCTCGCAAGCGGCTGGCACTTACACCACGAGCAGAGTTGTTTCCGGATCTTTATTGACGCTGGGCGGCCTTTGTGCGGAGGGGCGGTTTCCGCGGCACCAGGTGGCGCACCGTGGTTCCGAAAAAAAATTTCCCATCCGTACTTCTATAACAAGTCTATAGAAAGTCTATAGCGGGTCTATAACAAGAGAATCGCTAGATCACCGCGGAGATGGACTGAATCAGGGTCATGATCGGGGCAGGATACACACCCAGGGCGATCAGAAGCAGCAAGAGGATCACGAGTACACCGTAGGAACTGAGACTTTCGATGCCTGCCTCACGGTAATGCAGATCGGCCTGGTGTGGCAACAGCATGCGGTAGACGATACGCAGATAGTAGTACAGCCCGATGCCACTGCCCACGACCAGCACCCCCAGCAACGCCCAGAGGCTCGATTCGACACCAGCGAAGAAGAGGTAGAACTTACCGATGAAACCAACTGTCAGTGGGATGCCGGCGAGCGACAGCAACATAGCGGTGAAGATGCCGGCCATCCAGGGTTCGCGCCAGAACAGGCCGCGATAATCTGAGATTGCATCGAATTCCTTCTCGCTGGAGGAGATGACCGAGGCGACGCCGAAGGCACCGAGTGACATGATCACATACGCGATCAGGTAGAACGTGATCGCCTCGACGCTGAGCGTGCCGGTGACATAATGATTGGCGATGAGTGCAATCATCAGATAGCCCATATGGGCGATCGAGGAATATGCAAGGATGCGCTTGAGATTGTCCTGCAGCAAGGCCAGCAGATTGCCGAGCAGAATCGACAGCACGGCCACCAGTGAGAAGATAGCAGCGATGGAATCGAAGGCCATGGCGCCGGAAGTTACCAGGAATCGCAGCAACACGACGAACATTGCTGCTTTACCGACTGTGGCGAGATAAGCGGTTGCCGGCAACGGCGAGCCTTCATAGACATCGGGAGTCCAGAGATGGAATGGCGCCAGCGAGAGCTTGAACGCCATGCCCGCAAAGATCAGCAACAAGGCGATAATCGAATAGTTGTCACTCAGTGCCGGCAGACTCGGGCTCACATTTACAATGTCGCTGAACGCGAGTGTGCCGGTCTTCGCATACAGCAGCGCCATACCGAACAGGATCAGACTCGAAGACACCGCGGAAAGCACCAGGTATTTCACAGCCGCCTCAAGCGGGTATTTTGCCGACTCTTTGCTGTGTAACGGATAAGCCACCATCCCGTAAAGCGACATGGAGAGAGTTTCAAGACCGAGTATCGTGCTGACGAAGTGATTGCTGGACACCATGACGATGGCGCCAATCGTGGCGACGGCCAACAACAGGTAATACTCTTCTTTGTTGTCGTTGAGCCGGAACAGATACGGGAAGCTGAAGATCGAGATAAACATCGCCAGTGCAGATACAACAAGGGTAAAAAACTGGCTGTATTTGTCCACAATCAGCAAGGGTGTCACCTGCGCCTCGGTCGATGGCAGCATGACGGCAGCGACGATGGTGGCTATCAGCAAACCGGTTATCGTCGTCGCTGCGGTGCCCACATAGCTGCGGCGAAGGCCGATCAGCAGCATCACGACGACCGCCGTCGCCGTGACGATCAGCATCGGTAGAAGTGGCCACAAGTCTGCAAAGGTAATCGTCATAATCAGTTCTGTACCAGCGCCTGTAACGCCTGTTGGGAATTGGCAAGCATGTCCTGTAAGGGCCCGGCGGACAGCGCGAGAAAAGATTGCGGGTACATGCCCATCCACACCAGCCCAAGCATCAAGGCGATGTAGAAAACCATCTCGCGGTTATCCAGATCCAGAAGGTGACAGTCATCCACTTTGCCGGTTTCATACTTGCCGTGGAATACACGCTGGATGACCCACAGCGAGTAGACGGAAGCGAACACGAGCCCCAGCGCGGCGACTGCCGTCAATACGATACTGGACTGGAACGCGCCAAGCAGAGCCAGGAATTCACCAATAAAATTACCAAGTCCGGGCATGCCAAGCGCAGCGATCGAGAAGAACAAGGCAACTGTCGCCATCCGCGGAACACGCGGCCAGAAGCCACCCATCTCGGCCATATTGCGCGTGTGGATGCGGTGTTGCAGTCCACCGGCGAGCATGAACAGTGCCGCAGCACTCAGTCCGTGCGCGAGCATTGTCATCACCGCTCCCTGCAGCGCCTGTTCATTCCAGGCGTAAACTCCCAGCAACACAAATCCCATGTGACTGACACTGGTATAGGCTATCAGGCGTTTGATATCAGTCTGGGCGAAGGCAACCTTGGCACAGTAGAGAATACTGAGTGCCGCGAGCGTCATCGCCACCGGCGCAAACTGCATTGAGGCTGTCGGGAAAAGCGGCACCGCGAACCGGATCAGGCCATAGGCACCGGTTTTCAACAATACGCCAGCCAGGATCACACTGCCCGCCGTCGGCGCCTGGGAGTGCGCGTCAGGCAGCCAGGCATGGAACGGGACACTCGGCAACTTCGTCGAGAAGGCGATGAAGAAACCCAGCATGATCCACAGCTCGACACTGCCGCTCGTAGTGACATTGAGCAGATCGAAATAGTCAAAGCTGAAGAAACCGAACTGTACATAGTGGAAATAAGCGAGTAACAGAATCGAGATCAGCATCAACATGCCGCTGACCTGGGTGAAGATGAAGAACTTCATCGCCGCGTAGTTCTTGTTCTCGTGGCCCCAGATCGCGATGATGAAGTACATCGGAATCAGCATCACTTCCCAGAAGAAGAAAAACAGGAACAGATCGAGGGCGGTAAACACCCCGACCACACCGGCGAGGGTCCACAACAGGTTGAAATAGAAGAACCCCACCCGCTCGGTAATCTCATTCCAGGCGGCGCCGATGGCGATCAGGCCGAGAAAGCCGGTGAGAATGAGCAGCAAGACACTGAGTCCGTCTGCCGCGAAATGCAGACCAATGCCAAAGCGCGGCAGCCACGGCGCGGTGAAGGCCGCATGCCAGTCGGGACTGCCTGCTTCGACACCACCGAGCAAGGTCAGCATCAGCAGCAGCTCCACCGCCACTGTGACTATGGCCACGACCTTGGGGAAGGCAGGATCGAAGATTTCAGAGATCCAGGCCAACAGGCCGCCGAGAAACAGGATGCTGATCAATACAATGAGGATCACAGCAGCACCCCCAGCGAGATGACGATCACCAGACCCGCCGCCACACTGATGGCATACCAGCGCAGCGATCCGGTCTGCGATCGGATCACGAGTTGATGGGCGCTGCGGGTGAACGCGACGATGACGGTGTAGATTCCGTCGACGATATCGGCACGGTTGATGCGCGCAAGCCACAGGAAGGGTTTCACGAACAACGTGTCATACAACCAGTCCATGCCCCAGCCGCTGAACCAGAAGCGTCGCAAGGTTGCCGCCAGGGGCAGTGCCAGGACACGCTCCACTGACAGCGTCTTCGAACCATAAAACAGGTAGCTGAGCGCAATGCCCGACAGTGGCACCGCAATCATGATCGCGTGCATAAACAGACTCACATGCGCCTCGCCGTGTTCAGCAGCATGTCCAAACACTTCTCCTACGGGAATGGTGATCCAGCCTCCAAACAGGGAGAAGACCATCAGGATCATCAGCGGCACGGCCATGACTGGTCCTGCCTCCTCTTTGGCGTCATGGTGACCGCGACTCTCCCCGAAGAACACCACGAAGACCAGACGGAAGCTGTACAGGCCAGTGAAGAAGGCGCCGACGACACCGCCAATCCACAGCCACAAGCCCACACCCTCCACCTCGAGCGCAGCCAATAAAATTTCGTCTTTGCTGAAGTAACCCGAGGTAAACGGGAACGCCGCCAGTGCGAGGCTGCCGATCAGGAATGAGGCGAACGCGACTGGCAACTGTTTGCGCTTGGCACCCATCTTGAAGATGTCATGCTCGTGATGCAGGCTCAGGATAACCGTACCCGCGCCGAGGAATAGCAGAGCTTTGAAGAAGGCATGGGTCATCAGGTGGAAGATTGCGGCCGACCAGGCTCCCACCCCTAGCCCGAGGAACATGTAACCAATCTGGCTGATTGTCGAATAGGCGAGAATGCGCTTGATGTCGTGTTGCGTGAGCGCCGTAAAACCCGCCATCAGCAAGGTCGCGAGTCCAACCCAGGCCACGAGCAACTGGATGGTCGGCGCCAGTTCGAACAGCACGTGCGTGCGTGCGATCAGATAGACACCGGCAGTCACCATCGTCGCCGCGTGAATGAGCGCGCTGATCGGCGTCGGTCCCGCCATCGCGTCGGGCAACCAGGTCTGCAGGGGAAGTTGCGCCGATTTGCCGACCGCACCGCCCAATAATAGCAGCGAGGCAGCCACAGCCATGCCGGATCCCACGGCCCAGGATTCCTCAGCGCCAGCCAACATTTCCTGGATATTGAGCGTATGCAATTGCGAGAAAAGCAGAAACAGGCCGATCGCCATTGACGTGTCGCCGACCCGGGTGACAATAAAGGCTTTGCGAGCGGCGTAGCCATTGGCGGGATTTTCATACCAGAAGCCAATCAGCAGATAACTGCAGAGCCCAACACCCTCCCAACCAAGATAGAGCAGCACCAGATTATCGGCGAGCACCAGCATCAGCATGGACGCGACGAACAGGTTCATGTAGGCGAAGAAACGGCTGTAACTCGGGTCGTCGATCATGAAGCCGGTGGAATATAGATGGATGAGGAAACCGACGCCAGTGATGATCAACATCATGACCAGCGACAGCCCATCGAGATAGAACGTAAAGCCCGGCGTGAACTGCCCTACCGCCATCCAGGTCCAGGCGCTATGAACGAAGTGGGTCTCACCGGAACCAAGAAACTGGCTGGCAATAATCGCCGTAGTGAGGAACGACAGACCGATGGAACCGGCGCCGATGACTGCTACCGCCCGCTTCGGCAGACCGCCAGCGGTCAGCACGAGCGTGAGGAAGCCCAGCAGCGGGAAAGTCGGTAATAGCCAGATCTGTTCTAACATCGCTGCCCTATCCCTTCATTTGACTGAGAACGTTGATGTCCACAGTATGGAAGCGCCGATACATCTGAATGATGAGTCCAAGGCCCACTGCCACTTCCGCCGCCGCGAGCGTGAGAATCATCAGGAACATGATCTGGCCATCGGCATGCCCCCAGCGCGATGCGGCAACGATGAACGCAAGTCCGCTTGCGTTCAGCATCACTTCCAGCGACATCAGCACGAAGACGATATTGCGTCGGGTGAGGACGCCGATCAGCCCGAGGCTGAACAGTATTGCCGCCAGGATGAGTCCGTGTTCGATAGGTATCGTCTGTGGCATGTCAGGCTGCGTCCTTCGCGTTTTCGGTTTTACACAGGGTCATCATCATTTCTTCGCCAGGTGATAGGCAGACACCAGGCCGGCCAATAACAGGATCGAGGCCAGCTCGACCGCCAGAACATAGGGCCCGAACAGCAGGCTGCTCACCTGCATCACACCGATCTCTGTCGGCACCAGATCAAAACTGTAATCGCTGAGTACATTCAAAAATTGTGCGAGCAGGATAGTGGCCATCAACGCAGGCACGATGAAGACACGGGGACCCGCCCAGCTCTTTTCCTGATCGACGCTGTGCTGCCCCATGTTCAGCATCATGATGACGAACAGGAACAGCACCATGATTGCCCCGGCATAGACAATGGCTTCCAGTACCGCGGCAAACGGCGCACCGAGCAGAAAGAAAATAATTGCCACAGCGAGCAGCGACAGAATCAGGTAGATAAGGGCGTGCACGATATTGCTCTGCAGGATGACGCAGATCGTCGAAATCAGGGCAATCCCTGCTGCCAGATAGAACAGGACAATCATGGTAGAAGACTCTTCACGTTAACTGGAGGGGCCTCATGCTGGGCAGCCCCCTTATCCTTGCCCTTGATGGCCATGCCCGCCACCCGATAGAAGTTATAGTCGTGATACTTGCCAGTGCCATTGATCAACAGGTCTTCCTTCTCCCACACCATGTCCTGGCGCACGTATTCCGCCATTTCAAAATCGGGAGTGAGCTGGATGGCATTCGTCGGACAGGCCTCCTCGCAGAACCCACACATGATGCAGCGGGAGAAATTGATGCGGAAAAATTCCGGATACCAACGTCCATCTTCAGTCTCTGCCTTCTGCAAAGCAATGCAGTCGACCGGACAGGCACACGCACACAAGTTGCAGGCCACACAGCGCTCCTCGCCATCCGGGTCTCTGCTGAGGATGATTCGCCCACGCCAGCGCGGGAACATGTACGGTGGCGTTTCGGGGTATTCGACCGTATCGGCCTTCACGAAGGCATGCATAAACACCTGCCAGAGCGTTTTCACCTGGCTCGTGAATGTGTCTTTGAGAAGCCTAATCATGTGAGTCTCCCCTCGCCTGCCTCATTGCGTACTCAAGATGATGGCACCGGTTACCATCAGATTGACCAGCGACAAAGGCAGCAGTACCAGCCAACCATAGGTCATCAGTTGATCATATCGGGGTCGCGGAATCGCTGCTCGCAACAGGATGAAAAACGCAATAAACATCGACGCCTTGATGGCGAACCAGACAATGGGTGGCAGGAAGGGTCCCATCCAGCCACCGAAAAACAGTACCGTGATCAATGACGAGATCAGCACCAGACCCAGATACTCGCCGACGAAGAACATGCCAAATTTCATGCCCGAATATTCGGTGTGGTAGCCCGCCACGATCTCCTGCTCCGCCTCCGGGATGTCGAAGGGCAGACGATGACTCTCGGCGACGCCAGCAATGAGGAAGATCACGAAACCAATAAACTGGGGAATTACAAACCAGCTGCCGTCGGCCTGGGCAAGCACAATCTCGCGAAGATTGAAGCTGCCAGCCAGAGCTACCACACCGAGGATGGAGATACCCATAAACACCTCGTAGCTCACCATCTGGGCAGCGGCCCGCAAACTTCCTAACAACGCATATTTGTTATCGGAAGAAAGTCCGCCGAGCATCACACTGTAAGCGCCGAGTGACGCCATCGCGAGCACGAACAGAACGCCGATATTGGAATCGATGACCCCGACACCCGGGGCGAATGGCACTACCGAGAAGCTGAGCAGGATCACGATCATGATCACTGTGGGAGCCAGCACGAAACTCAATTTATCGGCAAACGGCGGCACCCAATCTTCCTTCGTAAAAATCTTGATCATGTCGGCCACGACCTGCAAAAGGCCAAATGGACCGACACGATTGGGCCCCAGACGCTCCTGCCACAGGCTCAGCAGACGACGCTCGACCCAGATCAGCATTGCCGCTACCACGATCACGGTGAGTAGAATGCTGCCTATGCTCAGGGCTGAACCGACTTCAAATTGCATAGCCTAGAGCTCCTCCTCATAGCGATCGCTTACGATCAGGCCGGAGAGTCCTGGCCCTGAAGCCGCATCGGACTTGCGCAGGACAAGTGCGGTTGGCAACGCATGACGATCGACCTCATCGCCGCAGTAGACAGCGACGGTGCCAGTGGCCATGTGGCGGCGCAGGCTGACTATAGCGGTCGCACCGGTGTCCCCTAGATAGACACGGTCTCCGGCATGCAGACCGAGCGCTTCGGCGTCGCTGGGGGCGATTCCCACATAGGCCGGTGTCATGCGCTGACGGATCGCCGGCGAGCGTGCACTCAGTTCGTCGCTGCCGAAGATCTGGTGGGCAATCGCCACGCGCAAGGTGCCTGCTGCAGAAGCGCTCGTCTTCGTCACGAGCGGGAAGTACGCTCCAGTAGATGCCGACCTCTGCACCAGATGCGTGCCGACACTGCCCTGCTTCAACTCGCCGTTGATCTCGTCCTGGAATTTGCTGATAGCCTGATTCGAATTCCACTGCGGCGCCCACGCGGCGCCGAGGACACTGGCGTTCTTCTGCGAGGGAATCCCTTCCATGGAAAATGCCAGGATGGAATCAGTATCCACGGGTTGCTTTGGTTCGTTGACATCGAGGTTGGATTTCATCGCGGTACGACCACTGTAGCGGTGTGACTGGCGAGGCACCTTCATACCAGCAACAAAAACGCTCTCGTCCGGCAACACTTCACTCAGTCTGGCAAAGCCTGGCGCGCTCTCGGCGCAGCTCTGGATCAGCGCATTCACGGCCAAATCTGGTTCTGTCACAAGCCAGCGCCAGCCGGGCAAGGCCTGGGAGTGACTACGATGTACCTGGAAACTGAGCTGCGCCCGGCCTTCATAGTTTACGTATGTGGCTTCATGTTCGGAGAAACTCGTCGCTGGTAATAACACATCGGCCTTTGCCGTAGTCGCCGTCGGCAATTGATCGATGACGAGTAGCCCAGACACTTTGTCGAGGGCGGCATCCACTTGCGTCCGCGACGCGCGTCTATACAGATCGTTCTCCAGCACGATGGCATGGGTGGCCACTCCTGCCTTCAGCCGTTGCAGTGCCGCACAGAGGCCATTTCCGGCTGGTGTCATCATGGCCAGTCCGACGCTGTTCACTTCGGGTGCCAGGACACACAGATCAATCGCCTGCTTGCGGACCGCATGCAGCGCCCGGGCTACATTGGCGGCGGCGCGCAATACTTCAACCCCGGCATTGCTGCCAGTGACGATCAGCGGTCGACGCGCATCCTTCAGCTGTGCCGACACACGCTGTACCAACTCGGAGCGGGAGGTCGGTGCTGCTTGGGTCGGAGCTCCGGTGTCGATGGCGCGCGCGACACCGGCAAGCACTGCTATCAGTTCCTCATTCGCTGCAATCAATCGATCAGATGCCACATCGTCCAAACGGGTCGCATAGTTGCCAAACAGACACAGCGGACTCAGTTCGCGCTGGGCGAGTTCACGCACCGCGGCATCTTGCCACTGGGGTATCTTGCAATCATGCGCCAGTTGCTTGGCCTTGTTACGCACCGATTGGCGTAACGCCAAGGCAATGCGGGGCGCCGTGTTTGTGACATCCTCGTTGACGATCAATACCGCATCGGCCTGTTCGATCTCGCGAATACTGGGGGCATGAAAGACAGGATCCTGCAACAAGCTCATCTGCACTTGCAGGCACTCGAATTCCTCGTCAGCGACACCGGCGTAGAAATTTGCCTCCCCAACGAGGTTGCGTAACGCGAAATTGGATTCATTGCTGGCGCGCGGTGAACCAATGCCGATCGCGCCTGCCTTCTGATACTCATGCACGAGTAAGCGTGCCGCCTCGGTAGCGAGTTCGGTGACCGCGCCATTCACAGTCTGCTGCGGCGTCTTCAAACGCTCGGGACTGTTGACGAATTCGAAGCCAAAGCGGCCCCGGTCACACAGGAAATACCCATTCACTTCACTGTTATAGCGATTGACGATACGACGCAGACTGCTGTAGCGCTCGCCGGGAGTGGTGTTGCAGCCCACGGCGCAGCCCACGCAAATCGATGGGGCTGTCTGCAGATCCCACTTCCGCGAATAGTGCTCGCTGAATACCTTGTCGGTGAATACTCCCGTTGGACATACCTCAACCAGATTGCCGCTGAACTCACTCTCCAGCACGCCCTCTTCATGACGGCCAAAATACGTGTGATGGTGCGATGCCTGGGCAGCGAGATCAGTACCGCCGGCGTAGTCGTCATAGAAGCGAACGCAGCGATAGCACGTGATGCAGCGATTCATCTCATGATTGATGAACGGGCCCAGATACTGATTGTGGTGCGTGACTTTCTTTTTGTCATATCGACGATAGTTATGACCGGACATCAGGGTCATATCCTGGAGGTGGCACTCGCCGCCCTCCTCACAGACCGGGCAATCGTGAGGATGGCTGATCATCAGACTCTCGATAACCCGCGCTCGCATCGTCTTAGCCTGCTCGTCTTCGATCGAGATGATCATGCCGTCGGTAGCCTGCGTCATGCAGGCCATCACCAACATGCCCTTCTCGTCCTCGGCGTTGCGGTATTGCTTGACCGCACATTGCCGACAGGCACCGATAGAGCCCATGCAGGGATGCCAGCAAAAATAAGGCAGGTCCAGACCCTGCGACAGGCATTCCTGCAGCAGATTGTTAGCGGGATCTACCTCGTAAGTCTCCCCGTCTATAACAATTTTGGCCATGTGAGTCTCTTACCTTCAGTCACTTATCGTTTATAACAATAGCTTTGCAGCATCACTTCGCAGCAACCACATCGAAGCCCTGCCATCGCCGCGCTAAGCATCAATTCACAACCCTAAACAAGCATCAGGCGTCGACCGACTCCAATCTGCGTCACCTATCCCCGGTAACTGCACTTCTTGTCCTTGATATGTCGCTCGAAATCTTCCCGGAAATGCCGCAGCCCGCTGCCGAGTGGCGCAGTCGCACCCGGTGCGAGCGCGCAGAAAGTGCGACCTGGCCCAAGGTAGTCAACATGCTCATGCAGAATGGCGAGGTCTTTCTCGGTGCCACGTCCGTTTTCAAAATCATTGAAGATCTCATCCACCCACGGCAGTCCATCGCGACAGGGAGTGCAAAAACCACAGGACTCGTGCGCGAAAAATTTCATGAGATTGCCGACCATGCCGACCGGACAGGTCTGGTCATCCAGGATGATCATCGTACCGGTGGCGAGCCGGCTTCCCGCCTTGCCGATTACGTCATAGTCCAGGGTCAGGTCGAGGTGCTCCGGCAGCAGGAAATCAGTGGAACCGCCACCCGGCAGAAAGCCACGTAGCGCAAGTCCGTCCTGCATGCCTCCGGCATAGTCCTCGAACAATTCGCGGATTGGCGTACCCAGTGGTAATTCCCAGCAGCCCGGATTCTTGACCTTGCCACTCACCCCACACAGCTTGGTGCCATGGTCAGTGCCCTTGGTTAACGAGTGGTACCAGTCAACTCCATAGGTCAGAATGCCCGGCAGGTTACACAGTGTCTCGACGTTGTTAACGATAGTCGGCTTGCCCCACAAACCGCTTACCTGGGGGAAGGGTGGCTTTGCGCGCGGATTGGCACGCTTGCCTTCCAACGCATTGAGGAGCGCCGTCTCTTCCCCGCAGATGTATCGCCCTGCACTCGTGTGCAGCACGATGTCGAGATTGAAGCCCATGCCGAGGATGTTCTGGCCCAGATAACCACGGGCGTACGCCTCATCGATCGCCTTTCTCAGCCTGCGCTCAGCGACGATGTACTCACCGCGCAGGAAAATGTAGGCCTTGTCAGCCTGAATCGTGTAGGCGGCGATCAGCATTCCTTCAATGAGCAGATGGGGATCACCTTCCATCAATAACCGGTCTTTGAACGTGCCCGGTTCCATCTCATCGGCATTCACCACGAGGTATTTCTGTTTCGGTGCCTCCGGTCCCATCGGCACGAAACTCCACTTCAGTCCGGTGGGGAAGCCTGCGCCCCCTCGCCCCTTCAGGCCGGAATCCTTCACCCGCTGCAACACATCGGCGGGTGCCAATCCCTTCGCAATCGCATGCAGGCTCTGATAGCCATCGGCGGCTTCATAGCCTGCCATGTCGAGCGGTGGTCGCGACATGTCGATGTTCTTGGTGAGGGGTTTGGTTACCATAGCGGCAGCAGTCTCAACTCTTCTTGTTGCGATAGTCGGCGACAATCGCGTCTATCTTTTCTTCAGTCAGGTTACGATGCAGATCCGGGCCAACCATCATCACCGGCGCGCGGTCGCAGTCACCGAGACAGGGCACCGGGATCAGCGTGAAGTGTCCGTCCGCGCTGGTGTCCCCGAAGTCGATACCCAGCGTGTCCTTCATATGCTTGCGCAACCCTTCGCATCCCATGATCCAGCAACTCACGCTGTTACAGAACAACATCACATTGCGACCAACCGGCTGTCGGTAGACCAGATTGAAGAATGTCGCGACGCCTTCCAGATCGCTTGGTGGAATCTCGAGGTATTTCGCGATGGCGAGCAGACTCTCGTCGGAAACCCAACCCTGATGTTTTTGCACGATCTTCAACGCCTCCAACCCGACCGCACGCTTGTCGGGATAGAGCGTCATCTCATGTTCTATCTCAGCAATCTCTTCAGCGGTCAGCCTGCGTGCCCGCGTCGGTGCATTGCTCGCGATTACATCACTACTCATGCCGTTGCTTCCGCCCCGTGCTGTCTCTCTAGTTCGTTGTGTGTGCACATCTTATCTGTCCACGTCCGCCATGACGAAGTCGATGCTGGCGATGATGGCGATCAGGTCGGCCACCATGAATCCGCGGCTGATCTCGGGAATCATCTGCAGATGGGCAAACGACGGCGTGCGGATACGCGTGCGATACGAATTTGTACTGCCATCACTGACCAGGTAATAACTGTTAAGCCCCTTGGTGGCCTCGATGGCTACGGTAACTTCATTTGGTGGAATCACCGGCCCCCAGCTCACACTCAGAAAATGGTTTATCAGGGTCTCGATATCCTGCAGGCTTTTCTCTTTTCGCGGTGGCGTGGTAAGCGGGTGATCGGACTTGTAGTTGCCAGCCGGCATATTGTCGACACACTGTTTGATAATGCGCAGACTCTGGCGCATCTCCTCCACACGCACGGCGCAGCGATCGTAGCAATCACCGTTAACGGCGATCGGCACATCGAACTCGAAATTTTCATAGCCGCTGTAGGGTCGCTGCTTGCGGTAATCCCATTCGAATCCAGTGGCGCGCAGCCCGGCACCAGTTACTCCCCAGTCAAAGGCTTCTGCCGTGTCATAGACACCTACACCCTGCGTGCGGCGTTTGAGAATGCCGTTGTTCATCACCATGGAGTCGTATTCGGCGAGTCTGGCGGGCATGAAGTCCAGCAATTCACGAACGCGCTTGTCCCAACCTTCGGGCAGGTCCTGGGCGACACCGCCGATGCGGAACCAGCCGGGATGCATGCGGGCACCGCAGATCGATTCGATGATGTTGAAGACCCGTTCGCGCTCCACGAACATATAGAAAATCGGGGACAGTTGGCCCACATCCTGGGCGAAGGTGCCGTAGAACAGCAGATGGCTGCAGATACGGAACATCTCGCACAGCATCACGCGGATTACCTTCACCCGTTCCGGGACTTCGATGCCCGCCATCTTCTCGACGGCGAGGACATAAGGCAAGTTATTCATGACCCCACCCAAGTAATCGATGCGATCGGTGTAGGGAATGAAGGTATGCCAGGACTGGCGCTCGCCCATTTTCTCGGCACCGCGGTGGTGATAGCCAATGTCGGGCACCGCATCCACCAGAATCTCACCATCCAGTTGCAGTGCGATACGGAAGGCACCATGAACACTCGGATGGTTGGGTCCCAGATTCAGGAACATGAATTCGGAATTTTCCGATTCCCGCTTCATCCCCCACTCTTCCGGTTTGAACTTGAGCGCGTCCTGCTCATACGCCTCCTGCTCATCTGACAGGGAATACGGCTCCATCTCGGTGGCGCGGGCAGGATGCTCTTTGCGCAGCGCATGGCCTTTCCAGGTCGGCGGCAGCACGATGCGGTACAGGTTCGGATGTCCCTCGAAGCGAATACCGAACATGTCCCACGTCTCGCGTTCGTACCAGTTCGCGTTGGGCCAGATGTCGATAACCGAAGGCAAGGTCAGGTCCTTGTCCTGCAACGGCACCTTCACCCGGAAATCACAATTACCGGCGAAGGACATGAGGTGATAGACCACGGTGAATTCGCTGGGAGGCTGGCCGTCCCGATGCACCCGCAGGCGTTCATCGATCGCGGTGATATCGAACAGCATCTCGAAGCTGGGTCGACAATCCTCGTGCAATTCCAGCAATAGCGCCTTCACATCATGGCGGTCGACCCACAGGGTGGGAATGCCGTCGCATGTCAGTTGTTCCGCCAGAATGCGGGGCCCGAATTCGGCCCGCAAATGCGCCAGCACGTCGGCATGGACGGGCTGTGGTGACGGGGTGATGGCGGCGCTTTGCATTCTTATTATTTACTTCGCTTTATCACTTCAACTTGTTGTTTTTAAACTAAACTTTGTCGGGAGACCGGAGCTCGGTGGCGGCGATGCGTTCGGCATGACGGCGCTCTCGCTGCACCGGATTGGCCTCCCGCTGAATAATGCCTTGGTCATTGATAACCCAGCTCAGTGGGCGACGCTCACGGCCGATGGACTCCTGCAGCAGGATCAGACCCTGCAACAGCGCCTCAGGCCGGGGCGGACAGCCCGAGACATAGACGTCCACCGGCAGGAACTTGTCCACCCCCTGCACGACTGAGTAGATGTCATACATGCCGCCGGAATTGGCACAAGAACCCATGGAGATCACCCATTTCGGCTCCAGCAATTGGTCATAGAGCAGCTTGACCACCGGGGCCATTTTGCGAAATACCGTGCCGGCAATGACGATCATGTCGGCTTGCCGCGGCGTGCCCCGGATGACTTCGGAACCGAATCGGGCCAGGTCATGACGACTGGTGAAGGCCGTCGCCATCTCGACATAGCAACAGGACAGGCCAAAATTGAATGGCCACAGGGAGTTCTTGCGCCCCCAGGCCACCATGTCCTCCAACTTCGCCATCATCACGTTACGGCGGATGAACTCATCCACACTATTGCCCCCGGGCTGGGGCGAAAGGGATTCGTCAGCCTTTTGCAGTTCCCAGGTCATAGCTTGAATTCCTTGCGATTGACGACGCCACCAGGTCCGGCGAGGGTCTTGAGTTCCCGCTTCTGGGTCTGGGTACGCCAATCGAGTGCGCCAATCCGCCAGAGATAGAACAAGGCAGCCAACAGAATTGAGATGAAGAACGAGATTTCAATAAAACCGGGCCAGCCTGCTTCACGCACGGCGACGGCCCAGGCAAACAGGAAGACGACCTCCAGGTCGAAGATAATGAAGAGGATGGCCGGCAGATAAAAATGGACGGAGATACGGAACTGGGCGCTGCCCACGGACACAATGCCGGATTCAAAGGGTAAATCCTTATCGGGTCGGGATACTCGCTGACCGAGGAAAAACGACAGGGCGAGCATGGTAAAGACCACCGTCAATACCAGTGCAAAGTAAAAGAAGAAAGGACGCAGGCCTTCTATTAAGTCGTTCGATATTTCCAAGCTACCAACTCCACTATCCCGGCGAAATCAACTCTCCGCGAACCTGGGGTTACCCGTCGCACTGCGCTTTGCCACCGGCAAAGGGTACGCCGGTCGCGGCAGTCTGCGACTGCAACTACAGAATCATCCAAAACACCTCTTCATTTCACGCAGTTCACAGTCACCTTAACACCCATTCTTCAGGACACGCCCGAAGAACGTACTAAAAAGTAAGCACGATCCTAGGAATAAATTCGGGAAAGCGTTGATTGTTGGGGGATCGACGAGTCGGCCGGCGACGTTGCTGGCCTTTCGAAGATTTAACGGGGAAGTCAGGTCCAGGGCGCTGATCAGAAAGCGATCACGCGTTGTGGCACGAATAGCCAGGAACTGATTGTCACTTCCCATAGAGCAAATCCACTCTTCTCTGGGAGCCCAATAAGCTGGCAATTTTAACCGGTATCGAGAATGCTACCGATTAGCTACAAATTGATATTCAGATTAAAGACGTCGGCTCTTATTCTAATTATCGTTTGTGTCGTGACACTAATTCGATTCGGTGAATCGGAATCAATTTTTTGGATACCCCGGTGCTGGCAAGCACGTCAGCGGTATCCGATAGCGCTTGAAAATTTACACGCATAGCAAGGTGATAGCAAGCACTTTGTCGGACGCTCGAACTCGTCACTACCGAGGTATTCAGGTGCTGTGTGCATCCGGAATTAGCGCTGCGCCTGAATCTCTTTCCAGTTCTCGTAATATTCGAGACTCACCATGTTATTCAACTCGGCCAGCTCTTCATGCATTTCCTGCAGGTTGGCCTTCATCACGTCACCGACCGACAGCAATCCGATGTATTCGCCGTCCTCTTCGATGAGCAGATGCCTGATACGACGACCGAGAAACTTGTCGTACAACTTATAGGCCGGATCGCTGGCATTGGCTGTAATCAGATGGGAACTCATGTTGTCACCAAGACGGGCGGTCTTCGGATCGAATCCTTCTTCGAGCGCGCGAAACATAAGATCGCGCTCAGTCCAGATTCCGACGATTTTCTCTTCGTGCATGATGACGATGGAGCCAACCTTGTTCTGGGTCATGATCGTCAGTGCCTGATACACCGAGGCATCTGCCGTAATGGTGACCATGTGGCCGCCCTTTTCCTTGAGAATATCTTTCGCAGTTCTTTTCATTGCTCTCTCCTGCCAGAGCCCCGGGGGATCTGACACGCTGCTGGTTTTGATGACGGCATTTACGACAGCCGCCCGATCCTGAAACTAAACCTGTTTCCCGATCTTGGCAAGCATCAGCCAGAGAGACGCGCTTGCTTCTGGCGTTCAGAAGACGCGATTCAGCCCGTCCAGTGCAGCGGTGCGATAGGCCTCAGCCATCGTCGGATAGTTGAAAGTTGTCGTGAGGAAATACTTCATGGTATTGGCGGCACCGGGCTGGCGCATGATGGCCTGACCGATATGGACGATTTCCGAGGCCTGGTCACCGAAGCAGTGGATACCGAGCAACTCGAGGGTGTCGAAGTGAAAAATCAGTTTGAGCATGCCAACCTGTTCGCCCGTAATCTGGGCCCGGGCTGTGTTCTTGAAGAAGGCCTTACCCACCTCATAGGGAATCTTGGCGGCACTGAGTTCAGCCTCGGTCGCTCCGAGGGTGCTGATCTCAGGTATCGTGTAAATGCCGGTAGCCACCTCCTTCACTGCATAGCACTGCTCGGGGGCAACAATCGCATTGCAGGCCGCCCGACCCTGGTCATAGGCGGCACCAGCCAGCGCCGGCCAACCCACCACATCGCCAGCGGCGTAGATATTCCTGACAGCCGTCTGGTAGCGGTCATTGACTGCAATCTGACCGCGACCGTTGGCCCTCAGACCGATCTGTTTTAATCCGAGGTCCTGGGTATTGCCGGTGCGCCCGTTGGCCCACAGCACGATGTCACTCTTGATTTTCTTGCCGGACTGCAAATAGGTGACGATGTAGTCCTCGTGATAATCCATCTTCGCAAATTCTTCATTGTGTCGACTGCGCACACCGAGATTGCGCAAGTGGTAAGCGAGCGCATCACTGATCTCTGTATCGAGAAACGTCAACAGACCCGAGGCGGGGTTGATCAGTTCCACCTTGCAGCCGAGACCTCCGAAGATCGACGCATATTCGCAGCCGATCACACCGGCGCCGATGACGGTGACCTTGCGGGGTGAAAACGGCATATCGAGGATCGTGTCGCTGTCGAATACCCGCGGGTGTGTGAAATCGACACCTGGCGGGTGGTACGGTCGGGAACCGGTGGCAATAATGAAATAATCGGCTGACAACTGCTTGCGCTTGCCAATCAGCTTGATCGTCTTCTTGTCGATAAAGGCAGCTCGCCCCTTGAAGACAGGGATGCGATTGCGCTCGTAGAAGTCAGTGCGCATTTGCACCTGTTCATACACCACACGCTGGGCGTGTTTCATGATCTGCTGAAAGGTAAGTTTGCGGACGTCCCCGAGGTCACGAAACATCGGATTCGTGTTGAATTGCATGACTTCCTTGACGGTGTGTCGCAGCGCCTTCGATGGGATCGTCCCCAAATGCGTGCAACTGCCCCCAACCTGAGGCAGGTCGCTGATTACCGCGACCTGCTTGCCTTTCTTCTTCGCGTTCATCGCAGCCGCTTCTCCGGCTGGACCACTGCCGATTACGATGATGTCGAAATGATTCTTCTGCTTCACGGGGTTATCCCTTGCGCGTGGCGAATTCGTCGCATTTCTTCGCATCACCGCCACACAGCTCGCACTCGCCCATGCCCTCGATACGATTCAGGCCACCGCACGAGCCCTGCACAGGACGTCGTCCCATCAATACACCCACGGACATGATTAAGACTACGGTGGCGATCAGAATAAAGCTGAGAATAAACACTTGCATGGCTTACTCACCCTGCCCCAGGTAATTGGCAAACTCCGGTGTTACAAAATCCGCGAAACTATCCGGGTTTGCCTTGTAGATAAAATACACGGCGAGTTGCTCCCGCTCCGCCAGCGCCCGCCCTGCCTCCAGACCCAACACCATGAACGCGGTGGCCAGGGCATCTGCGCGCGCGGTGGCAGCGTCAATGACATACACTGCCGCCAGATTGTGGGAGATCGGGCGCCCCGTGCGCGGATCAATCTCGTGAGAATAACGGATGCCGTCTGCCTCGAAGTAATTGCGATAGTCGCCGGAACCGGCTACGCCCAGCGTGTCGCCTCGATTATAGAAGATCTCATAGACCTGGGAGACTCCGTCCATCGGCGCCTCGATGGCTGGCACCCAGCTGCGTCCACCCGGTTTCAGACCCCGGATCTTTAATTCGCCGCCTATCTCCAGAAAATAACTGTCAACACCCGCGTTATCGAGCAACGTCGCGAGTCTGTCGACCGCGTAGCCCTTGGCGATGCCGCTGAGATCCACATAGATATCCCGTTGTTTGCGAATCTCGTGCTGAGCGACATCAATCAGCAGAGCCTCATAGCCAATTCTTGCGCGTGCGTCGGCAATGGCCTCCGGTGTCGGAACTTCATCGGGAATGCCGATCGTGGGTCCGAAACCCCAGAGATTCACGAGCGGCCCCACTGTAACATCGAAAGCCCCATCCGTCAGGCGTGCGATGTCCTGGGCCATCTGTAATACCTCCAGCAAGGAGTCAGACGCGATAAAGGGCGTGTCGACCGGAAAGCGATTGAAACGAGACAACTCCGAATCCGGTGCGTACGTCGAGAAGATGCCGGTGTCCAACTCACTCAACAAGGCGCGGATATCGGCAGAGAGAACGTCAGGCTCGACGCCGGCGGGAAACTCCACGAGTTGCACCTCGTAGCTCGTCCCCATGGTGTAGCCTGTGAAACGCTGCAGGGTGGTTTCATCATCGGTGTAGAAGAACACGAAGATGATGAAGAGACTCAAAAAACCAAGCGTGAACGCGTGCCGACGCACCAGTTCCATCAGGAGAACTCATCGAGTGCGATGTTTTCATCTTCGACACCGAGGTCTTTTAACATCTTGATGACCGCCGCGTTCATCATCGGCGGACCGCACATGTAGTATTCGCAATCTTCCGGAGCCGGATGCTCTTTCAGGTAATTCTCCAGAACTACGTTGTGAATGAAGCCGGTCATGCCCGTCCAGTTGTCTTCGGGCTGGGGATCGGACAAGGCAATATGCCATTTGAAATTATCGTGCTCCGCGGCGAGCGTGTTGTAGTCCTCTTCATAGAACATTTCACGTAAGCTGCGCGCGCCATACCAGAAGCTGATCTTGCGCTTGCTATGCAGCCGACGCAGTTGATCGAAGATGTGGGAACGCATGGGGGCCATGCCTGCCCCGCCACCGATGAACACCATCTCGGCGTTGGTGTCCTTCGCGAAGAATTCGCCGAATGGCCCAAAGACTTTGATCTTGTCCCCGGGTTTGAGGCTGAACACATACGAGGACATCTTGCCGGGAGGGTGATTGGAGCCCGGGGGCGGAGTCGCGATACGGATATTGAACTTGATCAAGCCCTTCTCGTCCGGGTAGTTCGCCATGGAATAGGCGCGCACTGTCGTGTCGGTGACTCGGGAGACGAGCTTGAAGAGTCCGAACCGTTCCCAGTCGCCCCGGTACTTCTCGCCGATGTCGAAATCCTTGTAGTGCACCTCGTGGGGAGGCACTTCGAGCTGGACATAGCCACCCGCCCGGAAGTCCACACTTTCACCGTCGGGAATTTCCAGCACCAGTTCCTTAATGAAGGTTGCGACGTTGTTATTGGAAAGCACAGTACAGGTCCACTGTTTCACCCCGAAAAACTCCGGTGCCACCTTGATCTTCATGTCTTGCTTCACAGCGACCTGGCATGACAGGCGCCAATTGTCCTTGGCCTGTCCTCGCGTGAAATGGCCTGCCTCAGTAGGCAGCATGGAGCCGCCGCCCTCGACAACCTGGCACTTGCATTGCCCGCAGGTCCCGCCCCCTCCACATGCGGAGGACAGGAATATGCCGGCGTCGGCCAGCGTGTTGAGCAATTTGCCACCGGCAGGCACGCTGATCGACTTGGACGCATCGCCGTTGATCTCGATGTGCACGTCGCCGCTGCTCACGAGTCGCGAGCGGGCGAGCAGGATCATGCCAACGAGCAGCATGACAACTACAGTGAACAGCCCGACTCCGCCAAATATGGTTGCGTAATCAATCATCGTCTTTGTCGTTTACAGTGAGACGCCGCTGAGTGACATGAATCCCAATGCCATCAGCCCCGCCGTTATGAATGTGATACCCAGTCCGCGCAAGCCCTCTGGCACATCGCTGTATTTCAGTTTTTCGCGAATGCCGGCCAGCAGAACAATCGCGAGTCCCCAGCCAAAGCCGGAACCTATGCCGAAGGCGACGCTTTCGGAAAAACTGTAGTCGCGCTCAACCATGAACAGAGTGCCACCCAGAATGGCGCAATTTACCGTGATTAGTGGCAGGTAGATGCCGAGCGCGTTGTAGAGCGCCGGTACGAACTTGTCGAGGAACATTTCCAGCACCTGCACCATGGCCGCGATGACGCCGATGTAACAGAGAAAGCCGAGAAACTCCAGCGAGAGCTCGGGCATCCCGAGCCAGTCCAGCGCTCCTTCGCGCAAAAGCTGGTTAAAGATGATGTTATTGACCGGGACGGTGATTCCCTGCACGACAACCACAGCAACTCCGAGTCCGATTGCCGTCTGGATTTTCTTCGACACGGCCAGGAACGTGCACATACCAAGGAACATCTGCAATGCCATGTTCTCGATAAACACCGATCGAACGAAGAGACTCAAAAGGGCTTCCATCAGAATGCACTCTCACTAACATTGTGCGGGGCAATACGGTATTCACGTATCTCCACCTGTTCCTTGCGCTTGCTGCGCAGCCCCCAGATCACAAACCCGATAATAAAGAAAGCACTGGGCGACAACAGCATGAGACCGTTGCCCTGGTACCAGCCGCCGTTCTGGGCCAATGGCAATACTTCAAATCCGAGCAGCGTGCCGGAACCGAGCAGCTCGCGAATCGAGGCAACGAGAATCAGGACCGCACTGTAGCCGAGTCCGTTACCGATGCCATCGAGGAAGCTGATACCCGGCGCATTCTTCATGGCGAAGGCCTCGGCGCGTCCCATCACGATGCAATTGGTTATGATCAATCCCACGAAGACGCTGAGGCTCTTGCTGATTTCATAGAAGAAAGCCTGCAAGAACTGATCCACCACAATCACGAGCGAGGCAATGATCGTCATCTGGATAATGATGCGGATGCTCGAAGGCATATAGTTGCGAATCAGCGAGATAAACAGGTTGGAGAAGGCTGTCACGGACGTCAGCGCGATGCACATCACCAGGGTCACGCTCAACTGCGTGGTGACCGCCAACGCCGAACACACGCCAAGGATCTGCAGAGCGATCGGATTGTTTTCAATGACAGGTGAAAACAGGACTTTTTTCGTGCTCGTCATGTACCGCTCTCCTCACCTAGTTACGAATCGACTGCAAGAGCGGACCGTATCCGTCTGCACCGAGCCAATAATGAATCAGGTTGTCCACTCCGCGGGTAGTCAGTGTCGCGCCCGACAGTCCATCAACCTGATGCTCCGCGGTCGCACCGCCACTACGGCCGACATGCAGAGCGACGACACCGCTGTCATCATAAATTTCCTTGCCAGGCCACAAGGCACGCCAATTCGGATTACGGACTTCGGCCCCCAGGCCAGGAGTTTCCTTCAGCTCATAGAATGCCAGGCCTTTTACCGTATTGGCATCGCCTTCTAGTGCGATAAACCCGTAGAGAATGCCCCATAATCCGTAGCCATTCACCGGCAGCACGATGTTATCCAGCTCACCGTCTTTTTCCATAACGTATACCATTGGATACAGGACACGGCGTTTGATATCTGCCTGATCCAGCTCTGCCGGTATTGCTTCTGAGAACGCCGGGTCATTAATAACCAGTCGCTGATCATAGGTCGCCATGTCGATACCCAGATCATCGACCTGTTCGGGATTCAGGAAGCGCCCAGTACGCAGATCGGCGATGCGCGGTGTGAATTCGGCAAACAGCTCGGCGACATCGACCCCTTCGGCATTCGACTCGTCATACATCCCGGCCGCACTCAGAATGTTCTTGTTGCGATCGAGCACGCGGTTCTCGTCCTGTTTCGGCTTCAGGATCACGGCCGTGCCCGAAACCAGAATGGAGCACACCACACACAGCAGCAGTGCGATGATGAGAGTGCTCTTTGTTGAATCTTTAGAGGACACCGCGCGACTGCCTCCGTTTGATGTTGGCCTGCACGACGAAATAGTCGATCAGCGGTGCAAACAGGTTCGCAAACAGGATCGCCAGCATGACCCCTTCCGGATACGCCGGGTTCACGACTCGAATCAGCACCGTCATGAAGCCGATCAGCGCGCCGAAGATCCACTTGCCGGTATTCGTCATTGCCGCTGACACCGGGTCGGTGGCCATATAGACCATACCGAAGGCGAATCCGCCAAGGACGAAATGCCAGTACCAGGGGGTGGCAAAGGCCGGGTTGGTTTCCGATCCGATCAGGTTGAACAACGTCGCAGTAGCCACCATGCCGAGGAAGGTGCCCAACATGATGCGCCAGGATGCGATGCGGGTCAGCAATAACAGGGCTGCGCCCAGCAGGATTGCCAACGTCGAAGTTTCGCCGATAGAACCGAGCATGCGACCGAAGAAGGCATCGAGCCAGGTCAGCGCCTCGGCGCCAGTGGCTGCCATTACCGGCAGGCCGGACGCGGCAATCTGGGCCAGGGCTGTGGCACCGGAATACCCGTTAACCACCGTGGCCGAACTCAGCCCGTCAACAGCAACCCAGACTTCATTGCCGGAAATCTGCGGTGCGTAGGCAAAGAACAGGAAGGCACGACCGACGAGCGCGGGGTTCAGGAAATTCTTGCCGGTGCCCCCAAACACTTCCTTGCCAACGACTATACCGAAGCTGATGCCGAGCGCCGCCTGCCATAACGGAATATCCGGTGGCACGATCAGGGTGAACAGGATGGAGGTGACGAAAAAGCCTTCGTTAATCTCGTGTCGGCGTACTACCGCGAACAGCACTTCCCAGAAACCGCCCACCGCGAAGACGACCACGTAGATCGGCACGTAATAGACGATGCCATACCAGAAGTTGTCCCAGAAGCTGGCGGGGTCGTGCCCTGCCAGCAACGCGATGGCCCACTCGTGCCAGTCGCCCCCATTTTCGAGATACAGGCTGGCGATGGCCGTATTGGCCTGGTAGCCCAGGTTGTACATACCATAGAACATCGGAAAGAAGGCCGCGATCCACACCGTGATCATGATGCGCTTCAGATCGATACCGTCGCGCACGTGCGGCTCGGCAAGGGTGACCTTGCTGGGGGTGTAGAAGATCGTGTCGACCGCCTCGTAAACCGCAAACCATTTCTGATAGCGGCCACCAGGCTTGAAGTGCGGTTCGAGATCGTCCAGAACGCGGCGCAGGCCCATCAGCTCAGCACCTCTTTCTCAATGCGGGACAGATTGTCGCGCAGTATGGGACCGTATTCGTACTTACCGGGGCAGACATAACTGCACAAGGCCAAATCTTCCTCATCCAGCTCCAGCGCTCCCAGATTCATCGCCGACTCGATATCGCCAACGATAAGCGCGCGCAACAGCTGCGTCGGCAGAATATCCAGTGGCATGATCTTTTCGTAGGCACCGATTGGTACCATGGCCCGCTCGCTCCCTTGCGTGCTGGTCGACATCGCCAGTTTGCGGTCGGTACGATAAAAACTTGAGATATAGATGCCCATGACCGAGTGACGGTTGACACCGGGTGACAGGTATCCCAGTAAAGGGCGTTCACGGCCTTCGAGCAACACCGACACCTGCAGGTGATATCGACCCAGATAGGCTTCCACCCCGCGAGCGGTATCACCTGCCAGCACCGAGCCTGAGATGACGCGGCTTTCGTGTGCGCGCAACTCCCCCGCCGTCAGCTCATCCAGATTCGCACCCAGTCGCGAACGCACCAGACGCGGCTCCTCGACCTGAGGGCCGGCCAGTGAAATCACGCGATCCGTGTGCAGTCTGCCAGTCAGGAACAACTTGCCGATGGCGATCACATCCTGGTAATTGATCGACCAGATTTCCTTCCTGGGACCGGCCGGTTCCAGGAAATGGATGTGCGTACCGGTCAGTCCGGCGGGATGGGGGCCACGGAACTGATTCAGCACGACGTTGCCATGGAAGCTGGCAGCCTTGAAACTCTCAGCCAGCGCGGGCGCACTGCAAAGGAGCAAGCGATGCGTCGGTAACTTCGACAACAGGTTCACGCCGGCGATGAAGGGTTCGATTGCCTCGAGGATGATCGGGTCCGGATGAGCCGCCAGTGGATTGGTGTCCATCGCGTTGACGAACAGGGAATGCGGTTGCCGTTCCGGTTTCGGAACCTTGCTAAAGGGCCGGGTGCGCAGCGCAGTCCACAGACCTGACTGCAGCAAATCGCTGACAATCGTGCTACGGGTAAGCCCGCTCAGGGCTGACGGAGCATAGGCATTGAACTGGACTTCCTCATCGCCATCCAGTTCGATTACGACAGAGAGCAAACGGCGCTTGGCGCCACGATTGACGGCGCTGACGATACCGGCACCGGGGGCGGTATAGATGACAGAGGGATTTTTCTTGTCGGAGAAGAGCGGTTGTCCCAGTTTGACGCGGTCGCCGGACTTAACTGCCATGGTAGGCTTCATGCCCACATAGTCCCGACCCAGCAATGCAACAGAGCGCGTAGGCTGACATTTCCCGACTACCTGCTCCGGAGCCCCGGAAATCGGAAGGTCTAAGCCGCGTTTAATTCTGATCATCGGTCAATTCGAACTCAATGCGCTGAGACCCGCCCCAAAGCGCAACAAATATTGCCCACTGTCATGATGGCTTTCACGACAGCACAGAATAAAAAATAATGGAAAAAAGACACCCCAGTGTTGCTTGGCATGGATTCATCCCAAGCGGCGCAAATTATAGGCTTAAGCCTCTAAAATTGCTACCGGAACCTGAGGCGTGTCGATTAGCCTTCCAGCGGATAAAACTGGTTTTTGACACCCGCCATCTTGTACACCATTCGCCCTACCTGGCAGCAATAGCCAAACTCGTTGTCGTACCACAGATACAATACGCAGTGGCGGCCATTACAGATCGTCGCATTGGAATCAACGATGCCCGCTTCGCGACTGCCAACGAAGTCGCTGGACACGGCGTCTGCCGCCTCGGTATAGCTGATCTGGTTTTGCAACTTCGAATGCAGGGCGATCTGACGCAGGAACTCGTTCAGTTCTTCGCGGGTCGTCTCGCGATTCAGAGTGAGGTTCATGATGGCCATGGAGACGTTGGGGATCGGCACGCGCACCGCATTGCCGGTGAGTTTGCCTTC
>JALRBQ010000081.1 GCA_023257655.1 Pseudomonadales bacterium
GTCTAGAGGCCTAGGACACCGGGTTTTCATCCCGGCAACAGGGGTTCGAAACCCCTAGGGGACGCCATTTTTAATAGCCCGGCTTGCCGGGCTTTTTTATTGGTTTCGGGTTTCCTGGTGCCGTGTGGTGCCGATTTGCTAATCCAGGGCACAACAGACATACTGCCGCTGCTCGCAGTGGCACGGTTTCCCGCGCCAGATTGCCCGACTCCGTTTCAAACCAGACTTACTGCATTTGGCCATGACGATCGCAATTTCAATCAGAGACCTCGAAAAAACTTACGCCAATGGATTCCACGCGCTCAAGGGAATCTCGCTCGAAGTCGAGCAGGGCGACTTCTTTGCCTTGCTGGGTCCGAATGGCGCTGGCAAGTCCACAACGATCGGTGTGATTTCTACGCTCGTTAACAAGACCGGCGGCACGGTTGAGGTATTTGGGAAAAACGTCGATACGCACGTTTTCGAAACCAAGCTCGATCTGGGTGTCGTCCCGCAAGAGATCAATTTCGGCCAGTTCGAGCGTGTACGCGATATCGTGATGACCCAGGCAGGTTACTATGGGCTGCCACGCAAGTTGGCGGCGGAGCGCTGCGAGAAATATCTGCGCAAACTGGGCTTGTGGGAGAAGCGAATGGACCGGTCTCGCTCCCTCTCTGGAGGCATGAAGCGCAGGTTGATGATAGCGCGTTCGCTGGTGCACGAACCCAAACTGCTCATCCTCGATGAACCCACTGCCGGGGTTGATATCGAATTGCGTCGCTCCATGTGGGAATTCCTGACGGAGATTAACAGACAGGGAACAACGATAATTCTTACCACGCACTACCTCGAAGAAGCAGAGCAGCTGTGTCGCAATATTGCCATTATCGATGAGGGAAAGATCATCGAGAATACGAGCATGCGCAAGCTGCTCGCCGAACTCGATTCCCAGGTTTTCATTCTGGATTCCGGGACTGTCGTCAGCCCGGATTTAAAGCTCGACATGGAAAACGTCGAAGTGCGTGTTGTCGATCCGCACAGCATCGAAGTGACAGTTTCCAAGGGCAGAAATGTGAACGAAGTCTTCGTAAAATTGACTGAACAGAATGTGCCAGTTACCAGCATGCGCAACAAGACTAACCGCCTGGAACAATTGTTTTTATCCAGACTCAAAGATAATGACGCCTAATCACTATGCTCCTTAATCACAAATATATCGCCTTCGAAACAATCGTAATACGCGAAGTTCGCCGTTTCATGCGAATCTGGTTGCAAACCCTGGTGCCTCCTGCCATCACCATCGGTTTGTATTTCGTGATCTTCGGTAATCTCGTTGGCCGCCGCATCGGGGACATGGGTGGCTACCAATACATGGAATTCATCGTGCCTGGGCTCATCATGATGTCAGTCATCCAGAATTCCTACTCCAATGTGGTGTCCTCATTTTTCGGCCACAAATTTCAGCGCAGTGTCGAGGAATTGCTCGTGTCACCGGTGCCGAACTATGTGATTCTGTCCGGTTTTATTGTTGGTGGTATGGCGCGCGGCCTGGCGGTCGGTGCAATTGTCACGGCGATGTCACTGTTCTTTGTGGATCTGCGCATCGAGCATCCCCTGCTAACAATTGCGGTGGTGTTGTTGACTGCCGTAGTGTTCTCATTGGCCGGGTTTATTAATGCATTATTTGCGAATAGCTTCGATGATATTTCGATAATTCCGACATTTGTGCTGACCCCGCTAATCTACCTTGGTGGCGTGTTTTACTCGATACAGTTGTTGCCACCTTTCTGGCAGTTTGTTTCTTCGTTGAACCCGATTTTTTACATGGTGAATACCTTCAGGTTCGGCATTCTGGGAACCTCCGACGTGAATGTCTTATGGGCCTTCGTGATTCTGCTTGTTTTCAGCATCGGTCTGTATATTGGCTGCATCCTGTTGTTGCGCCGTGGCACCGGCCTGCGTAGCTAGGGAAGGCACTGGAATATGGCTAAGAATCCTCTCGGCGAGAAGAGTCAGTATCCCGACAGGTATGACCCTTCATTGCTCTATCCGATCCCCCGCTGGCCAGCACGTTCGCTACTGGACATCGAGAAAAAAATTCGCATGTATGGCGTCGATCATTGGCATGCCTATGAATTGTCCTGGCTCGATGCTGACCACAGACCCCGCGTTGCGATTGCAGAGTTTTTCTTCAATTCTGACTCCGAGCATATAGTCGAATCGAAATCACTCAAGCTGTATCTGAATTCGCTGTATAACGAGTGCTATAAAGACGAAGCGACACTGATTGATCTTCTTGTCAGCGATCTTTCGCGCATCAGCATGTCCGAAGTCAAAGTGGTGCTACGTGCCGTGGATGAGATGGTTCAACAGTTAGAGCGCCGAACCGGGCGTTCAATTGATAGCGCTCAACTCGGCAAGTTTGGCGATGCACCAGATGCGCTCCTGTTACGAACCGGAGGCGCGGCTGTTGAGGATGAGGTGCTGTTTTCTGACCTGTTTCGCTCCAATTGTCCCGTGACAGGCCAGCCAGATTGGGCGAGCGTCGAGGTCCGATACACAGGATCCAGGATTGATGAAGGCAGCCTGTTGACGTATCTCTGTTCTTACCGCCAGCACCAGGGCTACCACGAGGAGTGTGCCGAGCGAATTTTCAGGGATATCCTCCTGCAGTGCCAACCGGCAGAATTACGGGTCGGGCTGAATTTCCTGCGTCGGGGAGGCATTGATATCAATGTTTATCGAAGTACGGTTCCGGTGACCTCAGATACGGTTAGCGAGCGTCTAGCCAGACAATAGCCAGCTTGTAATACAGCGGTCACTAGGCTAGAGTTACGCCCGTTTTTGCCAGCCCGCGCAAACAACAAATTAGGTGAGGTGTCCGAGTGGTTGAAGGAGCACGCCTGGAAAGTGTGTATACGGAAACGTATCGAGGGTTCGAATCCCTCCCTCACCGCCATAAACAAACCCGGCATAGCCGGTTTTTATGGTGGAGTGTGAGGGTGCGAGAGCGCTCGTGGTTCGAAAGCCGCGCAAGCGGCGCACACCGCGCGCTTTACAGCGCGGCCCGCAGGGAGAGGAATTTGGCCAAGCCAAATTTCGAATAAAAGCCGCGCAAGCGGCGCACACCGCGCGCTCTAGAAGGCGGCCGGGCGAGTGAGGAAATCAGCTAAACCAAATTCCGTATGCGCGCCGCTCGGCAGCCGCTGCTGGAGGAAACCCAACTCGGCTCGACGACGTGGACTGGCAAGATACTCCATGGCCGTTCAGTGAAAGCAGCAACCAGCCATCAACCAGCCAACCAACCATCAAACCATCAAACACCAGCCACTAATCCACTGCCGAGCTCCTGCTTGATTAACCGCCCAGAATTTCCCATAATCCGCGGCTGCGCAGAGAGGTCTGTGCTATCATGCTTCATGGTATCTCTTGTCGGTCCCCGCGCAATGATAGGTTATGAACCCCGCCAGGCCCGGAAGGGAGCAACGGTAGTAGCTGATTCATGTGCCGTGGTGTGGCTGGCAAGAGCTACCACCCAGTACCGCGCTACTTCGAGCCCGCAATCTTGCCAATAACACTGTATTGACGAAGACGAAATGAGCTATCAAGTACTAGCCAGGAAATGGCGGCCGAGTAACTTCGCTCAAGTAGCTGGACAGACACACGTCCTCAAGTCTCTCATCAATGCTCTCGATCACCAGCGTCTCCACCATGCCTACCTGTTTACAGGTACCCGCGGTGTAGGCAAAACCACACTCGCTCGTATTCTGGCCAAATGTCTCAATTGCGAAACTGGAATCAGTTCCACGCCCTGCGAGACTTGCGATTCGTGCCGGGAAATCAGTGAAGGGCGTTTCATTGACCTGATTGAGGTGGACGCCGCGTCCCGCACCAAGGTTGAGGACACCCGAGATTTGCTCGAGAACGTTCAATACTCTCCGTCCCGCGGCCGGTTCAAGGTGTATCTGATTGACGAAGTGCACATGCTCTCGACGCACAGCTTCAACGCGCTGCTAAAAACCCTCGAAGAGCCTCCACCACATGTCAAATTCCTGTTCGCGACGACCGATCCGCAGAAGCTTCCCATTACAGTCCTCTCACGGTGTCTGCAGTTCAACCTGAAAAACCTCAGTCCAGGTACGATTACTGAGTATCTCATCGATATCCTGCGCCAGGAAAAAATTGACTCAGAAGAAGCGGCGCTGTGGCAAATTGCGGCTGCCGCCGGTGGCAGTATGCGCGATGCCCTGACGCTTGCAGATCAGGCTATTTCCTATTGCCAGGGCAAGATTTCGGTTGAAGGCGTGGTCGAGATGCTCGGCATTCCTGAACAGCAAAAAGTTTTTCGGCTGCTGGAGGAAATGAGTAGCGGCGACGTAAAACGGGTCTTCGCGTTGATGGATACGCTTTCTGACCAGACCCCCGATTACGGACAGACCTTGGACAGTTTCATGTCGGTGCTCCACAGGGTGGCTATGGCCCAGGTGTTGCCCGAGGCAATCGATAACAGCATGGGCGATAAACAGGTAATCCAGAATCTGGCAGGGCAGTTGACCGCCGAAGATGTGCAATTGTATTACCAGCTAGGGATAAAGGGACGTGAGGACCTGAGGTTTGCCTCTGATGCGCGTGCTGCTTTTGAGATGCTGCTGCTGCGAATGATGGTGTTCTCTCCCAATTACGTGGCAGTTACCGCGGCTCCGACGACCGACAACACCTCGCAGTCGGACTCGCAGTCCGCAGAGAGCGACGAAAAAAAAAAGACTGAATCGCCCGATGATCTAGCACGCGATCGTGCTACATCGACTCTCGCTGGATCGCCGGAAATCGCTACAGCGTCTGCGCCTTCCTCTCGATCTCGCGCAACAACGAAACCGGCAAGCTCAAATCCGGCAGTTCCCAATCCAGCAACCCGGGAACTCCCAACTCATAGACCTCCAGCTGAGACAGCGCACCAAACTGCTTCTGCAGCAGAGAAGTCAGGCACTCGGGTTATGCCCTCAGCAAAACCCGCGTCCGATTCTGCCAGTTCTGACAATCTGACCGAACTCGAAACTCTCACCCATGTGCGCTGGCTTGAAGTCTACAAGGCACTTGGGATTGGCGGCATCGTCGGGAATGTGCTCGCGAATAGCCAACTCGAGAGTGTGAATGGCAAGGCCTTGCACTTTATACTCGACAAGTCCCAAAGTGCAGTCTTCAGCGAAGAGATTCAGCCCAAAGTAAGCCAGGCATTAGCAGAGTATTTCGGTGTGAGTGTGAGTGCTACGATTCAGATCGGTGAAGTGTCTGCCGAGACTCCAGCCATGCTGAGTCAACGTCTCAAACAGGAGCGCCATCTGGAAATGGTTGATGAGTTTGAGCATGATGAGAATGTGCAGGAGTTGCTGAAGCACTTTTCCGGGACCCTGGCGAAAGAGACAATTGCTCCACTTAAATTAGAGAATGGTAATGACTGATTTCAATGAATTAATGAAACAAGCGAAGTTGATGCAGGAGAACTTCCAGAAGGCGCAACAGGAATTGCAGAATCAGGTGGTCGAAGGCGAATCTGGTGCCGGCCTGGTACGCGTCAAAATGAACGGTCGCCACGACGTCCAGAGTGTGGCGATCGCGGATGAACTAATGACAGAAGACAAGGCGGTAATTGAAGATCTGATTGCGGCGGCGGTAAATTCTGCCGTGAGAAAAATTGAAGAGAAGAATCGGGAAACGCTGGGAAGCATGACCGGCGGAATGAAGCTGCCGGAAGGCTTCAAGCTTCCCTTCTAGGTACTAAGGTAGAGCATGAACTCCAGTCCATTGATAGATCAACTTATTGAGGCATTTCGTTGTCTGCCCGGAGTGGGTCCAAAATCAGCACAACGCATGACCTTGCATCTGCTGGAACGTAATCGCGTAGGCGGGCAAAAACTCAGCGAGAGCCTCATGCGTGCGTTGGATAATGTGGGTAATTGCGCTCAGTGTCGGACCTTGACTGAAGAAACGATTTGTCGAATTTGTGCGAGTCCATCGCGCAATCAAAAAATTTGCTGCGTTGTGGAATCTCCCGCCGATGTCTTTGCGATCGAGCAATCCGGCACTTTCCGGGGGATCTACTTCGTCCTGATGGGGCACCTGTCGCCGATAGATGGCATCGGCCCAGAACAGCTCGGGATCGTGCAATTATTGGACAAAGTCAAACAGGGTGGTATCGAAGAGGTCATTCTTGCCTGCAACTCAACCGTGGAAGGGGATGCCACGGCCTATTATATTGCCGATCAATTGCTGGCCCTTGGCATAGTCGTGAGCCGAATTGCCCACGGGGTGCCTGTGGGTGGCGAACTGGAATTCGTCGACGGAGGCACGTTGAGTCATGCATTCACCGGCCGCAAGGTGATGCAACATTCCTAATGTAATGCAGACGGCAGATGGCAGCGCGATCAGGCTCATCGAAGATGAAGCCCAACTGGATGCATTACGCGCCGAGCTGCAGGCGTGCCCGCATCTGGCAATCGATACCGAGTTCATGCGCACCAATACCTTTTATCCGATTCTCGGGCTTATCCAGCTCGCAGATTTGCGCGGTTGTTATTTGGTCGATCCGGTTTTGATCAAGACCCATCAGGGCATCGCGGAACTCGTGTCGGGAGCAAGTCAGACATTCGTCATGCACTCCTGCAGCGAAGATCTCAATTTATTGCACACGTCATTGAATCGACTACCAGCGCGGCTGTTTGATACCCAACTCGCGGCGGCATTTCTAGGGCTGGGTTTCAGTCTCAGCTATCAGGCGCTGGTTCGCAATTTACTCAACATCGAAATCCCGAAAGACGAGACGCGTTCCGACTGGATCAAGCGACCCTTGTCAGAGACGCAAAAAATCTATGCGGCAACTGACGTCTGTTATTTGTTGACTCTGCGCGAAATACTCGAGGCTCAGTTGAGAGAGCGGGGCATGTATGAATGGTTTGTCCAGGAGTGTGATGATCAGCTCAGTATCGCGCGTGAAATCGAAGTTGAATCAAACTGGAACCTGGCATACACCGGCATCAGCAACGCCTGGCGCCTCAATGATGCCGCTCTCGTGTGTTTACAACGATTGGCTCTCTGGCGTGAGATAACAGCCAGGCGCCGCAATAAGCCACGCAGCTGGGTAGCCAAGGACAACGATTTGACGTTGATTGCCAGCCGCCTGGCTGAGTCACCGACCATGACAATGGATGAGCTGAAAACACTCCAGCACCTTGATCCCCAGGTAGTCACCCGTTATGGCCAGGATCTGCTGCAGTATATGCGCGCGACTGCGGCGGTGGCGGTTACTGTCGATCGCGCGCTCTTAAATATTCCGTTGCCGATCGACTCCCGCAAACACATGAAGATGTGTCAGGAGGTCGTACAGCGACGCGCAAACGACCTGAATATGGCGCCCGAATTACTGGGTCGTAAAAAACTGCTGGTCGAGTTAGTGCGCAATTTTGAGCACACTGGCGAGCTCGTTTGGCCGGACAACGTGTCACAATGGCGCAGGGATTTGCTGGAATCTGACCTTCTGAAGGCGCTGCGGCGATGAACGGGGGAGTCAATCTGCCATGAATGCGGGTGCGAGATCGTCACCGTTTTGGGAAAAACCCCTCACGGAATTGACCCAGCCGGAGTGGGAATCCCTGTGTGACGGTTGCGGGCGGTGCTGCCTGAAAAAGCTGACAAATGCCTCGGGTTCCCGGGTGGAATTTACGCGTGTGATCTGTCGCTATTTCAATCACGCAAGCCATCGCTGTGGTTGTTATGCGAAGCGAGCTGAACTCGTCCCTGATTGTCTGAACGTGAAACAGATGGATATTGGCAAGATAAACTGGATGCCAGATACTTGCGCCTACCGTCTGCGGTTCGAGGGACGACCTCTTTTCGACTGGCACCCCCTGATCGCGGGATCGCGATCTCGCATGGATGCTGAAGGTATTTCGGTTGGCGGCCGTGCCGTTTCCGAGGAATACGTGCATGAAGACGGGTATGATGAGCATATTATTCGCTGGGTAAAGGCCTGATGGAGAGTGGCAGCAATTTCTGGATGCTTTGGCTGATCTACCTCGCTGCCAGCGGGGTATTTTTCGTCGTTTTCTGGCGTCTTACACTCCTGATCAAGGCACGCTGGCTCGCCTATCTGTTGCGCGCGACACTGCTCGCCCTGGCCTTGACGCCCTGGTATGCAAATCAGCAGACGACGGTGTTGGCCCCCGCGCTGATGGTGGTCATGCTGGATATGATTACCATCGGAGGCGGGGCAGCAGTTCGCAGCCTCGTGCCGCTGGTACTGGCGCTGGTGCTGGCGTGGGTCATCGGCGGCGTCCTCTACCTGTTGTCTCTTCGAACGTCAGTTAAAAAACATAAAAACCGGAAAAACTTAAAAAACTGCAAAAACAAAAAGTTACGTCGCTTTCATAAAGTTTTAGTTAAAAGTGTTGCGCGACTTTGCCCTGAATAGGCTGCTGCAGTCTCGCTCCCGTCCACGATCACAGGCGGGCAGCGTAGGGAATTCCAGCTCCGAATGCCGCTGTAACTCTCCAGCCACGCCACTACTTGAGAAACTGTTATAACGTCGGTGTCTCACCTCCATCAGCATAGTCATGAGGCTCACCGCGCTTCACGCAGCCACCACTTATACAGCCACCTCTATGCAGTCACCGCTATCTAGCCATCTCATGTAGCCACCTCATGTAGCCACTTCTGGCTCGAGTCTGAGCTGTGCATGCTTCCCGATAATTTTACTGCAGATGCGAGCCATTCTGGCTCTCTTGGGGAGGCGGAATGGCGTCGTTCATTTGACGATAACGCAGCCAGCGCGACGCAACTCCTGACACGTCAAGCCCGGGATTTCGCGGGGGCAAGAAGGGGCGGTTTTTCTGTATTAATGGGAACCTGCTGATTACAATACGCGCAAGCAAATTGTCGTGGAAATCAACTGATGAACTTTACCGGTACCCAGGAATACGTCGCTACTTCCGAACTGCAAATGGCAGTGAACGCGGCCATCAAGCTTCAGAAACCATTGCTGATCAAAGGCGAGCCAGGAACCGGCAAGACCATGTTGGCTGAGCAAATTGCCAAGTCATTACAATTGCCCCTAATCCAGTGGCACATCAAATCGACGACAAAGGCACAGCAAGGGCTCTATGAATACGATGCCGTTTCCCGCCTGCGCGATTCCCAGTTAGGGGATGACAAGGTGCAGGACATTGCCAATTACATCATCAAGGGCAAGATATGGGAGGCGTTTGCTTCGGACCTGCAAACCGTCCTGCTAATTGATGAAATCGACAAGGCCGATATCGAATTTCCGAATGACCTGTTGCTGGAACTCGACAAAATGGAGTTCTTCGTCTACGAAACGCGACAGCTCATCAAGGCCCGTACGCGCCCCATCATTATTATTACGAGTAATAATGAAAAGGAGCTTCCCGATGCGTTTCTGCGCCGGTGTTTTTTTCATTACATTGAATTTCCCGATACCGTCACAATGGAAAAAATCGTCGATGTGCATTATCCGGGTATCAAGGCGGAGCTGGTGAGTCAGGCGATGGATGTGTTCTTCAACGTCAGAAAAATCCCCGGTCTCAAGAAGAAACCCTCAACCTCGGAACTGATTGACTGGTTGAAGCTTCTGATGGCGGATGATATTCCGGCCGACATTCTCAAGAATCATGACAACAAGAACGCGATTCCACCATTGTATGGCGCGCTGCTCAAGAATGAGCAGGATGTGCACCTGCTTGAAAAGCTCGCCTTCATGCATCGCGCGAATCGCTAATGCTGATTAATTTCTTCATGACTCTTAAGCGTGAACACTTGCCGGTATCCTTAACGGAATTGTTTACGTTGCTGGAATGTCTGAAGCAAAACGTCATCTTTGCCAATGTCGATGACTTCTACTATCTGTCCCGGCTTTGTCTGGTGAAGGATGAGAAGAACTTCGACAAGTTCGACAAGGCTTTCGCGAAATATTTCGAGAATGTCGACTTGCTCGATGATCTTTCGCAGTACCAAATTCCTCAGGAGTGGCTGCGCAAGCAGCTGGAGTCCATGCTTACTGACGAGGAAAAGGCCCAGATTCAGGCGCTTGGTGGCCTGGACAAACTGATGGAAGAGTTCCGCAAGCGCATGCAAGAGCAGAAAGGGCGGCATCAGGGCGGTAAAAAATGGGTAGGGACCGGTGGCACTTCGCCGTTTGGTGCCTATGGCTACAATCCCGAAGGCATTCGTACTGGGCAGGATGAGGGGCGTAACTCCCGGGCAGTGAAAGTCTGGGATAAACGAACGTATCGCGACCTCGATGACTCTGTCGAGATTGGCACGCGCAACATCAAGATGGCGCTGCGACGCCTGCGTAAGTTTGCGAGGACTGGCGCCGCCGAGGAACTCGATATCGACGATACGATTTCCTCGACGGCGCGCAATGCCGGTTTGTTGGATATCAAGATGGTGCCTGAACGCCACAATGCCGTTAAGGTATTGCTGTTCTTCGACGTGGGCGGCTCAATGGATCCTCACGTGAAAGTGTGCGAAGAGCTATT
>JALRBQ010000001.1 GCA_023257655.1 Pseudomonadales bacterium
CCATAGCGGGACAGGGAACGGGTTTCCTCCAGGTTGGGAAGGCCCGCCATCACGGTCTCAATCGGGTAAGTCACCCGTTGCTCGGTCTCCAGCGGCGAGTACCCCGGCGCTTGGGTGTTGATTTGTACCTGGACGTTGGTGATGTCCGGCACGGCATCGATGGGGAGCTTCTGGTAGTTGAATACGCCGACGGCCGCCATACCGATGACTGCCAGCAACACCAACCATCGATGTTCGATGGCTGCTCGAATAAGTTTTTCAAACATGTGCGTGGCTCCGGTATCAATGGGTGTGTTCGGCAGAGGCTTTGCCGAGCTCAGACTTCACGACAAAGCTGCCTGCCGCTGCATAGGGAGCCCCCGGCTTGAGTCCTTGCACCACCTCGACCCGCTTGCCATCACTGCGGCCCAACTGCACGGGCTGGGCAATGAAGCCTCCGTTCACTTTCAGGAACACCACGGGCTTGTCGCCCAAGGTCTGAATGGCGTCACTGGCCACAGTCACGGGTACTTCCGCCTCCGATGCAGTCACCTCCACACTGACAAACAGACCAGGACGCCAAGCGCCCTTGGGGTTAGCCAAGACCACGCGGGCCTTGGCCATGCGAGTCTGCTCACCGATCAATGAACCCACAAAAGTAATGGTTCCGGTCGCGCTGGCATCGAAGGCCGTCGCTTTGATGGTGACCTTTTCGCCAACCCTGACCAGTGGCAGATCTTTCGCGGGCACATTGATCTCGGCCCAGACCTGTCCCAGGTCAGATACTGTGAACACGGCGGCGTCTTCCTTGACTGCCTCACCGAGGCTGAGATGTTTTTCGATCACCAAGCCGTCGAATGGCGCGCGCAGCTCGAACCGATTCAGCCCCCCCAAAGACCCTGAGGCCAACCCCAAGGCGGACAGCTTTTGCTGGGCGTTGGCCACGGCGACCTCTGCTTCGTGTAAGGCTTGTTCGGCTTGCAGATAATCCTGCTCAGCAGAGACCTTCTGCTCCCAGAGCCTTTTCTCACGTTCATACGTGGTCTTGGCCAAGGTCAATCGTTTTTGTGCCACCTGCAACTCGCTGCGCTGCTCTGATGCCGCCGGGCTGGCGATGACGGCCAGAACTTGACCCCGTCTGACCGCTTGCCCCAAGCTGGCCTGCACACTCTCGACCACACCGGCAATACGCGGAACAACGTGCGAAGTCCTGTCTTCATTCAGACGAATTTCGCCTGGCAGTTGCAAAGCAGACTTAATGCGCGCAGCACCTGCCGTGTCGATGCCAATGGATGCGGCCTTGATTTGTGCATCGCTAAGCTCGACCTTCCCTTCCTCCTGGTTCAGGACAAACATGAAGGGCTCGGTGGCAGTCTGGGCAACGATGCTGATCTCGAACGCGTGTGGCTCGGGCACCACCTCGCGGCTCACCAGGCTGTCCTTGTCAGGTGCAAAATTGAGGGTCTGCGTCTCTCCGGTCAAGCGCGTGATGGTGGCGCTGACTTTGGCTGCATTGTTTGGAAGCGGCTTATCTTTGCTGAACAGCCAGATCCGCAGGCGTGGTTCGCCTCCGTCCTCGGCCAGCAGCGCCTCTAAGCCGAAGTCCCCTTCCTTGAACAGCTTGCCACCATGCGGCCCCTTGCTCGGACCCTCGTGGTGCTCACCGTCTGCATGGCCTTTGTCGTGATCGTGCCCATCTCCATCTTTCTTGCCGTGGTGCTCTCCATCACTGTGTGTCTTGGCCTCAACGTGACTGCCATGGCCGTGACCGTCATCTTCAGCGGTCTTGGTTTCCTTGTTGCTCAGAATGGCGGTGCCAAGCACTACGCCAGTCACGGCAATTGCAGCGATGGCGACCAACTGCTTTTTGCTAATATTCAGTTTTTTTGTGTCGATTTTCATATTCATTCATGATTGGATGGCTTGTCGGCATTCGGGGTGGAGTCGCCGAGCACCCGGTCAATGTCCGCCGCTGCGCGATGCGCTTCGGCCAGTGCCTTGAGGTATTGGGACTTGGCAGCGAAGTAGGTGCGCTGCGCGTCTAGCACTTCTAGAAAGTTGAACTTGCCGTTCTCGAATCCGATGGTGGCTGCGTCGTAGGCGCTCTTAGCCCCGGGGAGTACGTCCCGTTGCAAGACATCGACTTCCCCGCGAATGGCGTCCAGCCGCTCGCGGGCTTGCATCACTTCAGTGCCGACTCGCACGTTCAACGCCTGGAGTTCGTCCCGGGCTTTGTCTTCGCGCTTGAGCGCTTCCAGCAAGTTGCCCTGATTGCGATCAAACAACGGCAACGGCACGGAGACGCCGAAAAACAGCTGATCACGCTGCAGCTCATTGGGGCGCTTCACTCCCAGGCTGAAGGTGACATCGGGTACACGCTTGCTGCGCTCCACATCGACCAGTAATCTGCGGCGTTCCATCTCTAGCTGCGCACGACGCAAGGTTGGCGAGACAGACAGGCGTTGCTGGACACTGTCTAAGCTTGGAACGAGCGGGAGCGCTTCAACATTGCCCGCGACGAGGGTGAAGCGAGGTGGATTGGCACCCAGCAAGCTGGCAAGACGTCCCCGAGCGTTGCGCTGCTCGCTTTGCGCCTGGGCGAGTTCAACGCGCACCCCGGCCTCAGCCACCCGGGCCTTTGATTCTTCGACGGGAGAAACTTTACCCGCTGCCACGCGCTTGGCAACCGCGTCGGTCGCTTTTCTCGCCAAATCGACACTGTCAAGAGCCAGTGCTACACGCTCCTGGGCTGCCAGCGTTTCGAAGAAGGCGGCGACCACAGCGGCGCGGATTTCGATGCGCCGCACATTCAGGTCTTCCACTGCGATGTCGCGCCCTCGCTCGGCGGCCGCGATACGGGCCGCGCGCTTGCCGCCCATTTCAACGGGAAGGTTAATCTGCACGCTTTGTGTACGGGTCTGTGCGCGCTGGTCTTCCAGTAAATAGGCAAGCTCTGGGTTAGGGCGCGCTTGCCCTTGAAGCACCTGACCTTCAGCAGCCTCAATTTCACGTTTTGCGACGGTAAGGTCTGGATTGCCGTCGAGCGCCAACGCGATGGCCCTCTGCAACGTCAGAAGCGTCGCCACATCGGCCTGCGACTCAGATTGGGCTGTGCGGTTGGCTTGCGCAGCAGGCAGCGATTGGGCAAAAGATACCCCTGCAGTGAGCGCAAGGAGCAGGGCCGCTGCAGTTGCCTTTTTTGTAGCCCTATGGACGGCAAGTGACGCCCGTCGTTTTTGCTTGTTAATACTCTTCAACATCCGATTCTCCAGTGATTTCAAAGACACGAGGGAATCGGCGGAGAGCGATCCAAATGATCGCCTGCTACATCGTCACGTCAGCGGCGCAAAGGCGGCTTTATGCGGTCACGCGCCAAGCGCGACTGCTCTAGTGACGACGAGGGAAGGAACGCGCTCCCCGCCGATCAGGCGAGGACACGCCACTGAGGGCGTTCAATGCGTTCGAAAGGCGGGGATGTGAGGCGCGCTCGGTGATCAGCTGTGCCAAGCGATGAGTCGGCAACCAAGTGAATCGTGAGAGCGTCAGCTAGGACTGAAGTGCCTCCAGCGTGGCAGGATGCGCAATCAAGGTCACCACCACCGGTTTTGGCTGGATCGGGTGCTGCGTCTTTACCATCAGCAGCCTTGTGCTGATGGTCATGGTGACCGAAGTGTTTGGCTGCGGCCCCAGTTTCGTGCTGGCAATAGGATGCCATCGCTGCCCAACTGAGCTGCAGCGGCATCAATACCAGCAGAAAAATCATAAACAAGCGACGCATGGGCAAGATTGTAGCAGCTATAGTGTTTTGGTTGAAGGGCCTGATTCCGTTTCGTGTAGAAGTGAGTTCGTGCGTAGCAAACGCAAGCCGTTGAACACCACCAGTAGGCTGGCTCCCATATCCGCGAATACGGCCATCCACATAGTCGCGTTGCCGAATACCGCGAGTACTAGGAACACGGCTTTGATACCTAACGCCAATGCAATGTTTTGCCACAGCACAGCGTGTGTGGCGCGCGACAGGCGGATAGTCGAGGCGATGCGACGTAGGTCATCGTTCATGATGACCACATCCGCTGCTTCCATCGCAATATAAGTACCCATGCCGCCCATGGCAAAGCCAATATCAGCTTGTGCCAGTGCGGGTGCGTCGTTGATACCATCGCCCGACATACCAGTCGCGCCGTACCGTTGCTGCATGTCTTTGATTGCTGCTAGCTTGTCTTCTGGCAACAAATTACCGCGTGCATCGTCAATCCCTGCTTGCACCGCAAGCGCCTTGGCGGTCGCCGCGTTATCTCCCGTCAACATCACCGGCGTCACCCCCAAGTCCTTGAGTTCGGTAATCGCTGCTTTTGACGAATCCTTGATGGTATCGGCCACTGCAAACAAGGCCAGCACACCGGATGTCGAAGCGAGCAGTGTCACCGTTCGCCCGGCTTCTTCATGGGTTTTTAGTACCGCCTCCAAACTTGGGCTGCCCTGCCCTGCCCCTCCTTATCAATGCCACTCAATCGCCTTGCCTCCATATCGCCAGAGTCGACTTTTGTAAAACGGCTGGTGATCAGCGCAGTTTTGTCACAGCTGAAAACCAGCGGCCTTTGCATCGCCAAGAGCCATTTGAGTATCGAAACGCTAGAGACCAGAAACAGCGACAGCCTTGATTTTTACGATGTGGCTGTCTGGTCTTTGAAAAAGGCTTTGCAGGAGGCGTATGAGGCAGGCCATCTGCATCATAACAAATAACGAACATTGCTATTCTCGCCACCGAACGACAACGAGATCGTGTTGCCGAGGCTGAGGCAAATCATCATCATTGGATTTCTGGCTCACACCGCCCCACCGATACCGGACTAAATCCCTTGGTGGAATTCTCTTTCTCTCGAGCTTCAATAGTCTTGCTTTAGCCGTCACGTTCGAGCACCTCCAAGCGTTTCACGAGATCATCGAACTCTATAAGATCTCGCTGACTTCCCAACGCCCTAAGTATCCTCTGGGCCTGATCGATCCCGAGCTGCCCATCGCTCAATAGTTGGAGCACCTCTCGCCCAGAGCTCGACAGCTCCGCTGCCTGATTCAAGACAACCGGCGCATCGACCGGTTTGAGCGAGGGAAAAGGAAAATGGACTTGGGAAACTAAGATCTAATCTAACTACATTATCCGGACTGACCTGACTCAAACATAGATCACAATGACTATTGATCAGCATTAATTTTACAGGCCCGCTGATCTCAATCAGTTGTTGCTTGGCCGGCCCGTCCAAGTCGCTTGAGACCGAGCACATCTTCGAGATTATCTGAAAGTCAAATTTTTTTGCTTCGACATGAAACGATTTCGCAAAAAAAGCACCCAGCAAGCTAGCGAGTAGAATGCTTGCAAATATTTTTTTGTGCTTAAATAATCTCAAACGAAACATGTTTGAATATTATCTTTACCGCTATCTTATTACAAGCCTGACTAATGAACGCTGTTCTGGGCTCTGCATAGTCCGTGACTAGCAGTTGATAACCGCCATTGATCCGATGACAAGGCGAAGACTTAGCTTCTTGATATCAATTGACCATAAGCAGAAATACCAAGGGTAGGAGCAACGCGGATTATTCCACTCAATCCCATAGCAACAGCCGCAAAGACACCGGCTATTTTATCGTCGGGCAAGAGTATTAAAAATAAGAGCACCGAGCACGAGCCCCCCGCCCTGAAGAGTCGTGACTGAAATAATTTCCCCACCCCATAGCCAGGCCCAAAAGGGGCCAAGAATAACCTCAAGGAGAGACAGCAGTGAAATCTCCAGCACCGTTAAGTATCTACTTAACCAAACCATCAAGCTGCATGGGATCGCAAGCTGAAACACACCCAAAAAAGCCAGCCAGA
>JALRBQ010000007.1 GCA_023257655.1 Pseudomonadales bacterium
TCGCCGAGGTTCATGGTGCCTTCAGCGGCAAGGTCGTCGGCGTTCAGTTGCGTCACTGACGAAGCCTGGGTGAAACCTTCGCTGCGTCGGATATAGGATCCGGTTACAACGACTTCTTCAACAGTTGTATCCTGGGCGAGCGATGGAGTTGCCACGGAATACAGGGAAAGGGAAATCGCAGTACAAAGTAATGCGCGTTTGTGGGGAATTTTTCGATGCATATGTCTCTCCGTCATCTATCTAATTATTTGTTTTTAGCTTCAATTTTTTAGACAAAGTTGAAAGGCTAGACCGCACAGGCAGCACTTCGGCAATCAGCTTCGCTGAATGACTAACCAACTTTGCCGAAATGGAATTTGAACTTTGATGGAGAAATTCAAATTTCATTCCATTGCTTAAGATCGAGCTTTTAGCAATCTTGCGAGTTTACCTACTTTGATTCTAGTTACAAAGAACTAATTTGTTGCAATTAGCCACAAATTTGGGCCCACACCATTTCGAGCGAGCGCTCTATATTTTATAAAAAGTGATTTTATTCAGTGTGTTATGGAGATCGTCACAGTTCTAGTGCAAGATTTTGCGACAATTGTGTGCAGCGGCCTGGCGTTACAATTAGTCAAAGTGCAAAAAATACGCCCTGATCACACTAAAATTCGCAATTCCGTTCGTCGAATTTTCGTCGAATCTTGCGCGCTTCGCCGCTGTACTCCCAACGATAATTTGGGATAAGTCCCGTTGATTCGTCGACTAAAATCTTCCCGGGTAGATGACGAATGCGCGCAGCAATGCGAAGATAGCGCGGCTTCGATATTGCCAATCCGAAGCAGCTAAGCGGAGAGTCTCTTATGAAAAAAACACGATTCACCCTGATGGTAGGTGCGTTGCTTCTAGGTGCAAACCTGGTCAGCTATGCAGCCGATGACCAGATTGTGATCGATGACCTGACACCGGCCGAACTGCGCGCCGAGATCAAGAAAATCCAGAATGAATTCTATCGGGTCTGGAATCAACTCAATCAGGACGATTCACTGGATATCACCTGCCAGGATTACACCCCGACCGGTTCTAACATCGGTCGCGAAGCCTGCGAACCGAATTTCATGATAGAGCGACGCGCCCGTAATGCCGCAGATTCCAACCAGGGCACTGACGAACTGCTGGACAGCACCGCCCTGCGTGCGGATCTTACCGACAAGTTCGAGGAATTGACCAAGGCCATGAATGCGGTAGCCGCCGACAATCAGTATTTCAAGGATTTGAATACCATTCTTGGTGTGCTGCGCACACGGCTGGATGAGATTAACTAAACCGGAGAAAATCCCGACAAATTCGACCAGACGGCACACTGACGCAATGTGAAGCGCGCAATGTTGCATATGCGTAGCTACACTGCTGCCATCACTTATCAACACACCCTGAGTACCTCAGGCCACCCTAGGAGACGCTGAATTTATGAAGAACCTCATGCTGTTTGGATTTGCTGCAGTACTACTCTCGGCCTGCGTCGAAGCGGGGCCGCGATTTGAATCTATGTCCGAAGCAGAATTAGCGGAATACAACAACGGCAGACCATTGTCGCAGATGATTGTCTGTGCCGAAGACGATCGCTCTTTCAGCCGGGTTCGCCGCCGTCGCTGTGGCACTGTCGCCATGATGTATGGCTCTGAAGCCCAGCTCAACCAGCTCGAAGTTCAGAACGCCGCCAGCCAGCTCTGAACCAGGCCCGCATTCGGCGCCGCACCCCGCGGCGCTAGCGATCTACGTTGCGACCAGAGCCTCCCAGCTCGTAATAGACGATCGGCACGAAATCCTCCGCCGTCCAGCCATCCTCCTGCCCCCACTTGGCGTCATAGGGCGCAGTAATGTTCGCCGCCATCACTGCATCCAGCAGCTTGCCTGCCTTGATCATCGCGAGCACCTGATTGCGCACATCGAGAATCATGTCGCGAAATTCGATGATGGCCTCGCGACCGACTACCGTCAGCCCATGACCGGGAATGATGCGCGTGTTGGCATCCGTCAGGTCGAGCGCCTTGTCGAGCGCGGCGATCGTGCCGCGCAACGTGCCACCGTTGAACACGTCGATGATGGGATAGCTCGAAGTGCGGAACACGTCCCCGAGATGCAGGACGTTCGATTCGGGAAAATACACGAAGGAATCACCATCGGTGTGGGCCGGAGGTACGAGGAAGGCACGCACTTCTTCTCCGTTCATGTGAAAGCCGATGGCATCGTTGTAGGTCACCACGGGTCGTGCCGATTCGGGTGGCTGGGGTGTGAAACTGCCAGCGCGACGGGGAAACCGGTTGCGCTCGGCGAGAAACCGCAGACGGGCATTGTCGTGAGCAAAGATCAACACACCCATGGCCGCCAGATTTTCATTGCCACCAATGTGATCCGGATGCACATGGGTATTGATCAGAAATCGGATATTAGCATCAGTGACCTGCCTGACCGCTGCCACCAGACTCTCTGACATCGGCGCAAACAACGAATCCACCAGCAGTACACCATCGGGCCCGATCGATGCGCCGATATTGCCACCGCCGCCCGGGCGCTGAATCATGTAGACAGTGCCGGCGACGTGCTCGATGGAGAGCTCGACGGGGTCGTTGTTCTGGGCCTGACTGACGGATGCGGTGAAGAACAGGCTTCCGGCACACAGAAATGCGGAGAGTCGATTGCTGGATGAATGCATAATTTTGCCTTGCTCGATGCGCTGAGTGCTGCCACCTGGCCGGGGCAGAGAATGCAGTTGTACGCTCACGGCCCGGCCTTGGCAATAATTTATCTGCAGTCGCTTATCGGCGGAAGCGGTGTGCTCAGACGAAACCGAATGCCAGCGGCAGCAGTCCGCTCACCAACAGCGCCCATACTGCGTACACCGGCAGAAAGCGTACGACGGCTGCTGCCAGCGCCTCACCACCAACCTGACCTCGAAATACGCCGATGAAGGCGCGAATCATGAGACTCAGATGGACGAAGATCAGAATGTTGGCGCCGATGACGACGACCCGGTTCGGTGAGAGGCCGTATTCGGCGAGTCGATAGAGTATCGCCGACAGCGCGACCAGGTTGATCGCCTGGGTGATGACAATCAGCAGGAAATTAATCACATCATAGCCACGTGAGGGTCGCTGCGCATTGCGGTCGCTGATACAAAAAACCGAGATGCCAAGCACAAGCAACAGCAAGCCATCGAAGCTGATCAGAAAATCACGATCAGTCCAGGGACTCTGCCCGCTGACGAGCATCACCACCAGATACACACTCACCATGACCAGAAACAGGGGCGCAAAAACCCTGGCCAGCAGACTCGCTATGCGGCTTTGACGCTGTAGCAGTTCGTCGTAGACGAAGGTGGCAACGAGCGGCGCGCAAATCAGTCCCGATTCGATGATGTGCTGCCCATACCAGCGCTGAATGTCCATGCCGAGCAATTGAAACAGCGCCACCGTGATTCCCGACAGCACCACGCCCCCCAGCAGGAACAACACGGTGTAGACGAAGATTTCGCCGTTAAAACGGACGAACGCCAGTCGACAGACGTCGCTACGCCATTGTTCACCGCAAAAGGCCACTCCCAGGAAGCACCACAACACGAGTGGCAGGTGAATCAGGGCCATCGTTATCGACGCCGAGTCGATTCGATGTGGTAACAACAGTGCGTAGCTGAATGCCACGACGAGGCCTGCGACGGGTAGTGGCCGGATCAGTGGCCGGATCAATTGCCTCACCCCGTGGTGCCGATTCAGGTAGACGCCCAGAATCGCCAGAAGAATAAATGGTACGAATCGGGGGTAGTACCACAGCGGATCCAGGCTAAAGACTGCGGGGAGTTGCATAAGCAGGCTTGCACACACGCCCAGAGCGATCACCAGGCCGAGCGTCTGCAGCAGCGTGCGACCACAATCCGCCTGTCCGAGCTCGGCCCAGTGCAAGCGCATATGCCAAAACTTGAGAATCTGTGCATGGGGATGCACCTGCAGGGCGGCATCCAGCTGCTGAGTGAACGCATCCGGGCTTTCCCGGTAGAGCTGTTCCAGTTTGTACAGGTCCGAGAGCGACGCCAGAACGGAATTATTGCTCATTGGGTTTCTCCTTGGGAAAGGTCGCTGCGATGCGACCGGCTGAATTTGAGTCGGGTGACGAGCATGACTGTGGCCGCGGTAAACCGATCAAAACCGGTGACCATCCGGGACGAAGCAGAGCTTTTTGCATTACAAAGTACATGGACCTATCTCTACGCGGCATCAAACCACTACTAGCGGGAATGTTTCATAGACTTGACCAGACTTTCCATGTGCGCCAGATACTGATCCAGCGTGCGTCGGCCCTGGGGAGTCAGGCTGTATTCTGTGCGCGGCGTACGCTTGTCAAAGGTCTTCTTGCATTTGACCAAGCCCGCCTCCTCCAGCTTGCGCGCGTGCACGGACAAGTTGCCATCCGTCGTATCGAGCAGCGATTTGAGTTCGGAAAAGCTGAGCGTCTTTTGCACGGCCAGTGCACTGACGATTGCCAGCCGCACGCGCTCATAGATGAGCCGGTTGACTCCTTCTGCAGCGCCGCCACCGCTGATGCTGCGGATGGTTGAAAGGGCGGCATTGAACTTAACGGCGGTCGCTGAATCACTCATGATTGTATCTCGCTATTAACAAGCCAAAGGCCAGGTGACCGAGACCAAACCCGGCGGCCATACTCAGGTTGGGCCAGGGCAGAAACAGCGCCACCACTCCCAACACCACGAAGGTCACGCCCATGCGGCTGATCAGGGTAATGCACTGACTGCCGGCCGCCAGAATTGACACGCCGTACAGCAATAGCCACAGCCCCGGTAGTGTCGCGAAATCCTGCGCCCGGATGAACACTACTGTCAGGACCAACGCCGCGGCAAATCCTGGGAGCAGACTTAGCCAGAAGCGGGAATGACTGCCGGTGAGAATGGAGTGCCCCTGGCGACGCAATTGCATGGCGGCTGTAAGCAGGGCAAGTACGCTTGCGATCAGGGCAGTGACGCACCAGAGTGCCACCCAGGCAATCCCGTCGAGACTGAGACGGATGCACAGCCCCGCTGAGAGCACGCCAAGCACACCAATACAGAACAACGCACCACCGGACATCGGCACGATTGTTGTCGCCCGCTGCATGAGCGCACGAATCAGGCTTAGATCCTCACCGGCACGCTGGCTCAATGAAGATGGGTTATCAGATTGCGGCATAAACATCCGTCAGAATGAGGGCCGGTCTCGCGCCGAGCTCCGATCCACAATGCGGCACAGTCTACTTTGCAACATAAAGTGAGTCAATGCGCCGAAGATCACCGGTGTAAGCAGAACCGCCCCAGACTGTGGGCGTAAATCGAAAGAGAAGTGCGCGTTGTAACTGAGGACGTCGGCGTCCGCAGCTCAGTGCAGACGATTCACGAAGTGATCGATGGCGTCGAGAACTTCCTGCTCATGCTTCAGAAAGACCCAGTGGTAGCCATCTTCCAACACTAGCACCTCGGAGTCGGGTAGCTCGGCATCGAAGCGGGCCATCGCCGATTCCTTACCTTGGCGGTCGAGTCTATAAAGTGACTGGACGGCGGCCCTGACCTGTGCATCAGACTGGTCATACCATGGCTCCATCATGAACTCCCACGATCCGGGCATTGCATAGACGCCCAGGGCCGGCAAGGGAATCTCGGTATAACGCGGGGCCTGTAATCCCATCATTACGGCATCGAGATACAGGGGATTGTGTTTAATCTGCCCGGTCGTCAGGTCATAGCTGGCGATGATCTCGCCTTCCGGGATATTGCGTGGACGATCGCGGCGAGCGGCGTAGTTTGCCATCGCCGCATAGGAAACCTTTTCCGCGGGCAACAAGGGCAAGTCGCGCGGCAACCTGAAGTTCAGTTCACGGTATTGCTTGCTCTGGGCTTGGGTCCGATCGAAGGCCGCATCCAGATAGACCAGCCCCTGGAATTTGTCAGGGTGGTGCGCACCCAGATAGCTCAATTCCTCGCCTGCAATCGACATGCCCACCAGTACCGGCGATTCAATCTGCAGTGTCGCCATAACTTCCAGGATGTCTTCGCTCAGGCGAGCGATGTCATAGCCATGATCGGGCGTACTGGATGCTCCTGCTCCACGACGGGTCATGCCGACCACGTTGTACTTCTCTGCAAGGCTGGTTGCCACATCGTCATAGGAATGCGCCGTAGCGCCCAGCCCGGGCAACAGGAACAGTGTCGGTGCGTTCTTGATATCTCCATTGCGCCAGTCCAGTACTTCGACTCTCACGCCCCGCTCAACTGCGACAGTACTCACCTCATGGGCAGAGGTATCGCTCCAGTTCGAGCGTTCAATGGCGGCGTATTGAGCATCACCCGGCAGACCACAGGCATCACCGGCTATTCCCAGAAAGCCCGGTGCCGAAACTTGTTTGTGAAAGATGCGCGCGGGGTTCCAGGCGGTCACCAAGATCGTCGAGCTATTGACCAGTTGTGGATACCGCAGTGTCAATTGCGTGTGAGTGCGACCGAAAACCTGCAGCCAGTCTGCGGTGAAATTCGAGTAGTACGAATTGTCCACGCGACTGCTGTCGACACCGAATAATTGAGCAGACACGAGTGCCGGGCGTTTGCCGCGTTTCAGGCAATCGACCTCAATCGATCTGGCGTCATTATCCAGCTCAGCCTTGCAATAACCCACTTCGGCAAGTTCATAACGTTTACCATCGGTTGGCAGTGCGTAATTTGTCGGTGCCAGTAAAGCCAGATCATAGTCGATGGTGAGGTGTGTACTGGGATCACTGGCGAGCACACTGGCCTGCTCGCGCGGAACAAGCCAGTAGTCAGTTTCGGTTTCCGAAATCGGGGAAAAGCGATTGACAGCGGTTGAAGAACGGGTGAGATACAGCGACTCCGGCAGCGAATCCGCCGAGTAGTGCGCTCGCGACCGGATGCGTTCGACCCGCCAGTCAACGGCCAACTCGCGTTGCAGGAAGTCGGGCTGGATCCAGTCCTGCAGCGTCTCCCGAGCGATGACACTGGTTGCTATCGTGACGCCACCTGCATCGGACTCGTCACGCCAGCGATCGAGCCAGGCGGCCTGGGTCAGTACCGCATCATTCGATCCGTTATATGCGTTCTCGCCACCGGTTGCCGCCGGAAAACAAGCCTGGGTAAACTCCAGCGCAACCGCGTCCTCCAGTGAATCGTCGACACTGTTTATCATGCTCTTGTGGACCGCAATTGCCCGCTCCCAGTTAAAGACTGCATCCGGCGGAAACACTGAAAAGAACAGGATAAAAACCACGCCACAGAATGCCGCATACGCCAGCCCCTGCTGACGTCTAGCATAATAGAATCCGTAAATTGCCAGAATACCAACCAGGCCAGCGATCAGCATAGGAAGCGTCTGCAGCCACATCATGCCACCCAGTTCACTGCCGAGCGTAATTCCGAGCAACTCCAGCAGCGGTCGCGTTACACTCCACGCCGGAATCAGAAACACGATGAAGACGAGCGTTAACAGAAAGATTGCCCGGCGCAAAGTCGGCGTCAGCAGCGCCACACAAAACAATAGGGGAATCGCCAGGACACCACCGAGCTTCTCTATTCCCAAGGCGTATGCAATAGAGAGTTGGAGGCCGTAGCCGTCAGCGAGGTTGACACTAATGCGTGAGACGATGATCGGCAAGCACACCATGAGCAGCAGGAATGCCAGTTTCGCCAGCATCCAGTCCAGCCGCGAAATCGGTCGCGTGAGCCAGTCATGATTCAGACTCGCCGCCGGATCCTGTTGCAGCAGCGACACCATCACGAGGGCCCCGAGGAAATAGCCGACATAGTAGAAATTGGTCTGCACTGTCGCCCAGAAGTCCGGGTCACCTTCGAAATTCATTGACACAAGGATCGGCTGGATCAGGAACACACCCCAGGCCAGAAGCACCAAAGTCAGCAATTCGCGGAAGTCCTTGCGCAGGATCGCGGTGATCGCCTGCAGATGCACGCGCACTGAGTTCATGCCACCACTCCCAGCCGGGGCTGCCGTGCCGACTTGATGAGCTCCTTGCTGATTTCGCGCAGACTCATGGGCGCTTCATCGATCTGAACGGCGCCGAACAACTCTGAGACCTGCTGATAGAGCGCATCGTAATTGGTAAAGCGGGATTCGATGAGTCGCAGTGAATGGCCACTGATTTCCGTCGCCAGCCAACTGGTTGGTATCCTTGCTGGCAAGGTGCGCTGCGCAGAGAGGGTGACATGCACTTCGCGAAACCGCGCGCGCAAGTCGTCGATGGACTCCTGAAAATACAATCGCCCCTTGTCCATGAAGGCGATATGGCTGGTGAAATTTTCGATCTCTGCCAGTTCATGAGAAGAAATCAGGATCGTCGTCTCATCAGCTTGTTCCAGCAGACCTTCGACCACCTCGTCACGAATCAGGGTGTCCATACCGCTCAAAGGCTCATCCAGAATCAACAGCTTCGGGCGGAAGGCCAGCCCTGCCACAAGCACGGTTTTCATGCGCATGCCATGGGACAACTTGCTCAACCCTCGGTCGGGCGGCAAGTCCATGCGACGGCGCAGATCCTTTTCCAGTCCACGATCCCAGTTCGGATATAACGCGCGCAGGTAACTGAAGTACTGATCGATTGTTAGGCGGTCTGGCAGCACCTGGTTTTCGGAGACATAGCCAATATTGAAGAAGTCTCGCGGCGCGAGCTGACGGGAGTCGGTGCCGAGTACAGTCGCCGATCCCGATGTCGGCCGCAGAATATTGACGAGCATGCGCAGGGTCGTAGTCTTGCCCGCGCCGTTGGTACCGACGAGTGCGAAGGCTGCGCCTTCCGGGACCTGCAGATTGAGCTCATTCAGCACAGCCTCTCGCCCATATTTCTTGGTGAGATTGTGGGTTTCAACTATCACCGGCCACCACCTTCAACTGGTCCAGACTTTTCCAGTGTTTTTCCACCGAATCGGTGACCTCCTCCAGTGTGGCACCGACGCGTCGGGCCTCCACGACCAACTGCTCCACTTCCTGGCTCAACAATTTCTGCCGGTCACCGCTGCGTGCCTTGGGGGGCGGAGCCACCACTGTGCCGCGGCCGGGGCTGGCGATAAGCCAACGCTCCTGAATGAGGTGCTGAACCACCTTGTGTGCAGTATTCGGGTGAATCTTCAGATCCGAAGCGAGACTTCGCACTGAGGGAAATGGCTCGCCGGGCTTTAGGGCACCACCGAGGATTGACTTGGTAGCGGCAAAGACCACCTGGTCGAAGATCGACTGGCTGGAATTAAGCTTGATTCGGAATGGTGTCATATGCGTAGTGTGACACTAGTAACGGATGTGTCAAGCCCTATTTGCAGATTACCGCAACGCCCTTTCTCTGAGCACTGGAAGCAAGCGAGCTGAATCGAAAAGCCATGCGCCCGCCATCATCGGCAGCGAATCCGCCTGCTGCCTCTGGTTCGATGATTCTTGAAATAAGCTTGCGATCTGCAATACTCTCTGCCCGATCCAATGTTCATTGACTCAAGAGGTTCAGTTGACTGATGCAGAAAACACGCAGGCTTCATTACTTCACTACTGCAACGATGTTCTTATTCGGTTTTTGGAGCATGCTGGCAGTATCAGCGGAAACCCAGTGGCCAGCACAACCGCCAGCAGAGGCACCCGCCGACTGGGGCCCTGTAGGCATCAACTTTGAAGAGATCCCCTACCCATATCCTGTGCATTTCCTCGAACTCGATCGCTTCGGGCAAAGAATGCGCATGGCGTATATGGATGTGCCGCCCAGCGGCAACGCCAATGGCCAGACTGTGCTATTGCAACACGGAAATAATTTCTACTCGGAAGCCTACACACCGACTATTAATGCCCTGGCTGCCGCCGGTTTTCGTGTGCTGGCTGTGGATCGAATCGGTTACGGTAAATCTTCCAAACCCCTCATCAGTTACAACTTCAATTTCGTTGCTGCGAACATGAAGGCCCTGCTGGACGAACTCGGACTGCAGCGGGTGGCGATTGTGGGGCACTCGATGGGCGGGATGGCAGTAAGCCGGTTTGCAATGTTATATCCTGACGTCACGACTCACGTTGTGATGGTTAACCAGATAGGTCTGATCGACTCTCGGCTGAGTCGCCCCTGGAGTGATCCTCTGGCGAGCGAACCGGGTGAGACGACCTATCAATCGATTCTTCGTGGCCACCAAAATTACTTCACCAACTTCTGGCCGCCGGCGCAGCTCGAATTTGTTCGACGCAGTTATGGTCAGACGCTTAGTGGCGACTGGCCACATTTCGCACGCGTTCGTCGCATGATTTCACAAATGATGTATGACGATCCGGTCGTGTATGACTGGCAACACATCAGCAGCAAGGCGTTGGTCATGGGCGGTGAAGATGACAAACTCGTCGATGACTTCGTGGCACGCGCCAACCATGTCAACGACGAACTGCAGAACTCGACAATTCTGCTGTATCCCGGTGTGGGTCATGCCCCCCAGATCGAAATTCCCGATCAGTTTCATGCCGATTTGATTCGCTTTCTGCGTTCGGATCCGGCTGTTCCGGCCAGTGAGTGGCAGTGAGCAGGACAGATGCAGCAGCGGCGCACGTGCGCTGCTGCTAGGCTGCCACACCAAACAGTGATCCTACGGCGGCGGTCAGCGCCATCGCCATGGCTCCCCAGAACGCAACCCGTGTGACGGATTTCATTGGGGGCGCGCCACCGGTCACGGCAGACAGATAACCGAGTATTGCAAGAAACAGCAACGAGCTGCCTGCCACACCCCACAACAGTATCGACTCCGGCAACAGTAATACCACCAGCAGCGGCAGCGCCGCACCAATCGCAAAAGTGCCAGCTGACGCAAATGCAGCCTGCACCGGTCTAGCCGCCAGTGTCTCCGAAATTCCCAACTCATCGCGGCTATGTGCCTGCAAGGCATCATGCTGCATTAGCTGTGTCGCAACTTCCGACGCCAGACTTTTTTCCAGCCCTCTAGCCTCATAGATAGCCGCCAGTTCGGCATGCTCAGCGTCCGGACTCGTCGCCAACTCGTGCCGTTCCCGCGCGATATCCGCATTCTCGGTGTCTGCTTGCGAACTGACAGAGACATACTCACCCGCTGCCATCGACATGGCGCCCGCCACGAGTCCCGCGACACCAGCAATCAGGATGGAACCTGCTGTCGCACCCGCAGCAGCCACTCCCAGCACAAGACTGGCCGTCGAGACGATGCCGTCATTGGCCCCCAAAACTGCTGCACGTAACCAACCGGTTCGGTGAGTCCTGTGTTTCTCAGAATGTCGCATCACTTGCCCTCTTCACTGAAAATTTCTCCTCGACTGCTTCGCATAAAATTATCGCAAATTCCATACGGAAAGCATTGATCTGGCTACATAGAATAGGTGGTATAACACTTACATCGAGGGAGTGACATGGTTTCCGGTCAGTCGACGATGTGCGCCAATCGATTCAACTTGCACACGGGAATTGCGAGCAATTACACATTGTCTGCGCGCGTCCCGTCAGTTTTCTCTCAGAAATGTCCTGATAATTGTGCGCCAACGCACAGAACTAATTCGGTGACATGCTAGTTTGGACACGTGAAGCAAACAAGCACAATCACAGGTGTGATATGTGTTTTTATTATCCACAATTCAGAGGGAATCCCATGAAAATGACAAGTATGTTAAAGACTCCAGTAACTATCACGATGATAGTTTCCATGTTGTTCCTGAGTGTGCAAACGCCTGTCATGGCAGATATTGTCGACACCAAGGAATTGACGATGCAGGTTGAGTTGCAACAACAACGCGATGCCGTGCGTGAACTCGTCGCTCGTGATGAAGTTCGCAGCGCTCTGCTTGGTTACGGAGCAAATCCGGCCGATGTTGATGCACGCATCGACAACCTGACTGGCAGCGAGTTGATGAAAATCCAGAAACAGTTGGGCGATCTCCCCGCCGGCGGTGACGGGATACTCAGTGTGCTGCTGACGCTGATCGTTATCTTCGTATTGCTCGATCTGCTGGGTGCTACCGACGTATTTCCTAACATCTAGAAGCAGATCATAGAGCAAGAGGAATAGAGGCAGTCAATACAATACAGGTTTTGCTTCACACTGATCTTCGCAACTCTCTTGACTGCCTGCGTCTCTGCCCCTCAGTCTGCTGCCCTGCGGCAGCAGACTGATGCCTTTACAGCCGAATCCGTGTTGCTGACCGAGGTCCCCTTCTTCGCTCAGACCGCCTATCAGTGCGGTCCCGCCGCCCTTGCCATGATGCTCGTGAACAGTGACGTTCGCATCACACCGGATGCGCTGGTCCCGCTGGTGTATGTTCCGGATCGCAAAGGTTCATTCCAGGTCGAAATGATCGGAGCCGCTCGCAGCTTCGGTCGTCTGGCCTATCCGTTGGCTCCGCAACTGCACGCCGTTCTTAGCGAAGTCAGCGCCGGGAATCCGGTGCTTGTCCTGCAGAACCTCGGTTTGTCCTGGTACCCGCGCTGGCATTTTGCTGTCGTCAAAGGCTTCGATCTCAAGCGAGACAAGATCGTGCTGAATTCCGGTACGCTGGAGAATTACGAGGTGGCATTGTGAACTTTCGAACGCACCTGGGCGCGCTCCAATTATTGGAGCATGGTGACTCCGACGCCGGGAAAGCTTCCCGCGACGGCCGAAGCTGAGGCTTACTACATCGCGGTTGCCGGGTTGGAAGAGACGCATCCGGAGGCGGCTATTACCAGGGCCTATCAGAGCGGCCTGGAGCAGTGGCCGGCGGACCGCAACCTGCTGATGGGCTATGGCAATCTGTTGTATCGGCAGGGTGAGTATGCCATCGCCGCGCAACAATTCGGGAGCGTCATTCAGCACCATTCTGACTATGCGCCCGCCTGGAACAATCTCGCAGAAATTCTGCTGCTGTCCGGCGATATTGCTCAGGCACGTACACATGCCCAGCAGGCCGTTAGCCTCGGCGGCTCTTTCATTGATATCTATCGGGCGACGCTGTCCAAGATCGATCGTCTGGACCGCCGCTAGTCGCTGCCTTCGTCAGACGGGAAATCTGCTACACTGCCGCTTGTTCTGATGATTTCAGCAACAACAAAAAGAGGTGCAAAGCCCGATGAATCGACGCCGCTTTCTCACTGTTTCCTGCCTTGGCGCACTCGCACCAAGCATTCTGCTCGCTCAATCCACACTGCCACCTTACCAGCCCAGGGATTGGTCGGGCGCAAATCCCCTGCCCTATCCCGATCCGGATCTGATCGCGCTGGATCCGCGTTTTCAGCGCTATATTCTGTTCAACACTCCTATACAACGTCATTACACCGGCTCCTTGTGGGCAGAGGGTCCGGCCTGGAACGGTGTCGGTCGCTATCTGGTCTGGAGCGACATTCCCAACGACAGACAACTGCGCTGGCTGGAAGAGGATGGTCACGTAACGACCTTTCGCAGTCCCTCCGGTCACAGTAATGGCAATACCTTCGACCATGCAGGCCGACAGATCTCCTGCGAGCACGGCGGTCGCCGGGTTGTGCGTTACGAGCCTAACGGCAGCGTTACCGTTATCGCCGACAGCTTTCAGGGCAAGCGCCTGAATTCACCTAATGACGCGGTGGTCCATCCCGATGGCAGCATCTGGTTCACCGATCCGCCCTATGGCATTCGCGGTGACTACGAAGGCAATCGCGCCGATTCGGAATTGCCCAATGCGACCTATCGGGTCGATGGGGGGAGTGGCAGTTTGACCCTCGTGACCGACCTGCCTGCGGCTCCGAACGGCTTGGCTTTTTCGCCGGATTATCGGCGGTTGTACATTGCTGACACGGCTGGCGATCGTGATATCTGGGTATTCGATGTGGAGGGCAACGGACTGCGCAATGGCCGTAGCCTGACCCGGTTGAATCTGCCTGGTCAATCTGGCGGCCGCTCCTATGCCGACGGCATACGCTGCGATGCCGACGGCAACATTTGGGCGGGAGCTCTGCCCGGTGTACAGGTAATCGCCCCGGATGGCGACACGATCGGCATCATTCGTTTGCCGGAGCGCTGCGCAAACCTGTGCTTCGGCGGGTCCAATCGGAATCGCCTGTTCATGGCAGCGAGTCAATCTTTGTATTCAGTGTATGTGGGCGTTGCGGGAGCCGGTATCGCCTGAGGCAGGCTTCAGGCGCTCTACTCGCCGTAATTGCGCCAGTGTGTAATTCGGTATTCGAGAGGGTTCGCGAGGATAGCCTTGCGAGCAGCGCTTACTTCGTCGGTGCTCAGTAGCTCGAACTCCGGTGGCAATGTGTCAGCATTGAATTCAATCAGCAGCCAGTTCACCACGGCGGCGAGATCGGCATCGCTCAGAGCGGATTGCGCCGATCCCGGCACCCGCACAAGATACTCCCGCATCTCGTGCACATTCATCATCCGACCGAGCTCATGGTGCAGCGTCGGAACATTGGGTGGATTGCCCTCGGCGCCAGGCAGATGGCAGCCACTGCAATGCAATAGATAATTGATGCGGGGACTGCCTGCAGAAACCAATTGAGCCAACAGCAGACCCATCAACAGCGCCATCATCTGACTGTGCCTGCGCACCATCGGTCTATTCGTCCGAATACCCGAGCACGAGGGAGACGGTGCAATTGTAACTGGTGTCTTCAACACCGAAGCACCAGTAGACCGTGCTGCTGTTGCCATTGTAGTAAACCGGTTTGTCACGTTCGGTGCGGTGACAACCACAGCGGCTGCAGCTGCTCTTGCCGCAGCAATCGTTATAGGACATGAGATAATCGCGCCCATCCACCGGATTTCGACAAGTACCGACCCAGGAGATAGGTGATGGTTGTGTGCCGGGTGGACAGGAAGAGAAGGAGCCTCCACAACAGGCGCACAAGGAGCCGCTCATCGCACAGTAGCGCCAGTATTCGCAGGTAGCGGGATCGCCGATCTCCTGAACCGCACTCTGCGCGAATGACCGTGAAACTGGCAGCAAGGGAAATGCCGCTGCGCCAGCCAGCATCATGCCGAGTCGCGAGAGAAAATTGCGACGCGATAATTTGCGCGCGAGCGAGAGCGCCGAACGACGCGCCGCGTCGTCGATCCAGTAATAACCACTATCGATGAGCTTGTCGATTTTCATGATCAGGGTTCCACCGTTGACGGCTTGAATTCTTTAACGACTTCACTGTCATTTTCTTGCTTGGTCGTGCGACCCACAAAATCCTGCAATGTGGCAATACCTGAATCCATAGCTTCGATCAGGCTCTCCATGTGTTCACGGGTATTGACCAGGCCCTTGCTTTTCAGAATACCGTCGCTGCCGATCAGCACGGCAAACGGCAACTTGCTCACTTCAAAACTCATCCCGAGTTGCTGTGAGATCACGTAAGGATAGGCGCTGATCTTGAGGTCGGTGACATAGGACTTGTGTTGCGCCAATTCGCGATCTGAATCTGCGCCATCACTGGCGAAGACCAGACGCATGCGGGATTTCTCAGAATGGACGAGTGAGATTGCCGTTGGCACAAGGGACTTGCATACCGGACACGTCGGGGAAACAAACAGAATGAAGGTAGCCAGAGACGCATCACTGGCTCCACCGAGGGTAAGGCTGGAACCATCGAGCGCTCGCAGTTTCAGCGGCCGCGTCAATTCGCCAACCTTGGGACCCGAGGTTGGTTGCAAGGCCCCGGCCGGGGCAACGCGTTCATGCAGAATGCCTACCTGACGCGCCAGCGCCAGCACCAGCAGAGCCAGCACAATCACGACCACCCATAGAATCAGGTTTGAAATCAGCAAGGCCTCAGTCATGTTCACCCCCGATCGCCGCGCTTGCAGTCAGCGGTTTGCGCCAGGAATCGATGGCATTGTGATTGATCAGCAGCTGATTGAAGGCGGCGTACAGGAATACCAGCGCTAGCGTTGCCATCAGAATCGAGAAATAACCCAACCCACCAATCGGTCTCTGCGTAACACCAGTGCCAGCAACCAGTGCGGCCAGCAGCAGAACGCCGTTACGATAGACGAGCCAGATCGAAAGATGCTGAGTACCATTGGCATCCTTGCGAGCCCGAACGGAAGCGAGGCTGCAACCACAATCAATATAGGTACGACCGCGTTGCAGATTGACAGCGATTACAACTGCATACACAGCGAGCAAGCAGGCGCTTAACACCGCTACCTGTTCAATGCGCCATACCGCAGCCCACGCCAGGCCCAAAGTCAGCTCACTGACCGGCACCAGCCAGGCCAGCGCGGCCGTCAGTCGTTCCGGCAGCACTTGATAAGCGACAAGAATGCCCCGAAAACGTGTACGGTCGCCGAGCTTATGGACGCCGGCAGTAATGAACAACAACGCAAACACCATGCACAGCAATCTGTAAATCACCGGATCGAGCATCGACTAGAAATCCTCAAACATCTGCGCGCCAGGAGCGACTATCGATCGCTCAAGGCGGAAGGTCAGGGCGTCGTAAACCAGCGTACCGCCATCACCAAAAGCACCGACGATCAGCTTGGGGTTCTGTTCCTGAGTGACGATCAGGGTGGCGACTGGCTCTTCCATTTCCAGGCGGCGCAACAGCCGGTGGGTCGCCAAATCAATCACCCAGATTTCCGTACCACGTTCGTGATGCGTGTCGACACCACCCTCATGCATGGCGATGTACAGAAGCGCCTTGTCCTGCAGTACTGAGAGAAACTCTGAGCGACCGCCGGGTCGCCAGCCCTCGGCATCGGGGATGTTCCATCCCTCGCCAATATTGATGGTGCTGCCTGCGGTACTGACCTCGAACAATTGACCGGCATGGGTCACGAGCAACCAGCCATTGGCCGTGCGGGCGACGCGATCAAACACGGCGTCATCCTGCACGCTGAAGAAGACTTCGCTGCGCACCCGGTTCTCTTCGAAGCCACTCAGATCCAGCTGAATCAGCTGCAACGTGCCATCACCGCAAATCTGCAAAAAATCCTTCTCTCCCACGGGCATGTTCACCGCGCAGCCCGGCGTGGAAATTTCATAAACAAACACCCGATCCTGCACATCGACAATCGATACAGAATGGCCGGGGTTCATGTTGTGAACGACGAGGTGACGTCCATTGTTGAGCAAGGCGAGGTGACCGCGGACCGCCAATCGCGCCATATGGTTGGGGATGATGACCTCTGCCACCGGACTGAGATTATCGTAATCGTAAATGGTCACGAGGTCCGTGCGCTGCCCGTGAACGCCGCGGGCAAAATAGGACTCCGCCGCGTAAAACTCCTTGCGGGGATCCCATTTGGTCACTGCAGGGGTCCAGTCTGAGAGGGAGAGCTGGCCCAGCATGGTGCCGGTTTCGGCGTCGAAGATGCGGGCGCCGTTTCCGGATTTGGCGATGAACCAGTTGTTGCCGGGAGCCGGCATGGTTTCCACCGAGATTTGTTCGGGAGCGAGCTGGGCAACAGCCAGCGGGCAAACAAGGGTCAGACCTAGCGCCAATGTCAGCATCAAGCGCATGTGTATTCTCCTATTCAGGTGCCCCGTTCCAGGCGACTGATGTCGAGATTATCCTAAACACCTCTGAATAGCCATGACCGCACTTGCAGGGCGCGCCAGGCATCGCCAAACCTCGTCGTCGGTCAAATAGGGCGGAGATAGCGGAAGGAATGCCCCATTCCCACACACGGCGGCATCGACAACACTTGACTGCGTGTCGTCGTTGCCACCAAGGGAGAGCTGGATGAAGATGGCTGGATTAACCTGCCATTTGGATTGACGGCGGACTGAGGAAGCGCATTACAACGAGTGCGATGCGCATCGATCGGCATAAGCCAATTGCCCTTAGTATTCTCCGGCCGCTTTGTCGGCCTCGTACTGCAATTTCGATATACGACGTAACTGCTGCAGCGAGGTCAGATGGGAGAAGATCAATGGCAGCAAGCCGCGCTTGCGCAAATCCAGAAAATCTTCGTCCGACAGGGCATTTAAGGCATCTTCGTTAATCGTGTAAATGCCATTGATATTGTACGTTCGCGAGTCGGGCCGATGTCGAAGCTGAACTTGTTGCGTCATGAACAAATTCTTTCCGGCCAGATATTTGCAAATTTCCTGGGTCTGGGTTGCCTGCTGAGAGACATTTGCCATGTACTCGATGCGCTTTTCGAGATATTCGGTTTTTTCTCCCGACGCGGTGAACAATGCTTCACCCTCAGTCTCGCTCACCATTGGACTGCTCTCATCGATAAGAACCAGCATCTGCTCACCTTCCGGATCTGCTCGTACGAGGGCCAGCGGAGCATGATTGAAACTTAACGGGATAACCTGGGCCTGCCATTGCTCTGTCTGGCAATACAGGTTCTGGCCTTCCTTCAGTCCCATGACCGCTACCGGAACATATTCCCCGATCTTGTCATTCTTGACGAAAACAAGAGGAAACTCAGTCGCCAGCGTAAAGAAATCCTGAAATACAATCGGAATCAGATGATTGGTCTTAAAGCGGGTATAGTCTCCCGATTGTGTAAGCTTGGTTTTGGCATGGACGTCATTTTTCAGGGGGACTGGCGTACTCATTCTAAAAACACCTCAGTGAACGATTAAACAGTGGGCATTTTACCCAGTATGGCCGTAAATAGAAGCGGTTAAGTCAGATTCCGGCTTTGCGGCGGTGAAGGCAGGCCAAGCCTGGCTCGCACAACTGCGCGAACGAGGGCCAGAGTTGGGGTATCCGCTCGACCGGCGGGTTTAGGTCGACTGAACTGAAGCGGCTGTCATATCATCCTCTCCATCCTTGGGAAACTCCAGGTGAACATCCTTCGCCGACATGGGAGATATCGGACTTGCCAACCTCACCCGGACCAGTGACGCCATGAAGCATTCAACGCGTGTATCTCTCATCGGTAGCCTGGGGTGGCAGATCCTGCTTCTGATCAGTGTCAGTATGCACTCCGCAAGCGCGCAGACTCCTCCCCCTGATTGCGCACCAGCCTCGACAGCCCTCGCGTTCTGGCGACCGGTGCGTGCCGCGGCCAACACGAACGAGGTCAACGCCAATGCACTCGCACCGGCGCTGGCCGCGTGTCTGGCTGCGCCTGATAGCGAGTTGCGGGATGCCATCGCCTACGAACTCTTCACCTACTGGTTGCGCAATGAGCAACTCACTGCCTCCTCCCAGACCGAACTGCTGTCTGCGTTGTCTGCCAACCTGACACTGAGCGGCAATGATAATTCCCTGCGCAGATCGTTCTCGGCGCTGATTCTGAGTGAGTTGCTGCGCGCCGATAATATCAATGCTTTCATGACAACCGAACAACGATCCCGACTGCTGGAGCTTGCAGTAGAAACGCTCGAAGGGCGAGGCTTTTGGCTCAGCCAAAAGCCGAGTCACTATGACCGGCCATCGTCAGCCTTTCCAGTGACCCAAAAAAAATCCCCGCACTGGATTCCAGTATGGGGATTTTCTTCAATAAATGCCTGACAACCTTTCGCGCTGCGCGCTCCAGGCCAGCCCCGCCTCGCAGAGGCGGGTCGTTCATCCCTGAAAGAGCTCACGCTCTTTCTGCGCTACCAGCACCGGTCTTCACCCAACTCTTTCAGTATTCGGACATAAACTAATGAAGCCGATCGAAGGGGGCCTGACCAAACGCGCCAGCGTTTGGGACCGCGCTCGCGCGGCCCGCAGGGTGAGGCTATAGCACGCACGCCAAAGCCCGAATCACTATGACCCGACCCGCAGGGTCGGCGTCATAATGGCATCCAATAAAAAACCCCACCCGGCACA
>JALRBQ010000095.1 GCA_023257655.1 Pseudomonadales bacterium
ATGATAATTAGTTCTAATATGAGCAAAACGACACTGCCATTAAGTTAACAAAAAACTCGTCATGCCGACTTAATAACTTAATGGCGGTGCTCTATCGCCTGTATTTATTGTCAGGTTAACTAAATAAACTGTCCCATAAGGAATCTACCCGACTAACGACTTCGGGTTTCATCGTAATGGTTCGCCCCCATTCCCGATTCGTTTCACCCGGCCATTTATTCGTTGCATCAAACCCGACTTTAGAGCCTAAACCGGAAACCGGTGAAGCAAAATCCAGGTAATCAATCGGGGTGTTTTCCAGAATCGTTAAATCCCGCGCCGGATCCATACGGGTTGTGATTGCCCAAATGACATCCTGCCAGTTTCGAACATCCACATCATCGTCAACCACAATCACAAATTTAGTGTACATAAACTGGCGTAAGAACGACCAGACGCCCATCATGACGCGCTTGGCATGACCCGGATACTGCTTCTTCATGCTTACGACCGCGAGTCGATAGGAACAGCCCTCCGGTGGCAGGTAAAAGTCGACGATTTCGGGGAACTGCTTCTGCAGCAGCGGGACGAACACTTCATTCAGCGCGACACCCAACATGGAAGGTTCATCCGGCGGGCGTCCCGTATAAGTGCTGTGATAAATAGGATCACGGCGATGGGTGATGCGCTTCACTGTGAAGACAGGAAATTCCTCGACTTCATTGTAATAGCCAGTGTGGTCACCATAGGGACCTTCCTTCGCCATCTCGCCCGGTTCGATGACGCCCTCCAGCACGAACTCTGCACTCGCGGGTACTTGCAAGTCATTCGTCAACGACTTCACGACTTCAGTTTTCTCGCCGCGCAGCAATCCGGCGAAAGCATACTCGGACAGCGTGTCAGGAACCGGTGTAACCGTGGCCAGGATCGTCGCGGGATCGGCACCAATTGCGATTGAAACCGGGAAGGGCTCTCCGGGATGCCGTTGTTGCCATTCGCGGAAATCCAGTGCGCCACCGCGATGTGACAGCCAGCGCATGATGAGTTTATTTTTGGCGAGCAACTGCATGCGGTAAATGCCGAGATTCTGCCGTTCTTTCTCAGGCCCCCGTGTGATGACCAGTGGCCATGTGACGAGTGGTGCCACATCGCCGGGCCAACAAGTCTGTATGGGCAACAGTGAGAGGTCTACATCGGCTTCGTCGATGACGACTTCCTGACTCGGGGCGGACTTCTTCACATTAGGTGCGATGTTCAGCACGCTCTTGTAACTGGGCAGGCTCTGCCACAAATCCTTCCAGCCTTTCGGTGGCGTCGGCTCTTTCAGAAATGCCAGCAGCTTGCCGACGTCGCGCAGACCCTCGATGTCTTCCTGTCCCATCGCCATCGCGATGCGTCGCGTATTCCCGAATAGATTGGCGAGTACAGGAACTGAAGAACCTTTGGGATTTTCGAACAGCAGGGCGGGACCGCCAGCACGCAAGCAACGGTCGCTGATCTCGGTTATTTCAAGATAGGGATCGACAACAGTCTGTATGCGCTTGAGCTCGCCAGCGCGCTCGAGGGCATCGATAAATTCTCGCAGGTCTTTGTATGACATCGTGTGCTGTTATCGGCGTCGTGAAGACGGCTACCAAGCGCGCAGGCACTCGGACGACAAGCTTACTTACGCTTCATCGCATTAAAGAATTCTTCGTTGGTCTTCGTGTCTTTCAACTTGTCCAGAATAAATTCAGTTGCCTGCACATCTTCCATGGAAGACAGGAGTTTGCGCAGAATCCACATGCGCTGCAATTCTTCCTCGGTTGTCAGCAGATCTTCGCGACGTGTGCCGGAACGGCGCACGTTGATGGCAGGATAAACCCGCTTCTCGGCAATCTTGCGATCCAGGTGCAGCTCCATGTTGCCGGTGCCCTTGAATTCTTCGTAGATCACTTCATCCATCTTCGAACCGGTCTCGATGAGCGCGGTGGCGATGATTGTGAGGCTGCCGCCTTCTTCGAGGTTACGGGCGGCACCGAAGAAACGCTTCGGGCGTTCCAGAGCGTGCGCATCCACACCACCGGTCAATACCTTGCCCGACGAAGGAATGATTGTATTGTAGGCGCGAGCGAGTCGGGTGATGGAGTCCAACAGAATGACGACATCTTCCTTGTGTTCCACCAGACGCTTGGCTTTTTCGATGACCATTTCGGCAACCTGCACGTGTCGTGCTGGTGGTTCGTCGAATGTACTCGCGACGACCTCGCCCCTGACCGAGCGTTGCATCTCGGTCACTTCTTCCGGTCGCTCGTCAATAAGCAGAACGATCAGTCGGCATTCCGGATTATTCTTGGTAATGGATTGGGCGATGTTCTGCAGGATGAGTGTTTTACCTGCTTTCGGCGGCGAAACGATCAGGCCACGCTGGCCCTTGCCGATGGGTGCAGTCAAGTCAATGATGCGTGCACTCAAATCTTCTGTGCTGCCGTTACCCACCTGCAGAGTCAGTCGCTCCTGCGGGAACAGGGGAGTCAGGTTTTCAAACAGGATCTTGTTTTTGGCGGCTTCGGGTTTGGTGTAGTTGATTTCGCTGATCTTTAGCAGTGCGAAATAACGTTCGGCGTCTTTCGGAGGTCTGATCTTGCCGGCGATGGTGTCACCGGTGCGCAGGTTAAAGCGTCGAATCTGGCTGGGGGAGACATAGATGTCGTCCGGTCCGGCGAGATAGGACGAGTCCGCCGAGCGCAGGAAGCCAAATCCATCCTGCAGAATTTCCAGTACCCCATCTCCGGAAATGTCCTCGCCATTCTTCGCATGCTTCTTGAGGATGACGAAGATGATGTCCTGTTTGCGTGTCCGCGACACGTTTTCCAATCCCATCTCATGCGCGGTAGCGAGGAGTTCAGCGATCGGTTTCTGTTTGAGTTCTGTCAGGTTCATAGTGGAGGGTCTTCTGGAAAGGGAAAGAGTCGAATCAATGCGGTACAGGAAAGCCGACTGGATTGCGCCAGGCATCTACCTTTCAGGCTGTTGAGTTCGGTGGTTGTCTAAGGGTTCAGTGGTTGGATTGTTGGGTTTCTGTTCTGGTTACTAAATTGGGATGAGCGGAGCAGACTGAGTTCATGAATGGTGGATGATGAACTACGGATTCAGAGTTTCTGATTACTATATGAAAAAGTTCCGCTACTGCTCGCTGTGGTTTTTCTTGGTTTTATGTTCTTGGTTTAATGTTCTGGGTTTTATGTTTTAAAAATTCTTACAACTGGTTAAATCTATTTTTCTGCAGTTTTGCGACAAACTGTAATTTTATCTTCTGTGGGAGAGCGTGAGTGGAAGCTGAATTGACCGCAATGAATTGATCAGGGGTGCAAACGATCCAGTCAATATAGACCTACTCTCCAAATGTGTCCAGATGTTCTTTGAGGCGCTGCTGTTATTTAAAGCGGTGCCAGGTATCGCAAAAGGTAATTCGGGTTTAATTCTTGCCCGTCCAATGCACAATTGGATGCGGCGGATATTCTGGAGTTGCTTTGCTGCAGCGAGATGAATTTCTTAGGGTGATCTTGCTGCCGGAACAGTCGATCCTGCGACGTCTCTCAAGGGGAGAGACGCCACATTAAACGCAATTTAGATCACGCTGTCAATAAATGCCGACAACTGGGATTTGGACAGGGCGCCGACCTTGGTGCCGGCGACGTCGCCGTTGTTGAAAATAATCAGGGTCGGAATGCCTCGGATGCCGTATTTTGGCGCGGTATTTGTGTTCGCATCCACGTCCATCTTGCAGACCTTGAGCTTGCCACTGTACTCATCGGCGAGTTCCTCGAGTACCGGAGCAATCATTTTGCAGGGCCCGCACCACTCGGCCCAGAAGTCCACCAGTACGGGGCCATCTGCCTTGAGTACGTCTTGTTCAAAACTACTGTCTGAGATGTGAACGATATTGTCGCTCATGTGTCGCTTCCTCTATCAACTGTATTACCTGGGGCTATCTGAAACTGTAATTGAGGGGGTATGCACAGGCTGGCATCAGATCGCTCTGGGTGCAGCTCGAAGCGCTCGATTACAAGGCTTGGTTAGTCCTATCATAAGGGCAAAAATTCTGGTTTCAAGTTCTCTCGCTTCTCGGCAGCGGGATCTCCGGGTGCACATCAAGCGCGGTTGCGCAGGAGCCTGGCCACCTTCTTCGCGAAATAGGTCAGGATGGCGTCCGCACCTGCGCGTTTGATACAAAGCAGTGACTCCATGGCCACCGCCTCTTCATCGAGCCAGCCGTTGGCCGCAGCTGCCATGTGCATCGCGTACTCGCCGCTGACCTGATACACAAATGTCGGCACCCGGAACTCCTGCTTGACCTTGCTGACGATGTCCAGATAGGGCATGCCCGGTTTAACCATGATCATATCGGCGCCTTCGGCGAGATCGAAGGCGACTTCCTGCAAGGCCTCATTGCTGTTCGCGGAATCCATCTGGTAGCTGTATTTGTTGCCGCTACCGAGATTGCCGCTGGAGCCAACCGCATCACGGAAGGGCCCGTAATAGCTCGAAGCATACTTGGCCGAATAGGCCAGGATTCGGGTATGGATATATCCTTGCTCCTCGAGTGCGAGGCGGATGGCACCAATACGACCATCCATCATGTCTGACGGGGCGACGATGTCGGCACCGGCCTCGGCATGGGAAAGAGCCTGCTTTGCCAACACCTCGACGGTCTCGTCATTCAGAACATAGCCATTGGCATCAATGATGCCATCCTGTCCGTGGGTCGTGTAAGGGTCGAGTGCCACATCGGTGATTACCCCGAGTTGAGGCTGCGCCGCCTTGAGGGCACGTAACGCGCGTTGGACGAGCCCGTCGCCGTTGAAGGCCTCGCGACCATCTTCAGTCTTGGTGGAACCATCGAGTGACGGAAACAGGGCGATCGCCGGAATCCCCAATTCCACGAGTTCGGCGGCTTCCTTTACCAGTTCGTCCAGGCTCAGCCGGAAGATGCCCGGCATGGAGTCGATCACCTGGCGTTGCTTCGTGCCTTCCACAATAAAAACCGGAAAGATCAGGTCATCTGTTGTCAGTCGGGTTTCCCGCATCAGTCGTCGACTGAAGTCGTCGCGGCGCATGCGTCGCAGGCGGCTCACCGGGAACTCGCGACTGAAATCAAAATTGGTCAAGGCTGGAATCTCTTAACTTATGAAAACCAAGGGTTTATAGTCGCTTGCACGAACTACAGCCCGTGAGGAAAAGGGGTTATAGCATACCGGAATTTGAGTGCAAGGATAAACTCCTTCTGTTGCCCGTAATTACGAGACCACAGCCTGTGTGTCTCTCGCTGAATGGTTGACTCTGCGTGACAAAATCAAAGCTGCTGCTTATATTGCTAGTGCTGATCGCGCTGGGCAGTTATTTCACACTCGACCTGGGGCAATACCTCAGTCTGCAGTATGCCCAATCCCGCCTGGCCGAAATCCAGGCCTACCGTGACAATCACTTTGTCTTTTCGGCCTGTCTCTATTTCGCGGTGTATGTCATCGCGACGGCACTTTCCATCCCCGGCGCCATCATCATCACGCTTGTCGGTGGGGCCATCTTCGGACTGTTCTGGGGAACCCTGCTCGTGTCATTCGCCAGCTCGATCGGCGCGACCCTGGCCTTCCTCGTATCCCGCCTGATTCTGCGCGACTGGGTGGAGAAGCGCTTTGGGGATTATCTGGCACCGATCAACCGCGGTATCGAACGTGACGGTAACTTCTATCTGTTTAGCATTCGTATGGTGCCGTTGTTCCCGTTCTTCATCGTCAATCTGTTGATGGGTCTCACGAGTATTCGCACTTTCTCCTATTACTGGGTCAGTCAACTCGGCATGCTCCTCGGGACGATAGTTTACGTGAATGCCGGATCCGAGCTGGCGCAGATCGAATCGGTTTCCGGCCTTGTCAGTGCGCCGGTGCTGTTCTCACTCGTCCTGCTGGGCGTATTGCCACTCGTAGCGCGATTTCTTCTCGGCCTCCTGCGACGCAGCAAACCGCCGCAGCGACATCCGCAACCGGCACACTTCGATGCGAACGTGGTGGTCATTGGCGCAGGCTCCGCCGGTCTGGTGGCCTCGCTGATTGTGGCCGGGGCCAAGGCGAAAGTAGTGCTGATCGAGAAACACAAGATGGGTGGCGATTGTCTCAACACTGGTTGTGTCCCGAGCAAGTCGCTGATCCGCAGTGGTCGAATCAAATCCTATCTCGATCGGGCTCAGGAGTTTGGTATTGCAGATGTGAAGGGCACAGTGGATTTCGGCGCCGTCATGCAGCGTGTGCGCGACGTCATCGCCAGAATCGAGCCCCATGATTCTGTCGCGCGATTTACCGGTCTCGGGGTCGAATGTATCGCCGGTGATGCCCACATCGAATCGCCCTATTGCGTCACCGTTGATGGGCGCCGCATTCACACGCGCAGCATAATCCTCGCCTCCGGTGCACGGCCGCAGGTGCCGCCAATTCCCGGTCTCGACTCGATCGATTACTACACGTCGGACACAATCTGGACGCTCGAGTCCTTGCCCCCGCGATTGCTCGTCGTTGGTGGCGGACCGATCGGTTGTGAATTGGCTCAGGCGTTCAGCAATCTGGGTTCCCGGGTGACACAAGTCGACATGGCGCCCCGACTGCTGCCACGCGAAGACCCGGAAGTCGCCGACCTGATCGCAGCCAGATTCGCGGCTCAGGGAATTCATGTGCTCACCGGGCACTCGCTCCAGCGTTTCATCCGTGAAGGGGATGTCGGCGTGATGGTAGCCGATTACAATGGCAGTTCGGTACGCGTTGAATTCGATGCTGTCTTGCTGGCGGTCGGCAGAAAAGCGAACGTCGAGGGTTTCGGATTGGAGGCGCTCGGCGTCGCAACGACGGCCCAGGGCACGGTTGCTGTGAATGAATTCATGCAGACGAACTACCCGAACATCTATGCCTGTGGCGACGTCGCGGGCCCTTATCAGTTCACGCACATGGCGTCGTATCAGGCATGGTTTGCCGCGCTCAATGCCATGCTTGGAGGCCTGTGGCGCTCACCGGCAAACTACCGCGTTGTTCCCTGGGCAACCTTTACCGATCCGGAAATTGCCCGCGTTGGGCTCAATGAAACCGAGGCGAGGGAGCAGGGCATACCCTTCGAGCTGACCCGCTACGACCTCGACGATCTGGATCGGGCGATTGCCGACTCCGAAGCCCATGGTTTTATCAAGATTCTGACGCCTCCGGGATCGGACAGGATTCTGGGTGTGACAATTGTCGGTTATCATGCCGCGGAGCTGATCGGTGAATTCGTCCTCGCCATGACTCACAATCTGGGATTAAAGAAGATCTCGGCGGCAACCCACATTTATCCAACCCTGTATGAGGCCAACAAGTTTGCTGCCAACGCCTGGCGCAATGCGCGCCTGCCCCAGCGCTATTTCCCCTGGCTGGAGCGCTTTTTTCGTTGGCGCCGCAATCAGGAATGACAGGAATTACATCGTAGACGGAGTACATCATGAATATTCAGGCTGAAATCAAGGACAAGGTCTCCGAGCGCTACGCTGCTGGAGCGAAAGAAAGACAAGAGGCACTGTGTTGTCCTGTAGACTACGATGCCGCGCTACTGAAATTGTTGCCGCAGGAAATCATCGATCGTGATTACGGTTGCGGTGACCCCTCGCGTTATGTCCAGGCTGGTGACACTGTCCTGGACCTTGGCAGTGGTGGCGGCAAGATCTGCTACATGGCGGCACAACTCGTCGGGGACACTGGCCGGGTAATCGGGGTAGACATGACTGACGAGATGCTGGAGCTCGCGCGTCGGCATCAGGCTGCCATGGCGGAGAAACTCGGCGGCGATCGCGTCAGCTTTCGCAAAGGCTATATTCAGGACCTGGCGCTGGATATGGATGCGGTCGAGGCCTACCTCGCAGCCAATCCTGTTACGACGGTGGAATCGCTACAGGCGTTCGAAGCCTGGAAGTCCCGACAACGCATCGAGCGACCGATGATTGCTGATAACAGCGTCGATCTGGTGGTGTCGAATTGCGTGCTTAATCTGGTGGCAGAAGCCGATCGCAAACACATGCTCGATGAAATCTTCCGGGTCCTCAAAGCCGGTGGTCGCGTCGCTATCTCTGATATTGTGAGTGATGAAGCAGTGCCAGAGCACCTGCGAGCGAATGAGGAGCTGTGGACAGGTTGCATTTCGGGCGCGTTCCAGGAACAACAATTCGGCCAGGCCTTTCTCGATGCAGGTTTCATCCTGGTCAAATACGATAAATGGGATGATCAACCCTGGCAGGTAGTCGAAGGCATCGAATTCCGGTCAGTTACCTTGATGGCAGTCAAACCCTCACCTCAGGTCTGTCTCGATATCGGTCAGGCTGTGATCTACACCGGGCCCTTCAGTGAAGTCCGTGACGACGAGGATCATGTCTATCCGCGGGGAGAGCGCATCGCCGTCTGCGAGCGCACCTTCCAATTTCTGACAGAAGGCCCGTTGCGTGAACACTTCATTGGCATAAACCCGTCAACGCCGAAAGCGGCCGTCAATTTTTGTGCGGCTCCGGGGACGGTGCGGCCGGCGAGTGAGACGAAAGGTGCCTCACATGCCAGTACCCGCAGCGGCGGCGCCTGCTGCTGATTCGGAGCGCGGTGGTCACCGCAACGCGTTTCAGGCCTGGGCTGGTTTGCGGAAAGCCATAAACAGGCAGATGCTGAACAGGAAGATGAAGGCGATCATCGCCATCTCGGGAATCGACAGCAGGCCGAGGAAGCGAAATTGCACCTCGGCGCAATTGCCATCACCCTTGAGCAGGAAATTCAGGGTTTCGATGAAGGGGAAATTCTCGAGTATATAGGTGAAACCGGGACCACAGGCCGGCACCTGATCTTCGGGCAGATGCTGCAACCAGATCTGGCGACCGGCGAAGTAGCTGCCAAACACACACATGGCAGCGCCAAGAAAGGCATAGCGTCGCTGACCGTCAACGCCCGGATTGTGGATAGCGGCGGCGAGGCAGGTAAGGCCGCACAGGATGACGAATACGCGCTGCGAAATGCACAGACCACAAGGCGACAGCAGCATGACGTGTTCCATGTACAACACGATGCCAATAGTGATCACGGAGGTGATAAATACGCCAAGGTTGATCAGTCTGTTACCGGGGATCGCCATCTCTAACTCCGTTCAGTTTTTCTCATTGTGTTGAATCGCGTGATTTTTGTTGCAGTCGTCAGCGTGCGCTCATTTTTATATCACAAGCCAAGGCGTTAACAAGCGCTCAGACCGCATTCCATTGCACCAGAAATTCATCGAAGCTCAGTTTGTCATCGGCTTCAATCTGTTGCTGGTCGCGGAGTGACTCGGCGCTGGTCGCGCGCATCAGTTCGAGCGTCGCCGCATCCAGCCCATTGTCCTGCAAAGTGTCCCGATGCAGGCGTGACTGCTGCATTGAAAAACCGAAGAATGACAGCTTTCGCTCCTGCATTTCCCGAAGTATCTGCCCGGATGGGGTCAGATCCGGATCGTTTACCTTCGCTGTCTGTGTCGTCATACTTTCCTGATAGGCGTTGCTGCCGTGCAGTGTATCCAGTATCGAGGCACTGTGCTGCAAATCCTCACACAGCGCGTTCGCCCAGTCGCGCAGTCTTGTCGGTTTGCCTTCGAGGTTGAGTTTGAGGTCAGGATCTCGACCCTGCTCAACGACCAGCGCGATATTGGAAGCGACTTCGAAGAATTGGTGACGATCACACTCCGGACTCTCGCTCAGCAGGCAATGCAGGAGGAAGGTATCGAGGAATCGCACCTGCCCGGCGTCGATGCCCAGGGGCAGATAGGGATTCAGATCCAATGCCCGCACCTCGACATACTCGATGCCTTCGCTCATCAGTGCCTCGAGTGGCCGCTGTCCCTTCTTCGTGACTCGCTTCGGACGAATGGTGCTGTAAAATTCGTTCTCGAGTTGCAGCAAATTGGTGTTGATCTGCAGATATTCGCCATTCTTCTTTGTGCCGATTTTTTCATAAGCGGGATAGGATGTGCGCATCGCCTCGCTGAGGCACTCGGCATAGGATTCGATTTCGTTATAACAGACGAACAGTGCTTTCTGCGCCTCGCTCTTGTAGCCAAGATTGCCCATGCGCAAACAGGTGGCGTTGGGTAAATACAGGCTGTACTCGTCAAGCTCCTGCAGATGATGTTCGCGTCCCTGCACGAAACATTTACATGCCGCTGGCGACGCCCCGAACAGATAGATGAGCAGCCAGGAATATCGGTGAAAATTTCTGATCAGGTGCAGGTACTTGTTGGTGCGGAATTCCTGCAGCGATCCGGTATCGCCACAACGTTGCTGATAGGGCTGCCAGAACGATTCCGGCATGGAAAAATTGTAGTGAATGCCTGAGATCACCTGCATCAGTCGACCGTAGCGATTACTCAGTCCCTGGCGATACAGGTTCTTGAGTCGACCTATATTGGAGCTACCATACTCGGCCAGGCGAATCGCCGCTTCGGAACTGAGCGGGCAGGGCATGCTCGATACCCACAACATTTCATCCTGCTCGAGATTTTGCAAAGAGAAGCGGTGAATATTTTCCAGCATCTTCAGACATTGTTCGATGTCGTTATAGGCCGGGGTGATGAACTCCAGCAGGGCTTCACCGAAGTCGGTTGTGATGTAGGGATTTGTCAGTGCCGAACCCAGGGCTACGGGATGATCACCTGAGGAGATATGTCCCTCTGGGGTGACGCGCAGGCTTTCCTTTTCAATGCCGCGCTTGATGGCGGCCCACTCAGGTTTGAACTCAGTCAGGTGATACCGCTGCAGGCTTTCACTGTATGGCTTGGTCAAGGTAACTCCCGCTTGTAACGAGCCCAAGACGCGTGCTGCAGTCTGTTTTGGAATGCTGACAGGTCAGGGATTGATTGGTGGATGAGTGTGGTGCTTCGGGCCCGAAATCAGTGAGACGGGCCGCATTATGCCAAATATCCCCACATTGCGCTAACGCCTGGATGCGAGGGTATTCGCAGCCCTGACCGTGGGCCTGCCGCCCACACTTCTCAAGCCTCGGAGCGGTGTTTGAAGCGATGAATCTGTCGGCGTTGCTTCTTGTCAGGTTTGCCGGCCAGCTGCCACTCCAGGGGGTGGGCCTTGCGCTGCGCGGCGAGGCGCTCTCGGTTGGCGATACTCTCGGGTGTCTCTTCATACAGGGCCTGGGCTTCCGGTGCGCCGCGGCGCTGGTCTGAAAGGGCTGTAACCAAGACCGTCTTTTCGTCAAAACCTTGCCGCAGGGAGATCACGGTATTCACCTCGATTTCTTTGCTGGGTTTGGCGCGATTGCCGTCGCAACTCACCTTGCCACCTTCTATGGCCTGTTTGGCGACTGACCTAGTCTTGTAGAAGCGGGCAGCCCAGAGCCATTTGTCCAGCCGGACGCGGGTCAGGGTGGCAGGCGTCTTGTCGTGTGGGGTTTTCATTACCATCTCAGGCCTGCTCCGCGACCAGTGGCAACACATGCTCGAAATCCTCGATCTGGGGAAATTCAGCAAGCGCCAGGGGCGGCTGCTTGCTGTCAGGTTGCTGGATAGCGTACAGGTGACGAATGCCCTCACGTCGGGCCTGCCGCAAGACCGGCAGACTATCGTCAAAGAGCAGTGTTCGCGCCGGTTGGTAGGGTTCGGTCTGTTGCAGAGCCTCCCAGAAACCATGATTCTCTTTCGCCAGTGCAAGGCTGTGGGAACTGATGCAGTTATGAAAGTAGTCACCAATCCGCGTTTGAGTCAGTTTGATGTCCATGGCAACGGGATGGGCATTGGTAATCAGCAACACGCGCTTGCCTGACAGCTGGAGTGCGGCCAGCAATTTTTCGACGCTGGGTCGTATGGCGATGCGATCCCTGGCAGCCAGCTTCAGCGATTTCACATCGAGACTGAGTTCACTGGTCCAGTAATCGAGGCAGTACCAGGATAAGGTGCCGCGTACTTCGGCGTACTTGCAATTGATTATTTCACGTGCAGCCAGTTCACTGATGCCGTGAACTTCGCCATAGGAGCGTGGCACGAGTGTCTGCCAGAAGTAGTTGTCAAAATGTAAATCGAGCAAGGTGCCATCCATATCAAACATGACAGTGTCGATTTCTGACCACGGTGGCATTACAGACTCCGGAGCGAGCAACTTGGCAAGTCACTGATTGTCATGCAAACTGCCGACGGTAGCAATTATTGAATAGTCATCGCGCATCAGATGAACACCGCAGACACACATACACTGGATCAGCAAGGACTGCTTAAGTCCGTTACTGCAATCGCCATCGCAGCGGGTCAAAGTATTCTTCAGGTGTATCACCAAAGCGGCGCGATCGAAGTGGAAGTCAAGTCCGATCAGTCGCCACTGACTGCGGCCGACCGTCAGGCGAATGCAGTGATTATGGAAGGTTTGCGCGCGCTGGCGCCGGCGTTGCCTGTTTTGTCCGAGGAGACCCGAGCGGCAGAGTACAGCGAACGCCGCCACTGGCGACGCTACTGGCTTGTCGATCCGCTTGATGGCACCAGGGAATTCATCAAACGCAACGGCGAGTTCACGGTAAATATCGCGCTCATCGAAGCGGGACGGCCCGTGCTTGGCGTCGTGCATGTCCCCGTAACGGGGGTGACTTACTGTGGCGCAGACACCGAGGGTGCGTTTGTAACTGCCGCCGATGGTGTGCGCCAACCCATTGCCGTGAGCGCTCTGCCAGCCACCGCGCAGACGCTGCGCGTGGTGGCCAGCCGCAGTCATCGCGATGTGCGGCTGGACCGGGTGCTGGAGCACTTGCAGCAAACGTTTTCCGGTGTCGATGAGGTCAGCATGGGCAGTTCTCTGAAAATCTGTCTGCTTGCCGAAGGGCGAGCCGATTTCTACCCCAGGCTGGCACCGACGAGCGAGTGGGATACGGCCGCCGCACACGCTGTGCTGGCCGCTGCCGGTGGAGAAATCGTAGACACCGACTTCAGTCCTTTGCGCTACAACCAGAAGGAAGCCTTGCTGAATCCAGATTTTTTGGCTCTGGGTGATCCCGGATATCCGTGGCAGCGGGTGCTGGAAGGCTGTCTTGAATCCTGATCGCCGCCTGCACAATAACCACTGATCTTCAGTGAACCCGTTGCCGACAATTTAAAGAAAACGCATTCTACAGGAAGAAAGTATGCAGACTCGCAGTTACATTAACATTGTTCTATGGACTGTTTTAATGGGAGGCGCGCCGATGACGAGCGCTCAGGATCTTGCCCGGGCCACGCCCGAGAGCGTGGGAATGTCGTCTGCCGGTTTGCAGGCCGCCACCGCGAATCTGCAACAACACATCGATGCAGGCGATATCGCCGGGGTTGTCGCGGCGGTAGCACGCGAAGGCAAACTGGTTTACTTCGAGGCGCTCGGCCAGTCGAATCTCGAGCGAGGCAATCCGATGCCGGCCGAAGCGCTGTTCCGGATTTATTCGATGAGTCGGGAGATTACCAGTGCCGCTGTACTGCAGCAGTATGAACTCGGGCGCTTTCAGTTCGATGACCCGGTCAGCAAATACCTGCCGCAGTTTGCTGATCAACGTGTGCTGCTGGATCCTGACAGCACCGACATCACGGCCACACGTGCGCGAGTTGCTGACATGACGATTGCCCATCTGCTTACGCACACCTCCGGGCTCGGCAGTCGCAGCTCCCGACTCTATGAGGAAAACAAGGTGCGTGATCGCCGTATTACGCTGGATGCGATGGTCGACAATGCTGCGCGCATTCCGCTGTTTCACGAACCGGGCTCGGCATTTCTCTATGGCATCCATGCCACCATTCTTGGCAAATTGGTAGAAGTGTGGTCCGGACAAGCCTTCGAGGACTACCTGCAGGAGCATTTGTTCACGCCGCTCGGGATGAGCAGCACCCAGTTTGCCGCACTCGGGGCTGACGCCGAACGGCTGGCAGTTGTGTATCGCCCCACTGCGGGCAAATTAATGCCTTATGAGATTGAGGAACTACCGTTCACCGAGCAGCCGACTCTGATCGAGGGTGGTGTTGGTCTGCTGTCGTCCGTGATGGATTACACGCGATTTGCACAGATGATCCTCAATCGCGGCGAGCTGAATGGCGTGCGGGTACTGGCGCCGGAAGTTGCGGAACTCGCGTTTCACAATGCAGTTCCTCCGGCCGCGATGCCGATTGGCGACAGCGGCTACTGGCTCGGCTCGGGTTGGACTCTGGGCGGCTTCAATCTCGTCATGGACCCGACCGCCTACAGTTTTCCGGTCAGCCAGGGCACTATCTGGTGGGATGGATCAGCCGGAACCCGCTTCTTCATCGATCCGGTGCAAGATCTCGTGATCGTGATCATGGCCCAGGTCTCGCCGTCCAATGGTGGTGGATTCCGGGAGGATTTCACCCGGCTCGTCGATGCCGCACTCACGCGTCGGGGAGAGTAGACAGCGGGTCGGGCAGTTCTGAGGGTACTGTCGCGCTCCGGGTATTGATGCTTTAATAGCGCTCCAAATTTTTCACGCGTATCAGCAAAGGGGATACTTTTATGTCACGGTTCCATTATTCAGTGCGGCTCACCCTCGCTTTCCTTGCGACGCTGATCCTGTCGAGCTCGCTTGTCGCGGCCGAGATCGAGCAATCCCGTCTGGATGCCATCGCTGCCGATCTGCAGGCAAGGGTCGATGCCGGCAAACTTTCCGGCGTTGTGGCCATGGTGGCGAAGAATGGCAAGGTGCAGATGAACCAGGCCTTCGGCTATCAGAATGTCGAAGACAAGGTGCCCATGACAACCGATTCGATCTTCCGAATCTTCTCCATGACGAAGCCGGTAACCGGCACGGCGCTGATGATTCTGCACGACGAAGGCAAGTTCCAGCTGAGTGATCCCGTAGAGAAATACATTCCTGAGCTGGCCAACCTGCAGGTATTCACCGGAGAGAACGCCGACGGCAGCATGGCGACCGAAGCAGCGGACCATCCGATGACGATTCGTGAGCTGGTCAGCCACACCGGCGGTCTGATGTATGTGCCGCCGTTGTCCTCGGGCCCGGTCGCGAGCGCCTATATCAAAGCAGGCATACTGGGACGCGACACCACGCTCGCCCAGCAGATTCCCAAACTCGGTGACATTCCCCTGGGATATCAGCCCGGCACACAGTGGGTCTACAGCATCTCTGTAGATGTTCAGGGCTATCTGGTGGAAGTCCTGTCGGGGCAGCCGTTCGATGTTTTCCTGAAGGAACGTATCTTCGATCCTCTTGGCATGGTCGATACCAGCTTCTATGTCACGTCTGACAAAGCCAGTCGCCTCGCTCGCCAGTACATGCCGGCGCAAGAGGGCGGACTCACCCGCACCGATACCGGCGCGTTTCTGCAGAAACCAGCATTCTTCTCCGGTGGCGGCGGACTCACCTCCACGGCAAGCGACTACATGAAATTTGCCCAGATGCATCTCAATGGTGGCATTCTGAATGGCACCCGCATTCTCTCCGAAGACGCCGTACAGATCATGCGCAGCAATCAATTGCCCGTGAATCTGTCTGGCATTGCCAACATCTATCCGGGCAATGTGTTCGGTGTTGACTTTGCAATCGTCGATGACTCAGCAAAATTCAACGGTGCTCCAAAGGGCACACACTGGTGGTGGGGAATTGCCGGTTCATGGTTCTGGATCGATCCAGTGGAGAATGTCGTCTTTGTCGGTATGATTCAGAACGACGATATTCTGTATTCAATTCAGTTACATGGCGCCATGCGCAATCTGATGTACAAACCCTGATGACACGTTAATCCGATACAGGACGACATTAAACAAGCCGGGTCACTGCGAGGTGGCCCGGCTTTTTTGGCTTCACAAATTCTGTACTTAGTAGATCGCTCTTTCTGTAGTTAATTTGTCATCGCTTTCGCGACTCGCGGCGTCTAATTTTCAAATGAAGTCACAAGCCGTCAGAGAGTGTTGTCAGCCGTGGACAACGTGGACAACGTGGACAAAGAGAAAGAGCAATAATGCGCATGCAGTCCCACTATGCCTTTACAGCCTCAACGCTTTCGCTACTACTGACAAATACCGCACTGGCGCAGGAAACCGAACGAGAGCGAATAGAGCGCGCTGGAAATATGGGAAGCCTGCTCGCTCGTCGTTCCCCATATCAATAGTAAAGTCGAGATCGACGGCCTGATTAATGAGGAGGCCTGGGAATCTGCAACAAAAACGACTATTGCCTGGCAGAGTTGCCCGGCGGGTGTTGTTGAGGCGCGCCAGAAATCCCGTATGACGATGACAAAACTGCATCACCAGCGTGTTGAGGTAGCAGAATGGCTTGCCAGTTTGAAGAGCAGTTCGGCGACAGCCTGGAGTTCAAAAATCGACGGCTTCTCGGCAGCGTATGTCGAGTTGTTCGAGGCCTGGCAGGATGCAGTGGTGGAATTTGACTCGTAAACGCCTGTCAGCTCGGGACAGCGCTCTCGACAGTTATGGATCTGAAGGGGCGCTCGCCGCGATTGCGGCGAGAAGTCATATCACTGGCGTGGCGCATCCGCCATCTCGTGATTCATGTACAGGTTCATTTGCAACTGATTGAGAAAGGCCATCATCTCGTCGAGTTCCGCGCCGGCGAGTTGTGGTTGCAATTCTTCGGCGGTTTCCATCATGGCACGGCTTTGCAGCCCGATCAGGTCGTCGACGCTCAGCTCGGCCTTGCCCTCTGATTCTTTCTGGCTGCTTCGGATATGCCGCACGAGCGTGTTCAGTACCAGGTCCTTGTTGGAATCTGTCATCGCGCTGGCGAACCGTTGCAATTCCTCGGCATAGCCCTTTTTCAATTGTGCATCCGACGGACCCTTGCGGCGTTCGTCGAACATTGCCAACTCGGCAGGGTTTAACAGTGGTGCCAATCGCAACCGCAAATAATCAAAGTCGGCAACCCTTTTCAGCTGCGCCTCAGTCGCCCGACCCTCCACCACCATCTCACTCAGCTCAGCCCGTTCACTGAAGATTTCCACGAGAATGGATTCCACCTGCTGGCGCTTCTGAGGACCGCTGGAGCGGGCGACGGCGTCGAGGAAATCCTCATACTGGACGCTGGTTTGTACGCGACCGATATCCTGATACTTGGTCGCTTCCTGGCTGCGCAGGATCATCGCACGCACAGAGTCAGAAACATTGGAGTCCTGCTGGGCGCAGGCGGCCGTGGTCAGAGTGAGGGTCAGTGCAAACAGCGTTAGTTGCTTGATCATGGTAGTTTCCATCCAGGGCGTCGTCAGGCCGGGAGCGGCAATGATACCGCAATCATCTGACTCCAGCAGATTCAGTTACTATTTGTTGCGGGTTCGAGGCGACCAGCGCTGACACTGGAGCACCGTCGGCGCTTCCGCATCTGCGCCTGTCACCAGGCTTGCTCTCAGGGTCGCACGGTTCACATTCACCGAGAACACGACGCTGGGCTGTGCATCGCCGCGCGCTTGTCTGTTGCTGGTAACAGTAAGGACATCAGGCGTCCAGGTGTGCTGATCCCAATACTCAACGTCTCCGATTTGCAAGTGTCGAGCCGTCTTGTTGACGTCGTCCTCCAGGAATGACAGCAGGTGGACATCCCCCGTGTCACTGGATAGACATTCGAGCGCGTAGCCGGTATCGCGCCCCATGGCGGCGTGGGCCAGCATCAACCAGATCAGAAGTGTCAATGTGCGTTGAATCATATGAGGTCCTTTGAAAGATCCACCTGAAGGACCCGCTTAATGGGTCCCTCTGCGGGGACCACTTGAAGCGTTCACTGGCAGTGCCCGGCTGAGCGCTGGAGTATGGCATTCGGCGCGCTCCGATTCCATTCCCCAATGGCCACTCGCGGCAGAGCATTGTCCCAAGCTTGTCTGGAAATTGCGGGAGTTCACCGAGTCGCGCTGGACATTTCCAATGACGGGGCGCATTTTGGCGCCAGTCACGTGTCGTAGTCCGGCGAGAAAAATAGCAGCTCATATTTTACAAACCCTGAATTACAGACCCTGAATTACAGACCCTAAATTACAGACCATGAACTACAGAACATAACGCAAACCATGAATTGCAGAGAAAGGAGCTTTGACATAACCCGATTCCGCTTCGATGGTGCCTTGCGCATCCCCGGCTCACTCATCCCTGGTTCACTCGTCCTCGGACTACTCGCCTTGCTGCTGTGCAGTCCCAAGGTTCTGGCACAACAATCCTTGCGACTGCTCAATTCTGACTGCACGCCGGCCCTCGACGCGCCGGTGACAGAACCGCATACCGGGCGCACCTATGTGCTGGACTACCCGTGCGACCTCCAGCCAGGGGAGGACGTGAATTTTATTCTCAACCTGCACGGCGGCGGTTCCAACACCGCTTACCAGCACGCCTATTTCCCAGCCTGGGAACTCAAGGAAAAATACCGTCTGGTCATTGCCACGCCGTATTCTCCTACTCGCCGCTGGTCTGAAGTTGATGATGAATATCTGCAAAACATCATCGATGCGGTCACTGCTGCCGTGGGACGACAGCACCTGCGGGCTTTCTGGCTGGCGGGACATTCACAAGGAGGATCGACTTCCCGTCGCCTGGTTTGTACGCCCTATTTCACGGATAAGGTAGATGGCTTCCTGAGTCTTTCCGGCGGGCGTCTTGGCGGCGCTCCCGAGCGTTCGCCTGAGGCCGGGCGACCGCGCCAGCTGACGGATCCGGAGCCAACCCCTACAACCGCTCCTGCGCCCGCAGCGACCGCGGCTGTCGAACCCGACTGCGACTTCTCCCACATCTTTGCCATCGGCGAACACGAGATTGTGTCGTTACCTAGCACATCTTTTTGGGCCGGAAAATATCATTGCAGTTTGCGTGTGAAACGACCGAACGTTATCGATACGATTGCCGGCAAGACCTATGACCGAGGGCACCAGAATCCGGCGACCAAGGCCTGGGGCAGAGAGGCGCGCCCGGGCACAGCCGAAGTTTTTCAGTACCCCGATTGTGAGCGCGGACGAATCGTGGCAGACGTGGTGCGAATCGACAAGGGTCACACCGAGGGGCTCGAGCCGCAAATCGTCGAGACAATCGTGCAGCTGCTGACCGGAGCCGAAGGAGGCAAGTTGCGCAGCGGCGGATAAACCAGTCACTGCCATCGCCACAGGTTGAGGTCAGGACTTGCGAAAACTCAAGGGTGGTTTGAGAAAGAGGGATATGCAAAGGACTATCTGTTTCTGAACGGTAACTGGGAAGATCACGTGCTGAATTCCCTGCTCAACCCCGCGCATTGATCAGGTGCAGCGCCAGTCTGATTTCGCATTCACAAGACGAATCGAATAGAATCACGAATTCCCGAATCTCAGCACTGACACCCGCTCTATGGAAGTACTGCACGAGTTGCTTGGCACAGGCTTGCATCATCTGAAGCAGCGCTGCACTCGCGCGGAGAAATTTGATCCGGATCTGCTCGATAACCACCAGCAAAGTTGTTATGACCTCGCGTTCTGCGCCGCTGAACTGAGTGCCGAGCGGGCAATAACCACCTATGCGGATCGCTTCGGATCAAACGCGCTGGTCACCGGCCTGGCCGCAGCTTTCAGAGCAGAAATCGCCGGTTCCGTGCTGGCGCGGCTGCAGATACGCGCCGTCGATCTCAATCTCAATGAGGAGTCACTGGCGGCGGCCAGCGTTCTCGTTAGACGACTGCAACTGGATGAAAGTACCCTGACGGATATCGGTACGGCGCTGCTTGAGGCCGGATCGGAGGCGTTGCCTACCGGACTGGGTTCGGAGATTGATCTGGTGCGGCAGACCTTCGCACGGTTCGCGGATACAATTGTTGCCCCCCTGGCTGAATCCATTCATCGCGACGATACCGACATCCCGGCGTCGCTGATCGAGGCAGCCGCGGAACTCGGCTGCTTCGGCACCTGCATTCCCCAGCGCTTCGGAGGTTTGCAGGACGATGCAGTGCCCGATAGCCTGGGAATGATCGTCGTTACGGAACAGTTGTCGCGCGGTTCACTCGGCGCGGCTGGCAGTCTCATTACGCGGCCGGAGATTGCCGCTCGCGCCTTGCTTGCCGGTGGCACGGAATTACAACAACGCACCTGGTTGCCGCGTCTGGCCGCCGGTGAATTACTGTGCGCAATTTCCATTACCGAACCCGATACGGGTTCCGATGTGGCGGCGGTGTCGCTGCGGGCCAGCAGAACCGACGGCGGCTGGCTCCTCAATGGCAGCAAGACCTGGTGCACCTTTGCCGGACGTTCCGAATTGCTGGTCGTACTGGCGCGCACCAATCCGGACAAGAGCCAGGGCTACCGTGGACTCAGCCTGTTTTTAATCGAGAAGCCCGCTTATGCGGGACACCAGTTCGTTCATACGCAAGCAGGCGGCGGTAAACTGGAAGGCAAGGCCATCGCAACGCTCGGCTATCGTGGCATGCACTCCTACGACCTGTTCTTCACCGATTACTTCGTGCCTGAGGCGAATCTGGTGGGAGCAGAAGCCGGAGAAGGGCAGGGCTTTTACTACACGATGGCAGGGTTCTCCGGTGGTCGCATCCAGACTGCTGCGCGCGCGATCGGTGTGATGCAGGCGGCCTTCGACCGGGCTCTGGAGTACGCCGCTCAACGCAAGACTTTCGGCAAGGTGCTCAGCGCCAACGGCCTGATTCGCAATAAGCTGGTACGCATGCTCGCAAATCTGACGGCTTCGCGTCAGTTCAGTTATGCTGTGGCTCGCCTGCTCGACGCTGGCGGCGGACAGATGGAAGCCAGCCTCGTGAAACTGTTCACTTGCCGCACGGCAGAATGGATCACGCGGGAAGCGATGCAGATCCATGGTGGCATGGGCTATGCCGAGGAGTCCGCCGTCAGTCGTTATTTCGTCGACGCCCGCGTTTTGTCCATCTTCGAGGGTGCCGAGGAAGTGCTTGCGCTGAAAGTCATCGCGCGCACTCTCATCGCCAATGCCTGATTCCGAAAATTCACTCCCGAGCCAGTCATGCCTTTGAACCCCGACAAGATTATGCAATACCGCTTTCCGACGGTGCGACACACCTACACCGAAAAGGACTGCATCTTGTATGCACTGGGCATTGGCATGGGCAAGGATCCTCTCGACCCCGAGAGTCTGCCGTTTGTGTATGAAGAAGGACTCAAGGTCGTGCCCAGTCTGGCAGTGGTTCTCGCGCATCCGGGATTTTGGGCAAAATTGCCGGAGATCGGTCTGGATTGGGTTCGCCTGCTGCAGTCCAGCCAGGAAATCATCATTCATTCACCCTTGCCGCCAGCGGCAACCGTAGAGGCCACGGCGCGCTTCACCGAGATCAGCGACATGGGTGAGCGTATGGGTGCGTACATCGTCACCGAACGCACCGTACGCGATGTTGAGACCGGCGTCGACTATTGCACGCTGGTCACTTCCATCCTCGCCCGCGGTGATGGAGGCTTTGGCGGCAAGCGGCGTTCGGTCAGCCGCGGCGACCTGATTCCTGATCGCGAGCCCGATGCGGTGTGCGATCTGGCGACCCTGCCCCAACAGGCGTTGCTGTATCGTCTGAGTGGCGATCTGAATCCCTTGCATGCCTCGCCGGCAATCGCCAGGGAAGCTGGATTCAAGGCGCCGATCCTGCACGGGCTTTGTACGCTTGGAGTGCTAATGCACGCATTGTTAAAGACTTGTTGCGACTATGACCCGACCCGCATCAAGCATCTGCGTCTGCGATTCTCTTCCCCGGTGTATCCAGGAGAGACGATACGCACCCAGATCTGGCACGAATCGGAACGGATCGCGTTTCGTTGTCTGTCGCTGGAGCAGAACAAGGTCGTCATCAATAATGGTTATCTGGGTCTTGGCATTGGCGAGTCCACTAACGCGCGCGGAATCGGGTAGGGAAAGGTGTAAAAGTGCAACAGTTATTACATGGTATGCGAGTCATTGAAGGCAGTGCTTTCATCGCAGCGCCCTCGGGCGGGATGACCCTGGCGCTGCTCGGTGCCGATGTAATCCGTTTCGACCAGATCGGCGGTGGCATTGATTATCGCCGCTGGCCGGTAACCGCGACGGGAGAGAGCCTGTACTGGCACAGCCTGAACAAGGGCAAGCGCTCCATTGCCGTCGACTTTCGACACCCGGAAGGGCAGGAACTTCTGGCCCGACTGATCACCGCACCGGGAGCAGGAAACGGCCTGTTTGTCACCAACTTTCCTGCGCGCGGCTGGCTCGCTGACAGCGCACTACGCGAACGCCGCGCGGACCTGATCTATCTTAATCTGACCGGCGACCGCCATGGCGGCAGCGCGCTCGATTACACCGTCAACAGCAAGGTGGGCCTGCCCTTCATTACCGGCACCGGGGAACAACAGGAACCTGTCAACAATCCCTTCCCGGCCTGGGATGTGATTGCTGGCCAGCAGATTGCCTTGAGTCTGCTCGCCGCCGAACGTCATCGTCGCCTGCGCCAAGAAGGACAGTTCATCACTCTGGCACTTGCCGATGTGGCGCTCGCGACGATGGGGCATCTGGGTTACCTCGCCGAGGTCGAAAAAAATGGCGTTGATCGGCAGCCACTGGGCAATCACATCTTTGGCACCTTCGGGCACGATTTTCCTTGCCGGGACGGTCGTCGCGTAATGCTGGTGGGCGTGAGCCCCAATCAATGGCAGGCACTGGTGCGCGTGACTGAGAGCACGGCCGCTGTGGCGGCACTGGAACAGGAATTACAGCTGGATTTTGCCCGGGAAGGAGATCGATTCCAGGCGCGCGATCGACTCTACACGCTGCTGCTGCCGTGGTTCCAGGCGCGGGATTTTGCCACGGTAACCGCGGCGCTCGACGCCGCCGGCGCCTGCTGGGGACCCTATCAGACTTTATGCCAGCTCGTCACAGAAGATCCGGATTGCTCACCGGCAAATCCCTTGTTCACACGCATTGAGCAACCGGGCATCGGAGCGCTATTGACGCCCTCGTATCCCGCGTTCTTCTCGGCCTTCGAACGCGAGCCGCCGCGACCCGCACCACGACTCGGTGAGCACACAGAAGAGATTCTTGCCGAGACCCTGGCGCTGGATGCGAGTGAGATTGCCCGCCTGCATGACCGCGGCATTGTCGCGAGTCCTGCCGCCTGACAGTATAACCAGTAAAGACTGTTAGGTTTCTGGTCTGACTTCGACTTCGCGCCGGGCTCAGGTGATCCAGCCTCCGGCGAGTGGAATCAGGGCGCCGACGATGTGGGTGCAGTTGTCACTCGCCAGATAAGCCACCAGTTCTGCCGTTTCCTCTGCTTTGCCAATCCGGTTCGTCGGGACATTGCGTCTGACGTGATCGAGAAATTTCGGATTATCGAGCAGGTCGTCAGGATAGTAGGTGTCGTTGTTGACGTAATTCTGCCCCACCGCGTTGACCTGGATGTTGCTGCGAGCGAGCTCGAGCCCCACGGCCTTGAGGAAACTGTTCTGTGCGCCCCGTGCCGCGCAATAGGCGGCGTTATTAGGTATACCGCGCACTGGTGCCGCGCTGGTCACGGCAATGATCTTGCCGGATTGTCGCGCGAGCATGGCCGGCGTGACGGCACGCACGAGATACATCAACGGATGCACGAGTGCATCGAACAGCGCCTGCCAGTCGGCATTGGCTATGTTCTGGACCGGCGCTGACATGGGCGGCTGAGCGAGATTTGCAATGACGATGTCGATGTCACCGGCGGCAGTGACCAGGGCCTCGACCTCGGCCTCGGTCGTCATCGGGGAGGCGCCGCACACGACGCGATGCCCTTCACACTCGAAGCGGCGCTTGATGACCGGGCCCATGTAGCGATCCGCGCAAGTAATCAGAACTGTTTTTGTGGTCATGCTGGTTTCCGTTTCAGTGTAGTAATCAGAACCACTGCTGCGTCAGGGCAAGGCAGTGATTTAAAGCTCGCTCATCAGGTGTTTGACGAAGCGCTCCAGTACCTCATAGGGCTGACAGCCGACCACGACAAGCTCATTGCTGTAGAAAGTAGGAACACCTGTGATTCCGGCGGCGCGCGAGCGTTGCCAATCTGCATCGACCTGGGAGCGGAACTCGCGGTGTTCCAGCACGCGGCGCGCGGTGGTCGTCTCCAGACCGGCGTCGCCGGCGATGCGTACCAGTTCCCCGATGTCACCGATATTCACCGCATCCACGAAATAGGCGCGATAGAGCAGGTCGTGAATCGCCTCGCCGCCGGGCTGGGTGTCGGCCCACTTGCCAAGTTCCTGAGCGAGACGGCTGTTATAAGTATGCGTACGCTCGCCATAGGGCAAGCCCGCTTCCTGCATCAGCGCGCGCATGCGTGCCCGCATCGGTTCGATATTACGCCCGGCAAACAGGTCGGCCAGAGCGCGTCCCTCCGGCGGAGTTTCCGGGTGCAAGGGAAAGTGCACCCAGCGCACCTGCACCGGGTAATGCTGCCGCAACCTGTCAATACTCACGGTACTGAGGTAACACCAGGGTCAGACATAGTCGGTGAAAACATCCATTTGGATGTCAGTCATCGTTCTCTCCTCAAATTGGCGGCGTGGAATAGGGCTGGGTCTATCTAGCGATCGCTCGAACCCAAATCCGGATATTGGGGTATACTGCCAGCTCGCTCAGACCGAGCCTAGTCAAATAATTACAGGCAGCCCCTGTCCAGCGTCCCGGCAATTCGGGTGCCTCGGGCAGGCTGCAAAAGGAGAGTGGTTCTATGCGCAACTTCATGGGTCTCATCTGCTTTACCGGAGCGCTCGCTGCGGCCAGCTTCGCCCCGGCCGCCCTAGCCGCGGATGAGGCACTCGCCATCATCGTGCCCGGAGGCGGTACCTACGGCAAACAGATTTCCACCAACAACCCCCAGGCCCAGGCTTTCTTCAATCAGGGGCTGCGCATGGCGTATAGCTTCTATTTCCCGGAGTCTATCGCCTCCTATCAGGAAGCCTCCCGTCTGGATCCCGCGAATCCCATGCCTTACTGGGGCCTGGCCCACGCCGCCGGACCCAATCCCAACAGTCGCTATGCTGGCATGCCCGATGACCCGCAGGGAGCCGGACTCGCTGCCATTCGCACTGCGCTGGAACTGGCGAATAACGGCACCGAAATAGAACGTGACCTGATCAACGCCATGTTCGTGCTGTACAACAAGGACGCCATTCCCGATAGCCGGGAACGCGACTTCGCCTATCTGGATGCCATGCGTCAACTCAAAGCGAAGTATCCCAATGACGCCGATATCGCCACCATCATGGCCGAATCATTCATGAATACCACGCGCTGGGACTACTGGGATGCCGACGGCAATCCACGCGGGGGTACTGCCGAAGCGAAAGCCGCTTTGGAAGATGCGATGCGACTCGAGCACGATCATCCCGGTGCCAACCATCTGTACATCCACCTGATGGAGATGTCCTCGCAGCCGGAGTTGGCAATGCCAGCTGCGCAGAAACTGGAGTCCACCGTGCCAATCTCTGGCCACATGGTGCATATGCCAGGGCATATCTACCTGCGGGTCGGTGAGTATGAGAAGGCGATCGACATCAACGAGCGTTCACAGATTGTGGACCTGCAGTTTGCCGATATCTGGGGCGGCACCAATTTCCCGAACATCGGTACCTATCCGCTGTCCCACAAGTCCCATTCGGCCCACGCGCTCGATTTCGTGCGCTATGCCAATTACCTGCAGGGCAACTATGCCGCCTCGTCAGAAGCGGGTGTTCGCAATGCCTCTACTATCGATCCGACGAGTCTCCGCGGGCAGAAGACGATCGCCCACGCCTTCCTGGTCGACAAGATATTCGGCAAGTGGGACAAGATTCATGCAGACAACGAGGCGATGAAGGCCAAACTTGAGTCGCCCTACCTGAAAGGCTTGTGGAGTTACACCATGGGCAGTGCCCACGTCGCGAAGGGCCACATCGCTGCCGCCGAGGCCGAGCAGGCCAACATCAAGGCGATGATCGCCGAGGGTGATGTCGACGACTACGGTGTGAGCCCGACACCGGCCTCCCACGTTTTGACCTTGGCGATGCACGCGCTGCTCGGCGAGATCGAGGAGGCGAAGGGCAATCTCGACGCCGCGATCCTGCACTATGGACATGCCGTGGACTATCAGGACAACCTCAGCTACACCGAGCCACCGGACTGGTCTCAATCCATCCGGCTCTACCTGGGTGCTGCACTGCTGAAGGCCGGTCGCGCCGAAGAAGCCGAGGCAGTGTACCGCAAGGATCTCGAATGGAATCAGCAGAATGGCTGGACCACGTTCGGACTGGCCCAGGCGCTGCGTGCGCAGGGCAAGATCCAGGACGCAATCATTGCGGAACGACAGTTCCAGTCACTGTGGCGAAATGCTGACGTTACACTGGAGCGTTCTCGCTTGTAAAAACCAACTCTGAAACTCTCGAATTAAGTGGACAGAGTGAAAGCTAAACACACAAACGGTGTCGCGATTCCAGTTCTCTGGAGCCGGCACCGTTTTTGTCTCTGGAGACTTCACCATGCACTGCATCCGCTCGGCTGTTAAGCCGCTTCTTCTCACATTCTGCTTCGGTCTCTCGGGACTGATGCTGCCCTCTGCGCTCATTGCCCAGGCACACTTTAATCCCAAGGGGTTCGAACCGAGTGCAACAACCCGTGCCCTGCAAGCACAACAGCGGGCGACGCTGCCGTTTGAGGACGAGCGCGATTTTGAAGAGTCCCGTCGTGGCTTTCTCGCAGCTCCGGCCTCGCGCCAAATTCTTGGACCCGGTGGCAATGTCGTGTGGGATATGAGCCGTTACGATTTTCTGCTGGGCGATACCGAATTCGACAGCATTCATCCTTCCCTGCAACGGCAGGCGACACTGAACATGAATTTCGGTCTGTACGAAGTGGTGCCGGATTTCATTTATCAGGTTCGCGGTTTCGATCTGGCGAACATGACACTCGTCAAGGGAGAGACCGGATGGATACTGTTCGATGTGTTATTGACGAGTCAGACGGCGGCCGCGGCGCTGGCACTCGCGAATGAGCAACTCGGAACGCGTCCGGTTAAAGCCATCGTGTATTCCCATTCCCACGTCGATCACTTCGGTGGCGTGCTGGGGGTGGTCAGTGAGGCTGACGTGCTTGCTGGCACAGTGCAGGTGATTGCGCCTGTGGGCTTCATGCAGGAGGCGGTTTCGGAAAACGTCTACGCCGGTAACGCCATGTCGCGACGTTCCGGACTACAATATGGCCGCGTCATTCCCCAGAGTCCGTTCGGTCAGGTCGATTCAGCCATCGGCAAGGCGCTGGCGGCGGGCACCACTGGATTGATCGCACCGTCGCTCACGATCACCGGAGATTTCGAGGAGCACGTTGTCGATGGTATTCGCATCGTATTCCAGAATACGCCGGGTACCGAGGCGCCGGCAGAAATGAATGCCTGGTTTCCCGACAGCAAGGTGTTCTGGGCGGCGGAAAACATCACCGCGACAATTCATAATATCTACACACTGCGTGGGGCTCTCGTACGCGATGCCCTGCAGTGGTCGAAGCAGATCAACGAAGCGCTCTACCGGTTTGGACAAGATGCTGAGGTGATGGTGTCTTCACACAATTGGCCACGTTGGGGCAATGCGCGCATTCGTGAAGTCATGCGCGCCCAGCGGGATGCCTATGCCAACCTCAATAATCAGGTGCTGTTTTTGGCCAATCAGGGCGTCACCATCAACGAGATACACAACGAGTACAAGGTGCCGATGAGTCTGCAGCAGCAGTGGAGCGTGCGGCAGTACCATGGCTCTGAGATGCACAACTCGCGCGCGGTGATCAATCGCTACCTCGGATATTGGGATGGGAATCCTGCGACCCTGGCGCCAGTCTCTCCCGACGAGTCGGCACCATTGTACGTTGAGATGATGGGAGGAGCGGCACCGATTCTGGCGCGTGCCCGTGAATTGCACGCCGCCGGGGAATACCGTCTGGCAATGGAAATTCTCAACAAGCTGGTCTATGCCGAGCCCGGCAACGCCGAAGCCAAGGACTTGCTGGCGGCTGTCTTTGAACAGCTCGGTTATCAATACGAAAGTGCCAGCATGCGTAATGTGTTTCTGGGCGCTGCACAGGAGCTCAGAAACGGCGCGCCACCAGTGGGACCGCCGCGCGGCACGAGTCCGAGCCTGGCACGCGCCATGACAACGAGTCAGTGGTGGGATGCGACGGCGATTCGCGTCGACAGCAGCATCGCCGACGGCATGGCTTTCACGATCAACTTCATAACACCAGATACGGGTCAACGCTTCATCATCGAGATGAGCGGCGGCACGCTTACGAATATCGAAGGTTATGAAGCGGAGACCGCCGATGCGACAATAACTCTCGATCGTAGTGAACTCGACCGGGTGATCATGGGACAGACAACACTCGCTGAGTTGTTGCAATCAGGCGCGGGTTCCGTGCAGGGTAACGCCGGCGTATTGCAGAAACTGGCATCGGTGCTCGTCGACTTCGATCCGGGCTTTGAGATCATGCCGGGAACGCGTTGAGTAAGGCTGGCGGTGGGAGCGATCAGGCCCGACGGACGTGAGTGTCTTCCTGTTCGGCTGCGAACAAGTTCAGCAGGAACGGGCGCAGGCTGGCGATGACAACCGGCTCATTCAGCAGCGGCGCATGTCCGATACCGGGGACTTCCACGAGTCTCGCCTTCGTGTGGCGTCGTAGCATGCGCCGTGCTACCCGATCGGAAAGCAGGTCGGAAGTCTCGCCGCGAATCAGCAGCAAGGGAAACTTCTTCAAACCCGAGAACATCCGCCAGGCGAGATATTGTGCAGTTGGCGGAGGCGCAGCGCTGACAAACGAGTCAGCGATGTGCGGGTCGTAGTCCATGATCACAGTCCCATCTTCACGTTCGCGACAGGTGCGACGCGCAAACGCCATCCAGTCGTCGTCATCGTAGGCCGGGAAGACGGCCTCATTGAACATTTTCACGGAGGCTGCCGCTGCCTGCCAATCGGCCATGGCTTGACTGCGGCCGACGTATTTGCCGATGCGGCGCAGGCCACTGGGTCTAACCTCGGGACCGATGTCATTCATGACGATACCGATGATCCGATCCGGTATCAGGGGCGCGAGCAACATCGACATGAGTCCGCCCATCGAGGTACCAATCAATACGACTCGAGTCTGCAGAATGTCCAGCAGGGTCAACACATCACGCACATATACCGGCGGAATGTAGTTCATGGGATTCGGATCGTACTGGGATTCACCGCGGCCGCGAACATCCAGGCCAACGAAGCGGCAGTCGAGATCGAGCGCCTCGATCATGGGTTCGAAATCTTTGTGGTTGCGAGTCAGGCCATGCAGGCACAACACGGTGTGGGCAGCGTCTTCCGGACCGTAACTGAAGGCTTTCAGTGCGAGTCCATCAAATGACGTGAAGGGAATAACGCGGGCCATTAGTGTTCGCCATTACCTGCCGATGAGGCCGGGAGGTGTCGTTCTGCCAGTCGTGCCAAGCATGAGCCGGGTGACGAGCTGAGTGTACGCGAATCGGGCAGAGAAAAAAGCCCCGGTAAACCTGGGCAAACATTACGAGCGGAGAGAAACTATTTGGCAGCGGACTTGGCGCTGCCGTGTTCACCCAGGATCTCGAACTCGGTGAAGACATTGCCACGAATCGCATTCGCTCGGGCGCCTGTTTTGTCAACGACTTCGTAAAATCCGATCCGCGTCTGCCCTTTGGTGGTCTCGGCGCTTGCGGTTACGGTCGCGAGTTGAGCGACTACGGTATGAAGGAATTCGTGAATATCAAGACGGTCTGTGTGGCCTGACGCAAAGAAAATTTCGCCATCAGGGAATCGAGAGCGCGGCCTAGGTGAATTGCCTGAAATTTCGATTCGTATACAGCTGCTGAACCGTCACCTGACTCGCTTTTTCCTGGCTATTGCGAATATGCACCGTCATCTCGGCCTGTGCAGTCGCGAGATCGCCACATAGGAGCAGGTGGCAGATGCGGTGGTGCTCTTCATAGGTTTCACTGACACTCTTCTCATCTGGCCATCCCAGAAGGCGCACCCCGCGAATCTTCTGATTGATGTCGGCAATAAAATTCTGCAGCACCGTGTTGTGGGACAACTTTGCCGGATCGACGTGAAAAATTTCGGCCGCGAGTTTGAGCTCGTGCGTAACCTGTACGCCGAATTCGCAGCGTGCCGGATCCCACTGCTGCGCGAGCACCTGTAACTGCGCATTATCCGTCTGCCGCGAAATCTCGGTCAGCACCATATTCTCCAGCGTGACACGGACATCGTAGTACTGTGAGATCTGCGACAGTTCAATCTTGCGGATGAAGCAGCCTTGCTTCGGTTTTATCTTCAGCAATTTGTCCGATTCAAGTTTGTGCAGCGCCGCCCGAATGGGCGTGCGACTCACCGCAAAATAGTCGGCGAGTTGTGACTCGGTGATGCGCGCACCTGGCTGAATCTCGAGGCTGTTGATCATTTCGCGCAAGGTGGTATAGATCTCCTGCGCGCTCAGCCTGGCCTTGTCCTCGGTCACGATCGCGGACTCGGGTGGGTCCAGCGGCTTGGATTGCGATGACTGTTCCATGCTTTGAACAACCTCTTACGACTGCGTCTGAACCTGTAATACGTCTTCAAAGATCGTAATGATCTCTTCATCGGAGAATTCCAGCGTCGCATCGCCTACCGTGAACTCACAGCGACTCATCCCCGCCACTGGTGCATCGGTCCAGATCGGCAGATTCAGTTTTGCCGCGGTATACCCCTGTAGTCGTGCTGTCAGTATCTCCGGCTCGAGTGGCAGCACGACATGAAACATATTGGTCTGCACCGTGGCCGGGATAATCGTCAGTCCGAAGTGTTGCTGCAAGAGCTGGGCGATCTGTTTCGCCTTCGCCACGTAGTCGGGAAACCGGTCGAGGCGTCGGGTGTAGTTCAAGCGGGCGGGCAGGGCGAGTGCATAGATTTGATAGAGATTGCCGCCGAAGCGTCGAATCCAGGTCCTCGCCTGCTGAATGAAGTCGGCAGAGCCGAGCAGCATGGAACCTGAGGTGGAACCAAAACCCTTGTAGAAAGACAGGAAAACCGAGTCAGCTCCCGCAACGATCTCAGCGACAGAGTGGCCGAAATGGGTGGCGGTCTCGAACACCCGGGCGCCATCGATGTGCAGGCGAATGCCCCTGTCCCGACACAGCCTCTTGATCGCACACCACTGATCCCAGGTCGGCAACTCGCCGCCCAGTGACCGCAGGGGCAGTTCGTAGATCAGGCTCGATACTGAATCAGCGGAGAGTGAATCCAGATCGTCAGCCAAGGGCATGCGATCGGCTGTACCGATCAGCTGTACCTCAAATTTCAGCAGTTCGCGGTACGCCTCTTCCTCGTGGTTGATCAAGTGGCAGGTTTCGTGACAGGCGAAGCGTTCAAGGCCTGAGTCCAACGCCCACAACTTGATTGCGACCAGCTGTGCCATGACGCCACTGGGCAGGAATACCGCGGCTTCGAGACCCAGCTTTGCGGCCAGTTCAGCTTCGAAGTTGTTGAGAAAGGCGCCCTCGCCATACCTGTCGATATCTGCTTCCGTCGACTCGAGGTAGTGCTGCATCTCGGCATACAGCTCGGGCAAGGCACGCAGTCGGTGGCCGCACAGGTTTTTCATCGGCAATCCCTTTCTGGAAGTCTTGCCACAGTATAGTGATATGTCCCTCCGAAGTCCCCTGCCGGCTGCTGCCTGGATCCTCGCCATCGCAAGGCTTGCCTCGGCTGAACTCACACGGGCAGGCAATCATCGCGTCGGGTGACCACGGGCACTTCCCCTTTATAGCGGCCCTGCTAGACTGTGCGTCAAACAAGAAGAACAGGCACCTGTGACCTGTCCCAGCGCCCGGTAGCCTCTCTTCCTATTTAAACCTCATACCTACAACTCATGCCCACAACCTGATACGGGTTTCCAGCGACTGGAGGCTTATTCAATGGCTCGCTCATCCTTCCTTTCTGCCTTAGCGTTAGTGCTGTTTTCACCGGCTGTGCTGGCACAGTCAGATAACTGCGCCGAGATCACGCCGCGTGCGGGCTTCAATACCGTTGCCATGCAGGCAGGCGGTCGCCCGACGGCAGCGGTACTCAATACCGGCATCCTGCCAATCGGCATCTCGAAGTCGCTGGCAGAGAGTCTCGGCGCGAACATTGAGCCTGTGCCCAGTCGCAACCGTGTCTGGTCGGCGATTCCGGCGATTGTCGGTCAGGTGGGCGATGTGCCGATCACCTTGTTCGAGCAGGATCTCGAGATCGACCGGATGTACGTGCTGGATAATCCCGGCGAGTTCGTCTATCTGAGCCTGCTGATGTTCGACAGTTTCGTGATTCAGATGAATCTGGCACAGTCGAAGCTGTGCTTCATGAAACGCAGCGCCGTCAATCTGAAAGAGTCGGCAAATCTGAAAATGAAGCTGTTGCAGGGGCGCATGGCGATCCAGGTGGCGATCAATAAGCAAGAGCCCGTGTGGCTGGATGTGCAACTGGAATATCCCGGCGCGCTGCGTTTAACCCGTGACGCTGCGATTGAACTCGGATTAACCAGCGAGGACAGCAGCGCTACGAGCAGCACCGTCGACACACTGATGTTCGGTCCGTATGAACTGGGAAATATCAATGTTGCCTTTCCGGGCGCGCTCACTGCAGGGGGGGATCAGGCCGCCCAGCAACGCATGGGGCGTCGCAGTGGCGGACAGCAGGCCAGCGGCGCGGTGGGGTATGAAGTGCTGAAGCATTTCGTGACAACGTTCGATCTCGAGACGGAGCGCATGAACGTCTATGTCCCCTGATCGGGGTCGGCTTTAACGGGGCGGCCCGAGCCACAGCCACCTCTACCCTGACGACCCGCGATACCCTGCCGACCGTGACAGATAACGCCGTTACTTAACCGTAAACTCACGTTAGCGACCGGCGGCGACGTTGAACCGAACCGATCCCGGGCGTAAGCTGGGTTCCTCCTGCCTGTCTGACGAGGTAACCCGCCATGGCCTTATCCCGCAAGACGCGCTCGGTTGGAACCGGCGCATTCCTTACCGCTTGCTTCGTTCTGGGTATCAGCACCGCGCTCCATGCCCAGCAATCCCCCTCGTTGCCGTATCATCCGGATGCCACGCTCGTCGAAGTGATGGATGCCATTATCATGCCGGCGGCAAATTCCCTGTGGAATGCCATCGCCGTCGATGTCACACCGGAAGGCATCGTCGAGAAGGGACCGGAGACTGACGAAGACTGGGCCACGCTACGTGCCAGTGCGGTTGAACTCGCCGAGGCGAGCAACCTGATCGTCATTCCCGGTCGCGCAGTGGCGGCACCGGACGTGGAGAGCCCCGAATATGAACTGAGCCCGACCCAGATCGCCGAGCTGATGCAATCCCATTGGTCAGACTGGGTAGCACACAGCGAAGCCCTGCATCGGGTTGCCCAGACTTCCATCCTGATGATCGATGCCCGCAACGCGAAAGGGCTCAGTGATGCTGGCGGTGACCTCGATGCCGCGTGCGAGAGCTGCCATCAGCAGTTTTGGTATCCCTGAAATTGAACCGCGATCCCCGTCATCGAAACATTAACGGTTTACCCTAAATCGAGTAAACTAGTGCGGCATTCGGTATCGGGGTGTAGCTCAGCCTGGTAGAGCACTGTCTTCGGGAGGCAGGGGTCGTGGGTTCAAATCCCGCCACCCCGACCAATTGCACGGTGGACCCAGCGGTCCGCCGGATTTCCCGCACGATCTCCCGTCTTTTCCGGTTGGAAGAGTCAGCAAGAATAACGATGGAGACAGCGCATGAGAACACCCCTTCCGTTAATGTTCCTGGCACTGCTTGGCAGCTTGTCGCTCTCGGCTAGCGCCCAGACCAGCTATCCGCAAATACTGATCCCTACCGGCGAAGGCGATTACCAGTTCGCTGACGACTACCAGACTCCCTGGGATGAAGTCGAAATCTTTGTGACCGAGAAGATGTCGCCGAACCTGTATACACTGCATGGTTCCCAGGGCATCGATCGCAACCATCCGGATGCCTCCGGTGGTCGCGCCATGGTGTTGTTTGGTCCGGATGGCGTGCTGCTGGTCGACACCCAGAATCGCCAGGTCGCCGAGAAAACCTATGCCGCGATTCGTTCTTTCACCGATGGCCCGATTCGGGTGCTGGTGAATTCACACGTGCACAGTGATCACACCGGTGCCAACGCGTTCTTCGGCAAGCAAGGCGCGCTGATCTTCGCCCAGGAGAATCTGCAACTGGATCTGATCATGCCGCGACCCGGTGGCCGACCGGCACAAGAACCGGATACCGATGGCTACCCGGTGGTGACGTATCGCTATGATCCTGACAAAGCCGGCGAGCCGGCGGTCACCTTGAAGATGAATGGCGAGATTGTCGACTTCATTCCAATGATGCCTTCCCATACCGCTGGCGATACCGTGGTGCGTTTTCGCAACGCCAATGTGGTTTATATCGAAGACTTCTATCGCAATTTCGGCTATCCCTTCGCCGCACAGACCAGTGGCGGTTCTATCCGCGGCATGATCGAGGCCATTGACCTGTTACAAACGATCGCTGGTCCAGATACCTGGTTGATACCGGGTCACGGCACACTGATTCATCGCGAAGATTTATTGCCATACCGGGCGATGGTCGAAGACATTCTTAATCGCGTTACGCGCATGCGCAATGACGGTATGACCTTGGCCCAGGTATTGGCGGCCAATGTCACCGCGCCCTACGACGCTACCACCGAAGGTGACACTCAGGAGAGCAAGGATCGGTTTGTTACTGCCGTGTATGACGAGGTCAGGGATTTCCCGCCCATCGTCAACGGGCGACGGGATATGCCACGACGCTGAGCGCGTCTTCCGGCTGCGCACCGGCTTCAGGATCGGGTCCCGCTCAGACGGGCACGGTGCGCAGCAATCCGGCAATCACTTGCCTCGACTCGCCTGCCCTGGACATTACTCAAGCGTCTCCAGGAGCTCTACCAATTGCGCAATGCTGGCCGGCAAGCGTGGCTCCAGCAGGTCCGCTCGCGCGGCGCTGTACCGGTTCTGTATCGTCGACTGAATGGTGGCATCACGAATGCCGCGAAAGCTCTCGAGATAGAAGCGGATGTCATCAGTAAAACGGCCACGCCGTACGACGGCAATCTGTTCGCGCGCCCCAAGCGCCGTGCGCAGCGCGATGATGGTGGCATTCTGGAGCGCGGTATCGGTGATGAGAGCGGTGCGCAGCGCCTCGAGTGAATCCGCCGCGGTCGTGGCAGGGTCAACCCGTTCCTCGACGGAGGTCTGGGCGCTGCCAGTGGCAGCCACAAGCAACAGCATCAACAACAGCAGTGTTCGCGGGATAATTGACATCGTCACACGTTGCCCCCGTAGTGTGCGACCCCATCGGGTTTCGTTGCCAGGAAATTGAGCGCCACACAGTACCGCGATTTCCGCGTTTGATAAAGTCAGGGTGCGTACCCTGGCGTCCAGCCCACAGCCGATTGCGTCAATTATCTTTACGATAATTTTACTCCGCGCCTCTTCACTCGCCCCTTTTTGTGATTTGACGGCGCTCATGCAACGGCCCCCTGTGATGGTACTCATGTCGCCCTGACTCCGGGCCAGCAACAGCTCACATTTCCACAGCGGAGCAGTCAGGCTAGTATGCCGTTAGCTAACGTCCCCTGGAGGACCCGATGTCGACACCGAGACTGTCAGTTTTTGCGATCTCTCATTATTGCGAGAAGGCGCGCTGGGCGCTGGATTTTTATGGTATCGAGTTCGCCGTGCAGTATCTCGCACCGGGATTGCATGGGCGCTATGCAAAGCGACTGGGGCTGCCCGTCTCGAGCCTGCCGATTCTGGAAGTCGACGACGAGGTGATTCAGGGCTCGAGTGCCATCATCGACTGGGCAGAGAAACACACAATGCGTGAAGTCGCGCTATGTCGCGAGCAACCGGCGGCGGTGGCGGCTACCGAACAGCGCCTGGACGCGATCATGGGAGTGCAGATTCGCCGGTATTTTTATTCGGAGGCGCTGGTCTCCTACCCGCACACCGTGCGGCCCATCTTCATGCGCGATCTCACCGGCGTGTCGCGTCTGTTTGTGTTACTTGCCTGGCCCCGCATCCGGGGCATCATGATTAATCGCATGGATCTGGGACCGGCTCAGCAGAAGGATGCCTGTACCCGGATCGAAGCGGAACTGGACTGGCTGGATGATCTGCTGGCGGATGGCCGCACCTACCTGCATGGATCGGCCCTGAGTCGTGCCGACATCACCGCAGCAAGCCTGATCGGTCCGTTGGTGCAACCACCGGATCTCGATGTAGCGTTGCAACTGCCCCCGCAGGTGAGCGCGGACCTCGTGCGTTGGCGCGAGCGTCCGGTCCTGCAGTGGGTAGAGGGAATCTATCGTGAGCATCGCGATTGCCGGTAACGGATTCGCTTGCCAGTCGCGGTAATGTGCTGTAAATAGCAGTTCCAAAATTGCTGCCGCAGGTAATACAGGTACTCGCAATGCATCCGATCCAGGACACCACAACGCGGCCCGCCGATGACGAGGCGCTGTTTGAGTCGATCGCCGCCGCGCTGGAATCCCAGGGTTATGTCATTCTGCCGGCCGCGCTGCCACCGGCCTTGGCCGCGAGCCTGCTGGATTGTCTGGCCATCCTCGAGCAGGACCAGTTTCATACCGCCGGTGTCGGTCGTGGGCGCGACCAGGTGCACAACCAGTTCGTCCGCCGCAACTCGATCCACTGGATTGAAGAGGATGACATCGGCAGCGGTCCGTGGCTGGCCTGGACTACGCGCCTGCGTCTGTATCTGAACCGGCGACTGTTTCTGGGGCTGTTCTCCTTTGAGAGTCATTTGTCCCTGTATCAGGTCGGCGATTTCTATCGCAAGCATGTCGATGCCTTTAAGGGCGACAGCAATCGCATCCTCTCGCTGGTGGTCTATTTGAACAAGGGCTGGGAGCCGGATCAGGGTGGAGAGCTCGTGATCTACGATCCGCAGACGCAGGCCGAACTGGTAAAGGTGATTCCGGGTTTTGGAACACTCGTGCTGTTTCTGAGTGAAGAGTTTCCCCACGAGGTGCTGCCGACACAACGCGATCGACATGCCGTGGCAGGTTGGTTCCGGCTCAATACTTCGATCAACGATGCGATTGATCCGCCACGCTGATTACATCCCCGGTTCAGATGCCAGCATGCCGACGACTTCGTGTGAATACACGAACAGGGGAATCAGCAATTGTCCGAGCTGGGCGTGCATCATGCCCCGTACCTCCAGCCAGTCGACACCACCAGCACCTTCGCCCAGCTTGGGCAAGGCAATCGAGGGTAGACGCTCCTCCAGCACCAGGCGGGCGAGTGCCCGCAAGGAACGATTGATCGCGATCTTGGTGGGTCTGCCCGGGCGATTCAGTGCCAGATCTCCGGGTTCGCTGGTGACAAGATTGACAACCCGCAGCTTGTCGGCGTTGCCCCATATCCAGATGGCTCCGGGTTCCGGTTGCGTGGCATCACACCACTGTTGAAATTCGTCGCGCATGACCGGAAATTTTTCCGACAGCTTGCGGCCCAGTCCCCGCGTCATCGGATCATTCACCGACACCCCCTGCGCAATAACGGCCGCTCGTGTCAGCATGATGTCGCCTTCGACTTCATAGATCATAAAGAACCCCTCTTTATTTTCTAGCTCGTGCTAGCCGTAGCGTTGCACGAAGCGTCGCAACAGGGATTGTGCCTCGGGAGTGCGTTCCTGCTCAACCGCGGCAATCAGTACGTCTGCCGATTCCGGGCTGAAATAGCCGTGATTGCGATAGGCGTTGATGCGCACCTTGAAGCCCTCGGCGTCGGCCTCCGGATGAAACTGGGTCGCATAGATATTGTTCTGTAGCCGGAACATTTGCACCGGGCAGTGAGTGCCGGTCGCCAGCAACACACATCCGGGCGGTAATGCATCAACTGCTTCCTTGTGGCCCAGCAGCACCCGGAAAGAGTCTGGCAATCCGTGCAGCAGAGGGTCCTGCTTGCCGGCCGCGGTCAGGGTGATATCCACGCCACCTACCGGCTCGGCAAAGCGACCCGAGATTGTCGCACCGCAGTATTTGCCGAGTAGACCATTGCCGGAACAACAGCCGAGAAAGGGGAAGTCAACGGCGGCGATGGCATCGAACAAGCGCAGGAAACCGGCCTCGATCTCGCGCTGGATCGGCGTCTTCTGTGGTTCTGGCCGGCTTACATCGTACGGACTGCCGCCGACGATGATGCCGGCGTAATCGTCGAGCCGAATCTCCGGCATGCCGGATTGCTCGAGTCGTACACGTCTGACGTCACTCTCGGCGAGCGTACCGTAGCGCAGAATCGCTGCCAGCTCATCGTCAGCCGCGTCATCTTCCGGACGCAGCTGCAGAATCAGGAACGGTCTCGCCACGACGGGTTCAGGCGATGGGTTTTGTTAATCGGTAAAAGGCATAGACGATAGCAATTGCCGCCACCACAGACAGGCTCGTCACGGCACCCGCGGGCAGGCCGAGATCGAGTGATTGCAATCCCAGCGCGGTGAGACAGGCAAGCCCCACCGACATGAGTGCTTCACCGGCGATGACTCCCGAAGAGAACAGCACACCGCGATGCAGCACACGCTCGTTTTCCGAAGGAGGTACATGCTTTGAGTGATAGTGGGCGATGATGCCGCCAATCAGAATCGGTGTCGCCAGACCGAAGGGCAGGTACATGCCCACCGCGATTGGCATCAGGTGAGCGCGAAAGCTGCCGCCGCGTTTCTTCAGCCAGGCATCAACGAGCAGGATGCCAATACCGAGCAACACGCCGTACGCAATCATGTCCCATGGCAGCACCGTTTCCCCGGAGAAGCCGCGGGCGAGCGAGGCAAACAGGCTGGCCTGTGGTGCACTCAATTCGCGACCGCCGATACCTCCCTCGACATTGTTGTTGAGCAGATTCAAAACCGGCGACATGATCAGGGCGGCGACGAAGACGCCGGCGATCTGCATGATCTGTTGCCGGAAGGGAGCCGCGCCGACCATCGAACCTGTCTTCAGGTCATTGCACACGTCACCACTGGTGGCGGCGACGCAGCAGACGATGGCGGCCACGCCCAGAGTTGCCACCATGGCTTCCATGCCACTGTAGTTAAACAGCCAGAGCATGCCCCCGGCCACCAGCACCGCGGTAATCGTCATACCCGACACCGGCGAGTTGGAGTTGCCAACGAGACCGACGATGTAACTGGCTACCGCAGTGAAGAAGAAGCCCATGACCAACATCACTACGGTGGAGAGCAGAGTGATGCCGTAGCCACCGGTGAATCCGAAGTTAACGATGGCGAGCAGCACCGCGCACCCGGTACCGAGTGTGAGTATAGCCCACGTCGGAATATCACGTTCAGTATCCACGACACTGGTGAGTTTGCCGCTCAGGTTCGCCTGCAATTCGCTGATGGCGGCGATGAGACCCTGTCGCACCGAGAACAGCGACGCGAATCCACCCAATACCATGGCCCCGACGCCGACATACCGCACCTCGGTACTCCACAGGGTATAGGCGCCATCGAGGGGGTCGGCGGCGAATTGTTCGGCGCCGCCCAGCAGGGGGATGAGGATAACCCAGGAAATCGCCCCGCCGATGAAGATCAGTGCCGCAACGTTCAGGCGCACGATGTAGCCGATTGCCAGCAGCAGCGGAGACAGGTCACCGCCAAAATAGAAAATTCGGGAGCCTGCAGTGGTTGCCGCTTCCAGGGTTCCGGCCAAGACATGAAACAGCTTGGCGGCGATCGCGACCGCGCCGCCAATCAGTCCGCCATAAATCAGGTTGCCCGCTTCGCCTTCCTGTGACGCCTCGTCCCCGGCCTTGAGCACAGCCGCGCACGCCACGCCTTCAGGATAGGCGAGATCGGTGTTATTGAGGATGAACACCTTGCGCATCGGAATCATGAACAGGATGCCGAGCAAGCCGCCGGTGAGTGCGATCAGGGTGACGGACCAGAAATCGAAGCTGTCCCAGAAACCGATCAGCACCAGGGCCGGCATGGTGAAGATGATACCGGCGGCGAGTGATTCACCGGCCGAGGCACAGGTCTGGACCTGATTCGCCTCGAGAATCGAAGAATTCTTGAACAACATCTTGAACAGCAGCATCGCCATTACAGCGGCGGGAATCGAGGCGGAAACTGTCATGCCGGCTCGCAATCCGACATAGACATTGGCGGCACCCATGACGACTGACAGGATAAGACCAAGAACGATGACCCGCAGGGTCAGTTCCTTGCGCGGCATTGCGGGAGAACTGGTGGCACTAACAGATTCGCTCATGAGCTCGTCGTCCTTTTTATTGTTGGTATTTCAACCGGTTTGGGTCGGCTTGTAGACTATAGGGAAAAGCGGCCGGACTGTAAAACCTCTCTGTCGTTGTTAGCAGTCTCAATTCGGATTGCTGTTTCGAGTGTTCCCGGAAGCGCCGCGAGGAGCGCGCTGAAAGAGGTGCCGGATATCCTTCTATCGCGCGCATTAGTCTATCGCACGCAACAGTCTATAGGATGCATCAGTCCGGCAACTGCACACTGAGCTCGGCCGAATACAACAGGGAACGGTCGTATTCCCGTTCCACTGAATTCAACAGTGTCTCGGCATCCTGTAACACTTGTCCGGTGAACAGCGTTGCGCCGTTGACGGAGACACGCACAAGTTCGTTGAAATTGATCTCCTCGGGATTGAGCAACAACGTGAAGCCGGCAACGCCCTGCGCATTGACGGTGAACTCGTTGCCGCTGCGATCGACTTCGACGAGCCCCGGGCGACCGGGACTCTGCAGGCGATCGATACGCAGCCAGGCATTGCGGTTGTAGAGGGAGTCGTCATCGGCGACCCAGATCAGATGTTCCGGAAAAGGTTCCCTGACGTGGGACTGTTTAAAGGCATCAATGCGGGCCTGTTGCTCAGGTAACCAGTTTGTATTGTGTCCGCCATCGGCAATGATCGTGAACTCATGGTCGATGTTCGCCTCTTTCAATACCTCAATGAAGGGCACGATGGAGGAGGCGGGGTAAAGCGGATCTTTCTCACCATTGACGATGAACAGGGAGCGGTCCATCAGGTTCTCAAAATACAGGGCGTAGCCACCACCACTCTGGACGCTGCGCAATACTCCCGGATGGCCGATGTAGGGCAGAAAGGCCGCCCAGTGCAGCGGCTGTTTGAAGGCGAAGAAATAGGTGCCGGTGCCGCCGTCGGAGACGCCGGTGAGATAAACGCGATTATCGTCGATGTTATAGCGTTGTTTGAGTCCACGCAGAATCGCCGGCAGATTCTCGGCCTGACCCGCCTGCCACCAGAAGTTTTCATCCCAGGCTGCGGGGACAACCGTGATCTGTTCCAGCTCGAGAAAGCCGTCGTAGCCGCGTCGCCACCAGTCACCACCGGCCTCCCACTCCGGCCGGCTCACACCACCGTGCAGCATGAATTCCACCGGGTAAGCCCGAGCGGGATCATAGGATTCCGGTACCACCACGACATACGGGAAACGTGTGCCATCCGCTGTGAGCCGGGCACCCTCCTGTCTACCTCGGGGGACGTCGCCGACATAGGTGGGCCCTGTCTTGAGCCATTGGTACAAGGTGTTGATATCCGGGGCGGCGGTAATCAGATCGGCGCGGGCAGAACTGGATTCCTCGCCGCTGCGGGCTTGCCACAATCGAGTGACGAGTGTCTGGCTGTCCGGTGTCTGGGCCGGGCCAACAGCGGGAGTCATGAGACACAGCACAAGCAACAGGTGGCGCATTCGCAGGGTCATCGGCGCTCTTCTTCGTAGTGTTAACGTGGTGTTAACGAGATGTTAATTCGCTTCGTGGTCCTGATTCGCGAAGCAGGCGGCGGACAGTGTCGAACAATTTTGGCCCCGGCGCAACTCGTCTGGCCTGCGGGGAACCGGATTGGGATGGGGTACAGGGATGGAGTTCAGAGATGGGCTCGGAAAAAGACTCTCCCCAGACCGAGAACCAAACCCAGACGTGAGACTAAACCTGAGAGATGTCTTCCTTCACGGGCAGCATGAGATCTTCCCGAGTGACATTGAGATATAGCACGATAGCGCTGGCAATATAGATGGAGGAATAGGTGCCTACGCCGATGCCGACCGCCATTGCGATGCAGAAGCCGCGCACTGACTCACTGCCGATCACGAGCAGGCTCACAATGACCATCATGGTGGTGCCGGATGTGATCAGTGTTCGACTGAGAGTCTGGTTCAGCGACAGGTTAATCAGTTCTTCGGCGCTACCGCGGCGCTGGCGTCGGAAATTTTCCCGGATGCGG
>JALRBQ010000002.1 GCA_023257655.1 Pseudomonadales bacterium
CGTAACCTGTTCGATCGTCAAGCCCAGCGTACTCCTGACTTCGCCGGTGTAATCGGTGAATTGCAGGATCCGATGGGTCGTTCACTGTACGCTCGAGTGGTCTACGACTTCTAAACCAGTCGCTAGTTGTGAGCTCTGACTCAGAGCCATGACAAGGCGTTGCCTGTCCCTCGGGTCAGGCAACGCACCAAGACTAAGAGGGGCTCCATCACTGGAGCCCCTTTTTTTTAGTGCACATACTGGCAGTAAGCGGCGCCTGGCAGCACAATTGCCACCAAATAAGTCAGGGAACACCCTGCGGGAGAGTTACATGACAAGGAGCACCCTGCTTCCGGTTAGCGTCTACATTATCACCCTGAATGAAGCCCACACGATCGGCCGCTTGCTGGATCAACTCAGCGTTTTTCAGGAAATCATTGTCGTCGACAGCGGCAGTACTGACAGCACCCAGAAAATTGCCGCGTCTTACTCCAATGTCCGAGTTCTCTTCAAGGAATGGAGTGGTTACAGCGCACAGAAAGCCTATGCATTGGCGCAGTGCCGTTGTGACTGGGTGCTTAACCTCGATGCCGATGAGGAATTGACACCCCGCTTTGTCGAGGAGCTAAAAGTCACGATTGCTGAAGGCTGCTGGGATGCGCTCGAGAGTTGCCGCATCGATTATCACTGGGGTAAGCGGCCGCGTAATTTCGCGATCGATCGGCGTCTGATTCGCCTGTTCCGCCGCAAGGTCGGACACTACGAACCACGTCGCGTCCACGAGCGCATCACCGTGTCGGGCCGGATTCGCAAGACATCAGCCTTTCTCATTCACCACCAGAACATGACCATCGAAGAAGTCGTGAAAAAATACAATAAATACAGTCAGCTCCGTGCCATGGACAAGTTCGAGCTGGGTCATCGCTCGAACCTGCCGGTATTGCTCTTTATCTTTCCCTGGGTGTTTGTGCAGTACTACTTCTTCAAGGGCTTCATGCTGGACGGCAGCGCCGGCTTCATCGGCAGCATCAACCTGGCTTACTACCATTTCATGAAATACGCGAAATTGTGGGAACTGCAGCACAACAAATCAGTCGAACAGCAAACCTATGCGGCGCGCTGCGACAGCCAACCGCAGGGCCAATAGAGAAACCCGGCGCGGTGCCCGACTAATCGCGTGACTCGAACTCGATTTCGACACCTTCGGTGGTGGTCTGCAAAATCAGATGTCGGTCCCTCACTGCGAAGGTCTGTACATCACGCAAGTACAGCAAGAGGTTGTTGTGAAGCGAACCCGGCTCACACAGCCTGCGAGTTGAGCCAAGAGGTTCGAAGTGCAGCGTGGAGTCTTCTTGCTGTTGCCAGGTCCCGCTGAGTGAATTGCAGTCCGAGTCGCCAGTCAGTCGGTTGCGGTTGCGAAAATTCAGGACATACTTGCCAGGTTCCTCGGGCACAAACTCGAAACCGCCCAGAACCGTCAGCTTCACCAGTTGCCAGTTTGTGCCTTCCAATGTCACTGGCGCATCCGCCGCCATGGCCTGGCTGCAGGCCAGACTTACCAGCAGCACGACCAATAATCGGCGCCGGAGCCTACCGTAGCCCTTTCCGGAAAAATTCTTGCAATTCACATTGTGATCCTCGTCCGCAACCTCGTATCAATACGCAACGAGCGCGACCCGACAGGCATACCGAACGGGCTTACTCGTGCCTCAGCGCATCAACCGGATTGGACTGCGCCGTGCGTAAAGATTGCACGATAACTGTCGCCAGTGCCACTACGGCGACGGAGAGAATCGCAATCAAGTAAGGCAACGTAGCCGCGAACAGACCCGGTTCATAGCGATAGGCGAAGCGTTCGAGCCAGTTGTTAACGGTAACGAAGCTGACTATGGCAGCCGGCACCGCAGCAATGGCAATCATGAAAATCACACTGCGACAGAGCAAGGTAATGATCTGTGTGCTGGACGCGCCGAGAATCTTGCGCACCCCGATCTCCTTGTTGCGCTGCTGGGTATTGAAGGCAGCCAGACCGAACAATCCCATGGCGGAAATGAAGATACAGATCCCGGCAAAAATCTCCGTCAACTGCATCAGGTTGATCTCAGACCGATAGAGCTCGTTCAGCCGGTCCTCGAGGAAGGTCGGATTGAACACCTGCGAGGCATCAAATTCCCTGAGCTTCGCCTCGATGATTCGCAACGTCTCGGGAACATTGTCGCCGGTAATGTTCACGATCATGGAGCGCTGGGCCAGCGGCCGAGTCTGCGGCGCAGTATTGGAAAAATCATTACTGACGAGCTGAACCAGCAAGGGACCGATCTCATTATTCAGGGGCGCATAGTGGAAATCCTTGGTAACGCCGATAATGGTTGGCCGGAAGTTATCGGTATTGCCGATCTGCTTGCCCAGAGGTTCGTCCCAGCCCATCTTTCGCACCATGGCCTCATTCGCCATAATCACCTTGGTGGGATCAGTATCGCGTCCCTCTTCGAACCCGCGTCCGGACACGATCTCGATGCCCATGGCATCAATGAAGTTCAGACCCACCAGGATGCGGTCAACATGTTCCGGCGCCACCGTGCCGTCATTGCCCTCGACGGGGATCAGGTTGATGGCATTGCCGAAGCCGGGAACCATCTGCGTATCTACCACATCGATGATCGAGGGTTCGGTAATCAGTTCGTTGCGCAGCGCCGGAAAATCCTCGATCAGGTCGACACCGCGAAGGTCGATCCAGACCTTATTCTCCTTGTCGAAACCCAGCGGCTTGTTCGCGACATAGTTCATCTGCTGTGACATCAGCAGGGTACACGCGATCACGCCGATGGATATTGCTAATTGGGAGAACACGAGCAATTGGCGAATGGAGAGGCCGCTACGCCAGGAGCTCTGCACCTTCGTCAGCGCCGCCTTGGGCGAGATTGAGGACAGATAGAACGCCGGATAGAGTCCCGACAGCAGCGCAACCACCAACGCAAGTCCGACAATACCGACGATCACTAGCGGGCTGGCCAGTCCTGCCAGCAGCGCCTCCTTACCCATCAGGGTCGAAATCGGCGTGAAGACGAGCGCGGCAATCGCGAGCACGATGCCCAGCAGCAATGCGATCACTGTGAACACGAGCGACTCACCGAGGAACTGCCAGATCAGCTGGCCGCGACTGGCCCCGACCACCTTGCGCATGCCGACTTCCTTGGAACGCTTGGTGGCTCGTGCCGTGGCGAGATTCATGTAGTTGATGCAGGCGACGAGCAGGATGAAGATTGCCACCGCCGCGAATCCGTAAACATAGAACACGTTGCCATTAGGCTGGTCACCGGGATAGGAGGGTCCGAAATGCACGGCATCCAGTGGCGTGATCCGCGCCGTGAACGTTGAGTTCATGCGGCCCAGACTCTCACTCATGTATTTCGCAGCAAACTCGTCGATGATGCCGGCGAAGGCGGCCGGATCAAACGTCGGCTCTATCAGCAGGTAGGTGAAGATGCTCACGCCTGTCAGGCCTCGAATATAACTGTCTTCGTAGTTCGGCACGAACTGTGACAGGGCGCGATACGGATAGAGGGCACTGTATTTGAGATGGGTGCTCTCTGGCAGGTCGGCAAACACGAGAGTAACGCGGTAGGAAAAACTGTCGGTCTGCATGATCTTGCCTATCGGGTCTGCTTCCCCGAAATAGCTCTGCGCGAACGAGGCGCTGATAGCGATGGAATTCATGTCGTCAAAGGCTGTCTGCGGGTCGCCTGCCAGGATCTCGTGATCGAACACCTCGAAGACATTCTCGTCGGCGAGATAGATATCATCCCAGCTGAAACGTTTATCCTCAAAACTCAGCACATTCTGGGTGGAATTGCGGAACCGGACGAAGGTCCCAAGTTGCGGGTAGTCCTGCAACAACAATGGGCCCAGGCCTTCCTGGGTGATGGCGAAATCCGCTGGTGCGCCATTGTTCTGCTGGAAATGGGTAGAGACACGATAAATCCTGTCATGCAGGGCGAAGTGTTGATCGAAGGTGAGCTCGCTGCGCAAATACAGTGAGAGAATCAGGAAGCTGCCAATGCCGAGCGCCAGACTTAGAATATTGACCAGGACATAGAGTCGTTCCTTCGCCAGCTTGCGTAGCGCGACCAGAATATACATTTTCAGCATTGTCGACTCCTCTCGCATCCATCTCGGAGCGGATTATCTTGTTCTTCGCAGAATTGTCATCCGGCCGTGCCCGCGGCGCTCCTGATGATTAAATTGACGAACCCCACGGTAAAAAGTTCCAAATTATTTACCCTTCGTTTCATTATCTGTCTGGTCAGAGTGCCCGAAATTGTTACTTCGCGCCCGGCCCAGGCTGCCGTGGGTGCCCGGTTGCCACCTGATTTCACCCAGCATGGCTGTGCACCGGGATAGTCACACTGAGACGTACGAGGACTGACACCGCGGCTAGTCGTTTGTCTCACGCAGGGCTCTGCTGGTCGCTCCTGCACGCCGCGTAATATCTGCCACCGCGGCTCCAGCCCAGTATCGCTGCGGCCTTCAGCTCACAATTCAGGGTCGCGAAGAGGTGTACTGTTACACTTTGTTTCGGATTTTCTGCTGCCCTTACCTGATAATGGTTAAGCCTAAAAGCAGTGCTGTAAAAGACTGGAAATGTCCCGCAAGCAAGACGCAGAGAAGACGCGAGTGCGCATTTGCATAACGATAGCCTCCGCCTTCGGGCCCTGTTGATAGCGGTCTACTACAGGTTGCATGGAGTCATACAGATATCAGGGCACACTATCACCCTGACGTAACAGAAGCAGTATTAATGCAGTTTAATTAATTGGTTACGGAAGTTCGCATGGCAGAATTGACACCCGCTCTAGCGCTCGAATTGGGCGTTGCCGCACATAATGCCGGCAAGTTGTTAGAAGCCGAACGCTTCTATCGCGCTATTCTCAAATCACACCCGCCCGACCCCGTATCTGACGATATCCGCGATGTAATCGCCCAGGCTTACAGCTATATGGGCCTCGTCCTGCGCGATCGCGGCGATATCAATGCCTACATTGACTGCTGCAAACTGGCCGTGCGCATGAAGCCTTCGAGCGCCGATGCGCTCAACAATCTCGGTACCGCACAGCAATACAATGGTGACCTTGAAGGGGCTCTTAAAAGCTATCGGCTCGCGCTGCATGCCGATCCCTATTGCGCCGAATCGTATAACAATCTGGGTAGCGCCCTGCATTCGTTTGGCCGTGTTGATATGGCGATCGAGAGCTTTAACAAGGCGATAGCTCTCAAACCCAACTATGCCAATGCCTATAACAACATGGGACACGCCTATCACGACAAAGGCGACCACAACGCATCGATCGAGTGCTATCAGAAGGCATTGCAGGTGCAGCCCGACTCCATGCAGGCGCACAACAATCTGGGAAACGCGTTCCGGGAAAATGGCGAGTTGGAAAAAGCCATCGCCCACTTCGACATCATAACTGTCTCGAAATTCAATCCAACGCACTCCCAGTTCTGGTTCAATTCACAGTCCCAGGCCATTGAATGTCTCTACCAACTTGGCCGATACGATGAAGTCAAGCAACGCTTGTACGCGCTCTCGCATTCCGGTGATCTGAACCTGCGCGTGGCTGCAGTGAGCGCATTTGTCTCACAACAATTGAAATTCGATGATCCGTATCCGTTCTGCAGACAGCCGCTGGACTACTTCAACGTCGGCAGTCTGAAAGATTATGTCTCGGATATACAGGGATTCGCGGAAAACCTGATCGCCGAGTCGAGCAACGTCAATCAGGTTTGGGAACCGCTGCATGGTGTAACCAAGTTTGGCTTTCAGACCTCCCCTACCATTTTTTCCGCCGGCAAAAATTGTGAACAACTCGAACAGATTCTGCGTAAGGAAATAGCAAACTACCACGCCAAATTCGCCACGAGACAGAGTGCGTATATCCGCGATTGGCCGACTCAATTCGATCTCAGAGGCTGGTTTGTGCGTCTGTTGAAACACGGTTTTCAACAACCCCACAACCACCCCTCCGGCTGGCTTAGCGGCGTAATCTACCTCAAGACGCTGGAAACCGATTCGGATGCCGGCGCCATCGAGCTGGGACTGCATGGGCACAGCCTGCAGATTCTGGATGACAGCTACCCGCGCATCGTGCATCGACCTCAGGCCGGCGATATTATCTTTTTCCCGTCCTCACTGTTTCACCGAACCATCCCGTTCGACGCCGATACCGAGCGTTGTGTCATCGCCTTCGATCTTTATCGCTATTCCAACTGAAGCGATTCCTTCGCTACACCCGGCACACTGATCATGGCGTGCCGGACTCTCCCCTACCTGCACAGCGTGCCTACTCGCACCGATTGCACTGCAGCACACTCCAGAAGGCGCTGACCTACTGGAGTTTGCGGTGCATTGCGACTTTCACTTCCGCGGCGAAGCTGGCAGTATCCTGGCTGAATGCTTTGTCGTTTCAAGCTATTGTGTTTTCAACAACAAGAACCCTTAACAGGACAATACTATGAAAACCTTAGTCTTACTCTACGGCGTTCTCGCCTATGCCATCGGCATGGCAGGCTTGTTCTATTTCATTCTCTTTGTCGGCGGGTGGGAATTCATGCCCGTCCACATCGAATCCCGCTCCCCCGGCCCGGTCGGTTATGCCCTGCTCGTGAATTTTGGCTTGATGGTGTTATGGTCGGCGCAGCACACGGTAATGGCTCGCAGGGGCTTCAAGCAAGTGTGGACGAAGCTCATCCCGGCCCCGATGGAACGCAGTACCTATGTCCTGATCTCGGGTATTCTGATGGTGATCCTGTCTCTCAACTGGCAGACCATCGGAGGCGGTCTGTGGGATGTCAAGGGCACGACGCTGGGAACGGTGTTGACTTCACTGTCTATTGTCGGCTGGGTTGTCGTCGTGCTCTCTTCTTTCCTGATCAATCATTTCGAATTGTTCGGTCTGTATCAGGTCTGGCTCCATTTCAGGAACAAGCCGGAACCGGCGCCGAGCTATACCGAACGTTTCCTCTACCGGATTGTGCGTCATCCCTTGCAGTTCGGCATTCTGATGGGACTGTGGTTCACTCCCACAATGTCCACGACACATCTGTGTCTGGCTGTGTTGATGACGATCTATATCCTGATCGGGCTCCACTATGAGGAAATCGATCTCGAGAATTCTCTGGGTGAGGATTACCGCGACTACAAGACCCGGGTACGCGGTCTGATTCCCTTCCCGAAGTAAGTGGCACCTGCTCTCTCGCGAAACCGACCAGTCCTCTTGACGGATTCGCGAGGGCGACTGAGAGCGAAGGCGACTGCCAAATTGAAAGACCGTCGGGACGGCATTTGGGATTTGCCCTGATCGCCCACCCGGGTTGATAATGAGCAGGCACACCATTGAAACCGCGTCCAACCCATTCCACAAGGCTGACAACAACAATGAAAAGTCGATCACACCTCTGCCCTGTCTTGCTCGCCACCTGCGCGAGCCTGGCAGTCGCCACCGCGGCCGCCGCGGAAGAGACCGAATACCCCCACGCCTATCCACGCACCGGCGTCACCAAGCTGTTCGAGAATGAGCGTGGCATCGCCTGGAATGTCATCTGGCTGTATGGAGTCGAGCAGCCCTACCATAAGCACCGCTATGACATGGCAGGTGTCTATCTGCGTTGGGGCCCGATTCGTGTTACCCAACTGGACGGCAGCTATCCCCCGACCTCGGAACCGTTTGAAATTCCGCGTCCGTATTTCCAACGCAAGGATGTGCTGCACAAGGAGGAAGTTCTCGGCTTTCCACCCGATTCACCCCAGCGCTGGGCCATCATGTTCGACCTGAAAGAAGTGCAATCCAAACCGGTAATGCCAAAAGCGGGCATGCCGCTGGCTTTTCCCCGTACCGGTGCGGAGATGGCGATTGACAATGACCGCGTGACCGAATGGAAACACAGTTGGCAAATCGGCGCCGCCGTGCCTACTCATCTGCATGACAAGGACTCTGTTCAGGTGTTCTATGAGCCCGGCACGCTCCGATTCACCCGCGAAGACGGCAGCATTGAGGTGATGAATTTCCAGGTTGGGGATGCCCGCTTCATTCCGGCTGGAACCATTGATGCAGAAGAGGCCGTCATGGGCACACCGGCCGCAGTGACAATCGAGCTGAAGTAAGGCAGGGCTACAGAGCGCAGTTAACCCTTGTCGATATAGGCCTTGGTGACGGCACGCACGGTCTGTCGAACGCCGCGCACCATTGCCTTGACTGAAATTGTTGCCTTGGCAATGCCATCGATGTCTCCGTTGCGACCGGCGCTGAACTTGTCCAATGCAGTCTTGCCGAGAAACTGATCCTCATAGCCCGGCCAGGAGAAGAAGTCGCCAATCGTGTAGCGATGGGATTCCTTGTAATAGATCACCTTCAATCCGACGATGGTGCCATCGAGATCCATGCCGATCAGCGTATCGATTGGCCCGCTGAACCCGTCAGGCTCCGGCTGGATATCGGCAGTGACGACCGCATAACCAATCAGAATTTTCTCACCAGTGGCCGGATCGGTGCGATAGGCTCGACGTACTGGTACTTCCCCCTCTTTCTCGGAGAAGCTGTCGGCACCAGGTACCACCTCTTTCAACAACCGGTCCGAGGTGTGGTCCTTGTTGGCCGCATAGATGCCGGCATAGAGAGCCGAATCACCCAGCAGCCAGCCCGCCAGCTGGCCTCCGCGGTCGAACAGCAGAACGCACAGCAACATGGCCAGACTGGGCAGGCAGGCCGCTGATTTGTAGACATTCTTCCGCGCTGGCATCATTTTGTGCTTTCGGTCCTGGTGCAGGTCCTTAGTTTAAGTCCCTCACGACCACAGTCAATTACAATCACCGCCGTTTTCCGCCAATCTGACTGCCGCTTGCTCAAGTCAGTGCACTGCCTATTTCCGTGATTTAGGGGCGGTTTCCACTCGTCACAGGCCGCTCGCATCGGCATAATGATGCGGGTGCCATTGCCTGGTGCCGGCCAGCGGCTACTGCCTGCTCAGGGGCCAACCCAACACAACAAGAACAGAGGGTCGAATCGCGTGAACACAATCATCAAACCTCAACTCCACAGCCGTTTGCTGGGAATTTCGCTGACCCTGCTCATTGCGCAGCACAGCCTGGCGCAATCCCCCAATCCGTTCGGTATTCCCGATGCGAAATCCCCTAACCCGGCGGCGAATATCGTGGCCGCACCCGGTTCGCGTGCTCAGGGCTGGCTCGAGCAGGGCCGTTCCGAGGTGCTCGCACGCCATGGCATGGTGGCGACCAGCGACCCGTTGGCAGCCGAGGCCGGGCTGGAGATATTGCGCAAGGGCGGCAACGCGATCGACGCGGCGGTGGCTACGGCTGCCGTACTCGATGTGACTTCCCAGAATGACACCGGTATCGCCGGTGACCTGTTCGCGCTGGTGTGGAGTGCCCGCGATCGTAAACTCTATGCCCTGAACTCCGCCGGTTGGGCACCGAAGGGTTGGACACCGGCGTTCTTTACTGAGACCCTGGGTCTCGACCGCATGCCTTCGGTCGGGGTCAATGCCGCCACCGTTCCTGGCGCTATCTCCGGCTACGACGCCTTGCTCCGCCGCTTCGGTACGATGGATTTCCAGCAAACGTTCGCCCGAGCCGTGCAGATCGCCGAAGAAGGCTGGGGACAGGCGGAACGTCGGCATCAGGATCTGGTCAGCGTGCAGCGCAAACTGCAGAACGACCCCGACTCCGCCGCGACCTTTCTGGACGACGGCGAAGTCCCACCGCTGTACAGTATTATTCGCAATCCGCAACTCGCCACGGCGCTGCGTCTGATCCAGCAACAGGGTCGCGAGGCGTTCTACACCGGCGCCATCGCCGATGCGATTGTGGCGAAGGTGCAGTCACTGGGCGGTGTCATGACCCATGAGGATCTTGCCGAATTCGAATCAGAATGGGTGGAGCCAATCAGCTCTGATTATCACGGCTACGACGTGTTTGAACTGCCGCCTCCCGGACAGGGCTTCGCCGCGCTGGAAATGCTGAACATTCTCGAGGTCTGCGCTCCCGCCCATGGTCTTGATCTGGCTCAGCTTGGACCCTCGAATCCGGACTACTGGCATCTGTTGGTCGAAGCCAAGAAGCTCGCCTATTCCGATCTGCAGGCCTATAACGGTGACCCCAAATTCAGCGACATTCCCGTGGCCAGACTGTTGTCGAAATCCTATGCGAAATCCCTCTGCGATCGCATCGATATGGATGTCGCTTCGACACCTTCGGTGACCGGTGGACTCGATGGTGGCACGATCTATCTGACGACCGCAGATCGTTGGGGCAATATGGTATCCCTGATTCACAGCGTATTCTCGGTATACGGCAGCGGCATTACCATTCCTCCCTATGGCATGATCCTGCACAATCGGGGTTCGGCCTTCTCTCTTGCAGATGGTCATCCCAACCTTGTCGCGCCGCACAAACGCCCCTTCCATTCCATCATCGCCGGCTTCGTGATGCAGGACGGTGAACCATTGATGACCTTTGGCAATATGGGCGGCTCTGTACAGCCGGAGACACACGCGCAGCATATGGTAAATGTTATAGATAATGGCATGAATGTGCAGATGACCACAGACGCGGCACGCTTCACACACAGCCAGAACAGCAATGTGCTGTCGCTGGAAAATGCCCTCTATGCACTCGTCGGCAGTGCACTTGAAGCGAAAGGACATTCGGTGCGACCGGTTAACGGCGGCAGCGTCGGCGGCTATCAGGGCATCCTCTTCACACGCGACCCATCGCTGCCTCTCCCGGTGATTGACCAGCGAAGCATCGACAACGACGCGCCCGTGAATGGTGTCTATCGTGGCGGCTCGGACCATCGCAAGGATGGCCAGGCGGTGGGCTGGTAGACAAGGACCACACCCCGCTTCTGCCTCAGTAATAGCCGGCAAGCCACTTCTGTTGCGGATGCGGCTTGCCGGAGATCTGCAGCTTTCAGGCAATCCCAATCAGACAGACTGCACGCCAAATCCTTGGGCCGCGCGCTCTATGCCGCTCAGGGCTCGTTGCGATTGGACAGGAAGCGGTAGCCAACTCCGGGTTCGGTCTCGATAAACCGGGGAGCAGAGGCTTCATCGCCGAGCTTCGCTCGCAGCTTGCCGACAAGGATGCGCAAGTAATGGGTATCCTGTACGTGAGTCTTGCCCCACAGGCGATCGAGAATCTGCTGCTGGGTCAACACCCGATCCTGATATTCCATGAGCAGTTTCAGTAAATCGAATTCCTTGCGCGACAGATGCACGGGCCGGCCGTTGACGACAAGCTTGCGCTGCAACACGTTGAGCTGGATTACGCCATCATCGTATTCGGCGAACACCGACGGGGCATCGCTGCCGGCGCGCAATAACACACGAATGCGGGCGAGCAGTTCGTTGATCCCAAAGGGTTTGACGACGAAGTCATTGGCCCCAGCATCCAGCGCAGCTACTTTCTCCTGTTCCCGGTTTCGCACCGAGAGAATGATGACCGGACCGTGATAGAACTCGCGTAGCGACTTCAACACTTCGATGCCATCCATATCGGGCAAACCGAGATCGAGAATGACGAGCCGAGGCGACTCCAATGCCGACAGCTCAAGACCCGCAACGCCAGTATTTGCCTCCAACACGTCATAGGCCTTAGCGGTCAGGCCGATGCGCAGAAAGCGGCGGATCTGTGGTTCATCATCGATTACAAGTATCTTTCCCATAGCGGCTAATCGTTGTCCTCACTCACTGGCAACAGGACGCGCACGAGACACCCCTGCCCACTCGTCGCATCGTGAATCTCGACACTGCCGCCGTGCGCTCCGATCATACCCTTGCAGATCGCAAGCCCGAGACCAGTGCCTGCCATGCGGCGATCACCCCGGTCGGCGCTGTGAAACATTTCGAAGACTTTTTCCCGCTCAGAGACCGGAATGCCGGGACCACTGTCTTCGATTTCGATGCCGATACGCTGTTCATGCATGCGCACCCGAATCGCAATCCTGGAATCGGTCGGCGCAAACTTCAGTGCATTTTCGATGACATTGTACAGGGCTTGCTCAATCAATGCCGCGTGCACATCGAGCAGCGGCAAGTGGGACTCAATATCCAGTTCCAACCGCTGGTCTTCCTTCTGGCTCTTGAAGCGCTTGATGACGAAATTGATGATCTCCTCGATCGAGACTGTGGAGCGATGCAGCGTCAACTCCCCGTGCCCAAGCCGGGTCATATCAAGCAGCTTTTGGGTATAGCCATTGAGGCGAATGGCTTCGGTCAGAATGGAATTGAGCAGTTCCTGTTGCTGATCCGGCTCCAGTGCACTGCCCATCTCGATGAGCGTCGAGGCGGCACCGATCATCGCCGTCAGCGGCGTTCTGAAGTCATGGGACACCGAGGACAACAGCGAAGAGCGCATTACCTCCTGCTCCTTGTCCAGGCGCTCGGTCTCCAGATCCCACACCAGTCGGGTACGGCCGAGTGCCAGATTGGCCTGATGCAACAGCAGATTGATCGAGGCCGCATGATCATCTGTCACCGGATCCCAGCGGGTGGCAAGAATGGCGATATTGTCTACACCATCAGTCAACAGGCGTCCGGCGATAGATTCCTCCTTCATGCTCCAGAATTCGCGCGTCGTCTCCAGCGTGCTGATCGCCTGTTGCAGGCGCCGCTGCAATGACTCGGACATGAAATCTTCGGCCTGACTGAAGTCGATCCTGTCCTTCTCGATCCGCAAGATCAGGAACTCCAGATTCGAAATGGAGCCAAGCGCGTCCGACAGAGCATCCAGCACTTCATTGGGATAGATCGCGACCGCCAGCTTTTCCATGAACAGCAATTCGACGTTGCTGAAGCGTTCGCGCGCCTGTAACTGCTCCAGTTTTTCCCGTAATCGCGCCGCGAGATGTCCAACCAGCACCGCTGTGAGAACGAACAGGATCACGGTCAACACATCGGGCGGATGGAGAACAATCTGGGAGTGCAAGGGATTGGTGAAGAAAAAATAGAAAGCAATAAAACTGACAAGCGCAGATAACATTGCCGGGCGAGTACCGGTATTCACGGCGGTCACGATGACAGCGACGATGTAGACCAGGGCGATGTTCTCGGCCGGGATAAACCGCTGAATCAACCAGGCAATAAACGTCACCAACAGAGGTAACGTCAGGGCAAGGTAATACTGGTACTGTTTTTTGCCGAACATGCTGTTCTGCACCTCATCCGCGCCAATAGCTTGGGGTAAACAAAATCAGGATGGTCAGAAATTCCAATCGACCCATGATCATGCCAATACTCAAAAGCCATTTGGCGGAATCAGAAAGTGAACTGAAGTTGCCGGAGGGCCCGATGATATCACCAAGACCTGGTCCGACATTCATCAGTGCAGTTGCCGATCCGGTGAGGCTGGTAATCAGGTCGAGGTCGGTCAAGGTCAGGCCCAGAGTCAGGACAATGAGACTTGAGATGAGCACGAAGATGTACGCGATCAGCGCCGTGATGACCTCACTGCCGATTACCTGATTGTTGTACTTGCGAGTGGTGCGCAGACGCGGATGGACGAGACGGCTGAGTTGCTCTTTCAACAAAATCAGAAAGAGCTGAAAACGAAAGACCTTGGTGCCGCCACTTGTCGAACCTGAGCAGCCACCCACGAAAATCGCGAAGAAAAACAGCGCGAGACAGAAACTGCTCCAGGTGGCGTAATCGGCGCTTGCGAAGCCGGTCGTGGTGACAATCGAAGTGACGTTGAAAGCTGCGATCGTGAAGTCCTCGAACAGATTATGTGCGCCGGTGAGATAGCGGTTGGCTGTAACGGCGAGGGTAATCGCCGTGATCAGATAGAGCATACCCCGTACCTGACGATCACGCAGGATGATGAATTTCTTCGCGGAGTAGAGATAGACATAGAGCACGAAGGGTATCGCACCGGCAAGCATGAAGATGATTGCCACCCACTGGGTAACATAGGAGCGGCCGGTGAATGACTGGTCAGTCGTGGAGAAGCCCCCTGTCGAAAGCGTCGCGAAGGCATGGTTGACAGCCTCCAGCACTCCCATCCCGGTGAAGATGTAGGCTGCGGTGCAGAGAACGGTGAGAATGACGTAGATGTAAATAATTGACTTCACGAGTTGCTGGGCGCGCGGCGCATTGTCTTCGCTCCAGTGCGATGACTCGGTCTGGAACAGGCGCATACCGCCGACCTTCAGAAAAGGCAGGATAGCAACCGCCATGCAGATGATGCCGATTCCTCCGAGCCACTGCAGCAGAGATCGCCATAACAGGATATCTTGGGGCATGGCATCGAGACCAGACAGGATGGTGGAACCGGTTGTGGTCAGGCCGCTCACCGTCTCGAAGATGGCATCGGTTGTCGACAAATCTGCACGCGTGAACAACAGCGGCAGACTGGCAAACAGGGGAATCATGAACCAGGTGCCACCAGTAATCATAAACATCTGGCGTGTAAACAGGTGCGAGGTGCGATAGGCCAGACCCAGCACCCAGAACAAGGCACCACACAGCAGGCAGGCGAGTGCGCTGTAGATAAATTCCGAGGTGTTGCCGGTATTGTAGTAAAGCCCGACCAGTGCAGGCGCAAACATGCTGATGGCTAACGCAATGAGGGCAACTGCGATAACCAGGAACATGGGTGCGAGAAGTTTCACGCCTGTATTTTATGGCTCCGGGTCGTAAGAAAACTAGTCGAAAATCCGGTGAATGTGTAAAGAAACCGTAAATTCGGGGAATTCAGGGGGAAATCAGCGCACAAGCCAGTAGCGCACCTCTTGCTTCTCGAGAAAGACTTCGGCGTCACGGCCATGTAGCATCGCGAAGGTAGCGAGCATGCCAGCCTCTGTGCAAGTTGACGCAGCCACTGTGACGGACAGTGGCGGCTCTTCTACCGGCCAACCGGTGCGGGGGTTGAGGACGTGCCCATAGCGGCGCCCCTCACTGAGCAGATAGCGATAGCTGCTGCCACTGGTGGCCAGCGCGCCCGACTGCACTGCGACCATCTCCAGAGCCTCACCTTGTCGGCTCGGGGCCTCGATGCCGATACGCCATGGCTGCTCCGGATCCGGACAGCGATTGCACGCAATGTCACCGCCGAAATTGACCAGCAGTGGCACATCCGCACGTTGTTGCAATTGCGCCAATGTTCTGTCGACCGCATATTCCTTGCCAATGCCGCCGAAGTCGATCTGCATTCCAGCGGGCAGTGTCAGGTCGGGCGACTGCCAATGCGCCTTGTCCAGGCCGATGAGCGGCATTAGCGCGGCAATATCCTCTGCGTTGGGCACGGCGGCACCCGCCTGAAATGACCAGGCCTTGCGCAGGATGCCTGAGGTGATATCGAACAGACCCTCGCTCAGCGTGTAACACTGCCAGGCAAAGTCGAGTAACTGCGCAGTCTCGGGGTCTACGCTCACCGGCTGACCGTTACTGTGATTGATGCGCGGGACGATGCCATCATCGCGATAGCGGCTGTACTTCTGCTCTACGCGCCAGGCTTCGCTGGCAGCGAGTTGCAGCAATTCCTCAGCCACCTCACGCGCGTCGAGTGACATCAGAATTTCGCAGGGACTCGCCATCGCCTCGAACTGACCAACCCAGAGAGTGCCTTTGCGCACAAGCCGGGTTGGCCGTTGAATCGCTTCCGACAAGCGGCTAACTCCTAGAATCGGATGGAATAGCTGAGCTGGAAGATCGTGGCATCGAGGTTCGGGAACAGATCATAGTTGTTTTGTATGCCGATAGGCGTGCCTACCGTGTCACCTCGCTGGTCATAGAACTCGAGCCGCATGCTGACTTCGCTGCGATTGCTGAGACGATAACCGAGTTTGGTACCATAAGTAAGCCCGTCGAACGCGCCCAGGCGATAGTCTGCACTCGCATACTGGGGCAAGGCATCACCGGAACGCAGGCTGTGCGAAAAGAACTCGGCTTCCTGCTGGGTGTAGTAACGCACATGTGGCTCCAGATAGAGGCGATCCGTCAAGTCGAACAAATAGCGCGCATCCACTGTGTGAGAGACGATGTCCCAATCATCCCACAGGTAGCGATAGGAAAGATCCAGCACGTTGCCATTGATGAGACTGTATTTCGTCTTCCAGTAGATGCTCTGCTTCTCGCGGGAATCCGGGCGGTTCTCGTACAGGTAGTCCAGCGGTCGGCCGCTGGTGCGATCGACAACCGACAGGACTTTGAACGGGTCCGTGTGGTAGCCATCGGAGCTGCTGAACGAGTAGTTCAGCTGCATCAGCATGCGCTGATTGATGACCTGGGTCACGCCCACCAGAAAGTCCGTGACGGTCTTGTCCTCATCGCCCCCTTCCCGCTCCCGCTCCTCGTCTTCCCACTTCGGGCCCCGCCCCGGATTCAGTCTGACTGAGCCGAAGCGCACCGGTATGCCGCCCTCGGGGGTGATGGTGTCGCTCTCATAGGCGAAGCCCAACAACAAGGTTGTGTTCTTGTTGTTGAAATCCCGCGCCACGGAGCTGTTGAAACCGATCGAGGTGAAATCGTACTCGTCTGAGAACGCGAGTCCCGCCGACAGGCGGGTCAGGCGGTTGAGTGAAAACTCATAGTTCGCGCTGAGTGCCGAGCGGGTGTCCTTGAACGTGTCATCCAGCGGCAACTCGCCGGCCGGCGTCACATAGCCGCCGCGACCCGAGGGGCGCGTGAAGGTCTGGATCTGGTCGCTGATCGTGGCGCCATTGGGTGAGGCCCCGGTCAGTGAGTCCAACACAAACTTGACGTTGAGTTTGGCGCCGTCATCGAAGATACGGGTCGCGTTGATGACCGGCTCGACAGCATCGACGCGATCCTTCTCGGTATAGCCGAGAACTGCGGTATCCACATACCAGCCCGGGATCTCCTGGGCCACCGCATTCTGGTTCAACAGGCTGCAGGTCGCTGTCGCGAGGAGCCCGGTGATTTTGCGCTTGTTCGACATCAGTTGCATCCACAACCTCCGCCACCAAAGCCGGCACCCCCACTGGAGGCTTCTTTACTAAAATAGATATGCTCATCAAAGGCGGCGGCCAGTGGGTCACTCACCAGCTGCATCTCTTCCTTGGCGAGTGTGCCTCGCTCCCAGGCCTGAACACCCAACGACGAACAGGCATTCAGCAACAGGCAGGCAAGTACTGCGGGGATCAATCGTTTCATACAACGCTCCGGATTCAGAAAGGCGTGAACGCAAGTAGCGCGGTCAATCTAGAGACAATTTCTTAAGGAACTCTTAATGGACTCTTAATGGACAGTTGGGCTTTAGAGCCCGAGTGAGGCGGCCCTGAACAGGTCGTCCGCCGCCTGCAATACCTTGCCACGCAACCGGGCGGGCAGATCGGGGTTATCATCCAGGTACTGTTGGACAATGGCAGCGGCTTCCGGCGATTGATAGCCGGCCAAGGTCGCATTGAGCCAGCTTAGCGGGAAGAAGATATCGCCAGTGCGCTGAATCTCACCGGTGAGATCAAGGCTGGGGCGCAGCAAGTCCAGAGCGGATTCGTTGCGCAGTGGATGGTGCAAAGCTGCTTGCGCTTCCAGCACCCACGACTCGCGGCGCCGTACCGTGACGTCGGCAAACTTCTGGAACAAAGCCTCTCCGGCCGCCGGGTCATCACCCAAGGCAGGCAGAATGAATTGGAATCGGGCGCGCCAATCCGGGTTTTCGATGCGCTCGGCTTGCGCGGACAGCATGGCGGCGGCATCGGGAACCTTGCGCAAAGCCAGTGCCTCGGCCAGATCGGTGAACTGCTGTTCCTGTAGCGGCAAGCCTTCGATGGCCTCGTTACCTCGCCAGAGGCTCTCGAGCCGTGCAATCCCTGCCTCCGAAAGCGTGACGCTCACGAGCGTGTTGAAGTAAGCGCCCTTGCGTCCCGCCGTCGGCGCGCGTTCCAGAGCCGCCCAGAGCGCGGCTTCCAGCGATGGGCTGACTCGTCGACGCGCGCCCTCATTGAGGAACTGCCAATACACATGCCGCAGCAGACCAAGCATCTGTTGCGCCACAAGCTCATCCGACTCGTCGGTCACCGCCCGGATGCCGGCGGTGATGAAGTCGATGGATGCCAGGTTTCCCTCCAGCACCTCTTCCAACAGGTTTTGCCAGACTACCGCCCGGTGAATCGGATTCTCCAGATTCTGGAGGTTCGTCAGCAGGTTCGAACGACTGTGAGGATCCAGCACGAAATGCCCGTATCCGAGGCCGTCAGCCCCGGCCAGAATGAAATCCGGTTCCGCGTCTGACTCCAAGGCAACGAAGGCTTCCGCGTCTTGCAGATGCACCTGTAGTTCAGTGAGATGACCACCAACGCTTACTGCCAGCGCGATGGGTTGGTTCCAGAGCAGCCCACGGCCGGGCACCGGATCTGACTGCCGGACATGAATGCCGCCGTCCCGCCATTCCGTGGTGATACGAGGCCTGCCGGTGGCATTGACCCAAACCTCACTCCAGGCAGTAAGGTCCTCATCGGTGAGTCCGTCGAGGATGGCAATGAGATCCGGCCAGGTGGCATTGCCATAGGCATGGCTCGACAGATATTCGCGCAAGCCCGCTTGCAGCTGATCAGGGCCGATCAGCGCTTCCAGCTGCCTGACAACGATGGGCGCCTTCTGGTAGATGATGGCGCCATAGAGTGAGCCTGCGTCATTCAGGTTGTCGAGCTGCTGACGGATCGGATTCGTGCCTGGCGTGCGGTCCACGCCGTAAGCCGCCGGGTGATTGGCCTGGAAGAAACGCAGGTCCAGATTGAGATCCGGGAAGGCGGGCCCGGCGATTTTTGCCGCCATGAAATTGGCAAACACCTCTTTCATCCAGACGTCGTTAAACCATTCCATCGTCACAAGATCACCGAACCACATGTGTGCGGTTTCATGGGCGATGAGGCTGGCCCGGCCCAGCTCCTGGGTGCGGCTGGCCGAGGGATCCAGAAACAGGGTCGACGCCCGGTACCAAATCGCGCCGGGGTGCTCCATGCCCCCGAACTGGAATGCCGGGACCGCGAAGAACTCGAACTTGTCGAAGGGATAGTCGATGCCGGTATAGTCTTCGAGCCAGGCCAGGGACGCCGCCTGCAGATCGAAGATTTGCGGCAGATTGCGCGCCAGTTTGTTGGCATCTGTTTCCCGGTGATAGAGCGTGAACTGACGCCCGTCACGTTCGGCAGTCGCCACCTGTAAATCGCCGGCGGCGAAGGCAAACAGATAGGTGCTGATCGGCTCGGTAGTTTTGAAGCGCAGCACGTCCCGGGTGGTACTTGCCGCATCCCGGAACAACATGGCGCCATTGGTCACCGCCTGCCACTCCGAAGGCATTTCGAGTGTCAGCGTGAACCGCGCTTTCAGGTCCGGCTGGTCGAACACCGGCAAGGCCGTGGAGGCGCGATCAGGAACGAACAGCGCGTAGAGAAAATCCGGCTGTCGGTTCAACGCTGTGTCGGTGCTGACGAAGTCGACATCGATGCGATGGGGGCCGGGTTTGAGACTGCTAGTCGGGATCACGATGTGGTCAGTGGGCAAGGAGTAATCCACCGGCTCGCCATCGAGGTGAACCCGTTGTACCTGCTCGGGGGGTGCACGGAAATCCAACACCAGTTGAGCGTTAACCGCGGTCAGGTCAAAACGAATCACGTTGGAACCGGTAACCGGTTCTGATATCGCGGCGGGTAGCTGCAGGGTCAAGTCGTAATGCACCTCGCTGAGCAAGGCAACCCGTTCTCGCGCCAGGCTCAGGGCCACTCCGGGCGCAGGCTCGGTCGGCGCGGGTTCCGTTGTTCCGGAATCACAGCGCGTAAGCAGAGCCAGCAACAGCATCGACAGCAAGAATCGGGACATGGGCAGAGAATAGCAGAATTTCCCCGCAAACAAGCGCACGGTGAGTGCCTGACTCATTCCGTTATGCAATAAAAAAGCCGTGGCGAATTACTTCGCCACGGCTCTTATCTGAGGAGGTCAGACTGTCTTACAGTTTGTTAGCAGGCCAGGTAGGGGCACGCTCTTTAACTGTGATGGGTCGGATGCCTTGGTAGACAAACTTCTGCACGCGAGCACCTTCGTAGGTCTCGGTAGTATAGATGTTGCCTTCAGAGTCAGTAGCGATACTGTGTGGTGCATACCAGGTGCCAGGCTGACGACCACCTTGACCGAAGGTATACAGGACTTCCATGGATTGACGATCGATGACAGATACCTTGAAGTTCTGACCATCAACCAGATACATGAACTCTTGCTCAGGATCCTTGGAGAACGCGATATCCCAGGTAGAGCCCTGATTCAAGGTCTTCGGGTTATATACCACTTCTCTGACGTAAGTGCCGTCTTTGCGGAAGACCTGAACGCGGTCAGCGCCACGGTCACATACATAGACCAGGCCATCATAGGTAGGCTCGGCGCAGTGAACCGGACCACGGAATTGTTGTGGACCAGCTACACCAGGAGTGTAGGTAACATCGGCTTCGTCATCAGGTCGATTGCCGTAGGCACCCCAGTAACGCTTGAAAGCGCCAGTAGAAACGTCAAGCACGGCAACACGGCGGTTACGATATCCATCCGCGATGTAGGCTTCGTTGGCTTCTACGTCAATCGCGATTTCTGCAACACGGCTGAAGTGAGTCTGGCTGTTGCTGTCACGGTCTTCACCTGGAACACCGATGGTGCGAATGTATTCGCCGTCACGGGTAAACACGAGGATGTGGGAGTCACTGCCACCGTTACCACCGATCCAGATATCACCATTTGGTGCAATCTCGATACCGTGATTGGATTCCGGCCATACGTAAGGTGCGTCTGGATCGGGTCCACCGAAGGCATTGACGACGTTACCGGCATGGTCAAATTCGATAATTGGCGGAGCTGGTTGGCAACACTCGGATACACCGCCCTGCAGACCAATTTCGGTGTTACCACCAAACTGGGATGCATCATTACGATGTACTACGAATACGTGGTCGCGATTATCCACGTGCACGCCAATGGTATTACCCATTGCCCACATATGTGGCAGGGGTCGTGGCCAATAGGGATCGACTTCAAAGTGAGGAGCCATGACACCGCTACCTGCGGCGACACTGGGCTCTTGTAACTTGGTTTGTCCCACTCCCAGAACAATCAATGCAACTACGAGAGCCGCTCCTATCGAAAGCTTCAATTTTGTCATTCTTATTCTCCTGTAATGCCCAAAAGCAGGGTCGAAGTATACTGCGTAAAACCTGCACAGTATACCGATGGGGCTGGGTCAGGTAACTAGGCAATGCCGGAAAAATTACACAATCTTACAGATTCAGCGCAGCAGTCTGGAGTGGACGCGTCGCTGCCCGCTCTTCCGCGGATAATAGTTTAAGCCTTTGTTTTTATTGCCCTAAATTTTCATTAACCCGAAGTAAACTGCGGGTAAACGTTTCGGGCTGACTGGAATCTCCTGGTCTGGAGCCGGTGAAGTTCACCCGTTCCTCCGGGCGCAGCATCACTTTTCCTCAATCCTCGGGGAAAACGGGCCAATGCCGGTTGGAGTTTGCCTTACGGGGCCAAGTCCTGCCGCGCTGCGGCCCGACCGCGCCAGCATCCCCAACTCGCCTGCAGCGCGATCAATCCGCCGGGCGTGTCAGCGCCCCAAGCTGCAGCGCCGCATCGAATTCCTCCGCGGAGAGGTAACCGAGATCCACCACAGCCTGTCGGAGGCTGATGGCTTCGGCATGGGCATGCTTGGCGGCGACTGCAGCCCGGTCGTAACCGAGCACAGGCGTCAACGCCGTCACCAGCATCAGTGACTGCTCGACGTTATGTTTCAGCGTCACCGCATTGGGGAGGATGCCCTTCACGCAGTGCGTACCGAAGCTGGTCATCGCGTCTGCCAGCAAGCCGAGAGACTCCATCAGCGTCACCAGCATCAGCGGCTTGTACACGTAGTGAGAAACTGTTCACCAATATACGCGGTTTATTGGCTGCTCATAGGCGCATCCTCGGCTTTATGGACAGGCTCTGACCAATTCAGGATAACCAGGCTGGCCAAGCTCACGATCCGGTTCGCTGCGAACGTGCTTCGCTCATTACCGCCGCGAGCGATCGTCGCGCGCGGCAGCGCCCTGCTGACGGGGGTATCTTCCCGCAGCCAATTCACCGCAGCAAGCAGGCGATATGACTCTGACCCTTACGCAAATCCAGGATGCCGCAAAACGCATCGCCTCGGCCACGATCAATACGCGTTTCGAGAAATCTTTCACCTTGTCCGAGATTGCCGGCACCGAGATTTACCTTAAATTCGAGAATTTTCAGTTCACCGCCTCGTTCAAGGATCGGGGAGCACTCAATAAATTGCTGTTGTTGCGTGAACAGGGATCGGGCCAGGGAGTGATCGCAATGTCGGCCAGCAATCATGCCAAGTCTTTCGCCTATCACGCGCAGCGTTTGCAGATACCCGCAACGATTGTTATGCTTAAGAATACGCCTAATGTGAAGGTGGAGGACACTAAAAATTTCTGTGCACGCATTATCCTGCACGGTCGCACACTTGACGAGGCAGCACAACACGCGCGCGAATTGGCCGCTGCCGAGAACCTCGTCTTTGTACACCCATTCAATGATCTCGACATCATGGCGGGCCAGGGCACTGTCGCTCTCGAGATGCTGCGTGCCGAGCCCGATCTGGACACTATCGTCGTACCTATTGGAGACGGAGTACTAATTGCCGCGGTCGCGACCGCAGCCAGAGCACTGCGCCCCCAGATTCGGATTATTGGCGTGGAAGTCGAGGCCTACCCCAGCGTTCACGGCGCCCTACACGCCCATGATCGGTATACAGGCGGGTCCACCATTGCCGAAGGCATCGCCGTGAAGCAGCCAGGCGAATCGACGCTGGAGGTGATACGGCGGCTCGTGGACGACGTGTTAATCGTCAAGGAAGAAGCCATCGAGTAGGCCATCAATCTGTATTTGAGCATCGAAAAAACGGTGTCCGAGGGCGCCGGCGCAGCCGCACTGTCGGCGGTACTGGCGAATCGCGAGTTGTTTAGCGGACAAAAAACCGCGCTCATCATTTCCGGTGCCAATATCGACTCACGCATTCTGGCATCGGTGTTGATGCGTCGACTCGTCAGCAAAGGACGCATCGTCCGCTTCCTCGTCCAGATAGATGACTCTCCAGGCAGCCTCTCCGAAGTTGCCGCCACCATCGGTGAATTTGGCGGCAATATTCTCGATGTCTCGCATCAGCGCATGTTTGCAAGCGTACCCATCAAGAAGGCTGACCTGTATGTAACGGTGGAGACACGGGACGCGACCCAAAATCTTGAGATACTGGGAAAACTGCGTGAGCGCGGCTACGATGCCGAGTTGCTAAACGATACTGCCTGACAAGCACAGTAATCAGGGCAACTGTAACGGCCGATCCACGTTAGTGTCTTGTGCGATCAACCAATCCAGGAAGGGCTGGCGGTAATTGATGCCGGTATCGAAAGCGTCCGGATCGTGCTCGGCGAAAACAGTCAGGCCATCACCTCCGGCATACATGAAGCTGTTGACGAGCACCCGATAAGCGCCGTCATCCCGCAAGGGCTCACCGGCACGGGTCAGGTGCCAGATGCCACTCTTTGATTCGACCCCAGCCACGAGTAAGGTAGGAGCCTGCGACAGAATTGCCCGCAACGCGGCACCGTGCAGGGTGACCGCCACAATGGTGTTATCAAATGGCATGATACCCGCCACACTACCACTTGTGATTGTGCCCGCGGGCAGTCCGTCCCGGATGCCGCCTGCATTGGTGAGTGCCACATCCGCCGTGGGATCGGCTAGCAACCAGGATTCGACGATGGCCTGTCTCAGCCGCGGGCTACCGCGCTCGAGCGCGGTGGAGTTGTACCCGACCACAGCCGCAGTCAGAGCTTCGACCTCGTCACGCCAGTGTGCCACCACGCCACTCACCGAATCCGAATCCATGCCGTCACGATTGTCATGTATCGAGAATTCCAGGCTTTGCACGACTCGACGTTCGGTGTCGACCCGAAACCGCGCCTTGGCATAGGATGTGAAAAAATAGCCCCCACCGAGCAGGACGGTATCACCAACCCGGGACGCTTCCAGCTCATTGCAATGTCCCCCGCCCATGAAATGAATGCCCAGATCGGCGACGCGTTCGGCAAGTTCATGCAGTGGTGCCATACACACATGGGCGATCACGAACAACAGGTCAACATCCTGCGCGCGCAACTCGGCAACGGATTGCCGGAGACTGGGTTCGTACTCCCTGAACTCCAACTCGGTAACCATGGTCGGCATCGTGGTGCGGTAGGTCGATGTCGTCGTCAGGCCGATGATGCCGACGCGCAGACCATTCACCTCGACGAGCGTATACGGCTGGATGCCGGCACTCATGGGCACCTCGCCGGTCGCACGCCAGCGCGTATTCGCACTGAGATAGGGAAATTCGGCCTCGTGAGCCCGCGCCGCAAGAGTATCGAGCCCGAAATCAAACTCGTGATTGCCCACGGCGGATGCGGCGTAATGCATGGCATTCATGACCGCAACCATGCTCTGCCCCCGGGTCCAGGTCGACACGGCAGGGCCAGTCCAGTTATCGCCGCCGCTGAGCACGAGAAAGGGTCCATCAGGAGCATACGCCTCCTCGTCACGCCATAGCTGATACAGGTTGGCGGCGCCGCTGCCTGGCGACACGCCTTCCATCCAGCCATGTTCATCATTGGTATAAAGCACCGTGAGCTCACGCACCCGATCGCCAGTGGAATCGACACGGCAGCCAGTCAATGCCATACAGGCGATCAAACCCAGACGCAGGAGGCTGACTGTTTTCAGAGACACGTGATTGCCTGTCGATGCCGCAAGATGAACGGCTATTACAAAGGCATCGACCGCCTAATGCAATAACCCAACTGTGGCACTACAGCAATTTCTTCAGGCTCAGATAACCGTTGCGACTGATCGGCAGTTCCTTGCCGGTAGTGAGAATGGCGAGCTTGCTGTCCTTCGTCTCGGTTTCGATGCGTGCCAGATAATTCACATTCAGCAGGTATGACCGATGAATGCGACAAAACTGCCGGGGATCCAGTTTCGCTTCGAGATTGTTCAAGCGATCAAGCTTGATGTGGGTACTGCCTTCAGTCTGAATCGCGACATAATCATCTGCGGCCTCGATGTAGCAGACGGTATTGACCGCGATCACATGCACCTCGCTGCCATCCCGCACCAGCCAGCACCGTCGCGGCGCTCAGCAGGCGGGGCAAAGCCAGGGACAGCGAGGCTTCCCGCAACCACAGCGAGGCCAGCGCAAAGCCGAGTCCGGCTCCAAGACCATACTTGATGCTGTCATTGTCGACGAGGTCGCGCAGCGTGATCTTCCAGTTGCTGGCGATCAGCACGCCGGCGACACCCAATACCACCGAGAGGTAACCAAGGCCACTGAGTGCTTCGCCAAAGAACCAGGTTCCGAGCAACGCCGTCAGCAGAGCCTCGGTTTTGGCGAGCGCGGTACCGACGGCGAAATTGCGAATCGAGAGTGATTTGACGAGACACAAGGTCGCGCAGATCTGGGCCACACCGGCGAGACTTGCCCCGATGAAAAAGTCGCCATGCAGCGTGATTGCGTCCACCTGGTAGTACCAGTACAGCGCTATAAACAAGGCTATGGCAAATGGCATTCCAAACAGGAAGCGCACCAGCGTCGCCGCTGGAATGGAGATATGCCGGGCGATCTGCTTCTGACCCGCCGTCCGTACCGATTGAAACACGACGGCGAGCAGGGTAAAGGCAACCCAGAATACCATCAGGAGAGACTCGTGACAGTGCAGTAAAACGCGGTTAATCTGGCGATTACCGACCAATAGCTGACGGCGGCAACGACGAGGGAATTCACATGAGACTTCTTGGCAGGTTTATGAAGGGATTGCTGTGGTCGCTATTGTGCCTGTTTTCAACATGGGCTGCCAGCGCCGAGCCTGGCGCCACCAGCAGGGAGTTCGATCTCGGTTACGCCCGACTGCATGCAGTGGTATGGGAACCCGGAGTTGCTGATGCCGAGACAGTGCTGGCGCTACCAGGCTCGGGGGGCGATGTCACTCGTTACAATTCGCTCGGCCCGTTACTGGCTGCCGCTGGCTACCGACTGATCGCACTCAATCAGCGTGGCATCATGGGCAGCACGGGCGAGCTCGACAATTTGACATTGCACGACTATGCGGCCGATGTTGCGGCCCTCATCGACCTACTCGGAGTCGGCAAGGTGCATGTACTCGGTTGGGCCCTGGGCAATCGGATCATGCGTGTCGTGGCCACTGACTTTCCTGACAAGGTGGCAAGTGTCTCTCTAATTGCCGCGGGCGGTCTGGCTGAGCCTCTCACCGCGCCCGGCGAACTCGCCGCCCTGCTTGGCGATGCCGAACTGAGCGAATCAGAAAAGGCACAGCTTGCGCGGCGAACCCTGTTTTCACCGCATTCGGACGAGGCGCTGGTACTGGAATATGTGCGGGGATTGCGTTACTGGAACGCCGCCCGTGCCTCCCAGAACCGGGCGAATCGCGATACGCCAGTGGCACAATGGTGGGCTGGTGGCGAGGGCCCCATGCTGATTGTGCAGGGACTCGACGACAAGACCGCACCTCCTGAAAACGGCAATCGCATGAAGGCGGAATTCGGCGACCGGGTGACGCTCGTGAATCTTGAGCATGCCGGCCATCTGATGGGCATGGAACAGCCCCGGGCCACGGCGGACGCGATCATTGGTTTCCTGCGACAGCACCCGATCTGAAGTGCCCTGATCCGGGCTTTAGGCTACACTAGGGCCTTGCCTGCGCGCCGCACCACTACAGCCCGGGTCATTCGCACGGAATCGCGAATCGAGTCGGCACCGGCGCGACCACTGAGGTCGAATCCCAGGTGGACACCGAGGCGGGCACTGAAGGGGGAGTCCTTGTGAGTATCGTGCGTTTTCCGAACCAGCCCAATCAACACAGCGAAACCGCACAGCCGCGCCGCTGGCTTCGATTCGTCACGGCGGCCAGTTTGTTTGATGGTCACGATGCCGCCATCAATATCATGCGGCGCATCCTGCAGGCCAGCGGCGTCGAAGTAATCCACCTCGCACATAACCGGTCGGTGCAGGAAATTGTTGAAGCGGCGATTCAGGAAGATGTGGATGCGATCGCCATCAGCTCTTACCAGGGCGGTCATCTCGAGTACTTCAAGTACCTCGTCGACAAATTGGCCGAACTCGGCGCCGCCCATATTCGCATCTTCGGTGGCGGTGGTGGCGTCATCATCCCTTCAGAAATCGACGAGCTGCACGCGTATGGTGTGACAAGGCTCTATTCTCCCCAGGACGGTCAGGCGATTGGCTTGCAGGGCATGATCGACGACATGCTCGCGCGCTGCGCCGATAAGGGCGATCACCCACCCGTTCCCGCGCTGGACCAGCTCGCCAGCGGCGATCGCATCGCGCTGACACGGGTAATATCAGCACTGGAAGACGGCGCATACTCGACTCAGGAGCGGCAACAGCTCGCCTCCGCCGCGGCGCAGCGCAAGACACCGGTTCTCGGAATCACCGGCACCGGCGGCGCCGGCAAGTCTTCAACGACGGACGAAATCATCCGGCGCTTCCGGCAGGACAGTGGCGATGCCCTGGCAATTGCTGTACTCGCGATCGATCCGACGCGCAGAAAAACCGGTGGCGCCCTGCTCGGCGACCGCATTCGCATGAATGCGATTAAACATCCCAATATTTTCATGCGTTCACTGGCAACGCGTGAGGCTATCAGCGAGATTCCGGACAGCCTGCGCGAGATTCTCGACGCAATGCGCGTCTCTGGCTTTGACCTGATAATCGTCGAAACACCAGGCATCGGTCAGGGCGACGCCGGCATTGTTCCCTTCGTCGACGCCTCGCTCTACGTCATGACACCGGAATTCGGTGCGGCGAGCCAGCTCGAAAAGATCGATATGCTTGATTTCGCCGACGTATTCGCAATCAACAAGTTTGATCGTAAAGGCAGTGAAGATGCTTTGCGCGATGTGGCCAAGCAGGTGCAGCGCAACCGTCAGGCCTTCTCAGCGCCGACGAGCGAGATGCCCGTGTTTGGCACTATCGCCTCGAGGTTTAATGATGACGGCATTACCGCGCTCTATCAGACGCTCGTCTCTATCTTGCGTGAGCACGGTTTACGTCAATTCACCAACCATTTGCCCAAGCTGCAGTCCAAGGTTTCTAGCCAGCGTGCGCTCATCATCCCGGCGCCGCAGCAACGCTATCTCGCCGACATCGCGGCTGAAGTGCGCGCCTACCACCGACAAGTACAGGAGCAGTCGACAATCGCACGTGAGCTGCAACAACTGCAAGCCAGCAAATTGATGCTCGACGCGGCCGGCGAACACAGCGCCAATCTCGATGCCCTGATCGCGAAAAAGTCACAGGCACTGGATCCCCGCGCACGTAAACTGCTCGAGAGCTGGCCAGCAATGCGTGCTGCCTACAGCGGCGAACATTACGTGGTAAAGGTTCGCGATCGCGAACTGCGCACCGCCCTGACCCGCACTTCGCTGTCTGGCACCAGGATTCCCCGGGTCGCACTGCCCCGCTTTGAGGATCACGGTGAACAACTGAAGTGGCTGCTACGGGAAAACGTGCCCGGCCGCTTCCCCTTCACAGCCGGCGTCTTCCAGTTCAAGCGTGAGTCGGAAGACCCCACGCGCATGTTTGCCGGTGAGGGAGACGCATTTCGCACGAATAAACGCTTCAAGCAGTTATCCGAACACGCCGACGCGAAGCGACTCTCGACGGCGTTTGACTCTGTCACGCTTTACGGCTTCGATCCTTCCGAGCGGCCGGATATCTATGGCAAGGTAGGCAATTCCGGTGTCTCTATCGCCACTCTGGATGACATGAAAGAGTTGTATGCCGGCTTCGATCTGTGCCATTCCTCGACCTCGGTGTCGATGACGATCAACGGCCCGGCTCCAACGATTCTCGCGATGTATCTCAATGCAGCGATTGACCAGCAGGTAGAGAAGCATATCGCAGAGACCGGCAGTGATCCCTCGGAAGCAACACTTGAGGCGCTGACTGCCTATGCCCTGGAGAATGTCCGCGGAACCGTGCAGGCCGACATCCTGAAAGAAGACCAGGGTCAGAACACGTGCATCTTCTCAACCGAATTCAGCCTGAAGGTAATGGGCGATATCCAGGAATATTTCACGGCCCACAAGGTTCGCAACTTCTATTCCGTATCGATTTCCGGGTATCACATCGCCGAGGCCGGCGCGAATCCGATCTCGCAACTCGCCTTCACGCTCGCCAATGGCTTCACCTTTGTGGAAGCCTATCTCGCGCGCGGCATGCAGGTGGACGACTTCGCGCACAACCTGTCGTTCTTCTTCTCAAATGGGATGGATCCGGAATACACGGTTCTGGGCCGCGTCGCACGACGCATCTGGGCTACTGCGATGCGTTTCCGCTACGGCGCCAATGAGCGCAGCCAGAAACTGAAATACCATATCCAGACTTCCGGCCGCTCCCTGCATGCCCAGGAGATGTCGTTCAATGACATTCGTACTACGCTGCAGGCCCTCATCGCTGTCTATGATAATTGCAATAGTTTGCACACAAATGCCTATGATGAAGCCATTACAACGCCCACAGAGGAATCTGTGCGACGAGCGATGGCAATTCAACTGATCATCAACAAGGAATGGGGACTGGCGATGAACGAGAATTCCAATCAGGGATCGTTCATCATCGAAGAACTGACGGATCTGGTTGAAGAGGCAGTGTTACAGGAATTTGAGAACATCTCCGAGCGCGGTGGTGTACTCGGCGCCATGGAAACTGGCTATCAGCGCGGCAAGATCCAGGACGAATCCATGTACTACGAACACCGCAAACATGATGGCAGCCTGCCGCTTGTAGGCGTTAACACGTTCCTGAATCCGGATCCTGAACCTGAGTTCAAACTCAAGCTCGCTCGCTCGACTGAAGCCGAGAAGCAGAGTCAGCTCTCGCGTCTGGCTGATTTCAAACAGCGCCATGCGGAAGAGTCCGGAATGGCGCTGCAGCGCTTGCGACACGCGGCAAGCAATAATGAAAATGTGTTTGCGGAATTGATGCGCGCCGTACGCAGTTGTTCACTCGGACAAATCACCGACACCTTCTTCGAAGTCGGTGGTCAGTACCGCCGCACTATGTAGTTGAAATCGAAATCGGTAGTTGAAGACGAGTTCCCTAGTTGAAGGCGATATCGGCGGCTGAAGGCGATTGCGCCGACAGCCTAACGCTCCATCGCAGGCTTGCGGAACTTGATGACCACCCGGTCAGTCATGCCGCGAATCGACGGATCGCTCATGGGCAGATTGCGATTATCTGACGGATTGCGCAGCGCCTCAGAACTGCCTACAAATTCGAAGCCCGCCTTGCCCATTACCCAAAGGATGATTCCCGGGTCGATTCGGTGCAGGGAATTTGCGACCGCGAGGCTAACCCCGGGCTCGGCCGCATGATCGACGATACCGATGATGCCCCCGGGTTTGAGACTGGCATAGATTTTCGCCAGGAAGCCATCGGCGTCGATCGCGGGCCAACTCTCCTCTTCGTAGTAGAGGTCGTGAAAACCGAGAATAAACAGAGCAGCATCGAATGAGTTGGGGGTAAAGTTCATCTCTGCCGGCTCGGCAACGACGCTCTCAACGTTCGGCAAGCGATTATTGGCCAGTCGTTCCTGCACACCAGCTCCCACGAAACCGTCCCATCCGCCGTTGTTAAAAAGCGCCACCTTGCCTTCTGCGCCGACCACGTAGCTCAGAATTTCCGAGTAATAGCCACCACCGGCGAAGATATCCAGCACATTCATCCCGGGTTTGATTTCGAAGAATTCCAACACTTCCGCCGGTTTGCGGTTGCTGTCCCGAGCGCGATCTTCCTCGGGCCGTGCCGGGTTGGCGACGGCCCGCTCGATGACAGAATCCGCTGCCATTACCGAGCCTGCCGACGAGGCCATCAGGGCCAGGGCTATGATGAGTCGTTTCATGAGATCTCCTGCAGCTCGCGATTCGCCACGCTTGATTAAAGACAGACCTGGCATACTAGCACATTCTGTTTCCCGGTCTTGCCGAAAGCGGTACCGGGTTTCGGAGATTGCGATTTTGTGTCTGGCCCTCGCCGATGCATTTGCAAAGCCCAGAAACAAAAAACCCCATTCAGATTGAATGGGGTTCTCGGTGTGAGTTATCGCGTGCCAGACTTCTGGTACGCGGCGCACTGACTGACTACTCGGTCACGTTCACTGTGACATAGCCGTCGTGATAGAGGCCACCATCATCGGCGCGTCCCCACAGCACATACGTGCCGGGTTTGTCGAAAGTCACTGTCGTCTTGTAGATGCCATCTTCCGGAATGGGCGGTGGCAGCCACAGGGCGCCCCAGGGCGAGTTGGCGCTGGTGCGCGTGTCTTCCCAGGGCTTGGGTTGAGGCGGATCGAATTCAACGTTGCCATCACCGCGATACACGTTCCAGGACAGGAACAGACCATTCACCTTGCCCACAGTGACTCGGGTCGGTGGCTGCATCAGGCGACGCTTGTTGATCGCTTCCGGCGTAATGAAAGCAGCAGCGAGTGCGCCACCGGCAAATTCCGCGAAACGGCGCGCCTCTGCAACCGGATCCGTCGGTGTCGGCAGGCCATCGTCAACGACCAATGTTTCCAGACGTAGTGGTTCACCTACGCGAACGGTACGAATCTGGTCACCCTGAACGGTGAGAACCGGTGGCACGTTTGCCCGAGATTCGGGGCTGCTGGTGCCAGCACCGAGAGAGCCGGTCTCTGATGCGATTACCATATTGTCCACCAGATAGTCAGCCTTCAGCGTGCCGTAGGCCATGCGCTCGACGCCATTCACGTTCAGCGTCCAGACCAGCTCGCGATCACCCCAATCCGAGGGCACGGTCACTTCGAAGGTGAATCGATTACGACGGGGCAGGAAGTGGGTGGGCTGTCCCCGGTCCGCTTCACCTGGTTCGAAGAAGTTGTTCTCACCGACGGGAACATCTGGCTCTTCTTCCCAGTTCTCATTCATGTAACCGAACATCATGTTAAAAGTGCCGTCCGGATTCGGGCGCCAGCCTTCGAAGGCTGGCTCGATATGCTGACCCTTGCGATAAGTATCGGCGCTGGCAACGGGTGCGAGTAACACGGTCATTACCAGCAACCCGAAAAACGAGCCGACTAGTCCGGGTCGGTTGAGAGAGATTCTAGACATGATCAATTACGCTCCTGTAGTGCGACTTCATTGGTTGGTTCTGCATCAGAGCCTGAGTCTGCCTGCTGAACCGGTGCCACTAACGGAGCCAGACACAGGGGACAACCTATGACATGATCATTGGGTCCGAGGTTCAGCTGTTGGCGACGATTTTCCATCTCTTCGAAGAACTGTTCTTCGGACATTTTCACGCGCATGCCGAGGTCGATGAACATATTGGTAACCGATCGATTACCGGATCCCTGCCAATTGCGCGCGTCTGGCACGTTAGGATTGCTATCGGTGTTATTCATATAACCAACGATATGCAAGATGGTGCCCTTGGGCAGCAAGGGAGTGGCATTATCTTCGTAGGCATAGCCACGCACCCAGTTGTGGTCATAGCCGACGCAGGACAGTGTCTCCACGGTATACCCCCAGATGGCCTCGAGACACATGCGCTCACCCGGAGCGTGCAAATGAGGCTCGAAGGTAATGATCTTGGTGTGATCCTCCAATACTGTGTAGGCGTGCAATTCCTGATCTTTCTCATTGCCGGCAATGCTAATATCGACACCATTGCCGAGGCCGAGCGTGGCTCGCTCATACTTGGGCTCGTAGCCTTTCGGATGCAGCCGGAAACCGATTTCCAGGTGCCCCGTCGTGTCTTTGCCGTTGGAATGCATGTGCACGGAATCCGATACTACGTAGCTGCCTGTTCGCAGCAATCTGCCAGCGTCGGGATCGAAGATGTCGGCGTTGCGGCCAACCTCATGCACGGGCCAGCTTGTGATGGTATCGCTGATGCGTTCGCCGTTGTCATCCAGTTGTGCGGTGCTCCAGATCATATGGTGGAAGATGTAGCGACCACCCACTGTCTCGCGACCGGTGCCCTGGGCGTTGTTGACGTCATTGACCTCGACGATCTCGACCGATTTTACATAGCGGTCTTCTTCCAGAGGAATCGGAATGCGGTCGATCTCACCCCACCAGTCCGGCGTGCCGGCGAGTTTGGTGACGGGGTTGGTGCTGACAATAAGATCTGGCTCCCCTGCCCGCCACTTGACGCTGTCATCGAACACGAGCGGAGTCGGCGCATCGGCAGGATTGCCTTCGGGTGTGCCCGAACGCGCCCAGGTTGAAATCGCGGCTATTTCCTCATCGCTGAGCGACGGATCGTATTTGTAACTCTGGATGCCGATATCCTTTTCCATGTACCAGGGAGGCATGGCACCAGCTCGATCCCTCAAACCCGTCTTGTATTCGATGAGCCCGGCAAACGGAGCAACCTGTTCATAGGTAATCAGTGGCATCGGACCCACGCCACCAACCCGGTGACAATTCTGGCAGCTGCGCTGCAGAATCGGTTCAATGTCTTTATGGAATGTGACGGCGGAAGTTTGAGCCGTGGCAGACGATGTGAACACGCTCAGGGCACCGAGTGCCCACAGAGCAACTAAAGACAGCTTTCTTGCATCTCTCATAATCAAAACCCTCTCTGGGTAGGTTTCGGTCCGGTTGTGTCCGGATTGCTGTTTTTCAGCCTTTGGGGGTGACAAGTCACCGGGCTGTATTGTTGTATTCCGGCCATTCTACCCGATATTACCGACTTGCAAAATTGACACAGGGCATTATTAACCCCTTATCTGCAGCCGGATACCGCCGTTTCTGACAATCTCGTTCCCACAAAAAACCCGGCCACATCACTCGGGATGGGCCGGGTTTCAGGGGTTCAAACCAGTCCGTGCTTAAGCAACAAACGCGGCTTTTTCTTCGTCCGTGATTTCCTTGATGCTCAATTTGATGCGGCCACGGGCGTCGAGATCGCTGACCTTGACCAGAACTTCCTGACCTTCCTTGAGGAAATCATTCACATTCTCAACCCGTTCCGGGGCAATCTGTGAAATGTGCACAAGGCCATCCTTGCCTGGCAGGATAGTCACAAATGCGCCGAAATCGACGATTCGAGCCACCTTGCCCATGTACAACTTGCCAACTTCAGCCTCGGCGGTAATGGCATTGACCATGTCAACAGCCGCATCGCGCGAGCTCGCGTCTTCACCGTAGATGCGAACATTGCCGTCATCATCGATGTCGATGGACGCGCCGGTCGCTTCGGTAATGCCGCGAATAACTGCGCCGCCTTTTCCGATCACATCACGAATCTTGTCCGGATCAATCTTCAGCATCGCCATGGCTGGCGCATTTTCCGAGATGGTGGCACGCGGTTCTGCAATGACTTTGTTCATTTCGCCAAGAATATGCAGACGGGCGACATTCGCCTGTTGCAGAGCGATTTCCATGATCTCTTCGGTAATACCCTGGATCTTGATATCCATCTGCAACGCGGTAACACCGGCACTGGTACCGGCAACCTTGAAGTCCATGTCACCCAGATGATCTTCGTCGCCAAGGATGTCAGTCAGAACGGCAAAGCGATCGCCTTCCTTGATCAGGCCCATGGCAATACCGGCAACCGGAGCCGACAGCGGCACACCCGCATCCATCATCGCGAGGCTGCTGCCGCAGACGCTGGCCATGGAGCTGGAGCCGTTCGATTCGGTGATTTCCGACACAACACGGATGGCATAGGGGAAGTCTTCTTCCTTCGGCAAAACCGCGGCGACACCACGGCGAGCCAGGCGACCGTGACCAATCTCGCGCCGCTTCGGACCACTCATGAAGCCAGTTTCGCCGACAGAGAACGGCGGGAAATTGTAATGCAGCATGAAAGGATCTTTCCGCGAACCACTCAGGTCCTCGATGATCTGGGCATCGCGCAGCGCACCCAAGGTGGCCACTACCAGTGCCTGGGTCTCGCCGCGTGTGAACAGGGCTGATCCGTGGGCCTTCGGCAATACGCCAGTTTCAACCGAGATGGCACGTACAGTGCGAGTATCGCGACCATCGATGCGCGGGGCGCCATCGAGGATGCGATTGCGGACTGTGCTCTTCTCCAGCTTGGAAAAGGCACCTTTTACGTCAGCCTCGCTATAGCCGGTGGTCTCATTGACCAGTTCAGCTACCGCCTGCTCCTGCAGGGCACCGATTGCATCATAGCGCGCCATCTTGTCAGAGATCTGGTAGGCCTCGGTTACACCCGCCGCAAACCTGGCGGCGACCGCGTCTTTCAGCTGGGTATTCTCTACGGCAGGCGTCCAGTCCCACTTCGGCTTGCCAACTTCGGCGGCCAGTTCCTTGATCGCTGTGATCGCGACCTGCATTTCCTGATGCGCGAACAACACTGCACCTAACATCTGGTCTTCAGACAGTTGCTTCGCTTCGGATTCCACCATCAGCACCGCAGACTGGGTACCAGCAACCACCATGTCCAATAAGGACGATTCGAGTTGGCTGTTGGTTGGGTTGAGCACGTAGCCAGTCTGGGCATCATAGCCAACGCGTGCAGCGCCGATTGGCTCCGCAAACGGAATGCCTGAAATTGCCAGCGCGGCGGACGCACCGATCAGAGAGGCTATATCGGGATCTTCGTCTTTGTGCGCGGAGATTACCGTACAGACCACCTGCACCTCATTCATGAACCCTTTGGGGAACAGGGGGCGCAGAGGACGATCGATCAATCGGGATGTCAGCGTTTCCTTTTCGGTAGGACGACCTTCTCGCTTGAAGAAGCCGCCGGGAATCTTGCCGATGGCATAGGTCTTTTCCTGATAGTTGACTGTCAGGGGAAAGAAATCCTGCCCCGGAGTAGTCTGCTTGCGGCCAACGACAGTTGCCAGAATCTGGGAATTTCCCATTGTTACAATGACGGCACCGGTAGCCTGTCGAGCGATCTTTCCCGTCTCGAGGGTGACCGTCTGGTTACCGAACTGAAACGTCTTGCTTACTGGATTAAACATAATTTTTCCTATTCTCTTAAAAAACGCAAAGTCAACTCATCAGACTTTGCGTAGTTAATCCGTTAATGGTATTGCCAAAAGAATCTAGCGACGAAGTTCGAGTCGCTTGATCAGTGTCGTGTAGCGATCAATGTTTTTACGCTTCAAGTAGTCCAGCAGTTTTCGTCTGCTGTTTACCATGCGAATAAGACCGCGACGTGAGTGGTGATCGTGTACATGCTCCTTGAAGTGAGCCTGTAACTCATTAATGTTGGCTGTGAGCAGAGCAACCTGAACTTCGGGTGAGCCAGTGTCTCCTTCCGCCTGAGCGTAATCCTTAATGATGGTTTCTTTCTGTGCTGCTGATAATGCCATTGTTAACACTCCATAATATGCGGTTGATTAAGTCGCTTATGCGACGACTACATCCCTTTAGAATCAGCATAACCACGCATATTGATAGTTACCTGATACTTTCCCTTCGTGCTTGCGTTCGATGTCGGTTTCAGTGCCTCGGGCTTCTGCTCAAGTGACAATCAAACGCCGTGGAGCAACCTTGCCATCGTCATCAATACAACCGATGCCGATGAATTGCTCCTCGTCATACAATCTGACCAGACCTTCTTCTGGCAGATGTCTTACCAGAACCGCCTGCCCGTTCTTCACATAGCTGGCGGTTTCGTTCGGTAATACCACTTCCGGCAAGTCCCCTATCGCCTCATCCATCGGGATGAGATGACGATCGATTCCGGGCAATCCGGTTTGTTCTTTCTCGGTCTCCAGTGCTTCCCTGGTGACGCAGTCGGTTTCCGTGAAGACCCCGGCCTGGGTTCTTCGCAAGGCTATGATGTGCGCGCCGCACCCCAACACCTGCCCCAGATCATCGGCGATCGTCCGTATGTACGTGCCTTTGCTGCACGCGATTTCGACTTCCAGCTCCCTCTCGTCGAACGCGGTCAGCTCGATACTGTAGACCGTCACCTGACGTGGCTCACGTTCCACGGTCTCGCCGCGACGGGCCATCTTGTACAGGGGCACTCCATCCACCTTTAATGCCGAATACATCGGTGGCACCTGGGTGATATCGCCTTCGAAGCGTTTCAGTGCCCGCTCGACGGTCCGACGCGTCACCTGCACAGCTTCGTGACGCTCAATCACATTGCCCTGGCAGTCGCCGCTGTCGGTCCGAATGCCGAGCCTGATACGTGCCCGGTATTTCTTGTCCGAGTCGAGCAGGAACTGGGACACCTTGGTCGCCTCTCCCAGACACAAAGGCAACACCCCGGTGGCCAGCGGGTCGAGACTACCGGTATGTCCGGCTTTATTAGCCTCGAACAGGCGCTTGACCTGTTGCAAAGCGGCGTTCGAAGTCAGGCCCTCAGCCTTGTCCAACACCACGATGCCATTGATGTTTCTGCCTTTGTTGCGGCGTTGCTGTCCCAACCCGGACCTCTCACTGCATTGCCCGTCGCTTCGGCGACGAGGGTCGCTGTCATGGCTTCCGTTCTCCGGAAAACCTACTCTTCCGATGCATCGACATGATGGTCGCGATCGGCTGCCAGCGCGCTATCAATCAGACTCAACATTTGCTGCCCACGCTGAATACTCGAGTCATAGTGGAACTGCAATTTCGGTACTGTCCGGATCTTCAATCGTTTCGCCAACAGGCTGCGCAGATAGCCTGCAGCCTTGTTGAGCGCCTTGATATTCTGTTCAATCTCCAGCTGATCCAGCGCCCCCGGTGCTTCAAGGGTCGACTGGTTCAACTCGCTGTCATCCGACAAGGAATTCAGCACAGTCACAAAAACTTTCGCGTGGGCAAAATCCTTGCTCACTTCCACACCGGTCACAGACACCATGCCGATTCGCGGATCGGCGACTTCCATCTGGATCAGTGTCGCAATCTCTTGCTGAATCTGATCGGCAACGCGCTGCACTCGAGCTGACATTTCGGTCATGCATCAACCCCCCTTCAGTCAACTAGAGGCTTCTGGCCACTTCCGTTGTTTCGTACACCTCGATCTTGTCGCCGATTCTTACGTCGTTGTAGTTCCTCACGCCAATACCGCATTCCATACCATTGCGGACTTCGTTGGCATCATCCTTGAAGCGGCGCAGGGATTCGAGTTCACCTTCGTAGATGACCACATTGTCCCGCAACACGCGAATCGGCTTGCTGCGATACACGGTACCTTCGATAACCATGCTACCGGCAATGAGACCGTACTTGGGCGAGTTGAAAATATCACGCACCTCGGCAATACCAACGATTTCTTCGCGAATTTCCGGCGCCAGCATGCCACTCATGATTGCCTTCGCGTCATCAACAACGTCATAGATCACATTGTAATAACGTAATTGCAGTCCTTCGTTTTCAACGATATCGCGTGCGGACTTATCGGCACGCACGTTAAAACCGATGAGCATGGCTTTCGAGGTGGCGGCCAAATGGGCATCGGTCTCGGAGATGCCACCGACGCCAGAGCCAACGACGTGGACTTCCACTTCATCAGTATTCAATTTCAGGAGCGACCCGATAATCGCTTCCAGTGATCCACGCACATCAGTCTTGACGATGACATTGAACACTTTCAGATGCTCGCGACCAATGCCCGCGAACATAGTCTCAACCAGGTTAGACTGCTGTTTCGCATGAATGCTGTCTTTGTGGCGAGTGCGGCGGAATTGGGCGACTTCACGCGCCTTCTTCTCATCGGCGACAACCACAAACTCGTCGCCGGCTTCGGGCACACCATTGAGCCCCAGAATCTCCACCGGGATTGAAGGACCGGCAGATTTCGTGTTCTTGCCCAGTTCGTCGATCAATGCCCGCACCTTGCCAAACTCATGGCCGGCCAGAACGATGTCGCCGGTATTGAGCGTGCCGTTCTGTACAAGCACGGTGGCAACCGGACCGCGACCCTTGTCGAGGCGGGATTCGATGACCACACCTTGTCCCGGAACGTCGGTATAGGCTTTCAGTTCGAGCAACTCCGCTTGTAACAGAATCGCTTCGAGTAATTGATCGATGCCTTCGCCAGTATGGGCGGAGACTTTGATGAACTGGGTGTCACCACCCCAGTCGTCGGGGGCAACGCCCATTGAGGACAGTTCATTCTTGATACGATCGATGTCGATACCGTCCTTGTCGATTTTGTTTATCGCTACCACCAGCGGGACACCCGCGGCCTTCGCGTGCTGTACCGCTTCTTCAGTCTGTGGCTTGACGCCGTCATCGGCGGCTACGACCAGAACGATGACATCCGTGGCCTTGGCTCCGCGCGAACGCATGGCGGTGAACGCAGCGTGACCGGGCGTATCGAGGAAGCTGATCATGCCGTGATCGGTGTTTACGTGATAAGCACCAATGTGCTGGGTAATCCCGCCAGCCTCGTGCGAGGCGACCTGGGATTTACGAATATAGTCGAGCAACGAGGTCTTACCATGGTCGACATGCCCCATCACCGTAACAACCGGTGCCCGTGCAATTTCGACTTTGCCGACTTCGGCTGCCAGTGATTCGGCCAATTGTTCTTCGATCGCGTCTTCTGAAACAAACTTGGAGGTATGCCCCATTTCTTCGATCAACAGGGTTGCTGTGTCCTGATCGAGCACATGATTAATCGTGGCCATGACACCCATCTTGAAGAGGACTTTCACGACCTCGGCAGACTTCACCGCCATCTGCTGAGCGAGATTCGAGACGGTATTCGCCTCGCCGATCCTGATCTCTCGTGCAATGAATTCAGTAGGCTTTTCGAATGCGTGTTGTGAAGACAACTTCGACTTGCCGCCCTTGCGACCCCCGCGGCGACGTCCGCCGAGACCATCGAAATCATCGCCTTCAAGCACGAAATCATCATTGACGTTGATGTTCTTGGCGTGGCGCTTGGTAGTGGCTTTTGCCTTGTTCTTCAGATGTCCCTTCTTCTCTTCGGCAGGATCATCTGACTCTTTCTTGGATTGTGGTTTGCGCTTGGCACCGGGCTTGTCGGCACGACTCGCCTCCAACTCAGCGGCTGCAACTGCGGCGGGAGTCGCCGGAGTCTCGACAGCGGCAGCGGAATCAGACTTCGCCGCTTCGACTGGGGTATCGGCGACAGCAGGCGCGGCAGTGTCGGTGGCGGCGACTGCATTCTCCGGAGCGGTTTGCTCCTCGACAATCTGCTCCTGAAGTTCTGTTTTTACTTCCAGAACCGGTTCGTCTTCGACGATGGTGCTGCGTTTGACATAGGTACGCTTCTTGCGCACCTCAACGTTGACCGTTTTGCCGCGACCATGGCTCGACGCCGACTTAAGTGTGGCAATAGTTTTGCGCTTGAGCGTGATTTTTCGTGGAGCAGCGTCGACAGCTTCCCGATCGCCGTGACTGCGACGCAGAAAGACCAACAATGTGTTCTTGTCGTCATTTGAAATTGGTTCGTCGGCTTTGGTATGAGGTAAGCCTGCCTCTTTTATCTGAGACAGCAGCTTGTCCACCGACACACCTACTACGTCGGCCAACTCACTAATTGTTACATCTGCCATTCAACTACTCCCGTTCGCTTGCGCTGTTACTGCTTACTCAAACCATGGAGCCCGCGCCGTCATGATCAGTTTGCCGGCTCTCACTTCGTCCATGCCTTCAATTTCCATAAGCTCGTCTACAGCTTGCTCAGCCAGATCTTCCATCGTCAGGATGCCCTTCGTAGAAAGAATCAGTGCGAGCTTGTCATCCATGCCTTCCATTCCAAGCAAGTCGTCGGCGATATTGGCTGATGACAGGTCTTCCTCGGAGGCGATAGCTTGAGTCAGAAGCGCGTCTTTCGCGCGATTCCTCAGTTCATTCGCAATTTCTTCGTCGAAACCATCGATGGCCAGAATTTCATCCAGCGGCACGTAGGCAATTTCTTCGAGTGAAGTAAAGCCTTCCTGTACGAGGACTTCAGCCACATCGTCTTCGATGTCGAGTTTTTGCATGAACATTTCGATAAAGCTGCTGGCTTCCTGCTGTTGCTTTTCGGCCGCATCGGCTTCGCTCATGACGTTGATAGTCCAACCAGTGAGCTCACTCGACAGGCGGACGTTTTGTCCGTTACGACCAATTGCCTGTGCCAGATTGTCTTCTGCCACCGCGACATCCATCGTGTGGCTGTCTTCATCGACAATGATTGAAGCAACTTCCGCTGGCGACATGGAATTGATCACCAACTGGGCAGGATTGTCGTCCCACAGAATAATATCAATGCGCTCGTTGGCCAGTTCGTTGGAGACAACCTGCACTCGCGAGCCGCGCATACCCACACAAGCACCGACCGGATCGATTCGACCATCATTGGTGCTGACAACGATCTTAGCGCGTGATCCGGGATCACGGGCAGCCGCCTTAATCTCGATGACTTCCTCAGAGATTTCAGGGACTTCAATCTTGAACAACTCGATCAACATAGCCGGCGAGGTGCGACTCAGGAACAGTTGGGGGCCGCGTTGCTCGGAGCGCACATCGGTTAACAACGCGCGCATACGGTCGCCAACCCGGAATGTCTCGCGCGGAATCATCTGATCGCGCGGTAACAGTGCCTCGGCGTTGTTGCCAAGATCGATAATGACGTTGTCGCGGGTTACCTTCTTGACGGTGCCTGCAACGAGCTGGCCCACGCGATCCTTGTACTCCGAGATTACGATCTCACGCTCGGCTTCGCGTACCTTTTGCACAATCACCTGCTTTGCAGTCTGCGCGGCGATGCGGCCAAATTCGACGTTGGGAATTTTTTCTTCCCAGGTGTCGCCAATTTGCAGATCCGGATTTTTTTCCTGCGCCTGCTCGAGTGTAAATTGCGAGGCTTCGTCTTCGAATTCCTCGTCGCTAACAACAGTCCAGACGCGGAAAGTCTCGTACTCGCCTGTGTCACGGTTCACCGCGACGCGACAGTCGATCTCCTGGTCGTCATTCAGTTTCTTGGTAGCTGTTGCCAGGGCAGATTCGATTGCTTCGAAAATTACCCCACGCGAAACACCCTTCTCGTTAGAGACAGCATCAGCGACCATCAATATTTCTTTGCTCATCATAACTGTGTCACCTTACTCAAGGCTTACTACTGGAAGGGGTTCCAGAGCATGGAGTAAAAAATTATCTAGTAAACAATATTCGCCTTTTCCACATCGACATGGGGAAGTTCAAATTCTTCGCCATCGACCTGGAGACAGATATTGCCTCCTTCAACTTTCACAATAGTCCCTTTGAAGTTGCGTCGCCCCTTTACTGGATTCCGCAACCTGAGTTTCACTTCGCTTCCTGCGAACTGTTCAAACTGCCGCAGTGTAAAGAGCGGCCTGTCCATCCCGGGTGAAGAGACTTCCAGTGTGTACTCGCCAGCAATTGGATCTTCAACATCCAGAATGGCGCTTACTTGCCTGCTCACCTGCTCACAATCTTCGATCGCGACACCTTTCTCGCTCTCGATATAGAGTCGCAGCAGCGAATACTTTCCTTGCTGAATGTGTTCGATACCCCAGAGTTCCAGGCCGAGGGCCGTCACCGTTGGTTCGAACATTTCAGTTAGCTGCGCAATACTGGTCTTCACTTTTTCACCACACCGACGCGTCGACACCGGTGACGATGTAAATTGTCTGCATATAAAAAATGGGCCATAGGCCCACTCTCAAAATCTTCGCAACAAGCTGACTGTACTCGCCGGAAGCATGTCTTTTGAAGTTCTGAAAAGCGTCGGCATTTAGGTCAGCGCACAACCAAGTCAGTATCGCCGAGCAACTTCTGAACGTTCATAAAAGTGGTAGCGGGGGCAGGATTTGAACCTACGACCTTCAGCGGCTGCGCCGGATAAAGAGTCGAGCCCGATCGTCGGGCTGCCTGGCACTACTGGTACTACTTAAGTGGTAGCGGGGGCAGGATTTGAACCTACGACCTTCGGGTTATGAGCCCGACGAGCTGCCAGACTGCTCCACCC
>JALRBQ010000003.1 GCA_023257655.1 Pseudomonadales bacterium
GAGGCGGTCGCCACCATCGAGCCGCGCTTCGACTTCTGGATGTGGGGGCCTCCGCAACCGTGAGCCTCGCCGTCCGGGTGATTCCCTGCCTCGATGTTGATGCGGATACTGGTGAAGTATTGGCAACGGCAAACGAAGAAATTACAGAAACTCTATTAGCCAATTTGAGAGAGGCTGGCGTTAAAGAGTTACAGACAATTTACACAAACGATCTAGATCAAGGTTCATTCATTTCGCAAACATTGCGTATTGATGAAACTGCCGATCAAATGGCTGCTCGTATCGCCATTTACAGAATGATGCGTCCTGGTGAGCCTCCAACAGAAGATGCTGTTGAAGCTTTGTTCCAGCGCTTGTTCTACAGTGAAGATACATATGATCTTTCACGCGTGGGTCGTATGAAGGTTAATAGCCGTTTAAACCGTCCAACGATGGATGGCGCGATGGTGCTGCGCCCGAGCTGTGGCACGGCGTTTTCGGCAGCGCCCCGGTCGAGTCCGGTGCTGCGGCCGGCTTCCAGTTCAGTGACGGCGAGAGGGTGGCGCTGTGAGCGGCATTCCGGTTTTCAGTGCTGGCACATCGCTGCAATCGAGCGGCGCTTCCGTGTCGGCTCAGATTCCAGCCGACAGCGCGGGAATGCTGCCGCTGTTTGTGCGCGTGACCGCCACTGCGGCCGGGTATTTCAGGCTCAGCCAGGATGGCGCATCGGCTGCTGTCGGGGACCTGTTGGTCCAGCCGTCAGACGGCCTCATCCTGAAAACGTGCGGCCTGTCGCGGTTTTCGTTTGTCAGCCATTCCGGCCCGTCTACCGTCACGGTGACGCCGATTGATGTGGGTGGCATCAAATACCCGACCATCGGGCCAACTTCTACCCTGCTAATGGAAACTGGCAGCGCGCTGCTGCTTGAATCCGGTGACAAACTGCTTATGGAAGCATAATAATGGCTGACACCAAAATCTCGTCGCTGCCCGCCGCAACGACCCCGCTGGCTGGAACCGAACTGGTTCCGATTGTTCAAGGAGGGGCGACCAAGGCCGTCCAGGTTTCCAGTATTTCCAGTGGCGGCAGTGGCTCCCCTGGCGGCTCCACTACCCAAGTCCAATTCAACGACGCTGGCGCGTTCGGTGGAGATGCAGGACTCGCATTCGACAAGACGACCGGAAAGCTGACTGTCGGAGGAAAGACTGTCACCGCATCCGCCCCTGTCCTCGACCTGTCCCAGTCATGGAACGCCTCGGGCGTCACCTTCACCGGGATCAAGCTATACGTCACAGATACAGCAAGCGCAGCAGGATCGCTGCTTTTGGATCTTGATGTTGGAGGCGTCAGCAAGTTTTCGGTTGACAAGCTCGGCGGCGTGACCATGAACAGTCACTTGCAAATGCTGGGATCAAGCAAAATATACGGCCCGAGTTTTTCCGTCAACGTGGGAGGAACCACAGCCGGGTCGAGTTCATGGATAACCTTGACGTCATCAAGCGTAGTGCGAGTGGCTATCAATAGCGCAGGCGTAGCCGTAGGTAACGACCGTTCAATCGGATGGTCATCTGCTGCTGCTGCATCAACCGCAACGGGGCTATCTCTGTCTCGAGACGCTGACAACATCTTGGCGCAGCGTAACGGAGTGGCAGCTCAAACCAGCCGCATTTACGGGACCTACACAGACGCCAGCAACTACCGCCGTATCAATCTGTCCATGAGCATAGAAGGCGTGGCAGAACTCAAGCCGGAAGGGGCAGGCACCGGAGCAACTGGCAACGTCCTTCACATCTCCGGATTGCCAACATCCAACCCAGGCCCAGGCATCCTTTGGAACAACGGCGGCGTCGTCAACGTAGGAACCTAACCATGCAGATCGAATTCACCACGCAAGAAGCGCAGGCCATCATCGGCCTGCTGGACCTCGCCACCAAGTCGGGCGGCCTGCAAGTCGCACAAGCTGCGCTGCCCATCGCCATCAAAGTGCAGGCTGCACTGGACGCTGAAAAAGAAGGAGAGCGGGAATGACTCAGTACACCATCGAAATCTTTGACGGCTATGTGACGCCGGAAGGTGCTCTGACCAAGGAGCAATACGTCGAGCTCGTCATGAACAGAGCCGCCGAGTCGTATCAAGCGCAATACGGCACCGCGACGACCGACGACGGAATTCAAGCTGCGTGCGATGCGTACAACGCGGCGCTGCCTGCTTAGCCAAAAGTCCTGCTAAGCAGAATATTCGATAGCAGCAAATTTTTTCCAACCGCCCGCTCAGGCAACTGACGCGGGCTTTTTTTGCCCTCACGGGCACCACAAGGAGAGTCCGCATGGATGAAACCGCCAACCCGCAAGGGAGCGAGAGCCCGGCGTCCGACAACATCGAAGCCGCCTTTGATGAGTACCTGAAGCGCCAAGCCAACCCGGCCGGCGATTCTGACGGTGAGCCGCCCGCAGAGGGAGCCGACAACGGCCAACCCGCAAGCGATGCCGAGCAAGCCGAGCAGGACGCAGCCGAAGAGCAGCGCTTCAAGGTGAAGGTCAACGGCGAGGAGCGGGAAGTCCCGCTCTCCGAGCTGGTCAAGGGCTACCAAATGGAGTCTGACTATCGAGTCAAGACCTCCCAAGTAGCCGAGCAGGCGCGCGCTGTGCAGGCGCAGGCCGCACAGGCACAGGCCCTGCAAGCGCATTACGCGCAGCAGCTGCAAGCCTACCAGGCGCAGCTGTCGCAGATGCAACCGGCCCCGCCAGACCCGAATCTGATTCAGTCCGATCCGGTGTCGTTCCTGCAGCAGCAGCAGGCTTACCAGAGCTGGCAGCAGCAGATGCAGGCGGTGCAGGTCGAGCAGCAGCAGCTGGCACAGCAGCGTCAGATGCAGCAGCTGCAGAGCCAGCAAGCCATGCTGGCCCAGCAGGCAGAGCTGCTGACCAAGGCGATTCCCGACTGGGCAGACGAGTCCAAGGCCAAGGCCGAAAAGGCCAACCTGGCCGAGTACCTGACCAAGCTGGGATTCAGCCGGGATGAGGTCAACCAGGTGGCAGACCACCGCGCCGTGGTCATGGCTCGCAAGGCCATGTTGTACGACCAGCTCATGACCAAACAGGCCGACGCGACCAAGAAGGTCGCCACTCTGCCGCCCAACGCCCCCCAGCGGCCCGGCTCCGGCATTTCGCCGACCGACGGCCGCACTCGGGCCATGCAAAGCCTGAAGCGCAGCGGCAGCATCGACGATGCCGCCAACGCCTTCGCCGCAATGCTGTCCCGCTAACCCGTTTCAATTCAAGGAGATTTCATCATGGCAGTCCCATCCGGAACCATGCAAACCTACACCGCGACCGTGAACCGGGAGGATCTCTCGGACATGGTCTATATGATTTCCCCGACTAGAGTTTTGGTCCTTTGATGTAGTATGATGCGGGCAGGAGGTTTTTCAAATGCCCGTAGAAGTCCAATGCATAGAGTGCGGAAAAAAGCACTCAGTGACGCCATCCATTGCAAAAACTTTCAAGTTTTGCTCTTACGCATGCCGTGGAGAATGGAGAAAAAAGAACTGGTCAGGTCCAAATAACCCAAAATACACTGGCGGCGTCAGAGAAAAGACGTGTCAGCATTGCGGGGAAGTTTTCAAGCAAAAGCAACGCGAGCCTGTTGTAACTTTTCAGGCAAAGAAGTTTTGCAGCAAATCTTGCGCCGACAAAGGCGGTTTCAGGTACGAGGGCGAAGCGCATCCGAACTGGAAAGAAACCGCTAGGCGCAAAGACCGCAGAGGAAAACATGGATCGTGGGCCAGGGCGGTGCTTAGCAGGGATAAAGAAACCTGCCAGCACTGCGGAGTCACTGAAGTTGAGATGCACGCGCATCACATCATGTCATTTGCAGATCACCCTGAAAAAAGGTGGGATGTTTCAAATGGCATGACGCTTTGCGCACAGTGTCATTGGGCTGTACATGCTGCTTCAAATGCAAACGGGGTGAATTCGGGGAAACTCCCACCAGGTCAAGCTGAGGACAATCCCGAGCCAAGCTTCGGGCGAAAGCCCGTTGAAGGTGTAACGACTAGTGGACGAGCCTACAGGCGCTGGACCGGCAATTGCGAATGGTGCGGAACCTTCATCAGTAAACGATGGAGTGACGCAAAAGACAAAAAGCATTTGTTCTGTTCTAAGCACTGCTCTGGAAAATTTAACGCAGCGAATCGTGAATATCGACGCTGGGTAAATCCAGAGCAACCCATGGCAGTAATTTCCACCACGAGCGCCCCGCGCGAAAGCGATGATATAGTCTGACCTCCACAGTAATGTGGAGAACCACGGGATAAAGAGCCCGTGGGGTAACAGGAGTGGAAACTCCATTTCTTTCGGCCTGCGGCAAGACCAAGGCCGCGAACACCCTGCACGAATGGACCACCGACGTGTTGGCGACCGCGGCCAACAACGCGCAGATCGAAGGCGACGACACCTACACGGCAGCCGGTACCATCAACCCCGGTACGCGCGTGAACAACCGCACGCAGATCAGCCGCAAGGTGGTCCGCCTGTCGGGCACTCAGCAGGCCGTCAACAGCGCCGGCAACCTCTACACGATGGGCAAGCAGATGGCCAAGGCCTCCGCCGAGCTGAAGCGTGACATCGAGGTGGCCCTGACCCAGAACACGACCGCCGTCGTGGGCGCTGCCGGCACTGCCCGTCAGACGCGCGGCCTCGAAGGCTGGGTCGCCACCAACAACAGCCTCGGCTCTGGCGGTGCGGCTCCGGTCCCCGGCAGCAACACGGCCCCGACCGATGGCACCCAGCGCGCGCTGACCGAGGCCCTGATCAAGACCACGCTCAACAGCATCTGGACCGCTGGCGGCAACCCCGACACCATCATGGTCGGCGGCACCCAGAAGCAGCTGTTCAGCGGCTTCACTGGCGGCGGCACCCAGATGGGTAACCTGGACGACAAGAAGCTGATCGCCGCGATCGACTTCTACGTCTCGGACTTCGGCACCCTGAAAGTCGTGCCGAACCGCTTCCAGCGCGCCCGCACCGCGTTCATCCTGGAATCCGAAAAGTGGGCGGTGGCATACCTGCGCCCGTTCCAGACCGAGGACCTGGCCAAGACCGGCGACAGCGATGCCAAGCACATCATCGTCGAGTACGCGCTGGAAGCCAGCAACGAGGCCGCTAGCGGCGCCGTGCGCGACCTGAGCTGATCGGCCTAAGCGCCCAACCACAAGCCCGACCGGGGAGACCTGGCCGGGCTTTTCGCTTTTCTGGAGGATGCTTTCATGTTGGACGATGCAATCAGCGTCACGAAAACGGGCTCGGTGATTTCGTTCAATGCGACATCGGCCAGCGTTGCGGTCCCGACCGATTCGGCCGGCTCGACCCCGAAATACCTGCGACTGGCAGCCACGCAGGCGTGCTATGCCCGCCTGGGCGGCAGTGGTGTGACCGCTGCTGCTGGCGACCTGCTGGTGCAGCCTGCCGACTCCGTGGTCATCAAGACGCACGGGCTGGGCTACATCGCCGCGCTGCAGGTCGCAAACGGTGGCGTGCTGCAAATCTCGCCGCTGGAGGATCGCTGATGACCCAGCTGCTGACGAACATTCACGAGCACGACGGCAAGCTGACCTTCGAGCGCGTGCAGGACGTCGAGCCCATCCTCGACTTCACGCATGACCTGCGCGCGGTCGGCCGGGTGGGCTCTGGCGAGATGCGCCATGCCGCCAGTGTCCCGATGGTCATCGTCGAGGCGTATTGCAACGACCGCGGCATCACGTTTCATGAATTCATGAACAACCCGGTGCATGGCCGCGCCATCCTCAACGACCCGGCGCTGCGCGCGTTTCGGGTCTGGGAAGGCAGGGTCTGATCGTGGCGCTGAATACCTATGCAGACCTGAAAACCTCGCTGGCGAACTGGCTGCACCGCGCCGACTTGGAGGCACTGATACCGGATTTCATCCGGCTGGCCGAGATCCAGATGAACGCCGATGTGACATCGCGCTCGATGGAAACAAGGGTGGTGCTGACGGCGACTGCTGGCGACGCCAATATGGACCTTCCGGGCGATGTGCTGGACATCAGGCGTCTGCAGGTGCTGGGGT
>JALRBQ010000024.1 GCA_023257655.1 Pseudomonadales bacterium
TTTTAGGTTTACTCGCCGATCAGAAAATAAAAAAGGCCCTTTCGGGCCTTTTTTTATTGCGTGAGTGTCGTCGGCTCAGATTGCCTTTTTCATCGCCGTCATATATCGACGCAGGCGCTTACCGACAATCTCTATAGGGTGAGCGCGAATGGCAGAATTCACCGCAATCAATTCGGCATTGTCTACGCCGAAGTCATTGAGTTGCAGACCTTTGCCGATGACATCGGTATCAATGCGCGTCATGAACTCCTCAAGCATGGGCACGCAGGCGTGCGAGAACAGGTAGCACCCATATTCGGCGGTGTCGGAAATAACCTTGTTCATCTCGTACAGTTTCTTGCGGCCAATCAGATTAGCGATCAGCGGCACTTCGTGCAAGGATTCATAATAGGCAGATTCTTCGATGATGCCGCTGGCAGTCATCGTCTCGAAGGCTAATTCAACACCAGCCTTGACCATCGCCACCATCACGATGCCGTTGTCATAATATTCCTGTTCGGAAATTTCCATGTCGCCGGCGGTAGATTTCTCGAAGGCAGTCTCGGCAGTCTGCTCGCGCCAGGTCAACAGCTTGATATCGTCGTTCGCCCAGTCTTCCATCATGCCACTGGAGAAGGCACCAGTGATGATGTCGTCCATGTGCTTCTGATAGAGCGGAGCCATGATCTGTTTCAATTCTTCGGCGAGTGAGTTCGCGAGCAGCTTGGCTGGATTCGACAGACGGTCCATCATGTTGGTGATGCCGCCGTGCTTGAGTCCTTCTGCCACGACTTCCCAGCCATGCTGAACCAACTTGGAGGCGTAACCGGGGGCGATGCCTTTCTCGATCATTTTGTTGTAGCAAAGAATAGAGCCTGTTTGCAGCATGCCGCAGAGGATCGTCTGTTCGCCCATCAGGTCGGACTTCACCTCGGCGATGAAGGAAGATTCCAAAACGCCTGCGCGATGGCCACCGGTGGCGGCGGCATAGGCTTTCGCGATATCCATGCCATCACCATTCGGATCATTCTCGGCATGCACGGCGATCAGTGTGGGTACACCAAATCCGCGTTTGTATTCTTCGCGTACTTCGGTGCCAGGGCATTTTGGCGCGACCATGACAACGGTCAGATCGTCGCGAATCTGCATGCCTTCCTCGACGATGTTGAAGCCGTGGGAGTAGGCCAGGCAGGCGCCTTTCTTCATTATGGGCATGATTTGCTTGACGACGGCGCTGTGTTGCTTGTCCGGTGTCAGATTCAGTACCAAATCGGCCTCGGGAATCAGTTCTTCGTAGGTGCCAACCTTGAAGCCATTATCGGTCGCATTCTTCCATGAAGCGCGCTTTTCCTGAATTGCGGCGGCACGCAGGGTGTAGGCCACATCCAGACCGCTATCGCGCATATTCAGCCCCTGATTCAGGCCCTGTGCGCCACAGCCCACGATCACGACCTTCTTGCCGATCAGCTTTTTAACGCCATCGCTGAATTCGCTCTGGTCCATAAAGCGGCATTTGCCCAATTGGTCCAGCTGCAAGCGCAGCGGCAGCGTATTAAAGTAATTCATGGATTCGCTCCGATCTCATCATTAACAGTGTGCATGCACAGGACGTTGACCTGCGCGTTTTCGGTGAGGCGCGATCATATAGCATCTGCTTACTTGGGTAAAATTTTAGCTGGAAATAGTCCCGCAGAAACGGTTCGAGGGCTGTATAATCTGGGGTTCCGCCACCAGAGGGCACGAATTGAGACACAGTATGAGCGACGATGAACAGGATTTGGCGACCGACAGCATCCTGCCAATAGACGAGCACGAAGAGATTGTTTCGGAGGATGGCAAGCAGATACGCCGACGTGGCATTTATCTGCTCCCAAATGTGTTGACTTTGGGGGCACTCTTCGCCGGGTTTTATGCCATTATCGCCGGCATGTCCGGTAATTTTAACGAGGCTGGTTGGGCCATCATGATTGCGGCGATCTTCGATGGGCTCGATGGTCGGATCGCGCGTCTGACCAATACGCAGAGCGCCTTCGGCGCCCAATTCGATAGCCTTTCAGACATGGTGTCTTTCGGTATTGCGCCTTCGTTGATCATGTTCAGCTGGGCATTTGCGCCGCTTGGACGTCTCGGTTGGGCCGCCAGTTTCATCTATGTGTCCTGCGCCGCGCTGCGTCTGGCCCGCTTCAACGTACAACTTGGAACGGTCGACAAGCGCTTTTTCCTGGGATTGCAGAGCCCTCTGGCGGCGGGGCTTGTCACCTTTGTGCCCTGGGTCGGCCATAAATACGGGGTGGAAATTTCCTCCCTCGTGGCTTATCTGGCGGCTCTGCTCACGGTGTTCGCGGGCATGCTGATGATCTCCAATTATAAGTACTTCAGTTTCAAAGAGTTACACTTCAAGGGCACGGTGCCCTACATGGTGTTCATCTTTACGGTAGTATTACTGGTGGTCATCGCCCAGAACCCTCACGAAGTACTCTTGTCGATGTGTGTGATCTACGCCGCATCGGGGCCTATCAGATGGCTGTACAAGCGCCAGGCGAAGCCTGCACCGACGCCGGCTCCGCTGCAGGAGGAGTCGATGCACGAGTCAGGGGACAAGGCAGCGACCGCGAAGGGCAGAGGCAAACGATCAGAATAAAGTCATCACACAGAAATATTTCCGGAGTCGGTCCTGTCCTTTAGTTCTGAGTGACGCCGGAATCAACCCAACTCAGGTGGATACAATTACATGCTTATCAAGAAGCCAGCGGACATCAAACCCTCAGAAATCACTCCAGAGACTGTGTATCGTAATCGAAGGGAGTTCATGACAGAGGGCGGCAAGCTCTTGTTGGGGGCGGGATTGGCGAGCGCTATCCCTTCGCTGGCGTTCGCACAAAATGGGGATAAGCTGAAGGCACGGGCACCTGCTAACCTGACCCGAACACCTCCCTCGGCCTGGATGAAAGACAAATTCGCCGACATCAAGGCCGCACCGGACATGGAGCCTTATTTCACCTCCGAGGCGTTGACGCCCTATACCGACGCCACGCGCTACAACAATTTTTATGAATTCGGAATGGACAAGGGCGATCCGTCGGCCAATTCCTCAGAATTCAAAACCGATCCGTGGTCAGTAGAAATTACCGGAGAAGTAGGCAAGCCCGGAACCTATACACTGGAAGACATTCTCAAGCCTCATGCCCTGGAAGAACGAATCTATCGTCATCGCTGTGTCGAAGCCTGGTCGATGGTGATTCCCTGGATCGGATTTCCGCTGGCCGATTTGCTGAAGCGCTTCGAGCCGACTGCCAAGGCGAAATATGTGGAGTTCGAGACAATCGTGCAGCCAGACACCATGCCAGGCATACGCTCCCGTTTTGCCATCGTTCGCTGGCCTTATCGTGAAGGTCTGCGCATGGACGAGGCGATGAACCCGCTGGCCTTCATGGCGGTCGGGATTTATGGCGATTACATGCCGCCGCAGAATGGAGCTCCGATGCGTTTGATTGTGCCCTGGAAATACGGCTTCAAGGGCATCAAGTCGATCGTGAAAATCAACTTCCGGGAAACCCAGCCGCACACGACCTGGAACGACCTGCAGGCGAACGAGTATGGCTTCTTCGCCAACGTTAACCCGAATGTGCATCATCCACGTTGGCGGCAGGACATGGAACGGCGTCTACCGCAGACACTTTTTAGTCGCCAGTACATCGAAACCAAACTGTTCAATGGCTATGCCGAGCAGGTGGCGTCTCTGTACAAGGACATGGATCTGGCGCGCTATTACTAGCAGTGCTGCGATCGCGCCATACAGTCGCCATATGCGGAAGCTGATTAAACCTCTGGTATTCGCGATCGCGCTGCTGCCGCTCGCCTGGATCCTCTTCCGCGTTGTCAACAACGATCTTGGGCCCGATCCTGCCGAAGAGTTGGCGAAGCTCACCGGCATCTGGGCCATTCGCTTTTTGATTGTGGCGCTAGCCATGACTCCTCTGCGGCTCGTCTTCAATGCGCCTGAATTTGTCCGCAACCGGCGCATGCTTGGTTTGTTCGCGTTGTTCTATGCGAGCTGCCATTTTCTGGTCTGGATAATCTTTCTGCTGGGTATGCAGTGGGGCAGGATTGCCGAGGAACTCGTCAAGCGTCCCTATATCACCATAGGGTTCGCCGCCTACCTGATCTTGTTCGCCTTGGGTGTAACCTCGCCGAAAGTCATGGTGCGCAAGTTGGGCAAGAACTGGAAACGCCTGCATCGGCTCGTTTACACGGCGGGTGTGCTGGCGGTAATTCATCTGCTCTGGATTGTGCGGACGGATGTAGGCGAGGTTGTGCTCTATGGGGGTCTGGTAGCGGTTCTGCTGGGCTACCGTCTGTGGTATAAAATTAGACTACACTAAATCATCCAGCTCACCTATAATGAGCGGCTGATCTTTGTCGGGGCTCTCCGACAGCAAACAGTGCGAATTATTCTCTCTGGGTCTCTTGTAAGCTGGCTCATAGTGCGTATAATACGCCGCCTCTGTGTCAACAGACACCGGGGTTTTATGCTCTTTAAAAATGCGGATTAAGTAATAGAGGTGGGTGCTTGCCGAGATGGGGCTGTGTCATTTACAGCGTCTGTCGAAGGTACCATTCGGTAGCTTTGACAGGCTCATCAGAGGTAAGCAACTGCGTTATTTTTATTTGAAAATAGGCGCTTGTTCCCGGAGACGGGGATGAGATGCCAGTAGTTGTAAGTCTTTGAGCTAAAAAATTGGCTGATGCTGGGTTCATCGGATTAAGTAGTACCGGTGGCAGTAGCTTGGAATCGGTTTTGAATGATTAAACTGAAGAGTTTGATCATGGCTCAGATTGAACGCTGGCGGCAGGCTTAACACATGCAAGTCGAGCGGTAACAGGGGAGCTTGCTCCCGCTGACGAGCGGCGGACGGGTGAGTAACGCGTAGGAATCTGCCCAATAGTGGGGGATAGCCCGGGGAAACTCGGATTAATACCGCATACGCCCTACGGGGGAAAGGCCGGGATCTTCGGACCGGTCGCTATTGGATGAGCCTGCGTAAGATTAGCTAGTTGGTAGGGTAAAGGCCTACCAAGGCGACGATCTTTAGCTGGTCTGAGAGGATGATCAGCCACACTGGAACTGAGACACGGTCCAGACTCCTACGGGAGGCAGCAGTGGGGAATTTT
>JALRBQ010000032.1 GCA_023257655.1 Pseudomonadales bacterium
GGGCACTATCAGATTGGCCCTGTCGGAAATCAAGAAGATCGAAGTCGACGAGCGCATCGAACTTGATGACGAACGCGTCATCAGCGTCCTCGACAAGATGGTGAAGCAGCGACGCGAGTCCATTCGCCAGTTCGAGGCCGGCGATCGCGGCGATCTGGTTGAACTCGAGCAGAAGGAGATCGACGTGCTGCAGGAATTCCTGCCAAAAGCCCTCTCCGCCGAGGAAGTTGCCCAGATCATTCAGGCCGCCGTCACTGAGACCGGCGCCGATAACATGAAGGACATGGGCAAGGTCATGGGCGTGGTACGTCCCCAGGTCATCGGCCGCGCCGACATGGCGGAAGTCAGCAAGCAAATCAAGGCCCTGCTCGGCTAGGAACTCCGGCTCGCGACCCTGTCGCCCGCTCCGGATTCTGCGCAATACCCGCACCACCATCTCAGCAGTACCGACAAGAGCTGTGGCCCGGCAATCGGCTACAATAAAAACCGACCCCGTTCGCACCCGAAGAGATGCCCGGCACTATGGCAGGACTCATTCCCCAAGCCTTTATCGATGACCTGCTGAGTCGGTCCGATATCGTCGATGTCATCGACAAGCGGGTGAGTCTGAAGAAAGCCGGCAAGAATTACACGGCCTGCTGCCCCTTCCATCAGGAAAAAACCCCCTCCTTCAGCGTTCAGCCCGAACGCCAGTTTTATTACTGCTTCGGCTGCGGTGCCGGCGGCAATGCCATCGGCTTCATCATGAACTTCGACCAGGTGGAGTTTCCGCAGGCGGTAGAGACGCTGGCCCGGGACAACGGCATGGAAGTGCCGCGGGAAGAGAGTGCGGCGGCTACCCGTAAGCAATCCGAACACGCGAAAGTGTTCGAGGTGCTGGAGCGAGCCAACCACTTCTTTCAGTACCAACTGCGTAAACACGAGAAGCGTGAGGCGGCCATCGATTATCTGAAAGCCCGCGGTGTCAGCGGCGAAGTGGCCAGGGACTATGCCCTCGGCTATGCCCCGCCCGGTTGGGACAATCTGCTGACGGCGATCGGCGGCGATGACGCCGAGCGGGCTCTGCTACTGAAAGCTGGCCTCGTCATCGAGAAGGAACGAGCGACCAGTGATGACATGAGCGAATCTGCACCCCGCTACTACGACCGCTTCCGCCATCGCATCATGTTTCCGATTCGCGACAGCCGCGGCCGCACCATCGCGTTCGGCGGCCGAGTATTGGGCGATGACAAACCCAAGTACCTGAACTCTCCCGAGACCCCGGTCTTTCATAAAGGCTCGGAGCTGTATGGCCTGTATGAGTGCCGCAAGTCGGGCAGCAAGTTCCGGCGCATGCTGCTCGTCGAAGGCTATATGGACGTCATCGCGCTGGCGCAGATGGGCATCCAGAATGCCGTGGCCACCCTGGGCACTGCCACCAGCACCAATCACCTGACGCGGTTGTTCCGCCTGGTGCCAGAGATCGTGTTCTGCTTTGACGGCGACGACGCCGGCCGCACCGCCGCCTGGCGAGCGTTGGAGAACGTGCTGCCCCTCATGGAAGACGGTCGGCAGGTGCGCTTCCTGTTCCTGCCCGAGGGCGAGGATCCGGACACGCTGGTGCGGGAGATTGGCGAACAGCACTTTCTGGCCCGGGTCGAGCAGGCCACTCCGCTGGAAAACTTCTTCTTCGACAAGCTGTCCCAGGGCATCGATGTGAAATCCATCGAGGGCAAGGCTCGCCTGAGCAATTTGGCGAAGCCCCTGATCAAGCATCTGCCGCGAGGGGTCTATGGCCAACTCATGCTGGACCGCCTGGCTCAGACCCTGGGCGTGACCAGCGACTCCCTGCAATTGTTGATGGCACCGAAGCCGGGGCCTTCGGAAGAGATGCCACCCCCGCCACCGGTACCCGAATACCGCCCCCCGGTAGGGAATGGCACAGAGTTAGCGAACACTTACAAACCCGCTAAGTCAGGATTGGCAGCGTATCGCAAGCCAGCAAGCCTCAAGGCGATCGAGCTGTTGCTCCGCAATCCGGAGATTGCCCTGGACCTGAAACAGGACCTGAGCCCGCTGGAGACCGCAGAAGATGAGGGCCGCAAGCTGTTGCTGTCGCTGATCCGGCTGGTACAGCAGGCACCGGACACCGAGACCTTTACCCTGCTCGGTTATTGCTACGGCACGAGCCTGGGCACCCAGCTGACGCAACTGTTGAAAAGCGAGACGATCACCCCCACAGAAGGGCTAGAGCAGGAATTTAACCAGATTCTGGACAATATTCTGTCCGACATCGTTCGAACCCTGGAGCGACTGCAGCTCAAGAGCCAGTTGAATTCCCGGTTTGGCGCGACAAACGCGAATAAAGAACACAACGAATAGGCCGTTGATCGGTCTAATTATTGTTCGATTAACCGATATACAAGCCCGCTGGGTAGCCCTATAATGCCCGGCTCACTTTTGTACAGCCACTCACCTGGCATCCAGACCAGGCAAGACGGGAGCGTATGGCCAAATTAATTGCACCCCAATCCAGTCTCAAAGCCCTCATCGCCAAAGGCAAGGAACAGGGCTACCTGACCTATGCCGAGGTGAACGACCACCTGCCAGAGAACATCTCTGACCCGGATCAGGTCGAAGATATCATCCAGATGATCAACGACATGGGCATCAAGGTGTTTGAGACCGCACCGGATGCCGATTCCCTGTTGTTGAACGAAGACAGCGACAGCGGTGCCGATGAAGTGGCCGCTGCCGAAGCCGCCGCTGCCCTCGCCGCCGTTGAGAATGAAGCAGGCCGCACCACTGACCCCGTGCGCATGTACATGCGCGAGATGGGCACTGTTGAGCTTCTCACCCGCGAAGGCGAGATCGTGATCGCCAAGCGCATCGAGGAAGGCCTGCGCGAGCTGATGCAGGCGATGGCCTATTTCCCCGGCACCGTCGAACACGTGCTGAACGAATACGCGTTGATCGACACCGAAGAGCGCCGCCTGAACGAACTGATCACCGGCTATCTGGATACCACCGATGACGCCGACATCCCACCGCCGGTCATCGTCGGCCAGGATGAGGATGACACGCCCAAGATCAATTCCAAGGCCAGCAGCAGCGACGATGACGACGAAGATGACGACCTCAGCAGCGCTGATGATGAGGAAGAATCAGCCGCAGGCCCCGATCCCGAAGAGGCAAAGATTCGCTTCGAAGAACTGCGTAAACAGTACCAGAAGACCAGCTCTGTCGTCGGCAAACACGGCCGTAGCGACAAGCGAGCCGCGAAGGAACTGGAGAAGCTGGGCGAACTGTTCAAGAGCTTCAAGCTGACACCTCGCCAGTTTGATCCCCTGTTGAGCCACATCCGTGCCGTGCTGACGCGTCTGCGTCGCCATGAGCGTGCGGTGATGAGCCTGTGCGTGCGCAGCGCCAAAATGCCACGCAAGGTCTTCATCGACAGCTTCCCCGGCAACGAGATCAACGAGAAGTGGATAGACAAGCATATCAAGCAGAAGGCCGCCTATTCGGAGCTGCTCGTGAACGTGAAGAATGAAGTTGTGCGAGCGCAACGCAAGATGCGACTGCTCGAAGAAGAGAACGGCCTGACCATAGCCGAGATCAAAGACATCAACCGTCAGATGTCAATCGGCGAAGCGAAGTCACGCCGCGCCAAGAAGGAGATGGTTGAGGCCAACCTGCGTCTCGTTATCTCCATCGCCAAGAAATATACCAACCGCGGCCCGCAGTTCCTCGACCTGATCCAGGAAGGCAACATCGGC
>JALRBQ010000048.1 GCA_023257655.1 Pseudomonadales bacterium
GCCTGGCACTACTGGTACTACTTAAGTGGTAGCGGGGGCAGGATTTGAACCTACGACCTTCGGGTTATGAGCCCGACGAGCTGCCAGACTGCTCCACCCCGCAACAAACCGTTAATCTGGTCTATCGATAACCCCGATGCAGTCCTCATCGGAGCTATTTACTGCTTTGCTGCGACTCGATGAGTTGGAAGCTTCTCCAACTGACGATTCCCGCAACAAACCGTTAATCTGGTCTATCGATAACTCCGATGCAGTCCTCATCGGCGCCATTCCTGGACCCAATCCACTTGTTTTGCAAGGGAAAATGACCGGCCGGAAAGGCCCGGACACCAAGGTCAAGGGGCACGGATTATAATGAGTCGCGGGGGAGCAGGTCAAGGACTTGCGCGGCTTTGGGGAAAATCAGGGCCCGGTTTTCGGGCTATCGCCGCCAATTACACAATAGATGGTGCCGAAGGCCGGATTTGAACCGGCACGACCGTTAGGTCACTAACCCCTCAAGCTAGCGTGTCTACCAATTTCACCACTTCGGCATCGATTCGAATTAATTATCACTCACTGGCAGGCTCGGCACGTCATCCTGACTGACAGGTGCGGAGTCGGGCTCATCGATCTGGGGGGCGTCAGACTGGTTCGCGGTGGCCGGGGCCTGCTGCAGTATAGCCTGATTGACGATGGGCAGTCCGGCTGTACTGCCGGCACCCGCCTGATTCCGGGCAAAGATTGCCAACGAGAGACTGGTTACGAAGAAGATAGTAGCTGCGATAGTCGTGGCACGGACCAGGAAGTTGCCACTGCCCGAGGAGCCAAATACTGTCTGGGAGGCACCGGCTCCGAATGAGGCGCCAGCGTCAGCACCCTTGCCTTGCTGCAGAAGTACCAGGGCAACGATGACGACGGCGACTATTATGTGTACTACTACGATCAAAGTCTGCATTTTGCTTAATCCGCATTTTTACAAATGGATATAAATTCTTCCGCCTCCAGAGAGGCTCCGCCGATCAGACCACCGTCAATATCGGCTTGCTCGAACAACTGCTGCGCATTCGCCCCCTTTACGCTGCCACCGTAGATAATGCGGGTATCAGCAGCGACTTGCGCGTTCATCGCCGCCATGTGGGCGCGCAATGCCTGGTGCACAATTTGTGCCTCAGCGGGACTGGCTGTCTCGCCGGTTCCAATCGCCCAGACCGGCTCGTATGCCAGTACCGAGTTCCCCAGGGCTTCGATACCAGCCTTGTTGATCACGGCTTGCAGTTGAGCCAGCACAACGGTCTCGGTGTCGCCCTCTTGGCGCTGCTGCAGGGTTTCGCCGACGCAGAGCACGGGCACCAGGCCCTGCTCCAGCACCGCCGCAAATTTCGTTGCGACCTGCTGATCGGTTTCGCCAAAGAGCTGGCGACGCTCGGAATGCCCGACCAGCACCCAGGACACGCCAAATTCCACGAGCATGCTGACAGATACTGCACCGGTCACTGCACCGCTCGGGTCGGCATAGGCATCCTGGGCACCCAGCCCGATTCGGCTACCTGCCAGCAGGTCGGCTACCAGAGGGATATGCAGATGCGTGGGACAGACGCCAACATCAACTGCCGAACTCACCTCGCCTATGCGGGCGGCAAGCCCCGCCAGCAATTGCCTGACCTGGGCCTTCGATCCATGCATCTTCCAATTGCCCAGTACCAATTTACGACGCATGCATCAGTTCCTGCCGGGGTATGAATCAGCCCCTTATCAGCGACCTACCCGGCCAAAACGGGCGCCAATACTACCCAAGATGGCATAGCGTTGCAACCAATCGACGGTCGCGCTAGACCCCTGCCAGTTCCGCCGAGACGACTTCGGCGAGTTCTTTTGCATAGTTACCGACCTCGGTGGCATCCTCGCCTTCCACCATGACCCGAACCACCGGCTCGGTTCCAGAAGGGCGCAGTAAAACCCGCCCCTTTCGTCCGAGGCGGCGTTCAACATCGGCGACTGCCCCTTCGATTTTCGGGTTACCGCTAATGCTGGCTTTTCGCGTCAGCCGGACATTTATCATCGACTGCGGTAATTTCTTCATCTTGCTACGCAACTCACCCAGCGTCTGCTCACTATTGGCAATCGCCGCCAGCGCCTGCAAGGCCGCAACGATACCATCGCCGGTGGTCGTGATGTCGAGACAGATGATGTGGCCCGACGATTCGCCACCCAGATCCCATCCCCGACTCTGCATTTCCTGCATCACATAGCGGTCGCCTACGGAGGTTCGGACAAAAGGCACATTGAGGGCGTCCAGCGCCAGCTCGAGGCCCAGATTGCTCATCGAAGTTCCGACCACGCCACCAAAATCAATGTTCTGACGACGTCGGTCCCGGGCGATCACATAGAGAATCTCGTCACCATCCACGATGTTGCCTGCATTGTCGACCATGACCACGCGATCGCCATCACCATCGAAAGCAATGCCGATGTCAGCCTTTTCGGCCAGTACCGCGTCGACAAGGTGCTGCGGTGAGGTCGAGCCCACATGGGCATTGATATTCAACCCATCAGGTGACACTCCGATTGCCTTGACGCTGGCACCGAGTTCGGTGAATACATTGGGTGCGATGTGGTACGTCGAACCATGGGCACAATCGACGACAATTTTCAGGCCGTTGAACTTGAGACTGGAACCAATCGTACTCTTGCAGAATTCGATGTAGCGGCCGGCGGCGTCGGTGATGCGCGAAGCTTTGCCGAGCGAGACGGAGGAGACTGTGGATACTTCCTGATTGAGCTGAGCTTCGATTGCAAACTCGAGCTCATCGGGAAGTTTGCTGCCTTCACCCGAGAAAAATTTGATGCCATTGTCTTCGAAAGCATTGTGCGAGGCACTTATCACGATACCTGCCGAGGCGCGCAGAGTTCGGGTCAGATAGGCGATTGCCGGTGTCGGCATCGGCCCTAACAGATTGATATCAACACCCGCTGCCGTCACACCAGCTTCGAGCGCAGCTTCAAACATATATCCAGAGATACGCGTATCCTTGCCGATCAGAATCTTGTTGCGGCCATTGCCCATCTTGGCGAACACAGTGCCGGCGGCCCATCCGAGTTTCAGCATGAAATCCGGAGTAATTGGTGCCGTGCCCACCCGACCGCGAATGCCATCTGTCCCAAAATACTTTTTCGATGCTGAATTCATGGCAACTGGCTTCTCAAACACTGGAATAGGCGGAGTGTACTCTAATTGCATCCATGGTGGCAGCCACGTCGTGAGTGCGGACGATACTGGCTCCTCCCAAAAGCGCGAGTGTCGTCGCTGCAATCGATCCCGCCAGTCGTTCGTCAACTGGGCGATCGATGACTCCTCCGATCATCGACTTGCGAGATAGCCCGACCAGAACGGGCTGTTCCAGAACCGAGAACCGACGCAGGGATTTCAGGAGCGTATAGTTATGCGCAAGGGACTTGCCAAATCCGAATCCGGGATCGACAACGAGTCGCTGTCTTGCGATACCCGCATCCCGACAGGCAGCGAGGCGTTGTTGAAGAAATTCAAGGACATCTTCGACGACATCCCTGTAGGCGTAGGTCTGTTGCATCGTGCGCGGTTGCCCCTGCATGTGCATGAGACAGACGGCGACATCTGACGCCGCAACAACGTCTGTTGCGCCTGATGTGGTGAGCGCTCGCACATCATTGACCATGCCCGCGCCTTCAGCGATCGCTGCCTTCATGACGTCAGGCGAACTCGTGTCGATGGAGATACAAACATCGAGGTTTGCGCGTAAGGCTGTAATGACAGGCAGGACGCGGTCTGATTCCTCAGCGATCGAGACTGCCCGCGCTCCAGGTCGAGTTGACTCGCCGCCAACATCAATTATCTGAGCGCCCGACGCCACCATTGCATGGGCCCGGCTGAGCGCCTTGTCGACATCCACACGAAATTCGGTGCTGCTGGACTGCGCCAGCAACGCGCCATCGGAAAACGAATCGGGAGTAACGTTGAGAATCCCCATACAGACCGGAGTAGACAGATCAATCTGTCTATCTCCAGCTGTAAGGATAGTAGGCATCGTAGGTCGAGTGTGATGCTGTCTTCGCGACCTTAATGTTCGCTGGCTGGGCCGCCAATCTTGCTGGATTTCTTGACGGTTTCCTTCTGCACCTTGCTGGCACCAGAGTCGTCGTCATTGGAGTCACTCCAGTCAGCCGGCGGACGTGGCTTGTTACCTGCCATGATGTCGGCGATCTGATCGGCATCGATGGTTTCGTATTCGAGCAAAGCGTCTTTCATCAACTCCAGCTTGTCGCGATTCGCCTCGAGCAAGGCCTTGGCTCGCGCATAGCACTCGTCGATGATTCTGCGCACTTCCTTGTCGATGGCCCGGGCAGTATCACCAGAGACGGAACGAGACTGACTGGCAGCCGATCTACCCAGGAATACCTCGCCTTCATCCTCGACATAGAGCAGTGGCCCCAATTCATCAGACAGGCCCCACTTTGTAACCATGTTTCGGGCCATCTCCGTGGCGCGCTGAATATCGTTCGAAGCGCCGGTTGTCACACCATCCTTGCCCAGAGTCATCTCTTCAGCAATACGACCACCATAGAGACTGCAGATCTGGCTGAGAATGGTTGTCTTGTTCAAACTATAACGATCTTCCTCTGGCAGAAACATGGTCACACCAAGTGCGCGACCGCGAGGAATGATACTCACCTTGTACACAGGATCATGCTCTGGCACCAATCTACCAATAATCGCATGACCGGATTCATGGTAAGCGGTGTTGAGTTTTTCCTTGTCAGACATGACCATGGACTTGCGCTCGGCACCCATCATGATCTTGTCTTTGGCCTTCTCGAATTCTTCCATTGTCACGAGTCGACGACCGCCACGCGCCGCAAACAGGGCGGCCTCATTGACGAGGTTTGCCAGGTCTGCACCGGAGAAACCGGGCGTCCCACGCGCGATGACGCTGGCTCTGACTCTGTCGTCGATCGGGACCTTGCGCATATGCACTTTCAGAATTTGCTCACGACCGCGGATATCGGGCAAACCCACGACGACCTGTCTGTCGAAGCGACCGGGACGCAACAGGGCCGGGTCGAGCACATCCGGACGGTTCGTTGCAGCCATCACGATGACGCCATCGTTGACCTCGAAACCATCCATCTCAACCAGCAGTTGGTTAAGGGTTTGTTCGCGTTCGTCATGGCCGCCACCGAGTCCGGCACCACGATGCCTGCCGACGGCGTCGATCTCGTCAATAAAGATGATGCAGGGAGCCTGCTTCTTGGCCTGATCGAACATATCGCGGACGCGGGAAGCACCAACGCCGACGAACATCTCGACGAAGTCTGAGCCGGAAATCGAGAAGAACGGCACCTTGGCCTCGCCGGCGATCGCCTTGGCGAGCAAGGTCTTACCTGTACCCGGTTGACCTACCATCAGAATGCCTCGGGGTATCCGACCACCGAGCCGCTGGAACTTGTCCGGTTCACGCAGGAATTCGACGAGCTCCTGCACGTCTTCTTTGGCCTCGTCCACGCCAGCCACATCGGCGAAGGTCACTTTGATCTGGTCTTCACCGAGCAATTTTGCCTTGCTCTTGCCGAACGACATGGGGCCGCCCTTGCCACCGGCTCCGCCGCCCTGCATCTGGCGCATGAAGAAGAAGAACAAGGCGATGATAATAAGGATCGGGAAGCTGGCCACGAGCAACTGCTGCCAGATGCTTTGTTGCTCAGGTTCGTTGGCGACGATTTCGACGTTGTTTTCCCACAGATCGTCCATCAATTGGTCATCGCCAATCAGGGGCATAACGGTGCGGAACTGAGTATTGTCAGTGCGCAAACCGGTGATATTGATCCCGGCCAGTTCGACGCGGGAAACCCGACCTGCGCGGACTTCACGGATGAATTGGGAATAATTGATGCCGTCTTCCCGGGTGTCCTGGTTGATATTGTTGAAAACCATCAACAGCACGCCGGCAATAATCATCCAGAGAATCAGGTTTTTTGCCATATCATTCAAGGGTTTATCCCCCAGTTAGTGTGAATCGGTGCCGGTAAGCAGGCGGGCGTGACTGGCGCGAGCCGGTCGGTTGTGAAGAGCGCGTGCTAACGGCAATTTTAATGTCTTACGAAAATAATGCACCCATTTTCAAATCTGCCCATGGAAACCCTCGGCGAGCAGGTAAATCTCACTGGACCTGGCCCTGGAAGCCGCGGGTTTCCTGACTTTGACCCTGTCGAAGCTGGCCCGCAGGTCGGCCTGATAGGTCTCCAGGCCCTCGCCATGAAATACTTTCACGAGGAAATACGCTCCCGGGGCAAGCACAGATCTGGCCAGATCCAGCGCCAGCTCAGCCAGATACATGGCACGCGGCTGATCCACGCCTTTCATTCCACTCATATTGGGTGCCATGTCCGAGATTACAAGGTCGGCGCCCTTGTCACCGAGCGCATCAAGCAGCTTCGCCAGTACCGCTTCTTCGGTGAAATCGCCCTGAATGAATTCGACGCCGGGCAGTGGATCAACGGGCAGGATGTCGGAAGCCAGCACCCGACCCTTTGCGCCGACCAGCCGGGCGGCGACCTGCGACCAGCCGCCCGGCGCGGCGCCCAAATCGACTACCGTCATGCCGGGGCGAATCAGCCGGTCCTTGTCCTGGATCTCCAGCAATTTGAAACTGGCGCGCGAGCGATAGCCCAGCTCCTGGCTGCGCTTGACGTATTCGTCCTCAAAATGCTCTTTCAGCCACTGTTTGCTGGTTTTTGTTCTCGCCATGCCTCAATTCCGGAATCCCTGCTTTCATGTTCGGAGTCAACGTAATAAAATCCGCTTCCCTTAAACTTGGCCCGACATTGCCATGCCGCTAAACAACGCTGACAAGAAACGCTTTCGAGCCATTGGGCACAATCTTAACCCAATCATCACGATTGCGCAGAAGGGCCTCACCGAGTCCATCAAGACCGAGCTTGAGCGCGCCCTATCCGAGCACGAGCTCATCAAGATCAAGTTGATCAGCGCCAGTCGCGATGACAAGAATGCACTCACTGAGGAGATTTGCGGGGAGTTCAATGCGGAGTGTATCCAGAGCATCGGACACGTAGTGCTACTTTACCGCGCCGCCCGTAACCCGGACAAACGCCTGTCCAATATCAGCCGCAACAGCTGAGACGCCAAACCGCGTCAGAGATGACGCACACTCTCAATTTCGTATTCGATATCGCCTGCAGGGGCCTTCACGACAATCTCGTCACCCTCATACTTGCCCATGATCGCGCGGGCGATAGGCGAAGCGACAGAAATCTTGCCAGCCGGTACATCAGATTCATCCTCACCGACGATCTGATACGTCACTTTCGCTTCGGTGTCGAGATTGATCAGGGTCACGGTAGTACCGAAAATCACGCGGCCGGTCGCATCGATTGTCGTGACATCGATAATTTCCGAGTCAGCCAGCTTGCTTTCGATCTCGGTGATCCGGCCCTCACAAAAACTCTGCTGTTCACGTGCCGCGTGGTATTCGGCATTTTCTTTCAGATCGCCATGCGCACGCGCCTCGGCAATTGCCGCCGTGATGCGGGGTCGTGTCACCATCTTCAGCTCGTTGAGCTCTTCCCGGAGCCGTTCGGCTCCGGCGACTGTCATCGGAACTTTGCGCATAGTTACTGGCCTTGAATTCGAACCAACTGATTGCTTGCTATGTGTCTAGCCAACTGCCCGAGCCACACTAGAGCAGGCTGGCATGCAGGTCCTGCAACGTATAGACGGACATATTGCTGCCATACTCCAGAGCCTCACAGACTGCCAGGGCACCGAAGATTGTTGTCGTACAGAAGACGTCGTGACGCAGGGCCGTTCGTCTGATGATTGAAGAGTCGGCGATGGCTTGCTTGCCTTCGGTGGTATTTACGATCAACTGAATCTCTTCGTTTTTTAACATATCGACTATATGCGGTCTACCCTGGGCTACCTTATTGACGAGACTGACCGGCAAGCCGGCATCACTCAAAACCTTCGCCGTGCCCTGGGTCGCACACAAGGAGTAGCCGAGATCAAGCAGCTTCTGTCCGACTTCGATGATCGCCGGCTTGTCCATGTCGCGCACACTGAGGAAGGCCCTGCCAGCCGCCTCAAGTTCCGCGCCTGAACCGAGCTGAGCCTTTGCATAGGCTTCGGCAAAGGTCTTTCCGACTCCCATGACCTCACCGGTGGACTTCATCTCGGGGCCGAGGATTGGATCAACACCGGGAAACTTGTTAAACGGGAAGACAGCTTCCTTGACGGCGAAAGTCGGCGGAATGATCTCCTGGGTAAAGCCCTGTTCCTTCAGTGTGGTGCCGATCATACAGCGTGCCGCGATCTGCGCGAGCGAGCGGCCGATGCACTTGGAGACAAAGGGCACGGTGCGAGAGGCGCGCGGATTGACTTCGATGATGTAGATCTCGCCATCCTGATAAGCAAGCTGAGTATTCATCAAGCCGACGACACCCAGTTCGATGGCCAGACGCGAGACCTGATCGCGGATCTTGTTTTGCACTTCCATAGGAAGATTGTAAGGAGGCAAAGAACATGCCGAATCTCCGGAGTGCACGCCGGCCTGTTCGATATGTTGCATGATGGCACCCACGACCACCTGTTCGCCATCGCACACAAGATCGACGTCGATCTCGATTGCCGCATTCAGGAAGTAGTCGAGCAACACCGGGCTCTCGTTGGACACCTTCACCGCATCGTGCAGATAACGCCGCAGCTCTTCTTCGTTGTAGACGATTTCCATGGCACGGCCACCGAGAACATAGGAAGGACGCACAACGAGCGGATAGCTGATTCGCTCTGCCGCCGCGATGCTCTCGTCCACGCTGCGCACCGTACAATTGGGTGGTTGTTTCAGATCGAGTTTCTGGATCATGTGCTGGAAGCGCTCACGATCCTCTGCGCGATCGATCGCATCCGGCGAGGTCCCTATCACTGGCACGCCTGCGGCCTCGAGCCGTTTGACCAGGTTCAGCGGCGTCTGCCCGCCGAACTGGACGATGACGCCTTTCGGTTTCTCCAGTTGCACGATTTCGATGACATCCTCGAAGGTCAGCGGCTCGAAGTACAGCCGATCGGAGATGTTGAAATCGGTGGACACGGTCTCTGGATTGCAGTTGACCATGATTGTCTCGAATCCATCTTCGCGCATGGCGAGCGCGGCATGCACACAGCAGTAGTCAAATTCGATGCCCTGACCAATGCGGTTGGGACCGCCACCGAGCACCATGATCTTGTCGCGAGTGCTGGGGGCCGCTTCGCATTCTTCTTCATAAGTGGAATACATATACGCCGTTGCCGAGGCGAATTCGGCGGCGCAGGTATCGACGCGCTTGTAAACAGGCCTGATCCCCAGCTTGTGGCGAGCCGACTGCACCTCGAGCTCCTTCACCCCAAGCACCTGCGCCAGACGCTTGTCAGAGAAGCCGCGTTGCTTGAGTCGGAACAGCATGTCTTTGTCGAGATCAGCAATTGCTTTGCCGACAAGAGATTGCTCGATCTTGATGAGCTCTTCGATCTGTACCAGGAACCACGGATCGATGCCGGTCAGCTCGCGGACGCGTTCCAGACTCCAGCCGAGCCGGAAGGCATCACCGATGTACCACATGCGATGGGCACCTGGCTCAGACAGCTCGCGCGTGAGGATCTCGCGTGCATCACTGACCTTGGTGTCCAGAATCGGATCGAAGCCGCTCATGCCGACTTCCAGACCGCGCAGGGCCTTCTGCACGGACTCCTGGAAAGTGCGCCCAATGGCCATCACCTCGCCGACGGATTTCATTTGCGTCGTCAGCCGACTGTTCGCCTCCGGGAATTTCTCGAAGGTGAAGCGAGGAATCTTGGTGACTACATAGTCGATGGAAGGTTCGAACGACGCCGGTGTAATGCCACCGGTAATCTCGTTGCGCAGCTCATCGAGCGTGTAGCCTATTGCAAGTTTGGCGGCGACACGCGCGATCGGGAAGCCAGTCGCTTTCGAGGCGAGTGCCGAAGAACGCGAGACCCGAGGATTCATCTCGATGATGACGAGCCTGCCGTCGGCCGGATTGATCGCGAACTGCACATTGGAGCCGCCGGTCTCGATGCCGATCTCTCGCAGAACAGCAATCGCTGCATTTCTGAGAATCTGGTATTCCTTGTCTGTCAGGGTTTGAGCCGGAGCCACAGTGACTGAGTCACCGGTATGCACACCCATTGCGTCGAAGTTTTCAATCGAACAGACAATGATGCAGTTGTCGTTCTTGTCTCGTACGACCTCGAGCTCGTATTCCTTCCAGCCAATGAGGGATTCATCAATCAGCAGTTCGTTCGTCGGAGACAACTCCAGCCCGCGGGAACAGATCTCGTCGAACTCTTCCTTGTTGTAGGCAATGCCGCCACCGGTACCACCCATGGTGAACGAAGGTCGGATAATGCAGGGAAAACCGATCGTCTCAAGTGCCTCGTGCGCCTGTTGCATATTGTGCGCCATGGCATGCACCGGCGTCGCCAGATTGATCGAGGCCATAGCGTTGTCGAACAGCTCGCGATCCTCAGCCTTGTCGATCGCTGCGCAATTTGCGCCGATCAGTTCGACATTGTATTTCTGCAAGATGCCGTGGCGATTCAGATCCAGCGCACAATTGAGCGCAGTCTGCCCACCCATGGTCGGCAGAATGGCGTCCGGACGTTCCTTCTCAATAATTTTCTCAACGATTTTCCACTTGACCGGTTCGATATATGTCGCATCGGCCATGGCGGGATCCGTCATGATCGTCGCCGGATTGGAATTGACGAGGATTACCCGGTAGCCCTCCTCCTTCAGCGCCTGGCAGGCCTGTGCACCGGAATAATCAAATTCGCAGGCCTGCCCGATAATAATGGGCCCCGCGCCGAGGATCAGGATACTCTTTATGTCAGTTCTTTTTGGCATAGGTCTCTGTGGTTTCTGAATGCGTTATAACGAATAGTAAGTGTTAGGCTCGCTTGGTTCTCGCTGCCATCAATTCGATGAAATGATCAAACAGGGGCGCGACATCGTGGGGTCCTGGACTGGCCTCGGGGTGACCCTGGAATCCAAATGCAGGCGTGTCGGTGCGTTCAATTCCCTGCAATGTGCCATCGAACAGCGACTTGTGTGTCGCCTTCAGATTGGCGGGCAAGCTCGCCTCATCAACAGCGAAGCCGTGATTCTGGCTCGTGATCAGAACCACTTTTGATTGCAGGTCCTGTACCGGATGGTTTGCTCCATGGTGACCCAGCGCCATCTTCACGGTCTTGGCTCCGCAAGCCAGCGCCAGCAATTGACAGCCAAGACAGATCCCGAAGAGGGGAATGCCAGTTCCCAACAGACTCTTGATTGCCGAGATGGCGTAGTCACACGGTTCCGGGTCACCGGGGCCATTGGAGAGGAAGATGCCATCGGGTTTGAGCGCCAACACCTCGTCGGCACCAGTCTGTGCCGGCACGACGATGACTTCACAGCCGCGGGCGACCAGCATCCGCAAGATGTTGCGCTTGACGCCATAATCATAGGCGACGACCTTGAAGGTTGGCTTCGGTCCGGATTGGTAACCTGCTCCCAGTTCCCAGACCCCCTCATTCCACGGCTGGGTATCGCTGCGACTGACAACTTTGGCCAGGTCCATGCCTTTCAGCCCGGGGAATGCGCGTGCCTGTTCCAGGGCAGCGGCCTCACCGCCTGTCTCCAGCGCAGTGCCGGATAACAGGCAACCGTTGAGTGCCCCTTTCTCACGCAGCAGTCGTGTCAATCGCCGGGTGTCGATTTCAGCGATCGCGACGACTCCCCGCTCCTTGAGGAAAGCATCCAGCGATTGTTCGTCGCGCCAGTTACTTGCCAGGCGCGGCAGATCCCGGATCACGAGACCGGAAGCCCAGACCCGGTCAGACTCGTTGTCTTCGGGATTGGTCCCTGTATTGCCAATATGAGGATAGGTGAGTGTGATGATTTGTTGTGCGTAGGATGGGTCGGTCAGAATTTCCTGATAGCCGGTCATGGAAGTATTGAATACAACCTCGCCACTGGAACTGCCTTCAGCACCAATGGCGGTTCCCCGGAAAATACTGCCGTCCTCTAATGCCAATACAGCTAAACCTGCCACTGTTGCTCCTGTCTCTGATCGTTATGAAGTCTGGTTTGGCACTGGAGATGCCGATTCCTGTTTTTGTGAACGGCTTTTTTCTGGCGCAAAAAAAACGGAATGAAGAATTTCTTCACTCCGCTTTTTGAGAATCTCATCTTGCAAATTACGTGACTGAATAAGCAAGCAATTTGCAATTTCGCCAAAGTTTCAGCATTCAACATACTGAGCGGGTATTCTAGTAAAAGAAGCCCCTGTTTGTCTACGCGCAATGCAAATATATCTCACGCACGTTGCAGGCGTCACCGCGCGCGGCTCTACTGCAGCCTGGTGGCGCGATTACTGCGCGAACCCCAACACATCCTGCATCGTGTAGAGCCCGGGGGACTTGTCCGCCAGCCAATGGGCTGCCCGCACCGCGCCGCTGGCAAAGGTCATACGGCTGCTGGCTTTGTGCGTGATTTCCACACGCTCGCCGAGACTGGCGAATGTGACCGTGTGGTCGCCGACAATATCCCCCGCTCGAATGGTTGAGAAACCAATTGTTTCCCGCGCACGTTCGCCTTCCAGTCCCTCACGACCATAGACGGCAACCTCACGCAAATTGCGACCCAGCGTGGTTGCTACCACTTCGCCCATGGCCAGCGCCGTGCCGGAAGGCGCGTCTTTCTTGAAACGGTGATGGGCTTCGGTAATTTCGATGTCGACATCATTCCCCAATACTCGTGCCGCCTGCTCCAGCAACTTCAGACATAGGTTGACACCGATGCTCATATTGGGGGCAAACACCACGGGAATGTCTTGGGCGGCAGTGGTAATAAGCTGTTTTTGCTCGGCGCTGAATCCGGTCGTGCCAATCACCATCGCCTTGCCCAATTGCCGACAGATCTGCAGATGTTCCAGACTCGCTTCGGGGGACGTGAATTCGATCAGCACGTCAAAATCCTCGGCGCAGGTGGCGAGATCACCGGAAGTGGTGACGCCGAGTGCAGTCCCGATAGTCAGCAGGCCGACATCCACGCCCAGGGCGGGATCGTCCGCGAGCACAATGGCGGCAGTCAGGCGCAGGTCTTGCTCACTGCGTGTGACGGCCTCTACCAGGGTCCTGCCCATGCGACCGGCAGCACCGGCAATGGCGACTCTCACCATGTCATTGATCCTCTGATTTACAACGAGGGCAAGTATACAGGGCATGGGGATCGCGACAAACACGCATTCCCCGCCAAGCCGACGCGCCGTTTGGCTGCCCGGGCAAATTACTTGAAGGGACCCGCCAATTTAGGAAACTCACAGCCCGAGCCGTGAACTCTCGCCGCGCATTGTCCGGTTTCTCGCTGTAAGCGCTAGCAATCAATAAACCCGAAAAATAATGAGTGATACTCCGGTCATACACGGCAACACCAAGCAGCAACGCTATGAATCGCTGGTAGCCGCACTTTACCAGGACGTGTTTCGCTACACGTACTGGCTGTGCAAGAGCAAGCCGCTGGCGGAAGACCTCGTGCAGGAAACATTTTTGCGCGCTTGGCGGTCTTTAGAGAGTCTGCAGAGCGATAAGGCAGCAAAGGCGTGGCTTTTCACGATATTGCGTCGGGAAAATGCCCGTCTCTATGAGCGATATCGACCCGAATTGGTCGATATAGAAGGACAGGCAATCGCGGAAAATGACGAGAATGAACCGGACAACCGTATGGACCGGGAGTTGTTGCATAACGCGATTAACCGACTGGAGAGCGAGTACCGTGAGCCCTTGCTGCTTCAGGTGATTGGGGGTTTTAGTGGGAAGGAGATCGCTGAAATACTGGATTTGAACAACAATACAGTGATGACTCGACTGTTTCGTGCCCGCAGTAAACTCAAGCAGGAACTCAAGCTTGATGGCACCGATCTGGACGAGTAAAGGCGACAAAGACCTGACAAACGATGGATGAATTAGAATTCCGCACGCGGGTATACGCAAACCCGACCGACGTCGATAAAGACCTGCTTGAAGCGGCGCAGGCCGAACCACGACTCCAGACAATTCTCGACGACGCACGCGCCTTCGAGGCCGATCTCCAACACCAGTTGCAAAATATCGAGATCCCGGCTGCGCTTGCCAATACGCTGTTGGATTTGCCCGAGCGGGCAGAGTCATCGGCGCCGGTAGCCAGCAAACTTGCCAGCACGAGTTTCTTTCAATACTACGCCATGGCGGCGAGTCTGGTATTGGCCGTGGGCATCGCCGCGGTGCTGACCCTGAACGGGGGTCCCTCGGCGACAGAAACAGCCTTCGGCGCCGACCTGATCATGCACATGTATCACGAGATCAACGAGATCGATGCCATTACGGCAGGCACTGACACGTCCACGATAGCGATGCCGGCGGTAGCCCAGGTGATGGCAGAAGCCGAGACCCAGTTCAATGACGAGGAATTCCTCAGGGCCATGCCGGTGCGATTCGCAAAGCCCTGTGTGATTATTCCGACCTACCAGAGCGCCCATCTGATGGTGCAAGGCAGCCACGGCGCCGTGAATGTGATCGTCATCAACAATAGCCCTGTCAACAGCGAATACTCGATTCAGGATGATCGCTTCGACGGCGTCGTCGTGCCAATGAATGAGGGCAATCTGATATTGATTGGTGAGAAGGACGAGAACCTGGACGAGTACAAGGCGCTGTTCGAAGATCGCGTCGAGTGGACAATCTAGAAAGCATGCCCCAACACTAGAACTGTTCGGCTGTCATCGCCATCAAGGTCTCCGCGCCCGCTTCAATGGTACTCACCAGGGTCGCAGTTTGCGGCAACAACCGGGCGTAAAAGAAACGTCCCGTCTTGATCACGCCATCATAATAGCCTGCATCCCCAGTTCCCGCCGTGAGAGCCCTCTGCGCGGCCGCCAGCATGCGTAACCACATGAAGGCATAGAGAGTGAGTCCCATTAATTCCATGTAAGCATACGACGCGGCGCCGATTTCTTCAGGTTGCTCCTCCGCGCGCCGCAACAGGCAGTCGGTCGCAGAGACGATGGCAGTTTTTGCGGATGCCATGGCTTGCAGATACGGCTGCATGTCGACGTTCGCTTCCAACGTTTCAACGACCGCGTCGATGTCCTCCATTAACACAGCAAGGAGCTCTCCGTTACAGCGCACAGTCTTGCGACCTGCCAAATCGAGCGCCTGTACGCCATTGGCGCCTTCGTAAATCTGGGCGATACGTGCGTCGCGCACATTTTGCTCCAGTCCCCATTCGGCCACATAGCCATGGCCGCCGAGAATCTGCTGACCCATCACGCAACTCTCGAATCCACGATCGCTGCAATAGGCTTTCTGCACAGGCACCAACAGCGCAACCAGTTGTTCGGCGCGCTTTCGGGCCGCCGCATCGGGATGGAACTTGACCCGATCGAGCTGACTGGAGGCATAGAGAGACAGCGCCCTTCCCGCCAGAATATTCGCTCGCATGGTCAACAACAGACGGCGCACGTCGGGATGCACGATAATCGGGTCGGCCGCTGCAGCAGGCTGAATCGCTCCGCCCGCAGCCCGGCCTTGCAGACGTTCCTTCGCATAGTTGGACGCGACCTGATAGCTGCTGTCCGCCAGCCCATTGCCCTGCAAGCCCATTGAGAGCCGCTCGTAATTCATCATCGTGAACATATTGGAGAGTCCGGCATTCAGCTCTCCCACCAAAAAGGCATGGGACTCTTCGAAATTCATGACACAGGTTGCCGAGCCCTTGATGCCCATCTTGTGTTCGATGGAACCACAACTCACATGATTCGATTCCCCACTTAGTGTGCCGTCTTCGTTTACCCGTAATTTCGGAACAAGAAACAGCGAGATGCCTCGCGGTCCTTCCGGTGCTCCGGGCAACTTGGCGAGTACCAGATGAATGATGTTCTCCGTCAGGTCATGCTCGCCGGCAGTGATGAAAATTTTCGTCCCGGTGAGTCGATAAGTGCCATCGGCGTGTGGCACGGCTCGGGTTTTGATCATGCCCAGATCGGTGCCCGCATGGGGCTCAGTCAGGCACATGCTGCCGGCCCAGATACCGGCATACATTTTGGGTAGATAACGGCGCTGCAGTTCTTCACTGCCATGCTGGTTAAGGGTCAGCGTGGCTCCGGTTGTCAGGATCGTATAGAGGGCAAACGACGAATTTGCGGCGAACATCATCTCTTCGATTAAGGCCGACAGCATCTTGGGCATGCCCTGCCCGCCATAGTTAACATCACCGGTGAGTCCGGGCCAGCCACCATCGGCATAGGCCGCATAGGCTTCCTTGAATCCTCTGGGCGTTGTGACAACCCCTTTGTCGAAATGACAGCCCTCGGCATCACCGGAACTGTTAACAGGCGCCAGCAGGTTCTCTGCGATCTTGCCAGCCTCTTCGAGAATCGCGGCAATCAGGTCATCACTGACTTCGGCTGTTGCCGGCATCGAAGCGAAAAAATCCTGTGCAGCAAAAACGTCGCGCAGCAGAAACTGCATGTCCGCAAGCGGAGCACGGTAGTCGGTCATCTTTGTTCCCCTGGAATCAATCCGGTTCGATTATAGGTGAAGAAGCCGGACTCAGGTACCGCCTCAGGGCGAATTTGGCGCGAACTGGCTGATCCCCCTGCACTCACCTACACTCACCTACACTCACCTAAACTCTATTGGGCAGCGATGAGAACAGTGGTGTCGCGCAGAAATTTCGGCGGCGAATGACATCGCAAGCTGCTGCACAGCATGCACAAGGTTCGACGCACCATGGTTTCAAGTTGGCGCCGTCTGTTACTGGCGACTCTACCCAGCACCTGCATCGTCTGCGCACGGTATCTGACTGACGGCAGCAATCTCTGTCTTGAATGCAGCCAAGAGTTACCGTGGATTGAATCTGCCTGCAATCGATGCGGCAATGCCAGCCTTAACTTGCCACTGCACCACGGTGTCTGCGGGGCCTGTCGATTGCGACCCCCACCGTTTCGCCGGTGCCTGAGCCTGTTTCACTACCGTTCTCCCGTGGACAGCCTCGTCGCCGGTTTTAAATTCAATGCCCGATTCGATATTGGCTACGCGCTGGCGCTGTTGCTGGCAAATCGCATGCATCGTTACTACGCAGAGCATCCTCGGCCGGATTTGCTGATTCCCGTGCCACTGAGCCGGGCGCGCTTGCGCGAGCGGGGATACAACCAGGCGCTCGAGATCACGCGAGTTGTTGCGAAACACCTGCGGCTACCTGTTTGTGCCACTGCAGTCTTGCGTACACGGGACACTTTGCCGCAATCACAACTGCATTCCAGTCACAGTCGACGGCGTAATCTTAGACAGGCATTCCAGATTGGGCCGGCGCCTGAGCTTGAGGGGGTTCGTTACGTCGCAGTGTTAGATGATGTCGTCACCACAACGGCCACGGTCAGCGAATGCTGCCGCGCGCTTGGCGGCAGAGGCATCGCCACGATCGATCTGTGGTGTCTGGCGCGCACGGGGCACTGACTGCCTGAACTCACGTTCCAGATGCGTGTGCTGCAAATGCATGGATTTTGTGACTCGGCACACAGACCCCGCCAGCTGGAAGCCTATAATTAATGGCGTTGATGTCTCCTCTTGCTCATCAGCGGTTTTTCAAAGCAGACCTTGAACCCCGGTGTACCCGGGGTTTTTTTTGGCTGCAACAAAGCGCATTCCGGCATTCATCGGAACGAACAGACTGCAGAGGGAGGATTCAGATCAGAATTGGTACTTGAACGAGCCGTAGGCAACCCGGCCGTTCTGATCGAGGATGCGGGTGCTGGAATTGAGAAGTTGCTTGGTCTTCTCATCGAAGATATTGCGGATGCCGAACTCGATTATCGCGCGATCATTGGCTCCCGCCTTCACGCTGTAGCCGTATTGCAAATCGACAGTGGTGATGTTGTCCACAAGATCATTGATCTCATCGATGTTCAATTCGCTAATGTCCTTATAGGAATCGAAGTAATTGGTCACTGCCGAAGCGGAGTGTTTGCCGAATTCCCAGGTTAACATCAGATTACTCTGCAACTCCGGACTGATCATTTTTTCGCCGAACGCGTTCAGTTCCTTGCTGCCCAACTCGAGCAAACCGCCGCGATTTTCAAATTCCTGCACGTAGGTTGTCGTGGTACTGAGGGTAAACTGGCCAAAGCGGTTGGTATCCCAGACATACGAAGCTCCCAGATCGAAGCCATTGGTCTCGATATTGGTCCCGAGCAGAGGGTTTTCCCGATTGAATTCGTTGATCGCCGAGTCTTCGATATAGAGTTGAGGCAGGTTGTTGACGACCACGCCATTGGCAGGAACTTCGTTGACTTCCAGACCCCAGGCATCTGCCCGCAGCGCCAAACCTGGAAGCGGTTCAAACTTCATGCCCAGATTGTATTGGAGGGCATCCTCAACCAGAGCTCCCTGAATATCCTTCGCTTCGGTGTTGCGGGATATGCTGATCAGTGGCGTATCGGCGGTATTGGTAACCGCGGGCGCAATGCCGAAGGAGTCGACTCCGGGGCTGACGATATCCAGAGAGAATTGTTCCTGCGCCACAGCCAGCTGCGCACACAGGCCAAGGCCTGTCAGCACGGTTGCCATCATTTGTGTGAATCTGGGCCGCATATCTCTCGATCACTTGTGACGCACTTAAAGGCGCGTGTTTTTGTTGCTTGTTTTCTGCCAGCAGAGTCACGGACACGAGAGCGCGCCGTGGCATTCCCCAGGACCCTGAGACTCTATCATTTCGCCAGTGAATTTAACATGGATAGGTCGCAATTTTTGTTGTATGGATCACGCTGGCACGACGGAGCCGGGGTCGCAAATTTACCAGACTCTCGCGGTTTACATAAAGATAATCTTATTATTATCAATAAGTTACAGATATTCTTCTTTAGAGTCGACGCAAAACCTGGTCCTCACCCAGCAGGGCGAGCAATTCCGACACAGTGCGTGCGTGCCCAGGCAGGCGTAGCCCGGGTGCCAGCTCAGCCAGCGGCGCCAACACGAAGCGTCGCTCATGGGCGCGGGGATGAGGCAGGCGCAGCGTCGATTCCTGACTCTCGACAGTGCCAAAGCTAATCAGATCGAGATCCAGTGATCGTGGCTGATTCAGCCCGGTTCCGCGCTGACGTCCGAAATTGGCTTCGATTCGGTGCAATTCGCAGAGCAGACTCGCGGCGTCCAGAGACCGTGAAACGCGCAGCAGCGCGATGGCATTGATGAAGTCCGGCGCATCCGGCGGACAATCGAGCGCCGCCGTCAGATAACAGGACGAGCGCTGCACGGGCGTCTCGCTGAGCAGCTGCAGCGCCAACAAAGCCTGTTCGACGACTACCCGGGGCGAGCCGAATTCCGAAGGCAAATTGGCACCCAGACTGATAATGGCGAGAACGGTATCCGCATCCTCAAGAGTGATAGGTGCTGGAGAGTTCATGCACGGCCTCTACGAAGGCGGCGACGTGAGCGGGATCGACTTCCGGCGTGATGCCATGTCCCAAATTGAAGACATGTCCGTTCCCGGCACCGAAGCTCTGCAATATGGTTGCGACCTCGGTCCGAATCGCAGCCGGGGACGCATACAACATGGTGGGATCCATATTGCCCTGCAGCGCGACCTTGCTGCCAATCCGCGCCCGCGCGAGACTGATTTCCGTTGTCCAATCCAGACCGACGGCATCGCATCCGGTCGCAGCGATCGCTTCCAGCCATTGGCCGCCATTCTTGGTAAACAGGATGCAGGGTACGGCACGCCCCTCATTTACCTTGATCAGCCCGGCCACAATCTTCTGCATGTAGGCGAGGGAGAAATCCTGATAGCTGCGCGTGGTCAGAATTCCACCCCAGGTGTCGAAAATCTGGACTGCCTGGGCACCGGCCAGAATCTGCGCGTTGAGATAGTCGATCACTGCGGCGGCCAGCTTGTCCAGTAACTGGTGCATGGCCTCCGGGTTGTCATACATGAATTGTTTGGCAATCCGGAAATCCTTGCTGCCGCCGCCCTCAATCATATAGGTCGCAAGAGTCCACGGACTGCCCGAGAATCCGATCAGCGGGACCGCGCCATTGAGCTCGCGCCGGATCAGCCGTACTGCATCGGTGACATATTCCAGTTCGCTGGCGACATTGATATCGGGCAATTGCCGAACATCGGCGGCGGAGCGGATGAGTTTACGAAATTTCGGCCCTTCTCCCTCCGAAAAATACAGGCCCTGACCGAGCGCATCGGGAATGGTGAGGATATCCGAGAACAGAATGGCGGCGTCAAAGGCGTAGCGGCGCAGGGGTTGCAGTGTCACTTCACAGGCCAACTCCGGTGACTGGCACAGGCTCAGGAAATCCCCCGCCAATTGCCGCGTCGCCCGGTATTCCGGCAGATACCGTCCAGCCTGTCGCATCATCCACACGGGGGTTACATCAACCGGCTCGCGCGCCAGCGCCTTGAGAAATCGATCATTTTTAAGTGTCACTGACTTTACCTTGTGTGCGTCCGCGCTTGAGGGCTGCCAATTTTACACGAGCGACTTTTTTACACAAATTTCAGTGCCGAGTGCCTGCTGGCTTCGCGGCGGAGACGAGGTGGACTTGCGGGGTCTAGAGCTTGCGCAACTGGTGAATATCACCCTGAATGTCGGACAGGGGTCGAACCCAGGGCTGAAGCTTGCGGATGGATTCCGGCAGGCGGGCGATGGCCGCGCTGGCGGCCGCTCGGTCGCTGAAGCTCCCTGTGACGGCGACAAACCAGGGCTTGTCCTGATGGCGGGTTTCGAAATAGCCGGGCTCGCCAGCGATCGCGTTAGTAGTAATGAAGCGCTGGACGCTGGCTTCGGTGTGCGATCCGAGCAATTGTATCGTGTAATTGCGCGCCGGTTGTGCCAGCAATTTCTGCTCGTAAGCGGTAATGCCAACCGCCGGTGTCGCAGCGGTCTTCGTCGGCGCCGACTTCAGCGCAGGCGTTGCGCCGGAGTCTGCGATGGCTTTCGGCGGAGAGCTCGGTTTCGGAGCTGCCACCGGTTCAGGTGCAGCTGCCGATGCTACGGGGCTGTCGGTCCCAGTGATCGTCGCAGTGGCTGCGGCCGGTTCACTGCGGGGTGGCGGAGAGGTGGTTACTGTCGTTGTGGCGCCAGTCACTTCGGGCCCGGATTTCGGGGTCGGATCGGCTGCATCTGCCAGGTTCGCTGCGGCGCTGGGAACTGGTGCGGGCAGCACTATGCGATTTACTGAGACTGCCTCCGCACCAGCAATATCAGCGGTCACTGTGTTGTCTTCGGTATCCCATATGGCAACAGTGATGAACATGACAGCGATCAATAACGCGGTCGCTATCCAGTAGCGCTGGTTGGCATACAATTCCCTTAACACCATGCCCAGTTCAAGCCTGGCTGGCACCGGGGTCGCTGCAGATTTCGGCTCCCGCGGTTTTTCCGGCGGCGGCTCGGACATGTCCAGATCGATCTGGGTAAAATCCCGGCGCGTGAATTCGGGGCTGGCGGTTGCGCTGATAAAGTGCGTGTCTTGGTCGAAATCATCAATTGCTGGAACCGCCTCAGGATCGAGCGCCTCCACTGCCAGCGCGTTGATGGCCGCCGGAATGCCAGCCGCCGTGTTATGTATCCTGCCAATTACACCTCCGGCGAGCGGCAAAGGACCACCCATTCCGGCATGAACCAGCTTGAATTCAATGTAATCGCGGGTGTCTTCTACGGTGAATGCCGGTAAATCAAAATAGCGCAGATCGTCCCTGCAATCCGCGGGCAAGGTCGTCTCGACCAGGTTCAGCAGCGGACGTTCGCCGAGCAGCAACACACGCACCCGTGCCCTGCCCGAACGGCGATACACATCACCCAGCAATTCAAGCACCTCGGCTGCCAGCTCATGGGCGTCATCGATGACGATGACGAGTGCCTGGGCCTCCATGTCGAGGTCGGCGGCGAGCTCGCACAGACGAGCGGCGCTGGCGCTCGTTGAAGGCATGGCTCCGATGTGACGATGTTTGGGAAGCTGTTTGCCGAGGGCATCGAGAAACTGGTTCTGGTTCATGAACAGTGTCGCTTGCACTGTCAGACAGACCGCGTCATTGCCGAGTCGACGCGCGAATTCGCGGGCGAGCGTGGATTTTCCGCTACCAAGCGGACCGATAAGCGTCGCCAGCAGTTCCTGCTCCAGCGCGAGATCGAGGAGGTCTTGCAGCAGCTGATTACGGTCCGCACCGGTGAAGAAATTGCGGCTCGCCGCCGCCGGATCAAACGGATCGTATTTCAGTTTTAGTCGCGTTATGTAGTCTTTCACGGCTCATCTACAGAGCTGATTACCAGCTGTCAGTGTTTCCCTGAGCTTGTCAGGATTGATATCTCCGGAGACGACGGCGCTGCCGATTGACTTCATCAGCACGAAACGGATATTGCCTGATTCGGCTTTCTTGTCTGATGCCATCAAATCCAGGTATTGCTCAACACTTATATCGGCCGGTGGAATGACTGGCATACCATAATTTTCTTCCAGCACCTCACGAATAAGACGGGCAGCGTCCGGATCAAGCCAGCCCAGACGCCTGGAGAGGTCTGCCGCCATCACAATGCCCATGGCGACCGTCTCGCCATGCAACCAAGTGCCGTAACCCGTCGCCGTTTCGATGGCATGACCGAAGGTATGGCCCAGATTCAACAAGGCCCTGGCGCCGGATTCACGCTCATCGGCTGCCACCACCGCTGCCTTTGCTTCACAGCACACGCGAATCACTTCGGCGATGCTTTTCGGTTCAAGGCGCTGGATAGCTGCGCTGTTGTCGGTTAACCAGCGGAAAAAGTCGGGATCGCCGATCAGACCGTATTTCACGACTTCGGCCAGGCCAGCCTTGATTTCGCGCAGAGGCAGGCTGCCGAGGACCTCGGTGTCTGCCAACACACACTGTGGCTGATAGAAGGCACCTATCATGTTCTTGCCAAGCGGATGATTCACGCCAGTCTTGCCCCCCACCGAGGAATCGACCTGTGCCAGCAGCGTGGTGGGAATCTGGATGAAACGGATACCCCGCTGATAGGTCGCCGCCGCGAAACCGGTAATGTCACCGACAACGCCGCCGCCGAGCGCTATGAGGGTTGTCCCACGATCGAATTTGCCACGCAGCAGGCGGTCGTATATCGATTCAACCGCCGCGAGATCCTTGTGTGCCTCGCCATCCGGCAGCACGATCGAGTCCGCGACCCGGTCACCCAGCACCCTGGTTACCCGTTCGAGATAAAGCGGTGCGACGACATCATTGGTGACGACTACCGCCCGTCCCTTGCCGAGATGAGGCAGCAGCAGTTCAGGCTGATCGATCAGCTTGCTGCCGATGTAGATGGGATAGCTGCGATCGCCGAGTTCGACATTGACGCGCAGCGCGGTGGCATCAGTCATGCCGGTCGCTGGAACTGGAGTTTTCATTAAGCAAGTCTTTTACCTGACGTACGATTTCGAGGCCAACCGACCTAGGATTACGACGATTCGTATCAATTACTATGTCGGCAACTTCACTGTAGAGTGGATCGCGCAGCTTCATCAATTCGCGGATCTTCGCTTCAGGATCCGGCGTCTGCAACAACGGCCGGTTCTTGTCGCGACTGGTGCGTTCAACCTGTTGCCGAATCGAGGCGCGCAAATAGACAACAATGCCTCGCGACATGAGGTGTTCACGATTGATCTCAGCGAGCACCGCACCGCCACCCGTGGCGAGAATTATGTTGTGCTTGCTGGTCAGCAGATCGATCATGCGCTGCTCCCGCTGCCTGAATCCGCTCTCGCCCTCGACATCGAAGATCCAGGGAATATCAGCTCCGGTAGTAGCCTCAATCTCACGGTCCGAATCGAAAAACTCCTGCCCCATCTGCTCCGCGAGAACACGACCGATGGTGGTTTTACCCACACCCATTGGGCCAACGAGGAATATGTTTCCAGAGTACTTCATGTCTTGTCCAACGCCAGGCACAATCGAGGCACAGAAAGATGGCAGAGTTTACAGGGATTGTGAATCAGAATTACGAACACTCTCGACTCCGGCTCGGAGTCGAGAGTGTCGGGACTACCGGATATTGATATCGGCGATGATTTTCGGCGTGATGAAAATCAACAATTCCGTGCGTCGATTGGCATTGGCAGTGCGCTTGAACAAGCGACCGACGTAGGGAATATCACCGAGCAATGGTGTCTTGGTTTCAGTCACCGTTGATTCTTCGCGGAATACGCCACCCAGCACAATGGTTTCTCCATTATTCACCAGAGCACTGGTTTGCACCTGGTTCGTGTTGATAGCGGGCACCGAGCCCGAACCCGCAGCAACGGAATCCTGCCGAATGTCGAGCTGCATATTGATCCGACCATCGGGCGTGATCTGCGGCGTCACCCGCAGAGACAAGAGTGCTTCCTCAAACTCGGTGGTGGAACCGCCGGCGGTACCACCCGCCTGGGATTGATACGGGATGCGCACACCCGAGGAGATCGTCGCCGTGACCTTGTCCTGCGTAGTAACTTTCGGCCGGGCGATGACTTCGCCATTACCGCTGGATTCCAGTGCTGACAGCTCGAGCTCGATCAGTCCACTGCTGCCGGTGTAGCCTATCGAGAAGGACGTGGCATCAGGAGACTGCACTCCAAGATCCACAGCCAGCGCATCAGGGAACGAGGTAGTGCCGACTGGAATTGGCACCGAGGCGATAGCCTGATTGACGAGAGACTGTATCAGACTGGGATCAGTGCCATCCTGTAATGCGGTAACACGGGCCGTCTTGCCGGCGATCAGGGCATTCTGCAAGGCCACTTGCTGCGAGACAACGTTACTGGCTTCCTCCAGAGTAGAAGTCTGACTGCCGCCATAGCGGAAGTTGTCGCCAGTTGGCGCACTGCCGGCGCCGCCCCAGCGAATCCCAAGATCGCGACCGACGTTGGTTGAGACGTTGACGATTCGGGCTTCAATCAATACCTGTCGGACGGCGATATCGAGCCGTGCCAGCATGGCTCGCACTTCCTCGAGTTTTTCTTCGATGTCACGCACAATAATGATGTTGGTGCGCTCGTCCACCGTGGCAGTACCACGGGAGGATAAGATGCCGCCCGCACCAGCCGACAACGGCGTGCCACCGCCGGCCACCGCATCGCCTCCCGGCGCCCCACCACCTGCCGCGGCCGAGCCACCTCCGGTGCCCAAAAGGATTGCCATGATGTCATTGGCATCCGCGTAGTTAACCTGAACAAATTCGGTATACAGCGGCGCCAGCGCCCCTAGGTTTCCCAACTTCTTCAGCACAAAAATATTCCTGTGATTAGCCTTATTTGCCGCATTACTCGCGTTTTTTCGAGGCAGAAGGCCCTCGAAACGGAGGCTCAAAAATCCCCCGTACTGACGTACTCTAACCGAATAAACCCAGTAATAACAAAACCTTAGAGGGCTTGTGTCGAAATTTTATTCTTCCAGATTTGAGTATCGGCCGAATAAGTTTTTGCTATGGTTATCAATTAATTATCAAGCATTCACAACAAACAACTTCACTATCGGATAATGACCCATGAGCCGCGTGAAGTCTATGAATCAGATCACGTTTAGCACCCGGTGAAATGTGCTGCAGGCCGCAATCTGCTTGGGTTTCCGCCCTTTTTCAGCACATTGCCACCGACCAGACTCCCGATTTTGCTGGAATCGCTCTACAGCATAGTCGGAAATTCGCGAGAGAGGCCATGCGGGCTTTGTCAGAAAGTGACGCAGTTCCCCAAAGTCCCAGAATTTCAAAGCAGTAGCACCCACGCGGTGTATAATCCCGAGCTCGGTCAGCCCGGACAGGGCTCTTAATCTGTCTGCAATCGGCCAAGGCCTGAATAAATCCGCATCCCGGGGCACTAACACGGTGAATACACGGCTTCGACACACGCTGCAATGGCTGGCTATGCTGGCCACCGCTGCCATTGCCGGCTTTATCATGGTAGTGATTGCCGCATACTTATACCTGGCTCCCCTGCTGCCTTCCGCTGAAACCTACAAGACGGTGCGCCTGGAATCCCCGCTTCGCATCTACACGTCGGACAATCGGCTGATCGATGAGATCGGCAACAGGCGCAATCCGCTGGAATATGAACAGATTCCCGAGGTCATGAAGAATGCCATCATCGCGAGCGAGGATCCGCGCTTCTACTCCCACTCCGGTGTAGACGTGCTGGGCCTCATGCGCGGGTTCTGGGGCTTCGTGCGCGGCATCAATCTCGGCGGTGGCAGTACGATCACGATGCAACTGGCCAATAACATTTCCTTCGAAAACGACAACGTCTACCTGCGTAAATTCAAGGAAATTCCGTTTGCAGTGCAGATTCAACGGGAACTCACCAAGGAAGAAATTCTGACCTTGTACCTGAACCTGATCTACTTCGGAGCCGGTGCCGAAGGCATTGGAGCTGCCGCCTTCGTCTATTACGGTAAGGAGGCGAGCGAACTGACCCTGGCGGAAGCCGCGATGATGACCTCGGTGTTGCCCTGCCCTTCACCGTGCAACCCGCTCACGAATCCGACCCGAGCGGTGCAGCGCCGCAATGTGGTGCTACAGAAGATGTACAACGAGGGCATGATTACCAAATCCGAACTGGATCAAGCGCTCGTGGAACCGGTGTCGGCCAGTCGTCACGCCCGCGATATTGAAGTGCCCGCGCCCTATGTCGCGGAGATGGTGCGTCAGCATCTCTATCAGCAGTATGGCGAAGACACCTACACCCAGGGTTTCGACGTCATCACAACCATTGATGGCGATAAACAATTGCTGGCGAACGCGGCATTGGTCAATGGTCTTGAGACCTATTATGACAAGCGGCATGGCTATCGCGGTCCGGATGCCCAGTTCCCACCGCACCCCATAGATCCCAATGCCTTCTGGCTCGAGCAACTGCAGGGCGTCTCGGATTACGGCAACCAGCAGCCAGCCATCGTCACCGCCGTACAGGAGCGCAGTTTCGATGCAATGTTGCGCAATGGCAGTACAGTAACCGTGCCCTGGGAAGGCATCAGCTGGGCCTATGCCTTTCGCAGTCGCAACGAAGCCTGGCCTCCACCGCAGGTGGCCGCCGATGCCGTCTCGGTGGGTGATCTGGTTCGGGTCAAGGCCAAGGGTGATAGCTGGGAACTCGGGCAGATTCCCGACATTCAGGGCGCGCTCGTTTCCATGTCGCCTGACACCGGCGAAATCTTCGCGCTTGTAGGTGGCTATGACTTCCGCCGCAGCCAGGTCAACCGGGTCCTGACACCGCGCCCGCCCGGTTCGAATTTCAAGCCATTCGTGTACGGGGCCGCACTCGAGAATGGCTACACTGCCGCCACTACGATTAATGATGCGCCGATCACCCGCGGCGACTACCGCCCCAATAACTATGAGAACAATTTTCTCGGCCCGATCACCTTGCGCCATGCGCTGAAAGATTCGCGCAACGTGCCCACAGTTCGACTTTACGACCAGCTTGGCTCCGACAAGGTGCTGGGCTTCGCAGCCAAGTTCGGCTTCCAGACCCAGAATTTCCCGAAGAATGATCTCACTGTGGCGCTGGGCAGCCAGGATGTGCAACCGATCGAAGTCGTGACAGCCTATTCGACACTCGCCAATGGGGGTTACAAGATTGAGCCCTGGTTCATCCGCGAGATTTCATTGACGGGTGGTGGTCAAATCTACAAGGCAAATCCGATTGTGGTGTGCGAAAACTGCACGATGACGACGACTGACGAGACCGCGGAGCCCGTGCTGCCGGCCCCGCGCGTCATCGATGCCCAGGTTGCCTTCATTCTGGACTCGATGTTGCGGTCTGTGATCGAGGAAGGCAGTGGCAATCGCGTGCAACGCGAAATCGGACGCGGAGACTTGATGGGCAAGACCGGCACGACCAACGGGCCGCAAGAGCTCTGGTTCTCCGGCTTCAATCGGGACATTGCTACCACTGTTTTTGTCGGATTTGACCAGCCGGAACCGTTGGGCGAACGGGAGCAGGGAGCTACCATCGCGGTGCCCATCTGGATCGATTTCATGAAAGCGGCGTTGGCCGGTGCTCCGGAGCACACGCTGCGACGACCCGATGGTGTGGTCGACAGATTGATCAACAAGGCTAC
>JALRBQ010000017.1 GCA_023257655.1 Pseudomonadales bacterium
GAGCGCTTGCAAGGAACTGAGGTTGGCGATTGTCGAGGCGCGGATGGCGGAATCATCGAGAAGAAATTCCCCAAATACGAACAGTCGGCCACCATCGCGTAACAACTCGCGGCAACGGCTGAGTATCGGTAACTGCTGCAGATAATGGTAAGTGCCCGCAACAACGATGCAGCGAACAGCGTTTGTTGGCTGAGCGCTGGCAGTCTCGTCAGCATCGACAGCATCGAGACTGGCAACCTGCCTGGCATCGTAACCATCCGCCTGCAGCGCGGCCCGCAACGCCGCCAAAGTGTCACCGACAAGCAGGACACCGGAACCCGGTTGGCAGGTTTGCCGCAGTGCTGATTGCAAGCTGTGCTGGAACGCCAGCTGCGCGGCAGGAATGGCAGCAGGCCCGGCAGCCTGATCAGCAAAGAGTCCGATGTGTTGACGCGCTGCGCTACCGAACTCCAGAGCAAGGGTTCTGACTATCAGTGGAGTAGAGTCTGTGACTTTTTTCATCAAATAGAACGGCTCACTCGTGGCACCGCAAGCTCTGCAGGGAGGCGGAGCAATATAACCCGCCCTCCGGCCTTTGCAAAGCCTTGGCACCCGGTCTGCTGTTATCGCAGTGTCCCCGAGCACTGATTCGGGTAGAATACAGGCCATGTCTCAACCAGCCAGACTCACGGATATCTTCGGCTTCCTGCTTCCAATTCGCATGGATGACAGCAGCGCGGCGCGACTGGGATTACAGCGTTTGCTCATGCTACGCAGTTTCGTCACGCTGGTCAGCATTGTAGGCATGTTCATCTTCGACTCGATGTCGAGCCTCACGGTTCCGTTTCAGTTTATCGTCATCCTGATCGCGGCCGTACTCGTCACGGTCCTGCTTGGTTACTGGCGACTCAATCACTCGCGACTGATCAGCAATGCCGAATTGTTCGGACATCTGCTCATCGATGTAATTTTTCTGGTGGCGCTACTGCTCAACACCGGGGGTGTCAGCAATCCGCTCATTTCCTATCTGCTGGTCTTACTCGCCGTGACAGCCACTCTGCTGCCACGCGCCTATGTGATTGTGTTCGCTGTGGGCAGCATCCTGATCTACACCTCGTTTCTGTTACTGGACCTGACGGCGGAACACGAGATGAGCATGGGTCCGGTCAACGAACAGATGACGTTCCAGATTCATCTGGTGGGTATGTGGGTCATTTTTCTTGTCAGCGCGATTCTCATCAGCGTGTTCATCACGCGCATGGCCCAGGCTATACAGATTCGCGAATTGAATCTGGCGCAAGCGCGAGAGAACGAAATTCGCAATGAGCAACTGGTGGCAATTGGCACTCTGGCAGCCGGTACCGCCCACACGCTGGGGACTCCGCTCTCGACGATGGCAGTACTGCTCACTGAATTGGACCAGATGGATACAGAAACACTCAAGAGCAGCGACATCAAATCTGACATCAGCCTGTTGAAGCAACAGGTTACCCGGTGCAAGCACTCGCTCAATCAACTCATTCGCTACTACAACAAAGACAATCCGGAACAATCGGAAAATATTTCGCTGTCCGACTTTATCACCGATATCAATGACTACATTATCAATATTCACCCGGCGGCCCACGTCACCTATAACATGGAATGTGCGCCAGCCACGCGCGTGCTATCAAACCTGAGTTTGCGTCATGCGGTGATCAACATCATCGAGAACGGCATCAAGGCGGCGCGGAGCCGGGTCGACGTCGCCTGCCGGCTCACCGATTCATCACCCGCTGCACTAGAGATTGCTATCAAGGATGATGGCCCTGGAATCCCGCAGGAAGTAATGGAACATGTAGGCGAACCGTTTATCTCGCGCCGCAAGGAAAGCATGGGGCTTGGTATCTTCCTCGCCAATGCTTCCGTGCAGCGCCTCGGTGGCAAGATCGAGATGTTTAATCTCAAAGAAGGAGGCGCTTTGACTATCATCAAGCTACCTATCCCCCCGGGGATACACCCATGACTGTTGCAGACACGGCAAGGTTACTGCTGGTAGAAGACGATGAATTCTTCGCCCGAGTAATGAAGCGCGCCCTCTCCCATCGCCACTATGAGGTCACGCATGCCGAGAGCGGTGAACAGGCTCTGCACGGCATTGAGCGCGAGCACTACGACTACGCCATACTCGATCTCAATCTGGGCGGTCACACGTCACTGAACCTGATTGGTCCGCTGAGAAATCGCAATCCGGGCATGCGCATTCTGATTCTCACGGGCTACGCCAGCATCGCCACTGCGGTTGAGGCTATCAAACTGGGGGCAGACAACTATCTGGCGAAACCGGCGGATGCCGATGAGATTTTGGCAGCCTTGCTCAGTGACGGCACGACTGGCTCTGTCGAGACAGCAGACGCAGTCAATTTGCAGCCGATGTCGGTGCGACGGCTGGAGTGGGAACACATACAGAAGGTACTGCAGGAGAACAATGGCAACATCTCCGCTACTGCCCGCACGCTGAAGATGCATCGCCGGACGTTGCAGCGCAAGCTGCAGAAACGCCCGGTGGCAAACTAGCGTTAACGCCGGGTCATCGGTGTCATTGTGAGATGGCGCCCGCCATCGACGATCATGGTCTCCCCGGTAACGACCTGAGGGCCAGTGATAAAGTAGAGAATCGCTTCGGCGACCGTGTCAGGCGTAGCTGTCACCCCGAGCGGCGCATTCTTGCGATTGAACTGAATCAACTCTTCATATTTCTGCTGCCCGAGCCCTTCCAGCAACCAGTCGCCTTCGATGAACCCCGGACACACGGCGTTGATACGCAATTTCGGCCCCAGCGCGCGAGCCAGTGACAGAGTCAGCGTGACCATCGCGCCTTTCGAGGCAGCGTAGGCGATGCTGCTGCCAATGCCGGTGATCGCAGCCGTGGACGCCACGTTGACAACGACGCCACCGCCCGCCTGCTGCTGCATCACCGCGTTCGCGGCGCGCACCATCTGATAACAGCCGATAACATTGACACCGTAAATGCGCTGGAAATCGTCGCTGTCGAGTCCATCGAGATCGCTGTGATCGACGAACTTGGTCGTGCCGGCATTATTGACGAGTACGTCCAGGCGACCCCACTTCGCCATCGCCGCATCCACCAGGGCATGGCAGTCTGCGTCCTTTGCAACGTTACCGCCCAGCACGAGGGTCTCTGCACCCAATTGCCGGCAGTCGGCCGCGACCTGCTCGGCCCCCTCGGCATTGGAGTTGTAATTGATTACGACGTTGCAGCCCAGAGAGGCCAGCAGACGCGCAGTCGCCGCTCCGACTCCGCTGCTGGAGCCGGTAATTATTGCCACGTTTTGCTTGAGGTCTTTCACCGCGAAGAATTCCTTGATTGAGTAGTGATTCCAGTTCGGCAAATTAGCACAATTTCGCGTGAAATCCTCTAGAGCGGACGTCTCACAGCCGACTGGAGGGATTAAATGAGAGCACCACTTTTCAATTGCAATTATGACTTTAATGGTTACAATAGGTAACACTTTTTCCAGCGCAATCCGGCCACCCCAATGTGGCTGCTCAAACCTCTCAGAACCGGGGTTTTTCCAACAACAAGGACGAGCTTTCCGATCCATTGTCCAGTTCCATCCGTATTCAGCAGGGATTGTTCCCGGGTTGAGTCGGGGCATTGCGCTGTGCGATTGCTTGGAAACCCCAAAACAGACGTCTTCAAGGGCGGAGGTATACGTGAAAAATCAACAAGTAGTAGCTGCCTTGATTCTGGTGGCAGTAGTTGTATGGATGGTTGTTCCACGCGCGGATGAGGGCTCCGAGGAAGTTACCACTACCAACGATCGTGCCATCGTCGCGCTACCCGAAGGGCAGACTGTCGATCAGAATGACGAGGTGCTGACTGTGCGCGCAGAGCGCATCAGTGCCCAGAATTACATCAAGCAGATTCGTGTGCGTGGCCGCACTCAGGCATCGCGACATGTCGAAGTGCGGGCCGAGGAAGCCGGCCGCATCGTCAGCGATCCGGTCGCCCGCGGCGCTCGCGTTCAGGCTGGAGACGTTCTGTGCGAGATAGCGGTGGACAACCGCGCGGCGAATCTGCTCGAGGCCCAGAGTCGTCGCGAGCAATCCGAGTTCGAATACAAGGCAGCGCTGGATCTGCAAAAGCGCGGCCTGACATCTGACGTCTCGGTTGCGCAGTTGAAGGCCGCCCGGGATGCCGCGGCTGCGGCGGAAATCCGCGCCGAACTGGCACTTGAAAAAACCCGGATACGTGCACCTTTCGCCGGCGTGGTTGAGACCCGTACTGTGGAAATCGGCGATCTGCTGAATATCGGCACAGTGTGCGCCTCGGTGCTTGATGACAGTCCGATGCTGCTGGTCGGTCTCGTCCCGGAACAGAATGTTGCAAGCATCGCCGTCGGTGCCGATGTCACGGCAGAACTGCTTGGCGGCGCACTCGTGACCGGCAAAGTGAGCTATCTCGCCCGCGCCGCTGATCCGGTTTCACGCAGTTACCGCATCGAAGTTGAGGTCGACACCCGTTTTCAGAATCTGCGCGAAGGTGTCACTACCGAATTGCTGGTCAGTGGAGACGAAGTTCTCGCCCATCTGATTCCCTCCTCCGCGCTGACGCTGGATGACAATGGCGTCGTCGGCGTCAAGCTGATCGGCGCGGACAACCGGGTCGAATTCCGGAATGTGGAAATCATCGGAGACAACACGAACCAGGTTAACCCTGGCATCTGGGTCACAGGGCTGCAAAGCAATGTTTCCCTCATCACCGTCGGCCAGGAAATCGTGTTTCCGGGTCAGCAGGTCGAATCCAATTTTGACTGGTCGAACTAGGCTGCCACCTCAACACGGAAAACCAGTGCATGACAAACTATATTGATATTGCAGTATCCCGTGCCAGAACCACGCTGAGTGTGTTCGTCGCCGTGATGTTGACCGGTTTCGTGGCCTACCTGTCGATTCCGGTGGAGCTGAATCCCGACGTTGAAGTTCCGGTGATTATTACCACGATCATCCACGAAGGTATTTCACCCGAAGACGCAGAACGCCTGCTGTCGAAACCCGCCGAGCTGGAATTGAAGTCCCTCGACGGCATTTCCCAGATCAGCTCCTTCTCCAGCGAAAATGCAGCCACGGTAATCACCGAATTCGACATCGATTTCGAATCCCAGGATGCGCTCACGGAAGTGCGCGAGGCAATCAACCGCGCGAAGGCTCGCTTCCCGCAATCCACAGAAGAGCCCATTATTCAGGAAGTCTCCGCGGCGACCCTGCCTGTAGTACAGATTGCGATCGGTGGTGTTGGTGTGGACGAGCGCGTCTTGCTCCGCATTGCCGAAGACCTGCAGCGTGAGATCGAAATTCTTCCCCCCATCCTCGAAGCGACGATGGTGGGTAATCGCGAGGAGCTGCTGGAGGCCGTCGTCGATCCTGGCAAGCTCGAGACTTATGGCATTCCCAACACCGCGATCATCCAGTCCGTCACGAGCAACAACCGCCTGATTCCTGCCGGACAGGTCGACACAAAGCAGGGCAGCTTTTCGATCAAGGTACCAGGATTGATCGAGAGTGCGGATGACCTGTTTAACCTGCCGCTCGCCTCCACCAACCTCGGTGTGCTCACGGTGGCCGATATCGCCGATGTTCGTCGCACCTTCAAAGACGCGACCCGTTACTCTTACGCGAATGGCTCTGCCTCCATCTCGCTCAACGTAATGAAACGCAAGGGTGCGAACCTGGTGGAATCGATGGAACAGATCGACGCCGTCGTGCAGGAGATGCGACCGTCCCTGCCACCGGCCGTCTCGATCTCCTACATCAATAACACCGCGCCACTCGTGATCGAACAAAACCTCGGTCTGCAGGGCAATATGGCGACGGCGATGGTGCTCGTGCTGATCGTGGTGATAGCCGCGGTAGGCGTTCGTTCAGGCCTGCTCGTGACACTGGCGGTACCGTTCTCCTTCTTCTTTGCTTTCATCGTGATTCGCATGCTCGGCTTCACGTACAACTTCATGGTGATCTTCGGGCTGCTGCTGGGCCTTGGCATGCTGATCGATGGCGCCATCGTGATGGTGGAATACGCCGACCGCAAGATGGCGGAGGGGCTTAACAGCCTGGATGCTTATCGTGAAGCGACTCGCCGCATGTTCTGGCCGATTATGGCCTCGACAGCAACTACACTCGCGGCCTTCCTGCCAATCATGTTTTGGCCCGGCGTTGCCGGCCAGTTCATGAGCTATCTGCCGATCACAGTGTTCGCCGTACTCATCGGCTCGCTGTTCTATGCCCTGTTATTTGCACCGACGATTGGCGCACTCATCGGCAAGTCCAGCGATGCCGATCGGACCTATCTGCGCAATCTGGAAACCGGTGATCCGGAGAAGACCACCGGCATTACCCATCTTTACGCGCAAATTCTGCAGTTTGCCGTGCGCATGCCCATCACCGTGCTCGTGCTCAGTATTGCCACCTTGCTCGCGATCGTGCTGGCGTATGGCAAATTCGGCAAGGGCGTCGAATTCTTCACCGCGGTCGAACCGAACCAGACCCAGGTCACCGTCTTCGCCCGGGGCAACTTCTCCCCCGCCGAATTGCGCGACATCATGCTGGATGTGGAATCTCGCATCCGCACAGTCGGCTATTTCAAGGGTATCGTGACACAGTCCGGTGCCGGCCAGCAGATGGGCGGCGGGCAACAATCGGCACCTGACCTGATCGGCACCATCTTCATCGAGATGACTGATCGCCGTGACCGTGACGTGGATGGCTTCGAAGTGGAGAACCTCTATCGCGAGGCGATCACCGACATTCCCGGCATTCGCGCCGAAATCGCCTCGATCGAACAGGGCCCACCGGTAGGCAAAGAAATCCAGCTCGAGCTCTATGGCGAAGATCTGGACCAACTGTTCACCGAGGCAGGACGCATCCGTAACTTCATGGAGACCGGGATGACCGGCTTGATCGACATCGATGACACGGCTCCGGTACCGGGAATCGAATGGGAGATCGAGATCGATCGCGCGCGCGCCGCCATGCTGGGCGCCAACATCGCCGAAATTGGCTCTGCCATCCAGTTGATGACGAACGGCATCTTCATGGGTGACTACCGCCCCGATGACAGCGAAGAGGAAGTGGACATCCGCGTGCGCTACCCGGCTGAATATCGCGGCCTGGAACAGATCGATTCCCTGCGCATCAGCACCCCCAATGGACCCGTGTCGCTCAGCAGCTTCATCAATCGCGTGGCCAAACCGAAGGTGAGTTCGATCCAGCGTGTTGACGGCAATCGCGTCGTCTATGTGCGCGCGAATCCCGCCCCGGGCATCGTCGCCAGCAACAAACTCGTGGAACTGCAGCAGTTCCTCGATGCGAATCCGCCCATGCGTGGCGTTTACTATCAGTTCCGCGGCGCCAATGAGGAACAGGAACAGTCCGCTGCCTTCCTCGGCCAGGCGTTCTCCCTGGCGATGGCACTGATGGCGATTCTGCTGGTGACCCAGTTCAACAGCTACTACCAGGCTCTGCTAATTCTGTCGTCAGTGCTGTTGTCGACGGCGGGTGTCTTGTTGGGCCTGCTCACTACCGGCCAGACTTTCAGCGTCATCCTCACCGGAATCGGCATCGTCGCGCTGGCAGGCATTATCGTGAACAACAACATCGTGCTGATCGATACCTTCAATTACCTGCGTGAGAAGCACCGGGACTGGGACCTTAACAAGGTCATCATCCAGACCGGTGTGCAGCGACTGCGACCGGTGTTCCTGACGACCTTTACTACCGGTTTCGGTTTGCTGCCGCTGGCCATGCACGTGTCGGTGGACCTGATCGGCGCCGAAATCGAGATCGGCGGGCCTATCACTTCGCAATGGGTGGGACTCGCCTCGGCGATCGTGTACGGATTGTCCTTCGCCACAATTCTGACCTTGATCGTTACGCCGGCGATGCTGGCCCTGCCGGACCGACTCCGCGAAGTTCTGCGCCGCAAGCCGTCGGCCGACGCATCGGGTCAGGCGAGTCTGAGCCACTAGGCAATCCCGGTTTCCGACAGGCGTGTCGGGAACCGGCGGATCGCCGCTCCAATTTCATCACCTCTTCACACTGCCAAGCTTAAGAAGGCTACTTGACCCCTGTTAAGTGGCTCGCGATGAGCACTGCGTGGCGCCATGTTGGCAGTCCGCGTGGGGAAGCGGCAATTGCCACGTTTTGGCAATCAAGCGTTCGCTCGATAAACGTCGCGCAAACCCTGTAAATCCCAGTCCCGCACGCTCCGGAAGCACTTGCTCATTCGGCCTTTGTGACAAATTGTAACCCCTCGGGAAAAACCGAAGGCACTCAGAATTACTGTGCTACTATTTTTGCACTTTATTGCCGCACGACAGAATGGACGTGTCGATCGGGGATAAATAGCTAAAGAAAGGAGCTTGGAAGTTTTTCTTTGTTCCCCCCTTTTCTAAAGCATCGAGTGACTTTCAAGTTTCCTCTTTAGCGCCCTCAATCTCTCCCCGGTTCCTGCTCTTCCGCTCCGTAAGATTGTCCTGAATACTCATGCGCCAAGGCCGCGCAGCGAAGTATTGTCTGCGCACTTAAACGCTGAAGGAGAAACTGCGGCTAATCGAGATCGGCCAGCAAAGCACGCTGACGGGCTTTTTGCTGACGCTGCATCATCTCTTTCGTGAGGTCGGATCCCAGGTAGAGTTGTCGCTCGCAGATGGCGATATTGCGATACAGAAAATCCAGTTTGGGATCATCGGCAGAGAGGGTAAGTTGCGCAACCTGCAGGCGCAACTTGAATAACTTGCTCGCCTGTTGCAGGTGCTCCATGCGCTTGCCATCGAGATTCACATTGAGGGCATTGACGTGCCAGGCCACAACCTTCTGCAGACCGTGCTCCAGGCGCGGATCGTCCACTCCGTACAAGCGTCGATAGAGATGTTCCATGTACGTGTAATAACTATCGACTGTTTCCCAATTCTGCAAGGCGATCTCGCTTTCAATCAGCGCGTCGAGCGTATCGATCTGTGAAGCATCGTACAGACCGTTGTTGATGCGCAACAGGTGCAGCGCCTCCTTCAGCAGACGCGAGGCGTCTTCGTGCAGATTCTCTTCCTGCATGCGTCGAGCCTGATCAAACAGGGGCTCGACCAGCCGCTGGTCATATGCGCCCACTGCGTCGCCTTCAAACGTCGCGCGAATGCTTTCCGCAACCGTCATCTCAACCGGTATTGGGCTGAGGTCAACCGGAGCGAGTGATTGGGCTTGCAGGGATTGTTGTTGAGAGGATTGCGCGTGCAGGCTGGAGGTAAGCAATAGCGAGAGTAGCAGAAGACTCATTTCTGTGAAATTCGAAGCGGTCTTGACGCTGAGAGCTCCGAAAAATCTGTCTGATAGCAGCATATTTTTGCCTCGCAGTGGCAAATAATATGAACCAACTAAATCGGTGTTTCAACTGAATTTACCGACTTTTTTACAGCCAGATGACAAAACTGTGACAGCAGGATTTTGTAATTGCTCATTAAATCAAGCGCTTACAAAGAGAGCTATCGCAACGGTTAGCGATAGGTGCGGTTAGCGACCGTCGTCTCCACCAGTAGCAATACCATCACCAGCGCGAGAATCCACCACCAGACCCGCTGCGGTCGCTCCAGTTCCTCGATCAGCTGTGCCGTGCGCACTGCACTCGACTGCACCGGGTTGGTATCAGGATTAATAATCTGGTCATAGAGGCTGGCGACGGCCACGCGAGTGAAATTCGATTCGGCGGGTAGCGTGTTGACGGCGAAAACAGTCTCGCGGTCGTTAAGCCGGCTGCGAATCAATCCCGGACTTGCCGCCTCGATCACGGCATCGGCATTGGCGAAGCTGAGGGTGGCACCCGAGGCATCGGTGGCGGTCACGACACCAGCCTCACCCGTCGGATTCAGACTGAAACTGTCACCGATTCGGTAGGCGCGTTGTTTGAATTCGGGCTGTACCAGATGGCGCAGGGTCTCGTGTACGAACGGCAGGAACAAGCCTTGCAGGGCGAGGTTGTTCCACTCCAGATCCAGACTGGAGGCGAACAGGATTGCCTTGCCCTCACCCAGTTGTCGCTCCACGAGCGCGGCTTCACTGTTATCAAACTGCATCAGCACTTCGGCATCGACAGTCGGTTGAACCGACCAATGCCCCTGGAAGCGGGCCGTCCAGTCGCTGTTGAGCGGGCGCAAGATGGGATGACGGCGATCGAGATCTGCGATCACGAGATAATCATCCCGCGCCAGCACATCGGGATGTTGCAGGCTTGCAGGTGCGATTGCGGCGAATTGACGGTTGAAGATTTCCGGATCGACCCGATCGGCCGGCGCGAACAGTACGCTGCCGCCGGCGGTAACATAGTCATTGATAGCCTGGGCCTGACTGTCGCTCAGGCTGCCAACATTCAGTAACACCACGACATCATTCTGGCGCAGGGCTGCCGCGTTGACCGCGGCGGGCTCGACCGTCTCCAGGACAAACGGCGATTCGGCAGCGCTGCTGACGGCCAGCCCGAACCAGTGCCCCTCGTCGTCAAACCAGTTCTCGGAGGCCTCGCCATTGACCACCAGTACCCGGATTTTAGGTAACACATCGACGGTGAAATAATACGCATTGTCCACGGCGAAGTTATCGCCATTGATGCGCACCTCGCCGACATGGGTGCCCTGTGCATCGAAGCTGGTGGTGAATGTCACGACTTCTTCCGAGCGATTGCTGAGATCTACCGGACGGCGGTCAACCATCACCCCGTCTATACTCAGCGTCACTTCGCCACTGTCGACATACACGGTTCCGGTGGACCGGACTCGGACGAGGATCTGCTGTTCGGTGGCATCTTCCAGTAACTGCTGGGGCGAGCGCACGTCGGTCAAAACCAGATTGCGGCTGTCATCGGCACCCACATCGATACCCTGGAAGCGCACACCGGGCGCGAGCTTCCAGCCGTCATCACCAGTGCCCATCGCCACTTCCTGGAAATCCGAGATCAAATAGATGGCGCGGTTTTCATATCGTGAAGTCTCCAGTAGCTGGTCTGCCAGGCGCAAATTCGGCAGGAAGCGAGTCGCACCATAGCCCGCCTGTTCCACACCATTGATCTGGGAGCGCACAGCATCGAGATCCGTCTCGAACTCCCGCACCAGCCCGGCAGAGTCCGAGAAGGTAATGAGTGCCACTTCATCACCCGCACGCAGGTCTTCGACGAGATCGATGGCGGCTGCCTTCGCCTCGGCGAAGCTGTCGCCATAGCGCATGCTCATCGAGGTATCCAGCAGGATTACTACTGACTGCGGATCGGCATCCAGCAGCCGGGCCACGGAGGCATTGAACAGGGGACGAGCGAAGGCAAACACGAGCAAAGCGATAAGCGCCGCACGCAACAACAGCAACAACCACTGCTGAATTTGCTGGAACAGGATCAGCTTCTTCGAGGTTTTCTTGAGAAACCGAATCGTGCTGAACATCACCTTCGGTGGCTTTTCCTTGCGAATCAGGTGAATCGCCACCGGGATCAAGGCGGCGAACAGTCCTAGCAGAAATATCGGAGAGAGAAAGACCATCAGAAACTCTTCGCTCGCTTGCTCATGTAAGAAGACAGCGCCTCATCAAGCGGGTCGGCCGTGTTCAACAGACAATAATCCACTCCACTACTCTGGCATTGCTTCTTGCAGTAATCCAGAAACTCTCGCAGGTTGTTCAGGTAGGCCTTGCGAATCGATGCCGGTGTCGTGATGTAGGACTCCCGACTCTCCATATCGATAAATTCCGATGCCTCATTGAAGGGAAAATTCAGTTCGGCGGTGTCCATGACATGGAAGGCGATGACATCGTTACCCATCGCGCGCAAATTCTGCAGGGTGCTGATGACGCGCACCTCGTCATCGAGCATGTCAGTGATAAACAACACTATGCTCTTCTTGCGCAATGACGCCGCCAGATCCGTGAGCGGCTTTACCGCATTCGTCGTGGTACCGGGTTTGACCTGTGCCAGCGTGCGCAGAATGTGCATCAAGTGTGGCTGACGGCACTTCGGCGGAATGTATTCCCGCAATTTCTCATCGAAGGTAATGAGACCCACCGCGTCGCGCTGGCGCATGATGAAATAGGCCAGCGCCGAGGCCAGAGTGATGCCGTAATTGAGCTTGCTCGTGCCTCCGGAGGCATAGCCCATGGAGGCGCTAGTATCGAGCACGATCATGCAGCGGACATTGGTCTCGTCCTCATATTGCTTGATGTAAAACTTCTCACTGCGGGCGTACAGTTTCCAGTCGACATGACGCATGTCGTCACCGGGGTAATAGTGCCGGTAGTCGTTGAACTCGACAGAGAAGCCCCGGTGCGGGCTCTTGTGTAAGCCGGACAGGAACCCCTCCACCACGACGCGAGCACGCAGTTCGAGGTTGTCCAGTCCAGCCAGTACGCTGGGGTCGAGAAAATTGAGAGAGTCTGACATGCGCCCTTCTGGTTCGCCCTAGAGTTCGGATTTCGGAGCCGGTACCGCGTCCAGCAGACGACGAATGACCTCGTCGGTCGTGATGCGTTCCGCCTCGGCGTGGAAGTTCAGGATAATACGATGACGCAGCACCGAGGGTGCCAGCGCGCGCACGTCAGAGAACGACACGTTGTAACGACCCAGCAACAGGGCCCGCACCTTGCCGGCAAGAATCAGGTTCTGCGAGGCTCGGATACCCGCCCCCCAGCTTACCCAGTCCTTCACGAAGCCTGGCGCCTCAGGATTCTGCGGACGGGAGGCGTGCACGAGGCGCACAGCGTAGCGAATCACCGCCTCGGCAGCGGGTACCTGGCGCGCGATGCGCTGGAATTCGAGAATGTCGGCGCCGCTGAGTGGGTGAGACAGCGCGGTGTCGTTCGTCTGCGTGGTATTGCCAACCACGGTGACCTCGTCTTCCTCGGACAGATAGCCGAGTTCGATCTTGAACATGAAGCGGTCGAGTTGTGCCTCCGGCAGCGGGTAGGTGCCTTCCAGTTCAATCGGATTCTGCGTTGCCAACACGAAGAACGGCTTCGCCATGGGATGGGTCACGCCGGCAGCCGTTACCTGTCGCTCTTCCATCGCTTCCAGCAGGGAAGATTGGGTCTTCGGCGGAGTCCGGTTGATCTCATCCGCGAGCAGGATGTTTGTGAAGATCGGCCCCTTCACAAACTTGAGGGAACGTTGCCCGTCTTTTTCCTCAACGACCTCGGAACCCACCACGTCGGCCGGCATCAGGTCGGGGGTGAACTGGATACGACTGAAGTTAACCTGCAAAATATCAGCGACCGTCTTGATCAGCAGCGTCTTCGCGAGACCCGGAACGCCAGTAACGAGACAGTGACCGCCAGCAAACAGGGCGATCAGCAACTCATCGATAATTGCCTCCTGACCGATAATGACCTTCTTGATTTCGGCAACTATCTGCGCCCGACCATCCTGCATCTGCTTGACCAGTGCCAGGTCATCCTTGTCTACGATTTCCGCGATTTCTTCTATTTCTGTCATGACGCTTTCCTGTCTCTAGTGACTAAATGCATAGATTAAAAAATTGATCGTGATCTTGTAGGCCTCGTTCGAATACTTCGTCGGATACGCCTTGTAGAATGTGTGCTCCCAGCCATCGCCGAGGTCTGTATTGAAATTTGCCACCATCATCACCCGGCCGTCGTCGTCGAGCACGGCATACACCGCCGGCGGGTAGTCGGGATCGTCGATGTGCATGAAGCCGTTGAAATCCCAGGTCACCATGCGACCCGGCACCTGTGCGACCTCATCGATGTCAAAGAACGTGTGGAAGATCTCGTGGCTTGGGTCAAGCTGCACGATCTCCCGGTCGGGGAAGATCTTGCCCATCTCCATGAACATGTCATCCAGATGCGGCTGCCCCCAGAAATCGTCCACCATTACGAATCCACCCCGAAACATGAACTCCCGCAGCGCCTCGATCTCTTCCGGACTGTAATTCGGTCCGCTATACGTCGATCCGATCGGCACCCGTTTCCAGTTCATATAAAGAAAGATATGTTCGAACAGGCGCGGGTCGGTGAGCTCCATGTATTCGTGATTGCGAGGGTTAGTGTCGATGTTGGTGTAGCGCTGCACACCACGCAGCAGGTTTTCCTCGGCGTCGGGATAGTCCGTGTCCCACCAGCCGCCACGTCGACGCATGCCGTAGCCGCCGCGTCCACCGTTGTAATTTGTGTACTGACCACGAACCCAGCTGAACTCGGTGATGTCCGTGCCATAGACCGACAGATCCTCGTTGGAGAATGACAGCACCTGAGCGCGCGCTCCGCTACCTGCCAGGGCAAGCAACAGCGCTACTGCGATCCAGGGGAGGCCAATCGTCACGGATTCTCGGCTCCATCAATCGATTGCAACAATACGCGCTGGGCGCGCTGATAACTCGGCGCGATCTCCAGTGCGGTGAGGATATTCTGTTTGGCTTCCAGCCGTTGTCCGTTTTTCAGATAGGCTTCGGCCAGATCGGTATGCGCCTCAACCGGATCATCGATGTCCAGTTTGACGAGCACCTCGAATTCGGTGACTGCCAGCGCGGGATCTTCGATCATATCCGCGTAACGGGCCTTCAGCTGATGCACATCGGCACGGTAGGGATCGACCTGCAGTGCGCGATCGATGTAATACGCGGCCTTGTCAATGTCGTTGTCTTCCAGGGCGGCATTTGCGAGTATCATCGCCGAGCCAAAGTCGTGCTGCAGATTCTGCAGCAGTAATTCCAGCTGCGCGAGTTGATTCTGGCGATCGCCTTCCTTCTCATAGATCTGGGACAGCACCAGTGGCGGGCTCGGATAGCCGGTGTAGCTGGGCAGCAGTTCATAGGCCTGCTGCAGCACCGTCTTCGCCTCAGTGAAATTCTCTTCCTTGAACAGCACGATGCCCAGTTGCAGGTAGGCCTGGAAGTCCTTGGCGTTCTCCTCGATGCGGGCTCGCATGTGTTGCTTCAGCGATGCGTTGTTATAGAGCTCTGCCAGGATGGCGCTAGAATTTTCACGCACGCCGTGACCGTGGCCGGCGCCTTCATCAGGCACGTCTTCAGAATGTACAAACACGCCAATCTCGGCGACACGGCGATCGATCCAGCCGCGGAAGCCGGCGTCAAATTCTGCCAGCGACATGTCGAAGACTTCGGCGAAGCGTTCGCTATCCTCTTTGATCAGGCCGTATTGCTTCACCAGCTCGACGAGCTTGCCGAACCCATACTCGCGAGCGATGTAGTCAACGACAAGGTAAGACTGGAAATAGGCAAAGCCAAGATCGGCATCACTGCGGGCCCCGGAGAAACCGGCATTGAGATTGCCAATGGCGAGCAGCTTGTCCTGCTGCGCGGCGCGCACAAGATCGAGTCCCTGACTGCGCCCCCAGTACGGACGGCCCTCGCGTTCTTCCCACACCGAGATGCCCTCGGACAGCCAGCGCGGCATGCGATTGCCGGTCATCTGCAGGGTGATGATGTGCATGAATTCATGCCACACGATCTCCTGCCAGTTGGCCGACAGCGTATCTGGCGAAATCAGCGTAATTACCTTGCCGAAACAGATTCCTACCAGCGGACCTATATCAGGGAGCCCTACCGAGCGCACAGCGAAGTCCTCGGTTTTTTCGAATACCTCGATCAGGATCGGCCCTTCCGGCTCAAAATTCCACTTCGCCGTCTGTCGCTCCCAGCCCTCTTCGAGCAGCGGCCGCAGGTAGGGCCACAGCACATCGCGATCATGCTCGCTCATGCGTACCTGGAAATGTTCACTTTCCACCGTGACATAGGTATCCAGCGTATCGAACATCTTCAACATATTGGAGGTCAGCACATTGAAGGGATCATTCTCGAAACTCAACTCAAGATGGGCCTTGCCCTCTTCTTCCTCACCCAGCCGAATCAGATTACCCCCGAGCACCTCATAGGCTTTCCAGTATTCAGGATCCGCAGCGACGGCGGCACGGGCATAGTCGACGGCCTCAGTGAACAGATAGTTGTTGCCGAAGGTCTCCCCAACGTCGGTGAGAAACTCGGCATTGCCGGGGCTGAAGGCTTCAACCTGGTCACGATAGCGGGCGTAATCGGTGGTACGCTCTTCCATTGCCGCCTCGGCGGCAAGAATACTGAGTGTCTTCAGGGACTCGGGATTGAGCGCGAGGGCGCGATCAAAATAGTCATGGGCTTCATCCAGCCGACTGGTACGCAGCAGTAGTTCGCCATAAGTTTCCAGTGCCAATAC
>JALRBQ010000097.1 GCA_023257655.1 Pseudomonadales bacterium
ACGCAGCATGCTTTGGGTCAAAGCCTTTCATATCATTGCAGTGATTTGCTGGTTCGCCGGCTTGTTCTACCTGCCACGCCTGTTCGTCTATCACGCGATGAGTGACGATCAACTCAGCCGGGATCGTTTCGTCATCATGGAGCGAAAACTGTTCTGGGGCATCACCACGCCCTCGGGGATCGCTACTATTCTGCTTGGTGCCTGGTTACTGATCGCCAATTCGAGCTATTTCATGGCATGGTGGTGGATGCATGTCAAACTGGCACTGGTGGCACTGGTCGTGGTGTACCACATCATGTGCTGGTGGTACATGCGCGCTCTGCGCGAAGGCAAGAATGTCCATTCCCACCGCTTCTTCCGGGTTTTCAATGAATTGCCCATCTTCTTGCTGGTAGGCATCGTCATTCTCATCGTCGTGAAGCCCACTCTGTCTGCTCTATAGGGGTAAGTGACCGGGTGAGCCATAACGACCAAGCGATGACCAGCAAAAAGCCCGCCGTGATGTGTTTCTCTGGGCTCGACCCCACAGGTGGCGCAGGTATTCAGGCGGACATCGAAACCCTGTTCAGCACGGGCTGCCACTGTGCGCCGATCATCACCTGCCTGACTGTGCAAAATACCCAGAATGTCCAGAGCATTAATGTAACCAACGCCGCCTATATCGTGCAGCAAGCCCGTGCCATTCTCGAAGACATGACGATTGAATGTTTCAAGATTGGCGTGCTCGGGGATGTTGCAACGATCGAGGTGATTCATACGCTGCTGACCGACTATCCGAATATTCCAGTGGTACTTGACCCCATCCTTGTCGCCGGGGGTGGTTATACCTTCGGCAATGCCGATTTGGCGGAAGCGATGCGCATGTTACTCGTTCCCCGCACCACGGTACTGACACCAAATACCGAAGAGCTCAGGCAATTGGCTCCAACCGGTGACTCTTTCGATGCCTGCGCCAATGAATTGCTCGACGGGGGCTGTCAACATGTCCTGCTCACTGGCACCCACGCTCCAACACCTGCTATTGAGAATCGACTGTACTCGCTACACCAAGACCCAATCCTGTATACCTGGCCCCGGCTCGAACACACTTATCACGGCTCAGGTTGCACACTGGCCGCCGCCGTCGCTGGCTATCTCGCTCATAAAGGGGAGCTGATCGACGCGATCCAACAGGCCCAACGCTTCACCTGGGAGGCCCTCAGCCACGGCACACGCGCGGGCTTCGGCCAGCATCTGCCTAACCGCAGTTTCTGGAACCAGCAGAAGTTCTAGCCTGGAGCCCCACATGCCACTGACCGGAATCTACGCCATTACCGATGATGAGCTGTTGCCCCCACTGCAACTTTGCGCTGCTGTAGAATCGGCACTGGCTGGTGGCATCGCGCTGTTGCAGTACCGCAGCAAACAGGACTACTCCGCAACCCGACTGCGAACAGCACGCGAATTACAGACATTGTGTGCGCACTATGGCGTTCCTCTATTGATCAATGATGATGTCGAATTGTGTGCCTCGGTGGGTGCCGCTGGCGTGCACATCGGACGACAGGACGCACCACTCGCTCAGGCACGCAAGCGCCTGGGAGCCGATGCCATAATTGGCGTTACCTGCCATGCCTCCCTCGCAGACGCAATTGTGGCTGAGCAGCACGGAGCAGACTATGTGGCGTTCGGACGTTTCTTCCCCTCGCACACAAAACCCACGGCACCGCCTGCCGACCTCGCCCTATTGACTCACGCCCGCGCAGCACTGCGTCTCCCAATTGTTGCTATTGGCGGGATCAACACGGAAAATGGCGCTGCCGTCATTCAGGCCGGCGCCGATATGCTCGCCTGTGTGCATTCCGTCTTCGGCGGTCCAAATGTCAGCGCGCAGACGCGGGCATTGGTTGCACTCTTTTCACATTCAGGCAAAGCCAGCACCAACGAAAGGACAACATCGAAATGAACAACGCAAAATCCAGGCAACTGTATGACCTGGCGCAACAAGTTATTCCCGGCGGGGTCAATTCACCGGTGCGCGCTTTTAAGGGAGTGGGTGGCAACCCGCTCTTCTTTAAATCCGGTGAAGGCGCCTATCTCACCGACGTGGATGACAACCGCTTCATCGATTATGTCGGCGCCTGGGGACCACTGATTCTCGGTCACCGGCATCCGCGCGTGATCAAGGCATTGGAAGACCAACTGCAATTGGGTCTCGGTTACGGCGCCTCTACCGAAGCTGAAGTTCTACTGGCGCAGCGAATCACACACTTGATGCCCTCGCTGGAACAAGTACGGCTGGTGACCTCAGGCACCGAAGCCACGATGAGTGCAATCCGCCTCGCTCGCGGTTTCACGCGTCGCGACAGAATCGTCAAATTCGAAGGCTGTTATCACGGACATGTCGACGGGCTTCTCGTCAAGGCCGGCTCCGGCGCATTAACGCTGGGCGAGCCGGATTCTCTCGGTGTTCCTAAGGCGTACACTGAACTGACTCACGTGCTGCCTTATAACGACAGTGCTGCATTGACAGCACTGTTCGAGCGATCCGGTAACGAGATCGCTTGTGTGATCATCGAGCCCGTCGCTGGCAACATGAATTGCGTGCCGCCATTGCCCGACTTCCTGAATACGCTGCGAGCAGTCTGCTCGGCGCATGGGAGCGTGCTGATTTTCGACGAGGTAATGACTGGTTTCCGCGTGGGTCTCGGCGGTGCCCAGGCTCGATTCGGCATCACTCCGGATCTCACTACGCTCGGCAAGGTTATCGGCGGAGGTCTGCCGGTCGGCGCGTTCGGCGGCCGACGTGATATCATGCAGCACATCGCTCCCCAGGGAGGAGTCTATCAAGCAGGTACGCTGTCGGGCAGTCCGCTCGCTACCACGGCCGGCCTCGCCATGCTCGACGTCATTTCCACACCGGGATTCTATGAAGCACTGGAGGCGCGCACGACTGCTTTGCTCTCCGGTTTGCGAGAGCGCGCCGCGGCGGCGCAGATTCCCTTCACGACCAATCAGGCTGGCGCGATGTTTGGCTGCTTCTTCAGCCAGGACACCGAGATCCGCCATTTCGATCAGGTCATGGCTTGCAACATCGATCACTTCCAGCGTTACTTCCACTCCATGCTGGAGCATGGCGTGTACCTGGCACCCTCGGCGTATGAGGCAGGTTTCGTGTCCGCCGCTCATGGCGAAGCCGAAATCAAGGCGACGCTGGACGCTGCCGAACAGGCCTTCAACGCCATCAACTCATAACACTATTTCTTCGACTAACCTAACTGATTAACTGAGATTACAGGAATTCGCGACATGGCAAGCTACGACGTATACGGAGTCGGAAACGCATTGGTGGACAAGGAATTTGAGGTCGATGATGCCTTCTTCGCGAGCAACAATATTCAGAAAGGAATGATGACGCTGGTGGAGAAAGACAACCAACAACAAATTCTGGACGTGCTGACCCGCGAATTTGGAATCAAGAAGCGAGCCGGGGGTGGCTCCGCAGCCAACACGCTGTATGCACTGAGCCAGTTTGGCGGCAATGCCTACTTCTCTTGCAAGGTTGCCAATGACGAGACCGGAGACTTCTACCTGCAACAACTGGGTCACCACAATATCGTCACCAACGAATGCAGTCAGTGCAATGATGGCACGACAGGTCGCTGCCTCGTCATGATCAGCCCGGATGCCGAGCGCACAATGCTAACCTACCTCGGTGTGTCTGCCGATGTGTCCAATGCGGATCTGGATCTGGCTGCAGCGAAGGCCTCCAAGTATATCTATCTGGAAGGTTATCTCGTCACCTCTCCGAAGGCGAAAGCCGCGATCATCGAACTCAAACAGTTTGCGGAACAAAACGGGATTCAAACGGCGATGACGTTCTCTGATCCATCGATGCTGGAGTATTTCCACAACGAGGTGAACGAGGTTTTGGGTAGCGGTGTCGACCTGCTGTTCTGCAATGAGAAAGAGGCCTTGTTGTGGAGCAAGGCGGAATCGCTTGAGGCGGCGTGTGCCGCTTTGCAAACCAAGGCCAGACGTTTCGCAATCACCCGCGGTGCCAACGGGGCGCGTCTGTTCGACGGTGAGAATTACATCGATATCGCACCGCACGCTGTGAAGGCCGTGGACACGAATGGTGCTGGTGATATGTTTGCAGGCGCATTTCTGTACGCACTGACAAGTGGCAGGGATTTCACCACTGCGGGCAATCTGGCGAGTCTCGCTTCGGCGACGGTTGTGTCCAGTTTCGGGCCCCGACTGGAGCCTCCACAACACGCCGAAATCTCCGCAAAGATCTTTGGCCAGGCGTGATAATCAAGACTGCACGAACCGCTGTCTAGTCCATCAATTCATCGACGAACTTTTTGACGCCATCAAACCAGCCGGAACGCTTCGGTGACTGGCGCTTGCCTTCCGCTTCCTGCAGTTGCTGGAACTCTTCCAGCAACTCCTTCTGGCGCTTGGTCAGATGGACCGGGGTTTCCACGATCACCCGACACAGCAAGTCGCCTTGCCCACCACCACGCACCGAGGTAACACCCTTGTTGCGCAGGCGGAACAACTTACCAGTTTGAGTCTCGGCCGGTATCTTCAGCTTCACTCGACCCTCGAGCGTCGGCACTTCCAACTCTCCTCCCAGCGCCGCATCGGCGAAGCTGATTGGAATCTCACAGTGAAGGTCACGCCCATCTCGCGTAAAGATGGGATGCGGTCGTACCCGAATCTCGACATAGAGATCTCCCGCCGGACCACCATGGGTGCCGGCCTGACCTTCGCCGGTCAGGCGAATCCGATCGCCTACGTCGACACCGGCTGGCACTTTCACCGACAGCGTCTTCGTGTCTTCGACCGCGCCGCGCCCGTGACATGTCTGGCACGGGTCCTTTATTTGCTTGCCGACACCCTGACAGCGTGGGCAGGTTTGCTGCACAGAGAAGAATCCCTGCTGCATTCGCACCTGACCATGTCCGCCACAGGTGGAACAATCGACGGGTTGTGTGCCTTTTTTCGCGCCACTGCCATCGCAAGTCTTGCACGTAATAGCGGTAGGAATCTGGATTTTGACTGAGGTTCCCTTGACCGCTTCTTCCAGGCCGAGATCGAGGTTGTAGCGCAAGTCGGCACCTTTGCGCACGTGACTACGGCCACCACCTCGACCACCGCCGAAAATATCGCCGAAGATGTCGCCGAAGATATCACCGAAATCAGCCGAACCGCCGTGAGTATGTCCCTCGACGCCAGCGTGCCCATACTGGTCGTATCGGGCTCGCTTCTGGCTGTCGGACAAGACTTCAAACGCCTCGTTCGCTTCCTTGAAAGTCTCTTCTGCTGCTTTGTTGTCAGGATTACGATCCGGGTGATTCTTCATCGCCACTCGTCGGTAGGCCTTCTTGATTTCGGCTTCCGAGGCATCGCGGGCTACACCCAGCACTTCATAATAATCGCGTTTTGACATAAATCCTGAACTCGTTGTTGTTCTCGTTACTCACTCACTGACAAGCGTCTCGTAAACGCAAAAAAACTAAGCCACTGGCATGGCTTAGTTTTTGCTGACACACAAAAATCATCAGGAAGCATCGGCTAGCCGTCATCCGTAAAAAAAACAAACGCGTCCCTGCGTTATGGCTATAACGAATTACTTGTCTTCTTCCTTTACTTCTTCAAACTCGGCATCGACGGCATCGTCGTTGGCAGAGCTGGCTTTTGCCTCACCTGCCTCGGCGGAACCCGCACCCGCTTGCGCTTCGGCGTGTAACTTCTGCGCCAGGCCAGTAGAGGCTTCGGTCAGGTCCTTCGTCTTCGCTTCGATCTCTGCCAGGTTGCCCGCTTTCATGGCGTCTTCCAGCGCCGTGATGGCATTGTTGATGCTGTCTTTCTCGGCATCGGTCGCCTTGTCGCCGGCTTCCTTGAGCGTCTTCTTCGTCGCGTGAATCAAGCCATCCGCTGTGTTGCGCGCCGTGATCAGTTCCTCGAACTTCTTGTCGTCAGCCGAATGCGCTTCCGCATCCTTGATCATCTTCTCGATCTCTTCATCCGACAGACCGCTGGAGGCCTTGATTACGATTGACTGCTCCTTGCCTGTTGCCTTGTCCTTAGCGGACACGTTCAGGATGCCGTTCGCATCGAGGTCAAATGCCACCTCAATCTGCGGCATACCGCGCGGGGCCGGCGGAATATCGGAAAGGTCGAAGCGCCCAAGTGACTTGTTCTGGGCGGCTTGTTTGCGCTCCCCCTGAACCACGTGAATAGTCACGGCAGTCTGGTTGTCATCGGCCGTCGAGAAGACTTGCGTCTTCTTGGTCGGAATCGTGGTGTTCTTTTCGATCAGGGTGC
>JALRBQ010000018.1 GCA_023257655.1 Pseudomonadales bacterium
TTAACACCAGCAGCGTATGCAAGACAGCTGGCTATGAACGCAGTTACAGTTAACCCCGGACTCTAAAGCCAAGTGCTACTGAGGACGGGGGGACGTCGATCTGATCAAGCGTAATCCTAGCCAAATCTGGAAAAAGATAGCGCCTGATTATGCTTTCATTGCGGGTGTAGTGTGATTCAGACCAATTAATTCTATTGTGAGCGAGATAATCTCTAGCAGTTGCACCAAAGGTTCTAGCATCATCTGAGGCATGCCTCGTTCGCTTCACGCGCTTGGCTATAACTGGGTCTTGATTAGTGGCAACTAGCTGCCGCGCTTCTATTGCTTTAGCTCGTGCGATCGTCAAACTTATAGTCGGATAAGAACCTAGGCTCACTGTTCGTTCTTTACCACCAAAACGGTACCGCAATAACCATGCCCTCGATCCATTCGGACTAACCCGCAGTCTTAGACCATTGCCGTCATTGAGGTAGTAGATTTTTTGCTTCGGTCTAGCTGCCTTACATTGCGCATCTGTAAGTAGTTTTTCGCCAGCCATAATCGCCTCCAGTACCCAATCTAGTACCCAAAGATAATGGCGCACTTGGTGAAGTTCAATACAGCATAGTGAATTAAAAGTACCCAAAATACAGGGTATTTTGTAGCACAATAAAGTTTAGTGAAGTTTAGTGAAGCTGAGTGTGGCGGAAGAGGCAGGAGTCGAACCCACCAAGCCTGTCATTAACAGACTTCACCGGGTTTGAAGTCCGGGCACCCCACCGGGGATGATACTCTTCCACCGCCGAGTCTAGCACAACCGGCTCTGCTGTGAAGCACACGCCAGATCCTAGCGTACCGAGTTCAATCCCCAGTCGTAGCGGTCATAACGCAACGGCAAATCTCCGTCCTTCAATGCCTGCTGTTCCCGGGGATTTAATCCCAGCACGTCGACGTAGCGCAGCAGGAAATCCGCTATCGAATCGACTCCTTGCCAACTCTGTTTGAAATCGATCGCATACCAATCGAAAATTCTGGAGACATACAGTCGCCCGTCTCTGGTGTAGTTGCGTGAGCGATCCGAAAGAAACAGACGCGTATTGTCTTCGAGCTGCGCGGACAAGCGTGCTCCGATGTAGGCTTCGGCGCGCAGCGGCGGGCAACCAATTGCGGCGCAGTTGACCGCGAAATGAATGCGCGGCTCCCGGAAGTTACCCGAGTCTCGAATCAAATCGTGTTCGATCTCATCCAGAGAGACCTGACCCCCAAATAACGACACAATGGGTTGTTTCCAGGGTGAACGAAACAGCGTACCAAGATCGCGGATGGAGTCGATGCCGGGTAAATTGTGGGCTACCAGGTCAACAGTAGCGGCATTATACAGATTGATTAAGAATGCGAGTTGCGCGTCCTTGGACCAGGACTCGAAATCCGACTCGGAAACAGTCGCCGCGGCAGCGAGATAGGCTCTGAGTTCCGCTTTGTCTTCCTGCATGCCACGGTAGTCCACCTGGGTTGCCTGTCCGCCCGCGAGGACCTTGACGTGGGCTTGCAGAAGCTGATTCCAGAGGGTGTGATCGAACTCTTCCCCGGCCTTCGCCGAGCCCGCGCAAAGACAAAGTATCAACAACAGTCGTACCGGCATTTTCCGTAGTTTCCTTCAACAAAGACCTGGGTTAAACCTCTGAGACCGGAGCGACCCCGAGGCTATTCAGCCTGCACAAAATAAAGTATGCTTCGTGGATACTTTGCAGCAGCCCGACTGCGCACTGGCCCGATGCAGGAACCCGCGTTCCGCAAGAATAATGACAGCCAGACACCAGAACAAGTAAACCAGAAGAAAAGCGACGACCACACCCTGAGAATTGGCAGAACCAACCGGCGATCCGATCCCGGTTAGCACGCAGTGCCGCCTTGCGACCCTTTGGAGAGAACGGATGCAACACGCCAAGATTACCGGATGGGGAAAATGCGTACCCCCGGCGGTACTCACCAATGCCGACCTGATGACCTTCATGGATACTACCGATGAATGGATCACATCACGCACCGGCATCAAGGAACGGCGCATCTGCCACTGCAATTTTTCCGACATGGCTATCGTCTCCGCCCAGCGCGCCCTTGCCGCTGCCGATCTCGATCCGAAAGATCTCGACCTCATCCTGCTCGGCAGTCTCACGAATGACAGCCTGTGTCCGAACACGGCTTCCATCGTGGCAGACGCCATAGGCGCGACCAATGCCGCCGCCATCGATATCAATACTGCCTGCACCGGGTTTCTCTATGGCCTGCACATTGGCACCAATCTGATCAAGGCTGGCGCCCACAGGAAGGTGCTCGTCATCGGTGGTGAATTTATCTCACACTACATGAACTGGAGCCGTCGTGACGTTGCCGTTTTGTTCGGCGATGCCTGTGGCGCGGTTACGATCGAAGCAACGGAAGACGAAGTCGGACTGCTTGCATCCCGCATCGGTTGTGAGGCAGACGCCAAGTACGCCATCCAGATCACCAATCTGGGTTCAGCGTACAGCCGACTGAGCGACGAATTTCTCTATGTTGGCTGGAATTTTCAAGGCCAGGAAGTGTTCAAGCGCGCGGTCAAGGCCATGGCATATGCCTGTGAAGAAGTGCTCAAACAGACCGGCCTTACTGTGGATGACATCAAGCTGGTGGTACCTCACCAGGCCAACCAGCGTATTCTGGATGCATTGGCGAAACGACTCGGCATCGACGCTGACAAGGTATTCGTCAACGTCGACAAGTACGGCAACACTTCGGCAGGCACCATTCCGGTCGCACTCGCTGAATCCCTGGAAGCGGGACTCATCGCTCCCGGCGATTATGTCTTGACCGCTTCGTTCGGCGCGGGTCTGACCTGGGGTGCTGGTCTGATTCGATGGGGAGATCGGGTCACGCCTCTGCGCGAATCAACAGCTGAACTGCCGCACTGCAATCAAACTGCATTGGAAGTGCTCGCGCCACATATCGCCCGTTACAACGAACACGCCAAACGCAATTCCTGATTCCGGCTCCGCTACCACCCATCACGCCGACCGCGTTATGCTTCCCCGATCCTCGCGATCGCGCGGACTGAATCGCAACCGCAGGAGCCACACCTTGTCATTGTCATTTCTGTTCTGGGCCACCCTCGTTATCGCGTTCATCAGTTTCTGGTGGCAGAGCGACAAGGTGAAGGCCACCGCGCTGCGGCACGTTTACCAATACTGCAAGCAACAAAGTTTGCAGGTGCTGGACCAGACAATGGTGCTCAATGGGCTGTGGTTTCAGCGCAATGATGACGGCGCAATTCAGCTCCGACGTCGCTATGTTTTCGAATTTACCTCAACCGGCGAAGAACGCTATCGTGGCAGCGTCGAGATCAGTGGTAACCGGTTGCAGCGAATCACACTGCCACCTCACATCCTGCCGGAAGTGCCGCAGCAATTGCACTGAGCTTCGCGCTCAGATTGCCCGACGCAGACCCGGATAATACAGGGCCAACGCGCCGGCACGGGCCACAACATAGATGATCATGGCCCACCATAAGCCCGAAACACCCCACCGCGTCGCCAGCATCCACCATGCCCCCAGAAATACCGCAAGCGACAAGGCCGCGGCATTACGCATCTGCGCGGTGTACGAGACACCGATAAAGATACCGTCGAGCTGGAAGGCTGCGAACGACAGCAAAATATAAATAGCGGCAAGACCGAGCAGTTCGCCGGCAGCGGTGCGCACTGAAAGCAGGTCCGTGAGTCCCGCCACGGCAAGCTCTCCTCCCCACCAAACTCCTCCCGCCAACAGAATTGCAGTGATTGCTGCCAATACCGTCGAGCGTCGGACCGCGACATCGAACCGAGACCGCTGCCCGGCACCCAGAGCTGATCCGACGAGCGACTCCACCACGAACGCGTAGCCATCGAGGAAGAAGGCGGCGAACGAGATGAGTTGCATCAGGATATGATTAGCGGCCAACACCACGGCGCCATAAAGCGCGCTCTGATTGATGAAAAACCCGAACGAGAACACGAGCAGAAGTGTGCGCAGCATGATGTCGGCGTTGGCGAGCAGCGTCTTGCGCAGAGCCGCGGGCTCCAGAATGCGGGCCAGGGACAGGAAGGGCTGCCCATGTGTGTTGCGCGCGGCCAGCTCCCGATAAATCAACAACCCGGCAAACAGGACTGTCGTCCATTCCGCGACAACTGTACCCAGGGCGATACCTGCAACTCCCAGACCGAGCACCCCGGCAAACAACACGTCGAGCACGATGTTGAGGCCATTCAGCAACACCTGCACCAGTAACAGTTGCTTGCTGTTACCGAGCCCGATCAACAGCCCCATCAGAGCGAAGTTCGTCAGTGTCGCAGGCGCACCCCAGATGCGGATCATGAAATACTGCCCAGCGAGGGTTTCGACATCTGCGCCGCCATCGAGCAAGGCAAAGGCGACGACGCGAATCGGGACTTGCAGCAGAATCAATCCCTGGCCGAGCCCGAGTCCCAACAACACCGAGCGGCCAAGCACGGCGCGAATCTCAACCTCATCCCCGGCACCAACCGCCTGCGCCGTAAAACCGGTCGTTCCCATGCGCAGAAATCCAAAACTCCAGTAGACGAAGCTGAAGATCAGGGCTCCGAACGCAATGGCACCGAGGTCTTCCACGAGACCAACATTGCCAATCACCGCCGTGTCCACCAGACCCAACAGGGGCACCGCCGCATTCGCCAGGATTATGGGCCAGGCCTTTTGCAGGATGTAGGTGTAGCTGATAGTGGCGGGTTCGGTCATGTCAGACTCAGGGCAGCGGCCGCGTCAGTGGTCACCGATCGGCAGGAGGATTTCGGCGCGGATTATACCTTCGCCAGCAGTCTCGCTCACACTCTGGCTCGTCTCGCCTGGAGATGGGCAGCACATCGCATTACGCGGGGCGGTCCACCAGGCTCGCTCTTTGAACCTACTCCCTCAAACTCAGCCCTTGCACCTAGCCCTTCAACCCAGTTCCCTGGCCATCTCTCCAGAACGCCCTGCCCAGAACACCCTGTCCACAACGCCCTGCCCAGAACTTCCTGTCCAGAACTCCCTTTCATCAGCTTCAGGATAATTTATTTGTAAAGTTAGCTTGACAATATGTCAATGTCACTATACCTTGCGGATTATCAAGTTTGCTTTACATTATGACAAGAGGAGTTTACAACATGAATGCCACCCCCGAACCCAACGACGATCCCCTCTGGTGTAACAGCCTGCTGAGCTCCGGCAAACGCACCTGGCAATACGAGAAACGCTTTGCCCTGTGGATGCTGGCGTGGGCCGTGGTGGTAGGAATCTGCATGTACCTGCTGAGGCATGATCTGGTGGCTTCGCCCTATAACTGGTTCGTTGCCTCGATACCGCTGATCCTGATAGTCCTGCCACTGCGTGCCTACTACATCTTCTATCGCCACGCGGATGAACTGATTCGCAAGATCCAGATGGAAGCGGTTGCGGTGGGATTCTTTGTCGGCGTGACCTACGCCATGGCACACAGACTGCTGGAGGCCGCGGGTCTCCAGCCAGCCAGCGCCGCCGACACTGGCGTGATGATGCTGTTCGCCTTCGGCTTCGCGCAGATCTATGGCGCCTGGAAGTACCGATGAAGAATCAGATCAAGGTACTGCGCGCCCAGTGGGATCTGTCCCAGGCGGCGCTTGCTGACAAACTCGATGTGTCGCGCCAGACAATCAATGCCATCGAGACGGGCAAGTATGATCCGAGCCTGCCACTGGCCTTCAAGATTGCCCGACTGTTCGAACTGCCTATCGAGGAGATCTTCAGTGAAGAGTGAGACTCGGATTGAAGCGACAGAACCTGCGCTGGTATGCATGGGCATCCGAGGCCTCGCCAGGCTGGTGCTGACGCTCGTCGAACTGATGCAACGTCGCGGCTTGCGAGGGCTGTTGATTCTCGGTGCTTCGGCGTATCCTGTGCTCGCTGTTACTGCGCGTGTCCCAACGCTGGCCGTGCGGCGCAGCGACGACGGTGATTCCGCCGCGACATCCGACAGCCAGACCCGGCTGCCTCGGCTCGTGTTTGCCAGCCACAACCCACGGGGATATTCTGCATGACCGATACCAATCCAGTTGCAAGCGCACCGACCAGCCGCTCTCCTCTGACCACGCTGATCAATATTCTCACTGCACCAGGAGAAGCATTCGCCGCGCTCCAGCGGCACCCTACGAAGCTGTTTCCACTGGCACTGATCGTGGTCTGCACGGCGCTGGTGATGTTCTGGTATTTCTCGATTGTGGATTTTGACTGGTATGTGGATGACACACTCGCGGGTCGGGGCAACCTGTCCGAAGAGCAGCTCAAGGCGGCGCGAGAAGCGATGCTGTCAATCTCGCAGGGCCGCTTTACCCTGATCGGGATGATTGGCAGTTGCGTCGGCGCGCTCGTCACCTATGTGCTGCTCGCAGGCTACCTGACGATGAGTTCGGCCCTAGGTGGCGACAAGTACCGTTTTGGCCATTGGTTTTCACTCGTGTGCTGGAGCAATATTCCGGCGCTGATTGGAGTCGTCGGCATGGCGGTCACCATCGCTCTCAGCCCCAATGGGCAACTCAGCGCCTACGATCTGAATCCGCTGACGCTGGCTAATCTCGGCGTGGTTGCAGGCACCGAATTCCAGACCATGCTAAGCGTCATCAGCCTGCCGATGTTATGGACGATCGCACTGCTTGTGATCGGCTACCGACAGTGGTTGCAGGCGAGCTGGATCAAGGCTGCAGCGGTGGTTCTTGCACCTTATCTCCTGATACTCGGCGTCTCAACGTATTTTGCCCTCACCTGATCGGAAAATGTGCTAGGGTGCGCGCAGTAGTGTAACGCCCGCCGCTAGCGACCGTCTTATGTACAGACCCACCAGGAATAACAGCACCGCTATGAACCCGAAGAAGCTTATCATCATCCTCCTTATCGCCGGCGTTGCCATCGCACTGCCCTTCATCAATCGGGCGGTATTCGGCACGGATGCGAAGGAAGTCAATGTCGCAACCTTGAGTCAGCGCGTGATCAGCCCCTCTATCCTCGCGTCCGGCTTCCTCGCTCACGAAGAAGAAGTGTTACTGAGCTCGGAAGTGATTGGCAAAGTCACCGCGCTGTATGTCGAGGAAGGCGATGTGGTGCAACAGGGGCAACTGGTCCTGCAGGTCGACGACAAGAATCTGCTGGCAGGACTGGAACAAACCGAAGCAGCGGTCCGACTCAACACGATCGATATCGAACGCCAGGAAGTCCGCATCGACAATCTTCGTCGGCAATTTGAACGCACGGAGAGCCTGCATTCGCGCAAGATGGTTGGCGATGACGAATATGAGTCGATCAAGAACCAGCTCGACCTCGCGGTGATCGATCTGAAATCCTCGCGCGAGCGCCTGGCACAGGCAAAGGCCCAGCTCGATCAGGTCAATGACCAGTTAAGCAAGACCAAGATCGTTTCGCCCATCGATGGCGTCGTGACCAGTCTCGACATCAAGGTCGGCGAGACCGCGATCGCCAGCTCTACCAATATTCCCGGTTCATCCCTGATGACAATCGCCAACCCCGCCAGTATCTACACCGAAGTGCTCGTAGATGAGGCCGATATTGCCAACGTCGCCGTCGGCCAGCGCGTCGAGGTCGTCGCCATCGCCTACCCCGACCAGCCCATGCTGGGGGAGGTTCGCTACATCGCCAACACCGCCAAGGTGGCCCAGGGTCGCCAGGGACTCAGCTTCACCGTCGAGATTGACATCATCGATGCCGGTGGCGCACAGCTGCGTCCCGGCATGTCGTGCCGCGCAGAAATTTTCACACGCCAGGATCAGGAAGTGTCAGCGGTGCCAATTCAGTCAATTATTTTTGAGGAAGATCGCTCAGAACTGCGCAGTGAATATTTCATCTTCGTCAATGACAACGGGGTCGCCCGCAAGACGAAGGTGGATGTGGGCATCTCCGATGATGAATATCAGGAACTGACGAGCCAGATCGACGACAGCGTCGAGATTGTCGTCGGACCCAATCAGGAATTGCGCCACCTGCTCGACGGCGATCGCATCGACACGACCCGCATCGAATTGCAATAGATCAGGCTGGCCTTCACGTATGGCATTGATTGAACTGACAGGCATTACGAAATACTACGAGATGGGCTCCCAGGTCGTGCGCGCACTCGATGGCATCGATATCGCAGTGGCCAGGAATGACTACCTCGCCTTCATCGGATCTTCCGGTTCCGGTAAGTCGACAATGCTCAATATTCTGGGCTGTCTGGACAAACCTACGTCCGGGCAGTATCACCTCAACGGCAAAAATGTCGAGGGACTGAACCAGAACGAGCTGTCTGAAATTCGCAATCTGGAGATTGGCTTCATCTTTCAGTCCTTTAACCTGCTGCCGCGCGCAACTGCGCTCGGCAATGTCATGCAGCCTCTGGTTTACCGCAACATTGGCCTGCGCAAGCGTCGGGAGATGGCGCTGGATGCCCTGCGACGCGTCGGTCTGGGAGAGCGCACCGATCATTTGCCGAACCAGCTCTCCGGGGGCCAGCGCCAGCGGGTCGCCATCGCCCGCGCACTGGTTACTCATCCCTCTATCCTGCTCGCCGATGAACCGACCGGCAATCTCGACTCGAAGACAACGGTGGAGATCATGCAACTGTTCGATGAGTTGCATGCCGAGGGTCACACACTGATTATCGTCACACATGAACACGAGATCGCCGAGCATTGTCACCGCGTCGTTGAGATGAAAGACGGTCGCGTGTTCAATGACAGCGGCAGTCGCACTGCCCCGGTGGCGCACTGATGTTCTTCGCACTGATCGAAAGTTTTCGCTCTGCCATGGCTTCCATCTACGCCCATGGCCTGCGCAGTTTCCTCACCACACTCGGCATCGTCATCGGTGTGGCCAGCGTCATTGCGGTCGTCTCAGTCACTCAGGGCATGAGCTCGTTCATCGGCGACACCTTCGCGAGCCTGGGCTCCAACAGTCTCACGATTCAGTCCTACACGCCGTTTGAAGATCAGATGAAAGGCATTCGCTCCCGTCTCACCCCGGACGACCTGCGACTGATTGAGAAACGCGGTGAAGGCATCGCCTCGGTGACTCCGGTGCTGTTTGCGAATCGTACGGCGCAGGTTAAGTACGGATCACAAACCGCTTTCAGCCAGATCATGGGTACTACCTATGCCTATCAGGATGTGGCCCAGGCCTACACTGAGGTCGGTCGATTTCTCGCCGAGAGCGACAACACCACCCGGCGCCGGGTCGCCGTTATCGGTGACAAGGTCAGGGAAAATCTGAACCTGCCCGAGAATCCCCTGGGCGAATACGTCGAGATCGGCGGCGAATGGTTCAAGGTCGTTGGCCTGCTGGAACCGAAAGGCGAGATCATGGGCTTTTCGCAGGATGACATTGTGCTGGTGCCCTATGCCACGATGCAGAGCCTGCAGGGAAATCGCACCCAGACCGACATCCAGATTCAGCTGAGCCTGAGCGAGACTGCCGATGTCGAAGAAGTCTCCGAGCAATTGTCGATGCTACTCCGCAATGCTCATGATCTCAGCAGTGAAGAGGATGACGATTTCGTGATCCAGACCGCCGAACAATTGATGGAGACCTTCGACACCGTGATTAATATGGTGACCATAGTGATCGGTGGCATCGTGAGCATCTCGCTACTGGTAGGCGGCATCGGCATCATGAACATCATGCTTGTGTCGGTCACCGAGCGCACCCGCGAGATTGGCATCTGCAAGGCCATAGGCGCGAAACGTCATCACATTCTTCTGCAGTTTTTGATCGAAGCGCTGCTGCTGTCCCTGTTGGGCGGCCTGATCGGCCTCGCCATTGGCTATGGCCTCGGCACGGCGATCGCCAGCAGCATTCCAGGCTTCCCGAAGGCGGCGATTCCCCTGTGGTCGATTGTGCTGGCGCTGGGCTTCTCCGGATTTGTGGGCGTCTTGTTCGGCATCCTGCCCGCCGCCAAGGCAGCGAATCTCGATCCCATCGAGGCCCTGCGCTACGAATAACCCGGTAAATACGCCGGCGTCATGACTCCGCTGTCAATGCAGACCTGCACGCGAGTCTGTGGTAGGCTCGCGCTTCCTTAAACAGCTCCATGGCCAGCATTCATAGTGTTCAAGCATTCGATCGACCGCATTCCAGTAATTCTGATCCTTTCCCTCAGCATTATCGATTTCATTCTCTATTTCAGCCTCGACAATCCCTATTGGCTGGGTCTGTATTTCTATCTGATGATCATACCAAAGTCGCAGATCTGCGCGTGGAATCACCATCATCAGCACGCGCCAACGTTTCGTTATACCTTCCTCAATCGCATCCTCGAGTTTTTCTATGCGCTGCACACGGGCGTCACAACCAATCTGTGGGTGCTGCATCACGTGCTCGGGCATCACCACAATTATCTCGACCAGAAACTCGATCAATCCCGCTGGCAACGCAAATGCGGCACGGAAATGGGCGAACTGGAATACAGCCTGATCACTACCGCTACCGCCTACTACCGGGGTTATCAGGTCGGTCGCCAGCATCCGCGTGAGCAACGGACGTTCGTGCTGTTTAGCCTCCTTACTCTCGGCATGCTCATCGCGCTCATAGCCTACCGTCCGGTTCCGGCACTGTTCCTGTTTGTGCTGCCGATGGTAATGGGACTGTTTATTACTGCCTGGGCCACCTATGAGCATCATGCCGGGCTCAATACCGACGACAAGTTCGAAGCTTCCTTCAATAACCTCAACAAGTGGTATAACCTGTTTACCGGGAATCTCGGCTATCACACGGCACATCATTACAAGCAGGGTGTACACTGGTCGAAATTACCCAAGCTACACGCACAGATCGAACACCTCATCCCGGAACACCTGTTACGCAAGACCTGGGTCTGACCCGAAAATTCACGGACACAAAAAAGCCAGCAATTGGCTGGCTTTTTCGAAGACCGGCGCTATCCGCCAGTTGATCAGTTGCCGATTCGTACGATATGGATGTCGCTGTTGCGAGTGCGCAGTGAGATGCGATCGCCACCACCGTTGATGTCGCCTCGACCCAGAATCACGTCATCGTCTTCCTGGATCGTAAGCGGGAAATCGGTGTAGATGCGGTAATCTCCGCGGCTGCGACGAGACACTTCCAGATTGGCATTGATCGTCACTCCCAGTGTCGTCGGAATGCGCACGGTAACATCGCCGCCGGCCGTTTCCAGATCCACTGAGCCGCCGATACTGCCATTGACATCACCCAGATCCACGTCGATGCGACCACCGGCGGTATCAGCACGCACCGGGCCAGTTGCACCGCGAATGCGAATGCTGCCACCAGAGGTGTCGGCATCAATGGGTCCGCCGCTGCCATCGATGGTGATATTACCGCCCGAGGTATCGGCCTCGATGCGGCTGGCACTGCCGGCAAGTGTGATATTGCCACCGGAGGTATCGGCTGACAGCGGGCCCATGGCCCAGCCTGCCCGAATGCTGCCGCCGGAGGTGTCCAGCACCACGCGACCGCCACCCTCACCCACCTCGATGTTGCCACCGGAGGTATCCGCGTAGATGTCGCCCGACACATTGCCAATGGTGATGCGACCACCGGAGGTGTCGGCGTTTACCGAACCAATCACGTTGCCAACTGTAATGCTGCCGCCTGAGGTATCCACCTCAACATCTCCCTCAACGTCCAGGATTGAGATGCGACCGCCCAAGGTATCGGCGCGCACTGGACCACGCAAGACGTTGCCGATCTCAATATGACCGCCGCTCGTGTCGGCATTGATCGCGCCAGTGATATCGGCGATCTCGATGTGTCCACCGCCAGTGTCGATGCTCAGATTGTATTCCCGCGGCACATCCAGGGCGAATCCAATGCTGGAACCGCGGAAGTTGAAGAAACCATTGCGCTCGGAATCAGCCGTGATCAGAATCTCGTTGCCATTCTGCTCGACCTCAACATCGAATCCGGTGGTGTTGCGCACCCTTACTCGCACCCGATTCTCATCCCAGGTATTCACGTCTACGGCCCCGGCGTCACTGCGCAGATCCACATGACCACCAGGTTGCACGTCGAATTCCCTTTCGATGTCATCCGCGGCTGCGAAGGCCAAGGGTGACAGACTGGTGAGCGCCAGGCCTGCCAGCGTTCCCATAATCAGCGCTCTAGTTTGAGACATAGTAATGACCTTCTTTTCCAGTAACCTGTAACCAATGTTATAGCTCGCTACTTGCAGCATCAGCCGTGCCCTCCACTATGTTGCGCGCCTGTGTGCGGATGTATTCATTGCTGTCGGATTCCATCTGCTGCCTGAAGACAGCCAGCGTCTCCGGATCCTGATACTTCGTTAGTGCCTGGAAGGCCTCCAGTCGCACTCCCGGATTGATATCCTCGCTAAGGGCATACCGCAGTGCATCCCGTACCCGATCCACCGAAGCCAGGGCGACGAGCGACTGCACAGCCTGATAGCGGACACCGGGATTCTCATCATTCCGCAAGACATAGATCAGTGCGTCCTGGACATCAGTGCCCGAGCTTACGGGCTGCAGGGCATTGATCGTATCCATCCGCGAGGCCGAGTCGATATCGTCCTGCAGCGCCACAGCCATCAGCTTGTGAATTTCACGATCAGCGACATTGCCCTGCACACGCGACTCCGAAGCCAGCGAGAACGACAAGTCGATTGCACCACTCGCCGCGTCGTACGAGTTAACCTTGAGCTGATAGATTTCATAATCATCGCTCTCGATCAATTGCAGAGGCGACAATTCGGCAGATGGCTCAGTGCCAGCTAAAAGGGCGGCGTCACCGCCGCGCGGATCTTCAGTTGCAATCAACATCCCGAGCACGAAGGTCGCTGCCATTGCCACTCCCTGGAAGGCCACTGTGAGTGGCCGCTGAGCCAGGGCTTGCAGCCAGGACTGCAGCGAAAACGCTGTGCGCTGCTCGCGCTGCAATGTCTGTTGCAGCATCCAGCGATTGCCCTGCAAACGCTCGGCGTCGATGCGCGGCTGAGTCCCGATCGGCAAGGTGCCATCGAGGCGCTCGGCGTCACGCAGCAGTGCCTGTAACTCGGGACTGCTCTGCAGTTCCCGTGCAAACGCCTGACGCTCGCGTTCGGTCATCTCACCATAGAGATAATCCATCAGCAGAAGCTGTAAACGTTCATTGTTGGTTGGCGTTGTCATTGGTCTCACCTTCACCGTCAAGAATCCAAATAGTCACTTAGTGGTAGTCTGCGAGTTGCACTTTCAGTTTTGCGCGTGCCCGAAACAGCACTACCTTTACCAGATTTTCCGTACAACTCATCACCTCGGCCGCTTCGCGTAACTTGAACCCTTGCTGATGGCACAGCACAAAGGCGATACGTTCGCGGTCCGTCAGTTTCGCCATGGCCTGGTTAATCTTCGCGCTCAATTCACTATCCAGCAGTTCCGCTTCTGGCGAGACACCCACCAGATATTCCTCTTCGTGCTGATATTCCGCCTGCACTGCAGCCAGTTTCTGCCAGGCCCGTTTCAGTTTGCGCCGGTTCGACAGCGCCGTGTTGACGACGATCTTGTACAACCAGGTGCTGAACTTGCTCTCCAGTTTGAACTTGGGCAGTGCCCGGTACGCGGCCAGCATCGCATCCTGATAGATGTCATTGGCATCATCGGGGGTGTGGGCGAAGCCCGCCGCCACGGCCAGCATCGGCTGCTCGAGCAGGCGCACGAGCCGTTCAAAGGCGGCTGTATTGCCGGCTTGGGCCGCAACTAACAGTTCTTCTTCAATTTCCCGGAGCAAGCGTCAAATCCTGTTTTTCGCTGTCTGCACATCACAGCAGGTTACGCGTTCAGGGATTAGAGTGTACTGGACCGCAAAGGGTTAACAACCGGAGGGGAAATATTGAGGGCTTTTGGCAGGAAAAAAGCGCCGGGCATTACTGCCCGGCGAGTCTTACGGTCTAGCTGGAGATGGTGAGGCCGATCAGGCCCCATGGGGAGCAGCATCTTGGCCTGGGCGCGGGCGTTGGCCGCCATTCGGGCGGGGACCCTGACCTTGACCCTGGCCCTGACGCGGACGATTGCCCTGAGCCTGTTGGCGGCGTTCGCGGAGGGCAGCGCGCTGTTCGTCGGTGAGACCCTCCATACGCTTCTGCATTTCTTCCCGACGCGCCTGGCGCTCCTCGGGGCTGAGTTGACGAAATTCCTCGAGACGCGCCTGCCGCTTGGCGGCAGCGTCGCCGGCATCGGGCTCTTGAGCCTGTACCGACGGCATCGCCGCCAATAGCAGGCAACCTGTAACCAAGAATGTGGAAATACTTCTCATGACGAATCTCCTGTGTGATTAATGAGTTCCCCGATTCATTCAGGGGCGACAGGAGTAATAACGCAGTCGCGCAGCTTCCGTTGACAGCGGCTAGACAGTAGCAGGTCGACCTCGCTTCGAAGAGTATTTGTCCCCTCCTGGCCCGTCCGGCGCTTGCTTTCACCTCCTGAATACCGTCAAATCCAGCATTGATTACTGCCGAATCGGCCGCATCTTCAAGTCAAGTGCAGCTGATTTGCTCTGCAGCATCCGGGAGGCTACCCATGGATATGACTTTGCTCTACTGGCACTGGATTGTAATCGGGATCGTGCTGATGCTGGCCGAGATTTTTGTCGGCTCGTTCTTCATTCTCTGGTTTGGCGCTGCCGCCGTCGTCATCGGCGTTGTGTTGGTGGTATTTCCCGGTGTCACTACCGGCATCCAGGTGCTCTCCTGGGGTCTGCTTTCCACAGGATTTGCCATCGGCTGGTTCCGCTTCCTCAAACCGCTCTCGACCGACAAGACCAAGGCCGGCCTGTCCCGGGAAACCCTGCTCGGGGAAATTGGTCAGGTATTGTCTCCACCCAACGGCGAGAAGCGTGGCACTGTGCGCTTTCCTGCACCGGTACTAGGTTCTGACGAATGGCAGATCATCTCGCAAGACTCGCTTAATCCCGGCGACCGCGTCAGCGTCGTCGATGTCTCAGGCAATTCCCTGATCGTCACCAAGGCCTGATCAGCACCACAAACAGAGGAAATTTGTTATGGAACCGGGAATCATCATTGCGATCGCAATCTTTATCTTCTTTCTTGTTACCGTGGCGCAGGGCGTCCGTCAGGTCCCACAGGGTTATAAGTGGGTCGTGCAACGACTCGGCAAATATTCCTCTTCGCTCAACCCCGGTCTGAATTTCATCATTCCCTATATCGATGCCGTCGCCTACAAAGTGACGACGAAAGATATCGTGCTGGATATTCCCTCACAGGAAGTCATCACGATGGATAACGCGGTGCTTGTCACCAACGCAGTCGCCTACATCAATATCGTCTCACCGGAGAAGGCTGTCTACGGCGTTGAGAACTATGTCGTGGCGATTCAGACGCTGGTCCAGACCTCACTCCGATCCATCGTCGGCGAAATGAGCCTCGATGCTGCCCTGTCGTCCCGCGACCACATCAAAGCGAAATTGAAGGCGGCTATTTCCGATGACATCGCCGACTGGGGCATTACGCTGAAGACTGTTGAAATCCAGGACATCAATCCTTCGGCCACCATGCAACAGGCGATGGAAGAACAGGCTGCCGCCGAGCGCGCCCGGCGCGCCACCGTCACCCGAGCCGACGGCGAAAAGCAGGCGGCCATTCTCAAGGCGGAAGGCGAATTGGAAGCCTCCCGTCGCAACGCCGAGGCTCAGGTCGTGCTGGCCAAGGCCAGCAAGGAAGCGATCTCTCTGGTGACCGACGCCATCGGCGAGCGGGAATTACCGGTCGTCTATCTGCTGGGCGAGAAATACATCAGCTCGCTGCAGAATCTCTCGAGCTCGGACAACGCGAAATTCGTGGTGTTCCCGGCGGATATCCCCACTGCCCTGCAGGGCATGCTCGGCAAGAAATAAACCACCGCTCCTGGTTCTGCCATTACCGGCCACACCAAGGTTGCAAACGCAATTGAGAATTATTAGCATTAGCAAGACTTTTAGCAATGCGGTCTTGTCATGGTTCGTTCAATCCTGTTCTGGTTACACCTCGCCAGCGGCGTCCTCACGGGTCTCGTTATCCTGATGATGTCAGCCACAGGCGTCATTCTCACCTATGAACGCCAGTTGCTCGCCCTGGAAGACAGCGTCTATGCCCGGGTTCCAGCCGCATCCGAGACCCGCCTGAGCCTGGACGCGCTGCTCGACCGCGCCGCACTCGACGACTTCGCTCCCGACCGCATCACTGTCAGCGCCGACCCCACGGATGCCGTCGTCTTCGCCGCGGGCCGTGATCGCACGGAATACCTCGATCCCTATTCGGGCGTCGCCTATACCCAACACGACGGTGGCCTGCGACGCTTCCTCGGCAGCGTCCGCGGCCTCCACCGCTGGTTTAATGCCACAGGCGAGAACCGGGACCGCGCCCGAATGATAACCGGCACCAGCAACCTGTTATTCCTGTTTCTGATTTGCAGCGGACTGTATCTGTGGCTGCCGAAACTGATCACAGCCGCCACCCTGCGCGCCCGATTGTGGTTGCAGCCGAAGCCGGCGACTTCGACGGCGCGTTATTTCAACTGGCACCATGTCTTCGGCATCTGGGCAGCCCTGCCCCTGCTGGTGATCGTGGCAACGGCAACCGTCTTCTATTACTCCTGGGCCAATGCGCTGGTGTATCGACTCGCTGGCGAATCCCCGCCTCAACGTGGCGGGGTAGCCGTGGCCGATCGTGTCGAGGCGGCTGAGGCTCCAGCCCCCTTGCTGCCTCTGCAAACCCTGTTCGAATCTGCGACACAGCAGGTGGATGATTGGCGCAGCATTGCCATCACGCTGCCACCGACAGCTTCCAGCTCCCGGGTCAACTTCAGCATCGATCAGGGCAATGGGGGACAGCCGCAGAAACGGCACACACTTACTCTGAATGGCACCACAGGAGAGGTCGCCGAATGGGCCCCGTTCTCGAGTCAGTCGACCGGTCGCCAGGCCCGTTCCTGGGTGCGCTTCCTGCACACCGGGGAGGCACTCGGTATCGTCGGTCAGACGGTCGCCGGTCTCGCCTCACTCGCCGCCGTCTTGATGGTCTGGAGCGGCCTGTTACTCGCCCTACAACGACTGTTGCGATATTTCAAGCGTCGCCGTGGTTTGGCAAGGTCAGCCACGCGCCTGGCGACGATGCCCCTGGGCGAATCCCGCTAGACAGTCGTCAATCCCTCGTTGCACGCCGGTTGGACTTTCGTTAGCCCCACTACTGTCGCGCTTGCCTGCTAACGACGCTCACGAATAGATGAGGAATGACCGTGTGCGGATAGTGCGCAGCGTCAGATAGCAAACGAGTCCGACCGGTCCCAACAGAAAGGTGAGCACGAGGCACGGTACCATCATCCAGTGCGGAATACCCTTGCGCTGTGAATCCTGTAGCTCCCAACTGCCGATGAACAGATCAAATGCGAGGTAGTGGATCCAGCCGATCAGAACGGCATAGGGAGCAGTGAACAACTGCATCACCCCATACAGGGAACCGAAACCGCCGTCCTCCGGCCCCTCGAAACCAATCAGCAGGAACAGGACCAGATAACACAGTCCTAGCAAAAACGGGATCAGCCCGGCACTGACGAGTCCCAGCGTCCATTTCCAACGCGGCAACACCAGCAGCAATAACCAGCCCGGCAAGACTGCAAGATTGAAAATGCTGAACAGAAGATCGGCTGACATGATTACACTCCCCCAGATGGTGAAGGCACAGGGTAGATCATTCGGCCAATTGCAGTAAACTGATCCCTGGACTCACTTCCGGACATAGCACCGGAACTCGCCTGGGCATGCACTGATGGCCGACCCCAATCCTCGTTTCTTCCGCACCCCCGCGCTGTTTCGCGCATGGCTGGAGAAGCATCACGGCACTATTCAGGAGCAATGGGTGGGATTTTACAAGAAACACACCGGCGAGCCCTCCATCGACTGGCCCCAATCCGTGGATGCAGCCCTCTGTTTCGGCTGGATCGATGGGCTGCGTCGCTCCCTCGACGAAGACCGCTACATGATTCGATTCACGCCCCGCAAACCGCGCAGTCACTGGAGCCATGTCAACATCGAGCGGATGGAATGGTTGCTGTCCCAGGGCCTGGTTACCGCCGCAGGCGCCGCCGCCTACGCCCAACGCAACGCCGAAAACACGGGCCGTGCGGCACATGAACAGAAGCGTGTCACGCTGTCGATGGCGTATCAGAAACGCTTTCGTGCGACACCACAGGCCTGGCAGTTTTACAAGAAATTACCGCCCGGCACTGTCAAGCAATGCAACTGGTGGGTGATGAGTGCGAAGCAGGAGGCCACACGGGAACGTCGATTAACGCTGCTAATCGAGTGTTCGGCGCGGTGCGAGCTGGTGCCTGCTCTGGTGTGGACTAGAAAGAAGCCTGGGTAAGCTTGCGGGAGAATTTCAGCAAGGTACGCTCAGTGATCACAGTGACCTTGCAGCCTTCGCGTTTCAACAGCAGTGCCTTCTCGATCTTGCGACCGTGACTGGTATAGAGCCAGTCATGACTGGAAAGCGTACCGATAACGAGGTAATCGACGCCATGCTGCACTGCCGTGCTGGTCTTCGCTCCCAACATCTTCAGCATCGTGTCGATGGAGTCTCTGTCGCCGCTCACGAACTCACCCGTCAGACAGAATGTCTTGCCGGCGAAGCTCAGCGAGTCGGTATCATCCTCTCACATATCGGTAGAGCTCTCGAAATGTGCCGCTCCCTCGCCGGTGATCTTGTTGATGGCGGCGAGCAGGTTCGCGCGCTCCTTCTCGTAAATAGTGCCGTCATTGAGAATTGTTTCGAGACGATCTGCAATGATCGTGGCTGGCCACACCTTCTGAATGGCCGAATTTTGCAGCAACCAGTCCGACAGGGCGACGATCTCGTCGTCGTTGAGCACGCCGTCTGAAGCGACGCCGGTAATAAAGCCGATCAATTCATCCATGCTCGCGACGGTATCGGTATCGGCTGACATGCGTTCACTGGCAACGCGTTCGATATGCGCCTGCATCAGCGCCAGTTCATCGCGACTGACTTGACCATCCTCGAGAATATCGCCAACGCGCTGCAGAATGTCGCGCACATCTTTGTCGTCGGCGAGGTATTGCTGTGATTGCAACCAGGGATCGAGAAACAGGAATTCGAGTTCGTTCAGACGCTTGTCGGCGACGATGCCGGCGAGAATGCCCTTGAGTCCATGCATCGCCTTCTTCTTCTCTCGCGTAAAGCTGAACGCTTCAGAAAGTGGTTCGGCGTCTATTTTTTCGTCAATTTCCAAGACTCGGGACCTTGTGCGTGAACGACAATTTGGCAGGGCCCATCATAAAACTTTCAGTAAGGCGTGTACAAACATTTGCCGGGGCTCTCCCGCACCGGACGGCCAGCGCCACGCGGGCGTGGGGCGGCCCCCTCCATCGAAATGTACCATTTCTTTCCGCACGGCGGCTGGGTTAAACTTGGCCCTTCGTCCGGGAACCCCTCACGAGAAGGAAACCGAATTGGAACAGACAGATAACCGCTCGTTTTTAGCGAAACTCCTGGCAGGCGACTACGGCCTTGCCATCACGTATTGGCTGTTCTATTTTGTCGGCGCTGGCCTGTTTTTCGTGTTCGGCAGCGAAGCGGTCGACAACGAGGACTGGATTCGGTATCTGTCGATGGTCGCCGTCATGCTCGCCTACACGGTAGTGCTGATCATCGGTGTACGCGCCGCCTACAAGGGGCCGCAACTTTGGAAGGTAATGTCCCGCACTTCCTCGGTGTTTATGATCATCAATATCCTGGTCGGCATTTCAACACTGGGGTTCATCTACTAGACTCACCGCTACCAGTGCCAGGGAACGGGTCCAGGTGAGCCGGGTGAGAGGATTCAGGCTTGAGTCATAACCAAGACAATCGCTACGCACTCGTCGTCAAGAAAGACTGTCCTACCTGTGCCTTGATCGAACCGGTTCTGCAGACCCTGCTCGCCAATCTCGACGGCGAACTGGAAGTCTATGTGCAGGATGATCCTGGCTTCCCGGCTAGCATCCCGGAACGCATCGATGACACGGCACTGGCCTGGTCCTATTCCCGTCAGATCGAAATCGTACCTACCCTGCTGCGCCTGCGTAGCGATGGCCTCGAAGTCAGCCGCATCGTCGGTTGGGACAAGCAACAGTGGCGCGAATTTACCGGCATCGAGACCCTCGGGGAGGCACTCGTCGATTTCAAGCCAGGATGCGGATCGAAGACCTTGGACCCTGGCATGGAAGACAAGCTCGCACTCAAATACGGCCCGAAAATCCTGCAGGCACGCGAGATCAGTCTGGCTGAATCGGAAGATGCGCTGGAAGCGTGCTTCGAACGTGGCTGGAGCGACGGCTTGCCAGTTGTACCGCCGACGGCGCTGCGCGTGCTGCGCATGCTACGCGCCTGCGATCGGCCCGCCGACGAAATCATCGGCAAGATCCCACCGGACAACGCGCCTTGCACGGTCGAGAAAGTCGCGATCAATGCCGTGTTGGCTGGCTGCAAGCCGGAATATTTCCCTCTTGTACTGGCCACAGTGAGCGCCGCGTTACAGGACCGCTTCTGCCTGCACGGCTTGCTGTGCACGACCTATTTTTCCTCCCCGGTTGTGATCGTGAATGGGCCCGTTGCGCGCCAGATTGGCATGAATGCCGGTGTCAATGCGCTGGGTCAGGGTAACCGGGCAAACGCCACCATCGGCCGCGCACTGCAATTACTCGTTCGCAATGTGGGCGGCGGCATTCCCGGCGGCATCGATCGCGCAACCATGGGCAATCCGGGCAAGTACACGTATTGCTTCGCCGAAGACGAGAGTGATAGTGATTGGCCTTCGCTGGCGATGGACCGTGGATTCGAGCGCGGCGACTCGGTCGTCAGCCTGTTCGCGGGTGACGGGCTGCAGGCTGTTGTGGACCAACAGTCGCGCACGCCGGAATCCCTCGCCCGCAGCATCGCGCTGAGTCTCAGAAATGTGGCGCACCACAAGTTGTTCGGTATGGCTGATGCGATTCTGGTCCTGTCACCAGAACACCGCCGGGTATTCCGACAGAGGGGTTGGACCAAATCCAATGTCCGCGATGCGCTGTGTTCCGAATTAATGACACCCGGCACCGATATCATTCGCGGAGCGAATGGCGTCGCCGAGGGCATGCCGGAAAAATTCAAGGACAAACTGCTCAACAAATTTCGGGATGACGGCCTGCACATCGTGAGTACAGGTGGCAAGGCCGGTCTGTTCTCGGCGATCATCGGTGGCTGGGTCGCCTCCGGCGAACGCGGCAGCCAGTTGGTTTCCCAGAGACTTTGATAATAGATGAAAGGGGGTACGCCTATGACGACCAGCACGATTTTACTTGACCCGACTTCCGAGAGAGTCGCGGCCGAACGGCAATTGCTGCCACGACTCGCGAGTCTGGCTGGCATGACGGTAGGCTTGCTGGACATCTCCAAGCCGCGCGGCCGGGAATTTCTGGACGAAGTTGAGAAAGCCCTGCAATCCCTGGGCGCCACGGTGAAGCGCTATACCAAGCCAACCTTCACGCGCGTCGCTCCCACGGAGCTGAACCAGCGCATCAGCACCGAATGTGATGCGGTCATCGAAGGACTCGCCGACTGAGGTTCATGTACCTCGTGCAGTTTGCATGACATCATGGACCTCGAAAGCCGCGGACTCCCTTCCGGCTTCGTTGCCTCGGAAGAATTCATCGAGGCGGCAGCCGCCCAGGGTCGCTCGCTCGGCATCCATCCGAAGAGCGTGTTTGTGGCGCATCCGATTCAGGATCGCACCGATGCCGAAATGGCGGCATTGGCACGCGGCGTCATCGACGCAGTGATAGCGCTGATTTGTGATCAACCGAATACTGACAAATAACACACTGACAAATAGCCTACTGGCAAACACAGAGACACGGAGCACAGCATGACCAAGCAAGCAGTTATCGTCGCCACCGCGCGCACCCCCATCGGCAAAGCCTATCGCGGCGCCTTCAACGACACTGGCGCACCGACCCTGGGTGGACACGTCATCAAGCACGCGGTGCAGCGCGCCGGTATCGAGCCCGGTGAAGTCGATGACGTCATCATGGGCTGTGCAATGCAGCAAGGCTCGTCCGGCTATAACATCGGTCGCACCGCCGGCGTGGCAGCGGGTCTGCCCAGTTCGGTTGCCGGCATGAGCGTCGATCGCCAGTGCGGCTCCGGCATGATGGCAATCGCCACCGCCGCGAAGCAGATCCTTGTCGACAATATGCCGATTGTCGTCGGCGGTGGACTCGAGTCGATCAGTCTGGTGCAGAACGAACATCGCAACAACTACCGCACCCAGGATCCCACGGTGCTGGCCCATTCACCCAAGGCCTACATCGCCATGCTGGAGACTGCCGAGATCGTGGCGAAGCGCTATAACATCTCACGTGACGTGCAGGACGCTTATGCACTGCAGAGCCAGCAGCGCACTGCCGCTGCCCAACAGGCCGGCAAATTCGATGACGAGATCGTGCCACTCGCTTCCAAGATGGTGTTTGTTGACAAGGAAACGAAACAGCAGAGCGTGCACGACACATTACTGGACAAGGACGAAGGCAATCGCCCCTCCACTACACTTGAAGGCCTGCAAGGTCTGAAGCCGGTGGTGGAAGGAGGCGTGATCACGGCAGGTAATGCCAGCCAGCTGTCCGATGGCGCGTCCGCCAGTGTGTTGATGGACAGCAAGCTCGCCGAGCAAAAAGGCCTGGAACCTCTCGGCGCCTACGTCGGCATGGCCGTCGCCGGCCTCGACGCAGACGAGATGGGTATCGGTCCGGTGTTTGCGGTTCCCAAGCTGCTACAGCGATTCAACCTGAAGATGGATGATATCGGTCTTTGGGAGTTGAATGAGGCATTCGCCGTGCAGGTCGTGTATTGCCGCGACACGCTGGGAATTCCCGATGAACTTCTGAACGTCAACGGTGGCGCCATCTCCATCGGCCACCCTTACGGCATGAGCGGTGCTCGCATGGTGGGTCACGCTCTCATCGAAGGCAAGCGCCGCGGTGCGAAGTACGTGGTGTGCACCATGTGCATCGGCGGTGGCATGGGTGCCGCCGGATTGTTCGAAGTCTTCTAAACCGACAGACGGTTTAATTGCCGCAGGCGGTATCGAGAAAATTGATGATTCGTGACTGCTCGAAATCCGCCGTCGGCAGCCGCTGATTGCTGGTGGCTGCCGATTTTCCACTAGTGATTGCGTCGAGCAGTCGACTGCCGAAGTGCGCCTCAACCTCCGCCTGAAATTCCCGGTCAATAGCGATGTAGCGCGCATTTCTGTCCGCCAGCGACCGCAGCAAACTGAAACTCACCTCTGCCCTGTCTTCGATCGTCATGCGTCCATTCGCCGGACTCATGTAAAAGTTGCACACAGCGCTGTCGGGACCAAAGTCGCGACGAAATTCGTTGTAGTAATTCTCAAGCAGAGCCATGAAGTGTTCGATGTCGGCACCGTCGATTCCGGGGTTGTCGGCGAGGCGACCTGTACGCCGGAAGGTTTGCAATGTGCTCGCGAGGTAGCGGAAGGTAGCCTCGGCGCTGGCCAACGGCGTCTGCGCCATCGCCAGAAACGGCCACAACAGCGCGCAGCCGAGCACCAGACAGCGACACAAGCCAGATGGACCAACGGGAAGCCGCGCGGTCATGCTGGACCAACCAGGTTATAGGGATTGCCATAGAGATCGCGAATGATCGCCGACACCCCCCAGGGAACCGTAATCGGCGCATCCACAATCTCGACGCCGAGCGACTCCAGACGTGCAATCTCGTTGCGGCAATCATCCACACTCAACACCGTCGACAGATTGGTGCCGATGCGACTCTTCTCCTCGGTGGTGCGGGCGAGCTGCAACACTAACTGCAGACTGGGATTCTCTTTCGGCGACACAGTCAACCAGCGAAGCTCGGGCACCAGGTCACTGTTGTCCATGCAGACCTGAAACCCGAGCTTGTCCCGATACCATTCCAGCGCCTCCTGTTGGTCAGCCACATAAAGCGTGATATGAGAGATGCGCCTGATCGCCATGTTGATCTCCGTATTGTTGGCTCAATAGTCGCGTACATTGACAGCGCCGCGCGAGGATTTGCGCGCGCCCAGTTTCTTTTTCTCTTGCAGGCGCTTCTCGACCACTCCGCGGCCCGGACGCGTCGCGATACGCTTGGCCTGAACATGCGTGGCGAGAGCAATGAGATCGTTCAGCCGTTGCAGTGCATCCTGTTTGTTCTTGTCCTGGCTGCGGTAGCGCTGCGCCTTGATAATAATGATTCCGTTCTTGCTGATACGAGCATCGGCAAACCCACTGAGGCGACGTTGCGCCTCGGCGCTGAGCCCGGAGTCGGCAATCACGAAGCGCAACTGCACGGCCGTGGATACCTTGTTGACGTTCTGCCCTCCAGGTCCACTGGCGCGGATGGCACTGAATTCGACCTCCTGCTCCGTGATCTTTTGGTTCGCCATGGTCTCTGCTACTGTTCAGGTTTCGGGTAATCCTACAGGAAACCTCCACATGCCAACACCCAAATCCCGGATTCTGCAGGATGTGACCCTGCATCAGGTCGCGCTCAAGTGTGACAACCTGGCAGCCAGTCGTGCATTCTACTGCGATCTGCTTGGAGCCGAGTGCATCGCCGAGTTCGACCCGCCCGGCCTGTTGTTTCTGCGCTTTGGAGAAACGCGGCTGTTACTGGATCGGAATGCGCCCAACCTCGGGCTCGTGTATTTCCGCATTGGCAACATCGAGGACAAGGTGGCTCAGATGCAGTCATTGGGTATTGCGTTGGCGAGTGACATCCAGACCGTTTTCACCGACGACAAGGGGCTGTTCGGCAGTCCCGGCGATACCGAATACATGGTCTTCTTCAAGGATCCTTCCGGCAATACGCTGGTGCTCGCAGAGCAACATTCCTGAGGCGGCAAAGCCATATATTCTGCGGCCTGTAGCCCCAGTCACGGCGTTCATCCCGTTCCACCGGGGATTTCTTGATTCGCGTTGCGGTCTAGGTTAATGTCGGGACTCTTTACGGTTTCAGCCCGGCCCGTTACGCCGCATTACGAACCAGAGGCCGGCGCCATCCAGAGCAGAGCGGCACCCCAATGACGGTGCCCAACATAACAAGAATGCACGAGACTAACATGACATCTACTCGACGCTTTTCACTGCACACTTTCCTTTTGGTAGCTCTCTTTGGTCTGAGCGGCGTGGCCGCTGCACAGGACCCGATCAAGATCGCGTTTATCGATCCTTTGTCCGGCAGTTTTGCGTCTATCGGCAACAGCGGTCTGAAGCAAGTGCAATTCGCCGCAGAGTATTTCTACAATTCCAAGGGCGGTGTGCTGGGTGGTCGAAAACTGGAGATCGTGCCCCTGGATAACAAGCAGAGCCCGACCGATACCCAGATCCAGTTTCGGCGCGCCGTGAGCGAAGACATCCGAATCATCTTCCAGGGCAACAGCTCCGCTGTGGCGAACACGCTGAACGCCACCATTTCGCGTCACAATCGTCGCAATCCCGGACAGGAAGTCTTGCAGATCAACTACTCGGCCGTCGACCCGATTCTCACCGAAGAAGAATGCAGCTTCTGGCACTTCCGCTTCGATGCGCACGCCATCATGAAGCTGAACACACTCACTGATTACATCGCGATGAACCCTGACATCAAGAAGGTGTATGTCATTGGCCAGGATTATTCCTTCGGTCATGTTGTAGCCGACAATTCGGTGCGACTGTTAAAAGAGAAGCGCCCCGATATCGAGATTGTGGGCACTGAGTTTCATCCGATTGGCCAGGTGAAAGACTTCACACCCTACGTAACGAAGATAGTCTCCTCCGGGGCCGACGCGGTCATCACCGGCAACTACGGCGCTGACATGGTGTCCCTCGCCAAGTCCATCATCGACTCTGGCCTGAACGTTCCGATCTATACGTTCTATGCCGTGTACGATGGCATCACTGCGACCCTCGGCGAGGGTGGCAAGGATCGAATCTTCCTGGTGCACAACGAGACCTCGAATCCGATTCCAACCGAAGAGCGCAAACAGTTCCTCCGCGCCTTCAAGGCAGAAAACCCCAATTTTGACGTCACCCAGCCTCGTATTATTAACGCACTACAGATGGTCGTGGCTGCGATAGAAAAAACCAAGAGTACTGACCCGTACGACATCGCGCTGGCGCTGGAAGACATGCGCTTTACCAATCTGAGTGGCGAAGAGATGTGGATGCGCGGTACCGATCACCAGATCTTCCAGTCCTTGCACATCTCGATGCACACTGATGAAGGCATCGAGTTCGATGCCGACAATTCCGGTTACGGTCTGCGCACGATATTTAACGTGCCCGCCGAAGAGACTGTCGTTCCCACCAGTTGCAAGATGGATCGTCCGCGTCGTTAAGCCATTGGTAGTCACCGTGTTCGTTACAACAAAGGCCACCTGGCAACCATGTTAGACGTTCTCATCTTTGCCACGCTCAATGGCCTGGTCACGGGTCTGCTGCTGTTCATGCTCGCCAGCGGCCTCACGCTGATCTTCAGCATGATGGGCGTCCTCAATTTTGCCCATGCCAGCTTTTACATGCTCGGCGCGTATTTCGCCTATTCGCTCAGCCTCTATTTCGGTTTCTGGACCGGACTCATCTTCGCACCCCTGATCGTCGGCGTGCTCGGCGCGCTGGTGGAGCGTTACGGCCTGCGTCGCGTGCATCAGGCCGGCCATGTCGCCGAACTCGTCTTCACCTTTGGACTGGCCTTCCTCATCGAGGAAGCGGTGCAATTCTTCTGGGGTCGCGACACCAAGAGCTACCAATCTCCCGACGTGCTGAACTTCGCTCTGTTCACGCTCTTCGGTCAGGAATTCTCGGCGTACCGGGGCTTCATGATCGCGATCTCTGTCGGCATTTTCATCGGCCTTTATTACGTGCTCACTCGCAGCCGGGTGGGCATTATCATCCAGGCCGCAATCACGCATCCCAATACCGTTGCCAATCTAGGTCACAATGTGCCGCTGATCTTCATGGGAGTTTTCGGAGTCGGAACGGCGCTGGCTGGTGTCGCGGGGGTCATCGCGGGACCGGTGCTGACGACTTTCCCTGGCATGGCAACAGTTCTGGGAAGCATCGTCTTCGTGATCGTCGTCATCGGCGGACTCGGCTCTCTCGCCGGGGCATTCATCGCCTCTCTGCTCATCGGATTATTACAGTCCTTCGCGATCGCATCCGACGTCGGCATGGAGGATCTGCTGGACCTGTTCGGCATCAGCTTCCCTTACGATCATGCCCTGGCTGACCTGTGGGGACTGACCCTGCCACAGGTGGCACCGATTCTGCCCTTCCTGTTGCTGGTACTGGTTCTGATCTTCCGTCCAACCGGCCTGATGGGCAAACGGGAAGAGTAATGGTGATCCTGCAAACACTTGTGAAGAAATTCGGCATTTGGGTCGCCTATCTCGCGGTGCTGTTGTTGTTGCCGCAATTGTTTGACTCCATTCTTGCGATCTCCATCTACAACCAGATGGCAATCGCGATTGTGTTCGCACTCAGCTATAACATGCTGCTGGGTCAGGGCGGCATGCTGTCCTTCGGCCACGCCGTGTATTTCGGCATGGGTGGCTTCCTCGGTGTACACACCCTCCTGATGATCGAGAACGAGTCCGTATATTTCTCCGTGATGTGGGTGCCGTTCATCGGCGGCCTGTTTGGCCTGCTGTGTGCATTGTTCATCGGCAGTTTTTCCACCCGCAAGGCAGGTACTGTATTTGCAATGATCTCGCTCGGGATCGGAGAACTCATTGCCGCCTCGTCACTGATCTTCGTGGACTTCTTCGGCGGCGAAGCGGGCATCAGTGGCGACCGCACCTTCGGCCCGACTTTCTTCGGCGTCGATTTCGCCCAGAACATCCAGATCTATTACCTCGCGGCGATCTGGACTTTTATCGCGACCATCTTTATGTACCTGTTCACCCAGACACCGGCCGGTCGCATGGCCAACGCCGTGCGTGACAACCCGATACGCGCCGAATTCATCGGCTACAGCGCGCGCCGCGTCCGCTTCATTTCATTCTGTGCCGCAGGCCTGTTCGCCGGCGTTGCCGGTGGCCTGTTTGCCCTCAACTACGAATTCATCACCGAGGAGAACCTCAACGCGGCCACCTCCGGACGCGTGTTGTTGATGGCCTACATCGGTGGACTGGGCTACTTCATCGGTCCCATCATCGGCGCCGTGTTACTGACCCTGATGAATACCCTGCTGAGTACCTACACCGACCTCTGGCTGCTTTATCTTGGCATTCTGTTCCTGCTGACGGTTATGTTCCTGCCACGCGGGTTCGCTGGCTTCATCATGATGCATCAGGTGGCATGGTTGCGCGGTCGCCTGACGAGCCTGATCAAACCCTACCTGATTACCGGCTTGCCCGCGCTCGTCTTTTTGCTCGGTGTCGTCACGCTGATCGAACTGATCCACACCGAAGACGAGACGCTGTCGATCTGGGGTCTGAGCCTGACACCGGCCAGCGTGCCGACCTGGATAGTCCTGATTGCCATTACTGGCGCCGCCTTTTACGGCATTCGCCGTTCCTTGCCACAACTGCGCGAAGCCTGGCATGCGGCCAATAAACCGGATGGAGAGGGCAACTAGCCATGGCGATTCTGTCCCTCAAAGACGTACACAAGAGCTTCGGCATAACACACATTATTCGTGGCGTCTCGCTCGACATCGAGCAGGGTGAGAAGCATGCAATCATCGGCCCGAATGGAGCCGGCAAATCGACGCTCTACCATCTGATCAGTGGTCTGTATTCTGTTACCAGCGGCACGATCGAACTGAAAGGCGAGGAGATTCAGAACAAGCCGCCCTATGAAATCAGTCGTCGCGGTCTGGCTCGCAGCTTTCAGGTCACCAATATCTTTCCCCGCATGAGCGTGTTCGAAAACGTGCGTTGTGCCCTGCTCTGGTCGCGCGGCTTCCGCTATTCCTTCTGGCATCTGCTGGGTCGCCAGGGCGAGCTGAATGATTGCGCCATGGAGGTGCTGTCCCAGATTGGCTTGCTGGAAAAAGCCTCTTTCCCGGCAGGAGAGCTCGCCTATGCCCAGCAACGCGCCCTGGAACTCGGTATCACGATTGCGAGCGGCGCTGAAGTCATCCTGCTCGATGAACCGGTGGCCGGCATGAGTCATTCCGAGGCGGAGAACGCAGTACAACTGATTCGGCAGATCACTGAAGGCAAGACGCTGGTCATGGTGGAACACGACATGAATATTGTCTTCGATGTCGCCGACCGCATCTCGGTACTGGTTTATGGCGAGGTGATCGCCAGCGATAAGCCGGCGGCAATCCGAGGCAACCAACGGGTTCAGGAAGCCTATCTGGGCGAGGTGGCGACCCATGCTTGAAGTCAGGAATCTGCACGCCTTCTATGGCAAGAGCCACATTCTTCATGGCGTCAACTTTAACGTCGCCGAAGGCGAAATCGTCAGCTTGCTGGGCCGCAATGGAGTCGGCCGATCGACCACGGTAAAGACCATCATGGGCGAGGTGGCACCCCAGGGGTCTATTCTGTTCAAAGGCGAGGAAATTGCCGGCCGCAAGAGTTTCGAAATCGCCCACCGTGGTCTCGGTTATGTGCCCGAGAACCGGGACATCTTCCCCACTCTCACGGTGCGCCAGAATCTGGTGTTAGGCATGAAAAGCACAAAACACCAGGGACGTTGGACCCTGGATGAGGTGTTCGCCATGTTCCCCAATCTCGGCGCCCGAGCCGACGTGCCCGGCGGGGTGTTGAGCGGCGGCGAGCAACAGATGCTGTGCATGTGTCGGACTCTGATGGGCGACCCCGACATGATCATGATCGATGAACCCACCGAGGGACTCGCACCCAAGGTCGTGGAACAGGTTGGCGATCTGCTGCAGGAAATTGCCAAGCGCGGCGTCTCGATTCTGCTGGTGGAACAGAAACTCTCTATCGCCCTGCGCATATCCCACCGCCTGTATGTGATGGGCCACGGCAAGATCGTCTATGAAGGTACTCCGGACAGCTTGCGCCAGGCCGATGAGGTTCGTGCCGAGTGGCTGGAAGTGTAATCTGGCTGTCACCCATCCGTCGTGCGAGTTTGCTACACTGCCTGCTGTTCCATTCAGGCCACGCCAATGAAAGCCCTTACCAGACTTGTTCTTGCCTGCCTGCTGACCGGAGTTAGCGTACCCGCAGCGGCCTGGGATGCCGTTGGCCATCGGCTGACGGCCGCCATCGCCCTGTCTTATCTCAGTCAGGAGCGCCAGCAGCAGCTGGTCGCGCTGTTGCAGCAACACCCCCGCTTTCAAGCCGACTTCGCCGCGGCCATGCCGGCCTTCGTCCAGCGCGGAGATGCCGCGAGTCAGGCCACCTGGTTGCTGGGTCAAGCCGCCTATTGGCCCGACCTGGCCCGCGGTCTGCCTGAACCCGAGCGCCGGCGTTACAACCACCCCGAGTGGCACTACATCGATGGTGCCTGGGTGCGTGATGGGGCGAGCACCCAGGGCAATGTGTATGTAGGCAGGTCACCACTTCCCGATATCGCTGGCGCACCCGCGACTGCAATCCAAACTCCGTCGCGCGCCGACAATGTGATGACGGCGCTGGATTACAACACGCGCGTGCTGGCCGACCCCGGGCAAGCTGCGCCCGAGCGCGCGGTTGCGCTGTGCTGGGTATTGCATCTCATGGGGGATATTCACCAGCCGCTCCACGCCGGATCGCTGTACTCGGCACGCCTGTTTGCCGAGGGTGATCGGGGTGGCAACGGCATTCCGACCGACACCGGCACATTGCACGCACGCTGGGACGGAGCGCTCGCCGATGACGGGATTGACGACAGCCTCGACACTATCCTGACCCAGCTCAACGGGTTCAACCGTCCGCAAATCGCGGGCGTCGATTCGGACTGGTCGCAATGGCTTAATGAGAGTCGCGGACTGCTGCTCTCACTGGTCTACCCTGACACAACGCGTCAAGCGATCGCCATTGCCGATACCAGCGGCACCGAACTCGATCGACTGCGGCTCGACGATGGCTATGTTCAGACCATGCAGCGCATCGCGCGGCAACGGCTCGGACTCGCGGGCATTCGCATCGCCATCTGGCTGGAGAACAGCCTACCCTGATCGTCAGGCGATCTGCGACAGTTGCCGCTGCCCGCTCAGCGTCAACACCACATTGCGAATCAATCGATGGCCGCTCTGCTTGTCCAGACTCATGATTGATTCCGGATGAAACTGCACGGCCTTGATCGGCAGGCTGGCGTGTTCTACCGCCATCACACGCCCATCATCCGTGGTCGCTGTGACATGCAGACACTCCGGCACCTTGGATGCCACCAGCGAGTGATAGCGACCCGCGATGAATTGCCGATCGATGCCCGCGAACAGATCGCTATCGCTGTGCGTGATCGTGGACGGCTTGCCGTGCATCGGATAATCCAGCTCCTGCAATGCCCCGCCAAAATACTCGACGATACCCTGTAAACCGAGACAGACACCGAACAGCGGAATTTTCTCTTTCAGCACGATATCGATCGTGGCATTCATCGCGAAATGCTGCGGGGAGTGCGGGCCCGGAGACAGGATAACCAGATCAACCTTGTTATGTTGTAGCCACTTGCGGGCATACTCCGGGCGCAGGGTCACAAGATCGACACCGCATTGCCTGAAGTAACTCGCCAGATTGTGTACGAACGAGTCCTGGTGATCCACCATCAGCACACGCAGGCCTCGGCCCTCGTCACCCTTTACCGGACTGGTCTCGGCGGCATTGCGTCCAGAACCTCCGCGCACGGCGTCAATCAGTGCCGAGGCTTTCAGGCGTGTCTCCTTCTCCTCCGCCACCGGATCGGAATCGATCAGCAGGGTCGCTCCGGCGCGAATCTCTGCGACACCTTCCTTGATACGCATCGTGCGCAGGGTCAGCCCGGTATTGAGATTGCCATTGAACCCGATCTGACCCAGGGCACCGCCATACCAGCGCCTAGGCGACTTCTCGAACTCCTCGATGTACTGCATCGCGGCGAGTTTCGGTGCCCCGGTCACGGTGACGGCCCAGGTGTGCGCCAGGAAGCCATCGAGTGCATCGAATTCCGGTTTCAGCTCACCCTTTACATGGTCGACGGTATGGATGAGACGCGAATACATCTCAATCTGGCGACGGCCTACAACCTTTACTGAGCCCGGCACGCAGACCCGCGCCTTGTCGTTGCGATCCACATCCGTACACATCGACAACTCGGATTCGTCCTTCGTCGAATTCAGTAATTCCTTTATTTGTTGGGCGTCCGCGATGGCGTCGACCCCGCGCTTGATCGTCCCCGAGATCGGACAGGTCTCGATCTGCTTGCCATCCACGCGTACAAACATTTCCGGTGAGGCCGCCACTAGATACTCCTGCTCCCCGAGATTCATCAACGCGCCATACGGCGCGGGATTGGCCGCCTGCAGACGCGCGAATACCTGCGACGGACTGTCCTTGCAGGGCTCGTAGAAGGTCTGGCCAGGCACAACCTCAAACAAGTCACCGCAACGAAAATACCCCAGCGCGCGTTCGACCTGGTTCGCGAACTCGCCCTCCACATGATCACATTCGCGCTCGACGTGAATAGCCGGCGCATAGGGTACGGCCTCACCGGTGCGTCGGAATCCGCCCGTGGTCTCTGTGCGCTTATCGGAGGTCCAGCTTCGGCAGATGAACTCGTAGCTATAACACAATGTGCGCTCGATGCGGTGATCTGACACCGTGATCTGATCAGGCAGGTACAGAACCAGATCCCGATCGTTCTCACCGCGCTGCTGGTGCCTGACAACATCCTCAAACTGGAAAGTCAGGTCGTAGCCGAAAGCACCATATAACCCAAGATAGGGATCCTCGGGGCTGTAGAAGCAGGCGACGATTTCCCGCAATACCGAGAACAGACTGGGACGACGACTACGCAGCTCCTCTTCCAGTTCGCTATCGTCATTGCAGACCGTCAGGCGAATCGCCTGCGGCGTCGCCTCCAGTTCGGCAATGGCGTCACTGCACTGCAAGGCGGCGTGAAGCTCAGGCAGCAGAACCTCGCCACGCACATTGAGTGCGGTAATGACCAGTTCGCGACCACGTCCGACGAGTTGCAGGGGCGGATTGATAAACCCGATATCCCAGCGCGTATAGCGCCCGGGATACTCAAAACTCGACGCCAGCAGCACCCCCAGATGCTGATCGAGCGCTGCGCCCAGGCGTTGCATCGAGTTGCCATAGTCAAGCTGTGTGGCTGAACGCCGCACGCCGAGCCCACTGGCGCAGGTGTATTGAACCTGGTTTGCAGTCTGCATACGCACTTCCTCACGAGTCTCGATTGACCGGTAAGGGTTATGGCGAACAGGGATTTTTTCGGGGGAATAGGCCGCCACAACCCGTGGGCGGCCAATGAAGAGTTCTAGTTAGCTAGAATTTTCAACTGGCGGCCCGAGCGATCAAACCACCAGAAATAGGATTGAATGTTCATAGGAGGGCGATTCTGCGCAAAGCCGGTGTACAAGTCAACCCTCGAACGGGGGACAATTCGCTCGGGTAGTACTCAGCCGCGCGCGTCCCCGTTCGGGAGATTTACCTTACAACTCCTCGGTCACCACCGGCAGGACGATAGCTGACGGGTGCTGCGCGTCGAAATATATCGTGTTGGTCGCGACTCGGGACGCCGTCGTGGAATCATTCAGCGCCGCGCCATTGTTCGGATTCACCGCGAAGCGGGGATAATTGCTGGACGTCACGTGAATGCCAAGCCGATGGCCCTTCTCAAAGGTCTGGGCTGTACTCCACATATTAATTGTGAGCTTCTCTATCTTGCCGGGCTGCGCCAGTTCGACTGCCTCGGGCAATTGGCCATGACGGAAGCGCATGCGCTGCGGATAATCGAGAATTAATGCCTCATAGCCGTCAGGATAGATGTCGACGAGTTTGACAACGAAATCGGTATCCAGTGCGTCCGTGCTCACATACAGCTCCATGTCGATGTGGCCGGCGATGACAAGATCCTCCTCCAGCACCGGAGTCTGGAAGCGCAGATAGTCCTGACGCTCGCCAATCTCGCGCTGGTCACGGGGCCCTACGTCCGCCCCGAGGTTCTGGCCGCCCACCGTCGGTACGGGGTTGGCTGGATCGAAACGATAGCTGATGGAGGCGGAGTCGGCAGCGGGTGTTTGGGTATTCACTGTCATCGACGGCTGCAGGTAGAAGCGGGTCTGGGTATGCGCTGGCGGCCAGGTATCCGTGCTTATCACGCGGTTCTTCGGTGACGGATCGCTCTTGCGGGCTGAGGCCATCATGTAGAAGCTCACCGGGGGCTCTTCCATAATGCCGTTCTCTTCCCCCTTGAGCCAGTGATCCCACCAGCGCAGTTGCTCGTTGATATCACCGGTTATCATGCCGCCACCTGGATAGACGAGGTCTCCCTGCAAGGCGCCATGACCGAACGCACCCATAAACAGCTTTTGCTTGCCGCGGGCCTTCTCGTTGCCTTCAGATTGCAGGTAGAGGTAGTTGTAAAGCGAACCTTCGGCGTAGATGTCATGCCAGCCACCGACGTTATACACCGGAATCTCGACGTTCTCGCGGTGAAACAGGAAGTCAGTATCAATCCAGCCCTGATCCAGCACTGCCCGCGCCTTGTAGGCGTCGATGCGCTCCTCGCTGATGCCTTGTCCACGCAACCAGCCACCTGAATGACTCTCCTTGAAGACGCCGCCGACGAATCGGGATCGGTAGAACAGGCTGTCCGGAGCTACCGTAACATAGGCGGCAGTCAGGTGTGGCGGCGCCGCTGCGGCGGCGAGATTGGAAGTGATGCCCGGCGCCGAAGTACCGAAGATGCCGATCTTGCCATTGCTGAAAGACTGGCTAGCTATCCATTCCACGGTGTCATAGCCGTCAGGCATGTCCACTTCGAAGGGCAGGTCTTCGCCTTCCGAGGCATAGCGACCACGCACGTCTTGTGAGACGAGGGCATAACCATGGGCGTTGTAGTTGGCGGCACTGCCATCGGCGCCATTCTTGTTGTAGGGCGTGCGTGTCAGCACTACTGGCCAGGGGCCCTCGCCTTCAGGCAGATAGATATTGGTAGCGAGTCTGACGCCGTCGCGCATGGGCACCATGACTTCCTGTTTTGGCTGCTGGGCTGACGCCAGCCCGGCCAACAAGAACAGGCCCAGGACAAATATTCGTGACAGGGAACGTGACAGCATGGGAATGCCTCCGCTTGGGGGTGTTATTGTTTTACCGGAGAATACCACAGCCCGCTGGCCTATGCCTGTAGGTCGAGATACGCGGCAGCACCCCGGTACCGGCGCATCGACGGCGGGTTGGCGCGGGCCGCCATTTGCGCTAGTGTGCGTGACACGATTCGACCCACCGCACCTGGATTCTGCATGACAAACCCCATTCCACTGTCTGTACTCGATCAGTCCCCCATTCGCGCCGGTGGCACCGCCGCCCAGGCGCTGCAGGAAAGCATCGAACTCGCGCGCCTGACAGACAAGCTCGGCTTCTACCGCTATTGGGTCGCCGAACACCATGCCTCGGACGCCCTCGCCGGTTGTTCCCCCGAAGTACTGCTCGGCCGTCTGGGCGCCGAGACGCAACACCTGCGCATCGGCTCGGGCGGTGTCATGCTGCCGCATTACAGTCCTTATAAGGTTGCGGAAAATTTCAAGATACTGCAGACCCTGTATCCCGATCGGGTTGACCTTGGCATCGGCCGCGCACCCGGCACCGATCCGTTTACGGCGGCCGCGATTCGCTACGGTTCGCGTGTCGGCCCGGAACACTTTCCCCGTATGGTGCTGGACTTGCAGGCGCTGTTGAATGACTGCGACCCGGCGACACCGGGCTTGGCCAACGCACGCGCCTTCCCCCAGACCCCGACTCCACCACAATTGTGGATGCTCGGCTCCAGCGAGGACAGCGCGGTATTGGCCGGGGCCAACGGCCTGCCCTACAACTTCGCCTATTTCATCAACCCGTCGATTCGCCCCGACATCTTCGACGTGTACCGCGAGCATTTTCGACCGAGCGCGAACCTGGCCGCACCGCATACCTGCCTCACCCTGTTCTGTATCTGTGCCGATACCCAGGCCGAAGCAGAGCGGCTCGCCCGCAGTCGCGATCTCTGGTTTATCCGGCTGCTGCGCGGTAACCCCGGCCCGGTTCCGACAATTGAAGAGGCAACGGATTATCCTTATTCACCCGGTGAGTTGCAGGCGATCAGCGAGAACCGGAAACGCCGCATCGTCGGTACCGCCGAACAGGTGTGTGAGCGATTACAGGCCTTCGTCGATCAGTTTCAGCTCGATGAGCTGATGCTCGTCTCAATCACCCATGACCCCGTGGCCCGACGCCACTCTTATGAGTTAGTAGCCTCAGGCTGGGGTCTGGAGTCACGCGCTACCCGGTAGACTCTATCGGGCAGTGCGTTTATGCTGGCTGCCCGACCCTGATAAGGAGAATAATAATGCAGCGGTTCCCTGTTGTTTTCAGCCTGTGGCTCGCCACTCTGCTGGCCCCACTGTTCGCCCAGGCCCAGCTCGCCGTGCCGAATGCCGCCGGCCTGACTTACGGCCACGTTCACCTCAATGTCTCCGATATCGAACTGCATAAGCAGATCTGGGTCGAACACTTCAGCGGCGTCGTCGTGGAACGCGGACCGCTCACGGCTGTGCGGCTGCCCAATATGCTCGTAGCCCTGACCGCGCGCGCACCAACGGGCGGATCGCAGCCGACCGTGATGGATCATTTCGGTTTCAAGGTACGCAACATCGAGGCCTTTCTCGCGAAGTGGCGTGCCGCAGGCCTGCCGGCAGAAGATCCCTTCACCGGCGCCGAGGGCCAGATCAATGCCTATGTGATGCTACCGGATGAGGTGCGGGTGGAATTGCAGGAAGACCAGGGGCTGTCCACCGAGGTAAGTGGCTATCACGTTCACTTCTTCACCCCTGACTACGAGGCGCTGCTGGCATGGTATGTCGATATCTTCGGGCTTGAAGTACGCCCGCGTGGCAGCATTTCCACTACGACCAACGCGCCCGGTATGAACCTCAGCTTCGGTAACTCCCGCACGCCGCGCCTGCCGACCCGGGGCAGCTCTCTGGATCACATCGGTTTCGAATTCGATGATCTGGAAGCCTTCTGCAAACAACTGGAGGCGAAAGGCATCAAGTTTGATGTGCCCTTTCGCGATGTGCCATCCATTGGGCTGAAGATCGCGTATATCACCGATCCCTCTGGCGTCTACATCGAACTCACCCAGGGTTACGACGACTACTAGCGTTTCAGAAGCGCTCGCAACCGGTCGATCCACGTGACGGGAACAGCAAGTTCCCGTCGCGCAATCTCAACACCCACCCAGTAACCGCCGTAGGCAATTACCACCCACAACGGTATCGAATCGGCATACCAGAAGCTGAACCATACAAAGGATGTTAGGATATTCTGCACCTGGTTAATCGCCATCGAGATGATGAGCTCGATAAGGCCCTCGCTCAACAGACCACCCAGGCCGGGGAAGTTGAAAATAAAATTGAAGATGTCTGACACTTCGATAACAGCGAAGGTCCACAGCGCGGCGAGTCCGTAGAAGCCACTGCCGAACCACATCCATTTGTCGAAGACGATGTCCGCGTGCGAACGTGGCAGCTTTGTGTCCGCCTGTTTCCGGCTTTTCTTTTCGGCCTTGAAGTTGGCCTTCAGGGATTGCACGTGGGTCTTGATCGCCTTGCGATCGGCGCTGCGATCGATGTTGCCCTATCCGTACAGACGATGAAACAGGAACCAGCTCACGCCTGCCATCGGCAGGCCGAGCTTGAAAACGGCATTCAGAATATCGAGAAACAACGACACGCGTGTTTCACCCCTCGCACTTACTCGAGCCGTGCCTCACGAGGCATCAGAGCTGCCTTGATGGCAGCACCCCAGATGGAATTGCCAAGATCATTCAGGTGCAGATTGTCGGCCACAAAAATGTCTGTCATCACACTGCCGTCGTCGTTCAGAAATGGCGTCGCCACATCCACGTAGTAGACCAGTGGATCATGATCGGCGAGTGAGCGATAGCCTGCACTTACCCGCTCGGCAATGCCCCACACATCCTGACGCAGCACGCTGGGCTTGACCGACAGCACGTAGATACGCGTTTCCGGCAAGGCTGCGTGTATCTTCGCCACGGTCTGCTGGAGCTGACCCAATATTGTCTGTTCAGGAATGCCGAAGGCAGTATCGTTGTCGCCCTCGTAAATCAGAATGGCGCGGGGTTTGTAGGCAATGGCAACCCGGTCGATGTAATGCAGCACATCTCCCATCACGCTGCCACCGAAGCCGCGAGGGATCACGGTCAGGGGAGCCAGCGCCGCCTGCGCCTGCTTGTTCCAGCGCGCGATGCTGGAACTGCCGGTCAGCACGATGGCGCCAACAGGTGGCGGTTGCATTTGATCCTGGGCCTCGAATTCCCTGATCGTGTCCTCAAAGCGGGTCGGGTCGAGATCGCATTGGGCGACGGCGATTGAGGACAGGCTCAGGCAGAGCAGCAGGCTGACGAGCAGGCGATTGTGAATCCGGTGCATGTGGGTTCCCTCTTCGGTTGTTGTTATTGTCATGACCAGCGGCAAGCTTAGCATTATTCGCTGTTGGGGTTCGCCGCCAATCCCTCTCATTCCAGTGGCCCGCCCTGTGCCAACCAGTGCGCATGCTCCGCCCCGAGTTCACGCACCGTCAGCGCGTCATAGGCGGCAATCTGGTCATCGCGCAACACGCCCTGCCAACGGCGGTTCGTGCCCTTGTGGAAGAAATTACCGCTGTCTTTCCAGGTGTCGTGCGTGCCACCGGGCGCCATATTGGCGGCATTGGCCTTCATCGCACCGAAGGAAACCCCTGCTACCAGTGTCGGCCAGCGCGCCTCATCGACGGGGATGTCCAGATAGCCGGAGATGCGTCGCATCTGGTAATCCGTATCCCTGAGCAGGTCATCGAAGTGGACGAACAGGATGTTGGGCAGATGCCGAAATTCCCACCAGGTCCTGGCGTGATGCGGGTGGGACCAGAAAGGATAGCCGTTGTTTTCCCAGGGGAAACTGCCACGTGTAAGCCATTCGTCGAAGGCCGCCTGAATGTCCTGCGGGGGATGCAGCAGAGGCGGACCCTTGCGACCGGGAGCCGCGTTGAGGGCATCGGTTCGTTCCGGATTCATGTTATGCCAGTGATTCCACATCGACATCCACACGTCCTTGCCATCGCGTCCCACGTAGATGTATTTGATAGTCTCGAAGAAACGGATGCCATCCAGCGGCAGGTGAGTTTTGATATAGCGTCGATTCGTGAGGGCCTCGAGCTGGTCGATGACCACTTCGATCGGCGCGAAGTTGGCGTCCAGCCAGGGGGTCAGCTGGTCCTGAGGCACCGGTGGCTTGGGCGCCTGGAATACCAGTGCCGCGCAGATGCCCTGCATCCAGGTAGTGCCAGCCTTGTACGAGGTCGTGATGACGATGTCATCGGCACGCGGCTTAAAATGATCCCAGCGCGTGCTGTCCATCAAGGCACTCTGATACACCCGGCTTCTCTCGGGAAGACCCTTCGTCATGATCCGGTTCCTCTTGTTCTCTCGGGACCAGCAGTTTCTGGTCACAGGGTTTGGATAGCTGAGCGGTATTTCTATCCCATGGTTACAGCACGAGATTATCGCGCAGACTTAGAGTTTTGCGGCAGCCTGTTGCGAATTCGGGGCGCCGACAACCCGGAGTCCTCGCCACAGAACTATAACAACTTCGCCCCCAAGGGTACGTCCTTGTCCGGCACACACAGCACCACTTCATTGGCCTCATTGTGAAAGCCGGTAACCAGCGCCTCCGACATGAGCGGCCCGATCTGCTTCTTCGGAAAATTGACCACACCCACGACCTGTCGGCCTACCAGTTCTTCCGGTGTGTACTGATGAGTAATCTGGGCGCTGGATTTCTTGATGCCTATTTCCGGGCCGTAGTCCACGTGCAACACATACGCAGGTCGACGCGCCTCGGCGAAAACCTCGGCGCTGATCACACGGCCGACACGCAGCTCCACCTTCATAAAATCGTCCCAGGCAATCGTCTCCATTACTGTCTTCCTCTACAAATCGGATAGGGGCGTCATCTTGGTGGGCTCCGAGTCTAGTACGGAAATTTCGCAATTGGAACCGCTAATGAATTTGTTCCGGTCCCGGCTGGCCTGCTAGACTTGGCGCCTCGGCAATTACAGCCGGTAAACCAGAAGCTGATCATAAGGAAGCAGTCCACACCATGAACGAGTTCAAGAATGTCACCGTCGTGCGCAAGGCCAACAGCTATTTCGATGGCAATGTCACCAGCCGCACCATCCTGTTTGAATCCGGCGAAAAGAAGACCCTCGGCATCATGATGCCGGGCAGTTACCGCTTCGATACCGCAAAGAAGGAAGTGATGGAACTGCTTGCCGGTGACGTCGACATTCTTCTGCCTGGCGAGAGCACGTGGCGACACATCGCGGCAGGCGAGAGTTTCGAAGTTCCGGCCAACAGCGAATTCGACATCAAGGTCAATGCAGTGTCGGATTACTGCTGCTCCTATCTCGACTAAGCTTCTTCCCTCCAGCAATGAGGTAAACCCATGGCGACTGCAACGGTGCGTGCCACGAGTACTGCGAGCCCCTTCAAGACCGAGTTGAGCAACGGCACCACCCACCGCTGGGTCAGCGATGAACCGGCAGGCCTCGGAGGCGGCGATACTGGCCCTTCCCCCACGGAGTTGATGCTGTCCAGCCTGTGCGCATGCACCTCCATCACACTGCAAATGTATGCCGCGCGCAAACAGTGGTCGCTGATCAGCGTGGAAGTGGAATGCCAACTCAACCCGGCGGGTGCGTCAAATGAAAAAACAGAGCCGGGTCATAATCACATCACGCGGGAGATCACCCTGCTCGGCAATCTGCACAAGACCCAGCGCGAGCGACTCTTGCAGATTGCCAACGCCTGTCCCATGCACAAACTGCTGACCGGGTCAGTCGACGTGACGAGTTACCTCACCTGAGGTCGGCTCGCGGGTGCTCGCTAAGGGTAGTTGCTGAGGGAAGCTGCTGAAGGAAGCTGCTAAGACAGGCGCTTAGCTCAGGTCCACGGCGAATTGTTTCAGCTTTTCCAGCTCCACAATTTCCAATGCGCGCTTGTGCGTGCGCATCAGATAGACCTTTGGCGCCATATTCTGCTCATAGGCTTCCAGCCAGCGAGCGGCGCACAGACACCAGGTGTCACCGGGTTTGAGTCCCGGGAAACCGAAGTCAGGCATGGGTGTACTCAGGTCATTGCCGCGGAACCGGGAGTATTGCAGAAACTCCTCGGTCACCCGCACACACACCGTATGGGATCCCAGATCGGCATCGCTGGTATTGCAGCAGCCATCGCGAAAGAAGCCGGTCACCGGATCCGTGCCACAGGGCACGAGTGGTTCATCGAAGACGTTCAGGGATTCATCCATGGGCAACTCCAGTATTTGCGCTCTTAGCCACGGTGACATAGGGCGCTTCGCGAAACCACAGATTACAGGCCCACTTTTCGTCGCGCTGCACCGGCAGACCCCCGTGCAGACTGTCTGGATGTCGCAGGGTAGAATCGCGATAACAGTTACAGAACACCAACATCGACCCCTTACGAGCAGACACCTCGAGGTTGAGCTTCGGAAAGGTCGTACCTCCCCCGACTGCGACATCGTTCAGATACATCAGACACGTTACCAGCCGCTGGCCTCCCTTTGCCATGCAGCGCTGACCTGTAGGAGTATCGGCATCCCAGGCGTCAAAGTGCGGCGCATAATGCTGGGTTTTACCGTAGTGGACTACCTGCAGGGACTCCGCATTGAGCAGCGGCAGCCCGACCAGACCCGCGATGCGATCTCATAAACCGGCGACGATTGGAGAATGCTTGTGGGGAACCCAGCAATTGCTGCCGGTACGTCCCTCGCTCTGAATACCTTCCTTGGGATCACTTACGAGTGCTGGCTTCAGTTGCGGCGCGGCGATCTGTAGCAGCTCCGCGATTTCCTCCTCTGCCAGGTAATTTTCAAATAACCACAGCAGTGGATCAGCATTGATCTGACGACCTGAGTCGAAACTGTAACGCAGCGAATGGCTCATATCATCACAATTTGATTATGGGAAAGCGGCTAGAAACCACTCAGCGCCGCATAGCGGTCACGATGATACAACTCGTCACCGAGAAATTGCTGGGCGACGCGGGCCCGTTTCAGGAAGAAGCCGATATCGAACTCATCCGTCATGCCGATACCGCCGTGCATCTGAATGCCCTCGTTGCTCACCAGTGCCGCCACTTCGGACAGCTTCGCCTTCGCCAGACTCGCAAATCGGGCGATCTCGCTCGCCGTCGCAGCCGGATCATCCAGTGCCGCCAGTGCCGCGCGAACCACGGACTTGCACAACTCGATCTCGCTGTACATGGTTGCAGCGCGATGCTGAAGTCCCTGGAAGGAACCGATTAATACACCGAATTGCTCGCGCTGTTTCAGGTAATCCAGGATACGCGCAAAGGTCTCTTCCATGCTGCCGAGCATCTCGGCGGCCAGTCCGATGCGCGCGATATCCAGGGATTTCTCCAGACCCGCATAGCCGCTTCCGACCTCGCCGAGCAAGGCAGATGCCGGGACTTCGACATTCTGCAGGACAACTGTGGCCGAGTTGCGACTGTCCACCATCCAGGTCCGCGTGATTGTGACGCCGACGGTATCGGCGGGGACCAGGAACACACTGATGCCATCGCGGCTGTCGGCGGCTCCCGCACTGCGGGCGACCACAATGAGTTGATCGGCGACATGCCCATCCAGCACGAACAGTTTGCTGCCGTCGAGCACGAAGCCCGCACCGGTGGCCCGGGCCGTGGTGGCGATGCGCGTGGGGGCATGCACCTGATGTTCATCCAGCGCCAGTGCCAATAACAGTTCACCGGCGACGATCCGCGGCAGCAAGGCTTCCTTCTGAGCCTCATTGCCCAGCTCGTTGATCAGGGTCGCACCGAGCAGGACCGTGGGAATCAGCGGCGAACTCACCAGGGTATGACCAGTTTCTTCCAGCACCACACCGAGTCCGCCATAACCGAACGCGAATCCACCGTAAGTCTCCGGAATCGCCATTCCACTCCAGCCGAGTGCCACCATTTGTTGCCACAGGTCGCGGTCAAATCCCTCCGCATCCTTGCTGTCGCGCAGACGTCGCAGCATGCTGATCGGTGCATTCTCCTGACAGAAGGCCTGAGCGGAATCTTTCAGCAGTTGCTGGTCTTCATTCAATACTAGTGCCATCGTTGTTCTCTGTTCGTTGTTCGTTTGTTGTTCGCTTTAAATCGCGCTTGGTGTGGTCGCTAACCGGCAGACGCCGAGCTATTTCTTCGCCATGGCGACCAGATCGGGCAGACCCAGTACACGCTTCGCGATAACGTTGAGCTGCACTTCGGAGGTACCGCCCTCGATGGAGTTGGCTTTGGAGCGCAACCATTCCCGGGTCACTTGCAACTCTTCAGGAGTGAAGCCCTCTCCTTCCCAGCCCAGAGCCTGATGTCCCAGCGCCTGCAACAGCAGTTCATAGCGACGCTTGTTCAGCTCACAACCGTAATTTTTCAACATCGATGAGGTCGCGTTGGGGCCCTGACCTTGCTTGGATTCCTCGATCGACCGACGGGAGGTGTAGGCGAAGGCTTCGCTGTCGATCTTGAAGCGCGCGATACTGTCGCGCAGCACCGGATCCGACAGGCGCTCTTTGTCGCCGCGGTAGTGCATGGCAGCCACTTCCACCGCGGCCATGACCGAGGTCGTGCCTCCACGGTCCGATTGCCCACTGGACAGACCGAAACTGGAGATCATGGTGCGTTCGTGCTGCAGCAGTCGCTTCGCGATGTTCCAGCCCTCGTTGAGGCCGCCGACGAGATTGCCCGCAGGGACCTGCACATTATCAAAGAATGTCTCGCAGAATGGCGAGGAGCCACTGATGAGCTGGATGGGTCGGGTCGATACGCCTGTGCTCGCCATATCGAACAGCAGGAAACTGATACCGGCGTGTTTGGGCACCTCAAAATCGGTGCGCACGAGACAGAAGATCCAGTCGGCCTTGTCGGCGTAGGAAGTCCACACCTTCGCGCCATTCACCGTGTAGTAGTCGCCGTGCAATTCCGCCTTCGTGCTGAGGCTGGCGAGGTCGGATCCCGAACCCGGTTCGGAATAGCCCTGACACCAGCGAATTTCCCCACGCACGATCTTGGGGATATGTTCCATCTTCTGTTCGTGGGTGGCGTATTCCAGCAGTACCGGTCCCAGCATACTGATGCCGAAACTGGTGAGCGCAGGCCGCGCATTGATGCGGGCCAGTTCCTGACTCAGGACAATGGACTGCTCCTTGTTGAGCCCTCCGCCACCATACTCGGTCGGCCAGGTCGGACACGTCCAGCCCTTTGCCGCCATTCGTTCCAGCCACACTTTGCTCTCGGGATTCTTGAATGTGGCGTTTCGTCCGCCCCACGCGATCTCATCCTGCACCATCGGCGTACGCATGGACGGAGGGCAATTTTCCTCCAGCCAGGCGCGCGTCGATTCCTGAAACTCCTGAAGTGCCTGCACGGGTTAACTCCTGCTGTGTTTGTTCAATAGCCGCTGAGCCTGTTGCTCAGCGATTTATCAATACCTGCCGGCCACTGATCTTGCCGGCCTTGAGATCTGCCAGCGCCGCATTCGCCTCACTCAGCGGCCGCTCCTGAATCTCGATAGGGGCAACCTTGCCCGCTCGCACGAGCGCCATCAGTTCGCCCATGTCGGCGAGCGTGCCGACATAACTGCCCTGGATTATGCGCGCGTTCATCGGCAGGAACGGGATCGGTATGTTGAGCGCTCCACCGTAGAGACCCACTATGACGAGCATGCCGCCCTTGCGCAGGCAGCTCAGTCCGAAGTTGACCGATGCCTCTGCCCCGACGAAATCGAGCACAGCGAATGCACCACCGGTCGCCTTGCGAATCGCCTTCGCGGCATCCGGTTCGGAAGAATTGTAAGTGCGGGTGACACCGAGATCGGCCGCCGACTTGAGCTTGGAGTCGTCGATGTCGACCACGATGGGATCGATACCGAGCGCGGACAGAGCAATCTGGATCGCCATCATGCCCACACCACCAGCGCCGATGATGACGACTTCGTCTCCTTCATGCAGCGTGCCAACCTTCTTGAGTGCGCTGTAGGCGGTCAGCCCGGAACAGGCATAGGTCGCCGCTAGGCTGTCCTTTACATTGCCCTTGTCGAACAGATAACGACTGTGAGGTACAAGCACATGATCCGCGAAACCGCCGCTGGCGACGATGCCGAGCGCCCGCCCGGGCGTGCAGAGTTGCTCATCGCCGCGCTTGCAGGCGGCGCATTCACCGCAGCCGATCCAGGGAAACACTACCCGACGATCGCCGATGCTGGCGCCGGTCGCGTCCGGACCCAGCGCGACAACTTCACCGAAAATCTCGTGTCCGAGCACCATGCCCGGACGGCCGACATCGAGCTGCTTGCCATTGCCCAGATTGAACTGGCCGTCATGCATGTGGATGTCTGAGTGACAGACACCACAAGCGACCATCTTCAACAAGACTTCGGTGCCCTGCGGCGCCGGCGTCGCTGACTCCACCTGCTCCAGCGGCGCGCCGGGCGTAGTGGTCTGATAGGCGATCACGAACCTGCTCCCCACTCAGCAAAGGTCTTGCCCGAGCCAGCGAGTTTTTCCAGCAGTGCCGCCGGCTTCCAGTACTGCTCGCCGTAGCGACCGCGGAATTCGTTGATCTTGTTATAGACATTTTTCAGCCCGACCTGATCGGCATAGTGCATCGGTCCGCCCTTGGCCGCAGGGAAAGCGTAGCCGTACACATAGACTACGTCGATGTCGCTCGGGCGCTGGGCAATACCCTCTTCCAGAATCTTTGCGCCTTCGTTGATCAGTGGATACAAGCAGCGCTCGATGATCTCTTCGTCGGTGATCTTGCGCTGTTCGATTCCCAACTTGCGCGCCTCATCCTGGATCAGTTTCTCCACTTCCGGATCGGACATGCGAGCGCGCGTCGCTGGATCGTATTTGTAGTAACCGGCACCTGTCTTCTGACCCAACCGGCCTATCTCCACGAGCACGGTGCCCATGCGGAACAGTTTCGGGTTATCCGGCAGATCGGTACGCGCCTGTCGCGCCTTGTAACCGACGTCGAGTCCAGCCAGATCGCCCATGGCGAGAGGCCCCATCGCCATGCCGAAACGCTCGAGTGCGGAATCGACCTGTTCCGGCGTGCAACCATCCAGCAGCAGCATCTGCGCTTCGCGACCATAACCGCTCAGCATTCGATTGCCGATGAAGCCATAGCACACGCGTGAGAGCGCGCAGATTTTGCCAATCTTCTTGCCAACTTGCATGACCGTAGCCAGCACATCATCGGCGGTCTTCTCCCCGCGGACGACTTCCAGGAGCTTCATTACATTGGCGGGGCTGAAGAAGTGCATCCCCACCACATCCTGTGGCCGGTTGGTAGCGGCAGCGATTGCGTCTACATCCTGATAGGAAGTATTCGTGGCCAGAATTGCGCCTGGCTTGCAGCCCTTGTCGAGCTTGGCAAATATTTCCTGTTTCAGCTCCAGATTCTCGAACACAGCCTCGATGACGAGATCGACATCGGCAAGCGCGCTGTAGTTGGTGGTGCCGGTAATAAGGTCCAAACGCTCCTGCATCTTGTCCGCGGCCAGCTTGCCTTTCTGAACGGTGATCGTGTAATTCTTGCTGATGATGCCGAGGCCACGACTCAGAGCCTCGTCGTTGATCTCGACCATGACGACCGGGATGCCAACATTGGCGAAACACATCGCAATGCCGCCCCCCATCGTGCCACCACCGATAATGGCAACCTTGTTAATGGCCCGGGACTGCGTGTCGGCAGGCAGGTCTTTGATCTTCGCGGCCTGGCGCTCGGCGAAGAAGATGTGACGCAGTGCCGCCGATTCCGGCGAGGTAACGAGTTCCTTGAACAACTCACGCTCACGCTCCAGCCCCTTGTCCATGGGCAAGGTCACCGCGGCCTCGATGGCCGTCACGATGCGATCCGGGGCGATCTGGCCGCGTGCGCGCTTCGCCTGTTCCTTGCGCGCCTTGTCGAAGAAGCCCGGCTCGATGGAGGCGGGATCGATGGAGATATCGCGAATGCGTTTCAGCGGCGCGCCGGATTCAGCCAGATCCTTCGCATACTGGATGGCCCCGGCAACGAGATCAGTGTCGCCGATGATCTCATCGACCAGGCCCATCTCACAGGCCTTGCCGGCGGCGATCGGATTGCCACTGGTGATCATGTCGAGTGCCGCCTTCACGCCAGCCACCCGGGGGACTCTCTGTGTGCCACCGGCGCCCGGTAACAGACCCAGCTTGACTTCCGGCAGACCGACCTGGGCGCTGGCCACGGCACAGCGGTAATGACAGGCCAGCGCGACTTCAAACCCACCACCCAGCGCGGTGCCATGAATGGCAGCGATCACCGGTTTGCTGGAGTTTTCGATAACGGTCAACACTTCAGGCAGGCCCGGTTCCATCGGTGGCTTGCCGAATTCGGTGATGTCAGCTCCGGCGATGAAGGTACGGCCTTCACAGCACAGAACGATCGCTTCGGAGGCATCTTTCTGCGCCTCGGTGACTGCGTCCAGTATGCCCTGTCGCACCACCCGGGCCAGTGCATTCACGGGCGGGTTGTTGACCCGAATAATTCCGATGTTTCCGTTGAGTTCGTAGCTGACTACATTCGACATGTCGTTTCCTTTTTTTGCATTAATCCTGTTCTGCTTTAATTCTGCTGGCGTTGCCGCGTTTGTCTGATTGCACGCGCGCGAGTCTAGTCCAGGCGCTCGATAATCGCGGCGACACCTTGACCGATGCCAATACAGAGGCTGATCGCGGCGTACTTGCCGCCGCTGCGCTCCAATTGCCGCAGTGTGGTGATAGCGATGCGCGCCCCTGACGCTCCTAACGGGTGACCTACGGCAATGGCACCACCGTTGGGATTGATCCGCTTGTCACCGAAGTCGACTTCCATCAACTTCAGACAGCCGAGCACCTGGGAGGCGAAGGCTTCATTGATCTCGATGATATCCATGTCGGTCAGGCTCAGGTCGGCCCGCTCCAGCGCCTTGCGAATGGCGAACACGGGGCCGAGACCCATCACCCGGGGAGCGACACCGGCAACGCCGCCGGCGATGATGCGACCGCGGGGCTTGATACCGAATTTTTCGCCGATGGCACGGCTGCCGATGATGAGGGCTGCTGCGCCATCATTGATGCCGGAGGCATTGCCGGCGGTGACGACACCACCATCAAACAGGGTACGCAGGCCAGACAGGACTTCTACGGTGGAGTCCGCGCGCGGATGCTCGTCGGTATCGACAACCAGTGGTGGCTGCTTGCGGCCGCGAGATACTTCGATCGGCACGATCTCGTCCTTGAAGAATCCGTCGGCGCGAGCGGCCTCGTATTTGGCCTGGGAGGCGGCCGCGAAAATGTCTGCCTGTTCGCGGGTAATCTGCAGGTCGCTGGCGATATTGTCGGCGGTCTGCGGCATGGTGTCGTTGCCAAAGGCGGCGGCGAAGGCCGGATTGGTGAAGCGCGCGCCGAGGGTACTGTCGGCGATCTGCTGACCACGGTCATAGGCAGACTGCGCCTTGGACAAGACCAGCGGAGCACGACTCATGGACTCAACACCCCCTGCCAGGAACAACTCGCCTTCACCGACCTTGACGCCGCGGGCTGCATCCAGCACAGCCGCGAGGCCCGAGCCACACAGACGATTGACAGTGAGGCCGGCGACTTCGATCGGCATGCCCGCGCGCAGGGCGGCGAAGCGACCGACGTTTCGACAGTCTTCACCGGCCTGGTTGGTGTTACCCATGATGACGTCTTCATAGGCTTCCATCGGAAACGCATTGCGCGCCACCACCTGGCGGATGACATCGGCCAACAGGTCATCGGGACGGATGCTTGCGAGCGCGCCCGCGTGGCGACCAAATGCGGACCGGCCGCCATCGTAAATAAAGGCTTCTGTAAGCGTGGTTTTGGGCATGAGCGATTCTCTGTGTGCGCGTTCAAGCCAGGCGGCGAACGCTACGGGAAAATTTCAAAGCAAATTACTGGCTGCCGAAACGGCGGTTCATTTTCTTGTTATTGGCTGGACCCGGTGCGGTGCCTCGGGTATCCACCAGAGGGTGGTATTTCCCCCGAAACCACCTTCAACCCCGCCTTGTCCTGCCTGTCCTGGAGGAGATGGGGCTGGCCATAATAGCATAGCCTCCAGTATCGGGGAATTCGGCCGGACGCCACGGAATCCGGCGCTCCCGGTCGCATAAATCGGTCGATTATGCTAGCTTGGGCGCTCGCTTTTGGGGGGCCAACAATGATCCGCGACCAGGAAACACTGAATCAACTCATCGACCTCATAGACCGCTTCGTGCGCGAGCGTCTGGTGCCTGCTGAAAACCTGCTGGCCGAATCCGGCCGACTGCCGGATGACATTCTGCAGGAGATGAAGGAACTGGGCCTGTTCGGTCTGACGATTCCGGAAGAATACGGAGGATTAGGCCTGACGATGGAGGAAGAGATACTCGTCTCCATCGCGCTGGGGCGCACCTCCCCCGCGTTCCGCTCGGTGATGGGCACGAACAATGGCATCGGATCTGCCGCCATCGTATTCAGCGGTACTGACGCGCAGAAACAGAAGTACCTGCCAAAATATGCCAGCGGTGAATGGATCAGTTGTTTCTGCCTGACAGAACCGGATGCCGGCTCGGATGCCGCCTCCCTCAAGACCACCGCGCGCCGGGAGGGTGACCACTATGTCATCAACGGCACCAAGCGCTATATCACCAACGCGGCGGTGGCCCATACCTTCAACGTCATGGCCCGCACCAATCCGTCCATCAAGGGTGCCCGTGGCATTTCTTCCTTCATCGTCGAACGCGACACGCCCGGCATCTCGCTTGGCGCCATCGACAAGAAGATGGGACAGTCGGGCTCCATGACCTGTGACGTGATCTTCGAAGATTGCAAGGTGCCGGCGGAGAACATCATCGGCGAGGAAGGCGAGGGTTTCATTACTGCCATGAAGGTGCTGGATCGCGGCCGCCTGCACATTTCCGGGGTCAGTGTCGGCGTCGCCGAACGTCTGATCAAGGATGCCCTTGACTATGCCATGCAGCGCAAGCAATTCGGCCAGCCGATCGCCGAGCAGCAGCTGATTCAGGCCATGCTGGCCGACTCCCAGACGGAGGCCTATGCCGCCAAGTGTATGGTGCTCGAAACCGCCCGCAAGCGGGACAGCGGCGAGAACATCACGCTGGAAGCCGCCGCCTGTAAGCTGTTTGCCACCGAGATGGTGGGCCGGGTTGCCGACCGTGCCGTACAGATTCACGGCGGCGCCGGGTACATGGCCGAATATGCAGTCGAACGGTTCTACCGTGACGTGCGACTGTTCCGCCTCTACGAAGGCACCAGTCAGATTCAGCAACTGGTCATTGCCCGCAACATGATCAAGGCAGCGCTCTAAATCCTACCCGCGGTGGGCAGTTCACTCCGCCCACCGCTCATTTCCCCGATTCGCCCGTGCCGACAAGCTTGTTGACCTGGATCAATCCCAGGCCAGTTGCAAGGCTTAGGCTGACTCGCAGCGCTTGAAAATTTGCCGCTCGCCCCTAGATCAAGAGACAACAGGCATTCGCTCGCAGGTTGTCGACCGATAGGGCCAGCAACTCCGACGGAGCCGTTTCACCACTGTTACTGATGAGGAATCACGATATGAACCTGATACCACGCAGCTCAGTTTTTGATTTTGACTCTTTGTTCAACGATGTCTTTCACAGCTTCGGCAAGCCCCTCACCAATTCCAGCCAACGCGGAGCCCTGGCAGGCATGCGCGTCGACATCCACGAGGAAGAAGGCAAGTACCGCGTGTTGGCGGAATTACCCGGCGTGAAGAAGCAGGATATTTCCATTACACGGCAGGACGAGGTGCTGACGATCTCGGCCAGCAAGAACACCGAGAGTGAGAAAAAAGACAAAGGCCGTCTCGTTTGGCAGGAGCGCAGCAGCGGATCTATCACCCGCAGCTTCGTTGTTGGGCCCGGCGTCACCGAGAAGGACATCAAGGCTGACTTCAGCGACGGCGTTCTGACTCTGGACATCCCGAACCGGACTGCGGAGAAGAAGGTGGAGAGCGCCTGAGTCATCAGATGCCGAGCCTGCAACACCACTTCTTCGCCATCATGGGCAATGAAATCGCAAAGGATCAACAGATTCACACCTTGCTCAGCAGTTACACCGCCGAGGCGCGCACGGCCTCGTTGCTGCTGGGTCTCTCCAGTCGCTATTCACTGGTAGCCTATTCACCCAATCGCTTCCTGCTGTCGATGACCCGCAGCGACATCGGTGAATATCTGGGACTGACGGTAGAGACTGTCAGCCGCATCCTCACCGGCCTGCAGCGCAAGGGACTGATTGCGGTGAACAACCGCGAGATCGGGTTGCTGAATATCGAAGCCTTACGGGGTATCATAGGGACCAACTAAACTTCAGGTCCCGCCAATGGTTACTTCCGTGCCCTACCCCCGGCTCAGTGCAGCACTCGATCTGGGGTTCACCCGCTTGAAAAATCGCGTCCTGATGGGCTCCATGCACACCGGACTTGAGGACATCCCCGACAGTCACGCTGCGATGGCAGCGTTCTATGCCGAACGCGCGCGCGGCGGTGTGGCGCTCATCGTAACCGGTGGCTTCATGCCCAGCGTCCATTGCTTGCCGGCAGGCGCCACACCCATCTTCAAACAACCCGATCAGGTGGCGAAGCATCGCCTGATCACCGACGCGGTGCATGCCGCGGACGGCAAGATCTGTCTACAGATTCTGCACACGGGACGCTATTCACGACAGGAAAACCTGATCGCCCCATCACCCATCAAGGCGCCGATCAATCGCTTCGTGCCGCACGCCGCGACGGCTGAGCAGATCGAAGCCGAGATCGAAAACTTCGCCGAATTTGCCGCGTTCTGTCAGAACGCCGGTTATGACGGCGTCGAGATCATGGGATCGGAAGGCTACTTCATCAATGAGTTTATCGCCGCTCGCACCAACCAGCGTGACGATGAATGGGGTGGCAGCTATGAAAACCGTATCCGACTGCCACTGGAAATCGTGCGCCGCGTGCGCGCGCGCGTGGGGACACATTTCATCATCATCTTCCGACTCTCGATGCTGGACCTCGTCGAAGGCGGCAGCAGCTACGAGGAAGTGCTGCAGTTGGGACAGGCGCTGGCGGCAGCCGGTGTGACACTGATCAACACTGGCATCGGCTGGCATGAGGCGACCATCCCGACGATCGCCACCAAGGTGCCACGGGCCGCGTTTAGCTGGGTGACGGCGAAATTCCGCGATCAACTACCGGTGCCCGTCATCACCTCCAATCGTATCAATACGCCAGAGGTAGCCGAGGCCATCCTGGAGCGGGGCGACGCCGACATGGTGTCGATGGCCCGTCCCCTGCTGGCTGATGCCGATTTCGTCAACAAGGCCGAAACCAATCGCGCCGACGAGATCAACACCTGCATCGGCTGCAATCAGGCCTGTCTGGATCATATCTTCAATGGCCAACTCACCAGTTGCCTCGTTAATCCCCGTGCCTGCCACGAACTGGAATTACAGATCGCACCGGCTGTCGCCGCACGCCATCTCGCCGTGATTGGCGCCGGACCGGCAGGACTCGCCGCCGCAGTCACGGCGGCCGAACGGGGCCATCGCGTCACCTTGTTTGACAGCGCCGAGCGCATCGGTGGCCAGTTCAATCTGGCGAAACAGATTCCCGGCAAGGAGGAGTTCCACGAGACACTGCGGTATTTCCGCCGTCGTCTGGAACTACTCGGCGTTGAGGTAAGGCTCGGTGAACGGGTCACCACAGCAGCGCTTAACGCCTCGCAATTTGACAAGGTCATCCTCGCCACGGGCATCGCACCGCGTACACCGGAGATTGCCGGCATTGACCACCCGTCCGTGCACAGTTATGTCGATGTCATCAGCGGCAAGGTGACCGTGGGTGCCCGCGTCGCCATCATCGGCGCCGGTGGTATTGGCTTCGATGTCGCCGAATTTCTGTCACACAGCGGACCGGCGACGAGTCTCGATATCCCGGCCTTCATGGCAGAATGGGGTATCGACATGGCGCTGGCAGCGCGCGGCGGCATCGAGGGTGTCAGTCCACAAGTCGCGCCTGCATCGCGCACCATCTATTTATTGCAACGCAAGGCTGAGGGACTCGGCAAGAATCTGGGCAAGACAACTGGCTGGATTCACCGCCTGGGCCTGATGAAACGCGGCGTGAAAATGCTCGGAGGCTGTCGTTATGAACGCATCGATGATGCCGGCCTGCATCTGATGGTCGGAGATGAACCGCGGCTGCTCGAGGTGGATGACGTGATTATCTGCGCCGGACAGGATCCTCTACGGGAACTCGTCGACGGTCTCGAAAAACCCTATCACTTAATTGGTGGTGCCGATGTGGCGGCGGAACTCGACGCCAAGCGTGCTATCGATCAGGGCACGCGCCTGGCGGCGCGGCTCTGACCTGAATCGGGATTACTACAGGTGCTGCTTGAACCAGGCCAGACGCAGTTTGGCGGCATAGACTGCATCCTCGCCACGAAAACCATGGCCTGCACCAGGTATCGTGACAAACTCTGACACTACGCCCTGTTGCTGGAATTCCGCCTGCATAATCTGTGAGTTGCTGATGTTCACCAGATCATCGGCATCACCATGGATCAACAGTGTGGGTGGATCGTTGCGATCGGCAAAGAGAATTGGTGAGATGCCTGCGGCCTGTTCAACCGGAAAATCCAGGGCGGGAAAGCGTTCGCTGGGTCCGGCCAGGCGACGCAAATCTACCGGGGGGAAATAGGCGACGACGGCGGCGACCGCGTTGCTCTCATGCAACACCTCGTCACTGGAATTCGGATCACCGGCATCGGCATTCAAGCCCAGCATCAATGACAGATGACCACCGGCACTGCCTCCGGTGACGCCAAGGCGATTCGGATCCACACCGTAATGAGGTGCATGCAAGCGAATGTGGCGCACTGCGCGACTGACATCGGCATAGGCCTCGGGCACGTAGTAGCGCGGTGAGGAACCGTGGTGCACAGGAATCACCACGAAGCCGGCATCCAGCATATCCTTGAACTGCTCGGCTCGCTGTTCCGGTGGCGCCCAGCGGGAATACCAGCCACCGCTCACCATGTAGATGATAGCAGCCCCGTTCTGCGTCTCCGGCATCAACACATCGTACACGAGCGCCATGCCATCCTTGTGACCATAGACCACATCCGCCTTGATCGAGACCTTGGCCAGCGCCGGGACGCTGCCACTCAAGAGGATTCCCACAACAATCAGTCTTATTAGCCCTTTCATAACACCAACTCCTGCAGTTCTGCGCTGCTTCAGTAATCAGTTATCCCGCAACAGATTCGCGGGGGCATATTGGTCGGTCAGCACCCGCCGGCTCATGTCCCAGTCCACCCGGGTCGACAGACGCGTCGGGTAATCCAGCAGGGGAACATCGTATTTGGTCAGCCGCGGCGCGAGACGCTGGGCCCGGGTAACCAACTCGCCACGTGGCGGCAACGGGCTCAGCTGGGTAATGATGATTCGGTTGCCGGTACTCGGCAGCTTGAAATTGAAAAATTCGGTGAATACCCGCTGATAGGTCACTGATTCGTGATCGTAGAAGCGACTCGTTGAGAAGGTATTAGCCACCAGCACACCATTCGGCGCCATGATCTGCTTCACCTCTTCCAGGAATTCCTGGGTCAGCAGATGCTCAGGAATGTAATCGCCGCCAAAGGCATCGAGCACGATGTAATCGTAGGTATGCCCCAGCAGGCCAGCACGCTTCACGAACACCCGGGCGTCAGCGATCGTCACCTTCAGGTTCGGGTTTTCCTCGAAGAAGAAATATTCTTTCGCGACTTTCAATACCGCCGGGTCGATCTCAACCACATCGATCATTGCCTCCGGAAACAGATCCGCCAGTGTGGTCGGGATCGTGCCGCCGCCGAGACCGGCGACGAGGATGCGTTGCGGATCCGGATTCAGCAGCAATCCGGCGAAGCTCATACGGGTATAACTGAACACCAGCTTATCGCGATTATTTACATCCACACAGGTCTGGTTTCTGTCGCCACGATGCACGTTGAAGATGAGACAGCGACGCGGACCGGTCTGCACCACGTTGATGTCGCGGTAAATCGAGCGTTCTTCGTGAATTGTCTCGGCCGCCGCCCATGCTATCAGCGGTGTCAGCAATCCGCAGCAGGCGACGAGCACTGTGCTGAGCGTGAATCTATTTTTCATACTGATTTTCATACCGAGGCTGAGCCGAGTTCTGCACGCGGACATTGCGCAGGTAATTGAACAGCAGGATGACGCTGCCGGCAAACACGAGCGCAGCAATGGAACCCCACAGTATCTGATTGACGTCGAACCACAGCACGAAATAGAAACTCGTGCCGAGCGTACCGGCGGCACTGCCTATGGTCGAGATAAAGAACAGCTGACCAGCCATATGACCACTGTGTTCCGAGGTCTGTACCAGCAGTCGCACCGAATACGGAGAGATCATGCCGAGAATGCTGGTTGGAACGAAATACATGATGATCGAGGCGAGCAGGGAGCCGTAGCGGGGATCTTCGATGTTGAGAAAGATCGGGCGCATGATGTCGTCAGCGAAGACAATGATCGGCAACGAGAATACCGCGGCGCCGATAAAGAACAATGCATAGGTCACAGCATTTGGATTTCGCGTCGAGAGCCGACCGCCAAACAGATAGCCCATGGCGAGTGCGAGCATGAAGATCGTGATGATGCTGCCCCACACATACTGGCTGCCGCCGAAGTATGGCGACATGATGCGCGCCCCCAGCATCTCGATCGTCATGATGCAGAAGCCACTGATGAAAGCCATGCCGATGATCACGGCTGGTGGCAGGCTACGAGGAACTTGACGTTGTTTTTTTTGCACGCAATGCCCGGGGTCTGTGGGTGGAATGGGCCTGCTAGTTATCGGGCCGCTATTCCGGGGTATCTTCAGGGGGCTAAAAGTACCACTGTCAGCCCCGCAAATAAACGCCTTGTCTGCCGAGCCGCGCCATTCCTGCGTCCGGCCGCGGCGGCGAGGCGTGTCAGTCCTGATACTTGCCGAGATGGCGCCCCCCGTCGATGGCGATGATCTGGCCCGTGAGGTAGCGCGAGGCAGGTGCTGCCAGATACAGCGCGAGCCCGGCCATATCAGTCGGGTGACCGATGCGACCCAGAGGATTCTCCTGCTCGATCTGGGCACGGTGCTGGCTCAGGGTCCAGTCCATCATCTGGCTCTCGAAGGCGCCCGGTGCGATCGCGTTGACGGTCACGCCCTTCGGCGCCAGCCGCACGGCCAGGTTCTTCGTCAGGAAATGCACGGCCGCCTTGCTGGCCCCGTAGGCGAAGTTATCCATTGTCGACACCCGCAGGCCATCGATCGAGCCGATATTGATGACGCGACTCGGCGCGTCCGGGCCGGCGGCTGCGCGCAGCAACGGCATCAGGTCGCGGGTGAGTGTGAAGATCGCCTTCACATTGATGTTCATGACCTTATCGTAGCCCTCGTCGGGATACTCCTCGAACGGCGCGCCCCAGGCCGCTCCGGCGTTGTTCACCAGAATGTCGATGGCCTGCTCGCGTTGCTTGATTTCCGAGACAAAAGCTTCGCGCCCTGCCCGCGTCGACAGGTCAGCAGGCAGCGCGATGCACTCGCCCGGGCCCTGCGCACTCAATTCCTTCGCCGTTGCTTCACAGGCCTCGGCCTTGCGCGCTGTGATATAGGTCTTCACGCCATTGAGCACATAGCCGGTCGCAATCATCTTGCCGATACCGCGAGAACCGCCGGTGACGATCGCGACCTTGCCCGCAACCGAGAATAAATCGTTAATCTTGAAGGACATGGAATGTACCTGAGTGTGGTTAAAGTGAGTGGGGTGTGAGCTAGCCGGGTGCGAATGCTCGTCAGAGCTTGACCTTGTCCGCCATCACCAGTTCGCACATTTGTTGCAGGATGCGTGTCTTCGTCACCATCATCTTGAAGCGCTCGTCCTGGGTCAAGCCATGGTAGTAGCGATAGTAGATCTGCTGGCCGATCACTGCGAGCCGGAACAAGCCGAAACAGAAATAGAACGGGAAATTATCGACCGAAAGACCGGTACGTTCCTGGAAGCGCGCGATGATCTCGCGACGCGTCGGCGCCCCCTCGACATCGCTCGGCATATTGCGATAGGCGCGGAAAAATTCGGGATCTCCCGTCTCGACCCAATAGCCGAGAGTGCAGCCGAGATCCATCAGTGGATCGCCTACAGTCGCCATCTCCCAGTCGAGCACACCGATCACCTGCTTCGGATTTTCCAGCGAGAAGATCACGTTGTCCATTTTATAATCGTTATGAATCACACTGGCCTTGCCACTCTCGGCCGGCATGTTATCCATTAGCCACTGCATCGTGTTATCGCAGTTGGCGGTATCAGGCGTGATGGCATCGACCCAACGCTTGCACCAGCCTTCGACCTGACGTTGCACATAGCCCTGCGGACGCCCAAAGGTATCGAGTCCGGCGGCCACGAGATCCACCGAGTGCAATTCACTGAGCACGTCGAAGAAATTGAACAGTTGTTCGCGGATATCATCCGGTGACAGGTTGAGCCCGGCCGGGTACTCACGCCGGATCACGAGTCCTTCGATGTAGTTCATCAAGTAGAAATCACAACCGAGTATCGAATGATCATCGCAGAAATGAACCGGAGTTGGTCCGTAAGCGAACACCTTCTTCAGCGCGGACAGAATCTTGAATTCGCGGGACATGTCATGCGCTGATTTAACCTTGCTGCCAAACGGCGGACGACGCAGTACCCACTTGTCTTCGCCGCTACTGAGCAGATAGGTCAGATTGGAGAATCCCCCGGGGAACTGTTTGAGAGTGAGCGCGTGAGCCTTGCTGCCCAGCACAGGCTCCAGATACTGCTTGAGAACCTCGAGATCCAGTTCCTCGCCCGCACGTATCGTGCCGGCCTTGTCCACCAGTTTGCTGTCTGTCACGCCTGTTCCTTGTTCTTCTCTGTCAGACCGTGTCTTTGAGACCGTGTCCAGTCCGTGTCGGTTATGCCGTGAATCCGCACGTCGATGATGGTCGCGTCACCGATCCGGGTCAGCAACCCCATCGGCACACGAGGTCCGCGAGACGGCTATCGGTAGGTGATCATATGTTGCAGTCCGGGTCGCTCCAGATGGGCGAGATTGTTGAACTGCGTGAGCGACAGCTTGCCCCCACCGTATTTGATGCGGGTGACCGAACTGTTGTGCACCATCCAGTTCGTATGCATGACCTGCTCGTCGGGAAATTGTAATACTCTTTGGAGGGTCATGGCTATGACACCGCCGGATGTTGAGATCAGCACCCGACTGCCGTTGCCATGTCGCTCCATCAGTTCATCGATAACACCGTGCACACGGCGCTGAAAGCTCGACCAGGACTCGAATGCGGCATCTTCATCCTGTGGCAGGAGTTCGTTGCGGATCCATTTCGCAGTGGTGGATTCCAGCAGCCGCTGGAACAGGCGGTTATCGGTGATTGGATGCTGGATGGCCGCATAGCCTTCGGCCTGCGCGTGATCACGCAGATACATCTTCAGCAGCGGGTCAGCGTTGTACTCGTTGAGGTGCGGGGTCTCATTGAGAGCCAGCGTCTGTTCATTACCAAGATGCAGCAATTCACTGGCCGTCTCGCGTTGGCGCAACATGGTGCCACAGTAAGCGGCATCGAAGCGCTCACCGGTCTCCTGCCAGTGCTGCGCGAGCAACCGCGCCTGTTCGATGCCGCGCTCGCTCAGCTTGTCATAGGATGCGGCGCCGAACGACGCCTGCCCGTGACGCACCAGGATGAGTTCGCTCACTGGAAGGATTAAAGCGCGGCGAAGCGTTCGGCGTGGTAATCCCCATTGCCGAACAGGATATCGATCGCCGTGACGCGCTTGAACAGATGACCCACGTCCAGCTCTTCGGTCATGCCAATGCCGCCATGAATCTGAATCGCGTCCTGACCGACTGCCTTGATGGCCTTGCCGACTCTGGCCTTGGCGGCGGAGACGGCCTGTGCCTTCTCGGCATCACTCTCGGCGCTGTCGAGTTTCATCGCGGCGCGCATCACAATCGAACGTGCCAGTTGGCACTCGATGAACATGTCAGCCATGCGATGTTGCAAGGCCTGGAAACTGCCGATCGGGGTATTGAACTGCTTGCGGGTCTTGCTGTATTCAACGGTCTTGCCCAGGAGCGACTCGAGCGCACCTACTGCCTCGGCACAAACCGCGACGGTAGCACGATCAATAACCGTCCCCAGTGCCTTGGCTGCACCGCCGGCGGCGCCGAGTCGGGCGCTGGCTGGCACTTTCACCGCAGTAAACTGCACCTGAGCCGCCTTGCGGTCGTCGATCGTCGGGTAGTCGATGAGCGTAATGCCGGCGGCATTGCGATCGACCAGGAAGATCGAGACACCATTGGCTTCCGTTTGGGCGCCGGACTCCCGGGCCGTGACGAGAATCTTGTCGGCGCCGGGCGCATTGAGCACGACGATCTTGTTGCCGTCGATGACCACGTCATCGCCCGCGACCTTGGCCGTGGTTGCGACGTTGTTCAGGTTAAAGCGGCTACCGGCTTCGGCATAGGCAACGGCGAGTTGTAGCTCGCCCGCCATGATCTGCGGCAACAACTCAGCCTTCTGCTCATCGCTACCGAGCGCACTGATGAGACCACCGGCGAGCACGGCCGTCGGCAGAAAGGGCTCGACGAGCATCGCCTTACCAAATTCTTCCATCATCACCATCAGGTCGACGGCGAGTCCACCGAAACCCCCATCGGCGTCGCTGAATGGAACCGTGAGCCAGCCCAGCTCGGCAAACAGTTTCCAGTTCTCATCGCTGAAGCCCGCGGCGCTGGCAATCACCTGTTTGCGGGTATCAAAGTCGTAGCTCTTCTGCACAAATTTCTGCACAGACTCTTGCAACATCTGTTGTTCTTCGCTGTATGAAAAATCCACGTGTAATCCTCTCTCCTGCCGTGGTCTCACACCACGTCGGTTATGCGCTTCGCGCTTACAGGCCCAACACAGCCTTGCTGATGATATTGCGCTGGATCTCATTGGATCCGCCGAAGATCGACAGCTTGCGGTTATTGAAATAAGTGAGTGCCGCGGCGGCGGCGTTGCCAGGGCCGATGTGTTCGCCCTGATAGCCTTCTTCAAACTGTTCCGGCAGGAACGGCACACAATGATATCCGGCAAGTTCCACGAACAGCTCGTCCATGGCCTGCGCCAGTTCGGTGCCGACGATCTTCAGAATCGAGGATTCCGGGCCCGGCGCCTTACCCACGCTCAGCGCGGCCAGTGTGCGCAGCTCGGCAAATTCCAGCGCCATCAGTTCAATCTCCACGTCCGCCAACTTCTTGGCGAAGACCGGATTGGTGACCATGGTGCCACCAAACCCGTCATCCGTCGCTGCCGCGATGCGTTGCAGCGCCAGCAGTCGACGCTTGGCGCGCGGCACACCGGCAATGTTGGTGCGCTCGTGGGTGAGCAGCACTTTGGCATAGGTCCAGCCCTTGTTCTCTTCGCCGATCAGATTGGCGGCGGGCACGCGCACGTCGTCGAAGAAGACCTCGTTCACTTCCGGGTGACCGTCGAGCAAGACGATGGGTTTGAGTGTGATACCCGGTGTCTTCATGTCGATCAGCAGGAAGCTGATGCCTTCCTGTTTCTTCACACTGTTGTCGGTGCGCACGAGACAGAAGATCCAGTCGGCGTACTGACCGTAGGTATTCCAGGTCTTGCTGCCGTTGACGATGTAGTCATCGCCATCACGGACGGCGGTAGTCTTGAGAGAAGCGAGGTCGGAACCGGCATTCGGTTCGGAGTAGCCCTGACACCACCACACATTGCTCTGAAGGATATCTGGCAGGAAGCGTTGCTTCTGCTCTTCCGAACCATAGGTCATGATGACGGGCGCGACCATCTTCATCCCGAAGGGTACCGGTTCAGGCGCACCGACCAGACCCATCTCGGTCGCGAAGATGTATTTTTGGGTAGGCGTCCAGCCGGTACCACCGTATTCAACGGGCCAGTTTGGCGCGGCCCAGCCTTTCTGGTACAGAATCTTTTGCCACTGCACCGTCTCGTCTTTGGTCAGCCGAATGTTGGCATCGATCTTCTGTTTGAATGACGCCGGAAATTCATTCTGCATGAACTCGCGCACTTCCTTCTGGAAGGCCAGTTCCTCGGCTGTAAAATCAGCATTCACATCAATTCTCCTCGATGCCGGTGTGCTAGTCGGGTGCGATTGTCAGGCGGGAACCCGGGATGCGGGTGGCGCCAGCGGGGCGGGATGCCATCGGCCCATGTATTTCGAGCCGGCACAGGGTACCACTTCCGGCCCCGGAGGGACAACGATTTCGAGCGCTTGCTCGATGCCAAAGCGGCACATTCCGTGCCCTCCAGAGGGGGCGCCATCAGGAACCGGGGCCCTGAATACCGCGGGTTTATTGCGTTTGCTCAATGGCAATAGCCTGCCAAATGCGGTATTCTGCGCACTCTTTTTTCAAGGCCCGACAGCGGGCTAAAGACACACAGAACAATCCCCCCCCCCCGAAAGTTTCGATTTGCAGGAGCTACCATGAAAATAAGTCAAATCACCAAAACCGCTCTGTTACTGATTACCTTCGCCAGCATCGTCGCTTGCAGTTCAACCAGCGAAGAAGCGGCACCGGCGGCTCCGGCTGCCCAGTCTGAGTCCGGCGTCGACGCCACTACCCGCCGCTCCCAGGAACTCGCCGCCGAGCGCGCGGCCCGTGAAGCTGCCGCCGAAGAGCGCATGCGTCAAGCTGCACTCAATACCAAAATCTTCTACTTCGATTTCGACGTGGCCGAGTTCCGTCAGGCTGACCGCGACGTGCTGACCTTCCACGCCCGTGATCTGGCAGCCAATCCCAGCAAACGCATCCGTCTCGAAGGCCATGCCGATGAGCGCGGTACTCGTGAATACAACCTGGCACTCGGCGAGCGTCGTGCCAATGGCATCCTGAACTACCTGGTCGTCAACGGCGCCGCCCGCTCACAGATCGAAGTGGTAAGTTACGGTGAGGAGCGCCCGGCAGAACGCGGACAGACTGAACAGGCCTACCAGCGCAATCGTCGCGTCGAAATCGTGACCCCGTAAACGATTCACCCGGTAGTTGTTCCATAAAAGTTGTTCCATAAAAAAAGCCGCGCATTGCGCGGCTTTTTTGTGCCTGTCTTTTTCTCAATTCTGTTCCCCGAACCTGCTTCCCGATTCTGTGTCCCGGATCGCTAGGAGCGTAAGGCCTGCTGCAAAACCGTGCCGATCTGGCGCACTGCCGTCATGCCGGGTTCGATTCCACCGGCGAAGGACAGAAAGGCGTGGATCATATCGGTATAACACACGTGTTCGGTCTTGACGCCGTGTTCGATCAGCCGCTGGGCAAACGCAAAGCCCTCGTCACGCAGCGGATCGAAGCCGGCGGTCAGCACAAACGCCGGTGGCAACCCGTGCAGATCGGCGCCAATGGGTGACACCAGCGGATCGCTGATGCGAAGGTTGTCTTCCAGGAAATGATCGCGGAACCAGCACATATTGGCCTTGGTCAGAAAGTAGCCGCGTGCAAATTCATCCACCGAGGCGAAGCGCATGCTGTAATCGGTCGCCGGATAGATGAGTACCTGAAACGCGGGCATGGGCAGATGGTTGTCGCGACATTGCAGCGCGACTGCAATCGTCAGGTTGCCGCCTGCACTGTCGCCACCGATGGCGATGCGCCCGGCATCGATGCCGAGCGTTTCACTGTGAGTCCGCACCCAGCGGTAGGCACCGAGGCCGTCGGCAAAAATCTGCCTGGATTTCACCTCTGGCGCGAGCCGATATTCGACCGACACCACGACACACCCGGATGCCGCGGCGACCTGCTGCATCAGCGTGTCATACGTATCGAGATCGCCGATAACATAACCGCCACCGTGGTAATAGACGAGACAGGGTTGCGGCGTCGTGGCCGGACCGGGCCGATACAGGCATCCGCGAATGGTGGCCTCGCCGGCATCGATCGTGAGTTCCTCGCGCGTCACTCCCGCACAGGGCGCGGGAGCGAACGGATTGCCTCTGGCGGCGCGAAGCGCCCTACCTTCTGCGGCGGTGCATTCACTGAGCGGTTTGATCTGCTCGGCAGACTGCGCCACTTTCAGGGCCATCGCCTCGGGTTGGGCGGTGCGCCCCGGTAACGGACTGATGGATTCGATAACCGTCAAAAGAACATGTTCCTGGGTTTGGCTGGCTGGAAACCGACAAGGGCAACCAGCAGTGTGTAGAGACAGAAGCCCGGCAGCACATACAGGGCGATCTGACCGATGGCTTGTGCGCTCAATTCCATCAACGCCAGCACGGCATAGATGGCCATGCCGACACCGTGGGCAAACAGATAGTAATTAATGAAGGGCTTGCTGTTATGGGTCATGGGCCAGGGCTTGCAGGCCAGTAACCAATACAGACCGACAAACACTCCAAGCAGATCACTGGGCCAGAACAGCAACAGGTTGACGTTGTGATGCAGATCCAGATGGTCTGAGACGAACCAGCTGCCGAGCATCAGCGCACCATAGATGCCGCTGAACAAGGCGGTCAACACGCCGAGCAGGCCCAGCACGCGAAAACTGAAGCCGGCCAAATTAAGAGTCAGCCGCGAATGTGTCGCGAAGTACGACATGGGGATGCGCTTCAGTAGCAGGAACAGCAGCAGCACCGGCGCCAGTAAAGTGATTGCCGCGATTCGGTACGGATCCTGTTGCACGGTCGGTGGTGTGAATTCCATTAACTGTTGCGAGTCCGACAGCAAGGGCAGTCGCTTGCCATTCTCTGCCACATCTGACTGGATTCCGGCGAGGCGATTGCGCAAATTTACGGGCAGGAACATGCTCTCCCATTCCGTAACCGGTCGATCGATGTTGCTGTTCATCAACACATCGAGCGACAGGCCGATCAGGGCGACAGAGGCATAGTGATCCTGCACAATCTCGCGGTAGGTTTGGTTGGTTACGCCGTCGTTATGGGCGGCAATGCGACCCGATAGCGCCTCGTCAAGGTAGTCACGGACCCGGGTTGTGCAGTTGTCATCGAAGTACTGGTAATCATAAATGACGTTCTCGGGCTGCAGATTCCATAACAGACGGCGATAGAGTACCGCCTTCTGGGGATTGGTCAGGTTGATGCGATCCTGCCATACGGTACGCTGCTGACTGCGGTAGGCATTGAATTCCTGCGCCGGCGTATGTGTCTCGAGCCGGTAGCGCATGATGCCCTTGAAGAAGTCGTAAGAGAAACTGACAACGCCGCCACTCATATCGAACACGCCCCAGTTGAAGACTGTGTCGGTGTCGGTATTTTCATCGTAGACACGCAGTGCCGTGTGTCCGAAGTTGTCGTACACCATGTCGCCGACATCGACCGTGATCAGGTAGAAGTGCACACCACTGAGGTCATTGGGTAATTCGTAGTCAGGCGAGGTGCCGAGCGATGCCTGTGCAAAGGCGTTCGTGACGAAAAGCAAGCCAAACGCACACAGGACAGCCAGCCAGAAACCGGCCCGGCCAGCGCGGTGCAATGCCGTTGGTGCGAGTGACGCGATATCCATCGAAACCTTGCTTGCCCAGGGCCGAATGCCCACGGGAAAAGTGCAATCCTAACAAAGATTTACGATAGATCAAGGACGAAGCTGCGGAACAAGCGAGGGCGCGCACTGGCTCGAAAGACAGGCAAAAAAATCCCTGCTCACTATCCGCCAACAGCACAGCAGGGATATGCGGAATAACACCTTGAAACTCCCGACAAAAAGGACGTGGGCTTTGCGAGGGATGCCGGGTGAACGGGTCGTGCCGCAATGGATGGAAGCTTAGCGAAGCCAGTCTGAACTGAATCTGAACGAATCGGCGACCCCCATTCAGGCATGGTATAGTGCCAGCCCCGGGCGGCCGCCCGCCCTACCGCACAGGAAGCCAGCGCATGCAGACACGACAATTGGGAGAATTAAGGGTCTCTGCCCTGGGTCTCGGCTGCATGAG
>JALRBQ010000028.1 GCA_023257655.1 Pseudomonadales bacterium
GGACGGATCCGTGTATTTTAATTGTGTCCAACGGTCTAGGAGGTTTGTAAAATACGAGTCGTTTTCGTGTTTAGAATCGGATACTGTGTAAAACTTAGGCATGGGTCCTGGTCGTCGGACTGTACTTTTCCAGCCTTGGCTGTCTGTTTCGTGCACGTAATGAAAATCTTTACCTTCAACTCCGTCTCCGGCGTACACACGAGAACCGGACTTTCGCTACTATGAAATGATCACCGTCGCAGAAGACGGCAATGCGAAAAATCGCACATGGCATTGGTATAGGAAGGGCAGACTCTTTCAGCGTACCCTGATCAACGAAGAGCGGGTGTCGAGAGACTGGAAATCCTATGATGATCCCAGCTACTACAGCTTCATTGCGAAAAGGCCGTTACCATGACCCACCTCTATTCTATCGTTTGCCGTGATGTAGATGGCAGTAAGCCTATTCGAATGGAGAAGCTGGCGGATCACCTCAAGCACATCAAATCCGTCGGCGAGCGCATTAAGGTCGCGGCACCGTTGCGCGACGAGCAAGAACAAGAATTCGCGGGCTCGCTGTTGGTGATCACGGCGCTCGACAGCGACGATGCACGAGCGTTCGTTGAGACGGATCCGTATTTCGCGGCTGGGGTTTGGCGCGACATTACGATCGACAAACTGGGCACCGCTGCGGGTGATTGGGTTGGCGGTATTCCTTGGTAGCCGCTTGTCGGGCCCAACTCTATCTGTGAAGTTCAGTGAGCAGATTTCGAACCCCGAGACTAACGTGGGCCCGCTTGCGCCGCATTAGGTAAATCGGCGTTGACCAAGCTCCATCGCCTAGAAGTATAGGAGAAATAAACGGCCTGTTGAGAGTAGATTTCCTCACTGGTGCTGCCAACTGAGCTGGAGAAATTTGCGAAATACCCGCCTGCAGGCCTGAAAAATTGCTCGCTGAGTTGATCGTGCAATTCATAACCGCTCATTCCTGAACGAGAGCCCGCAGTAGTCCATGCCATGGTTTTTTCAGTGGCGTCCCTGGTGATTCAGCTCCGTCCCGGCGAAAAGAGACAGCGTGGCAGGTGGCGCCCTGGTTGGGGGCACCAGGAGGGGCCGGGCAGGGGCTTCCTGTTCCTTCTCGCGAAGATGAGCCAGGATCCTGTCGATGATGTCCTGATCCTCAATGCAAGCGATGACTTTGACGTACCCGCCACAGCGACCACAAACTTCCATATCGATATTGAATACGCGCTTGAGTCGCTGGGCCCAAGACATCGCGACGTGTCGTTCAGCGGGTGAGCGAACTTCAGTATTGGCGATTCGCTTCACTCCTTTGCCGCGTATGGCTGGTGTGACCATCCCTCGCCAGCGGTGATTTGGAGCCAGGACGCCGTGGTAGCGGGTGAGATTGACTCTCGGCTTCGGTATCAGAGCAGCCAACCGCGCAATGAAATCTACAGGGTCGAAGGCTACCTGGGTCATTCCATCCCGGTAGGGCGTCTTCAGGGTATATACCACCTTGCCGGTGGAACTGAGTGAGAGACGGGGAACGGCTACGGCGGGGCGAGCAATATACCTGCACAAGCGCTCGCGTTTGTCTTTCTGCTTTCCCTCGCAGCTCACCCCCGCGTGCAGGGAGAACCCATTCGCCTTGGCCACTCGCTCCAGTCCGGGGTCAGGTCGGTCCAGCGGGCGGATGGTGCGAATCATGAAGGCCTTGCGCCCTTGCTGTGGGCCGGCGGCGATCCGGTAGGAGACGGAACTGCCTAGGATCTGGGGCATAGCATCGTTGTCTTCAGCAGGGTCGAGATCCAGCCAGGCGCTCTCGGTGTCCTGTTCCAGCAAACCCTGGCGTTCGAGGCAGCGACCTACACGCTGGCTGATCAGTTGAATCAACTCCTCCAACACGTCTTTGTTCGGTGCCTTGACGCGTTGAAAGCGGGGCGGACGATCGTCGCGATACACGTAGACGCCGTCCAGAAACAGGATATGGAAGTGAATATTCAAGTTCAGTGCACTACCAAAACGCTGAATCAGCGTTACGGCCCCGGTCGCGCCCTCCTTGAGCGAATGTCCAGCCTTATGGATCAGGTGGCTCGAGATAACCCGATGAACGATTCCCAGGACCTTACCCATTGCATGGGGATGGGCAGCGAACAGGTACCGTAGGGGAAACGGAAAACTGATCACCCACTGACGCAATGGCACATCGGGAAATACCTCGTCCGAGAGAAGTGCCGCAGTCTCGGCCATGCGACGGGCACCGCAGCTGGGACAGAATCCTCGCTTCTTACAAGAAAACGCCACCAGGCGCTCGAAGTGGCACGTATCGCAACGCACGCGAAGAAACCCGTGCTCGAGGCGACCGCATTTGAGATAGGCTTCAAACTCTCATAGTTATTGCCGGATCCGCCCACGACGCTTCGTACAAAAGGATCAGCGTTCCGCCCACGATAACCGCGACGGAAGCCAGCGCGTCAGAGAGGTTGTGTAGAAAAAGCGCGCGAATGTTGACGCTACCTTTTTGCATGGAGTACGTCAGCCACGCCGTGAGCGTGTCCACGACCAGCGCCACGGAGCCGAGTACAACCACGGCCCAGCCTTGAACAGCCGGTGGATCGAACATCCGCATGACGCCTTCGTAGATCAGGTATACACCCACCAGAATCAGGGTCGTGTAGTTGATTAGAGCAGCCACGATTTCGATCCGGCCATAGCCAAAGGTCATTCGCGCATCGGCCGGGCGCCGCGCAACTTTCCGCGCCGCAAAGGCAATGACGAGCGACGCCATATCGGAAAAGTTGTGCAGGGCATCAGCGATCAAAGCCAGGCTGCCGGAAAAAATGCCGCCCGCAATCTGAACGAGGGTCAGGATCCCGTTCGCCCAGATGGCGACAGCAACTCGCTTATCATTGGGTTCATCTGAGATATTAACGTGGTCGTGGCTCACTGGATTTACCTCGTTTCGTGTTCAATCCAAAACCCCGGCCACCCCGGCCAGGCGTTTTTTTGGTTCAATACTGCCATCCTTTTTGTACCGACTTAATCCGCGCTTGCGCCGTCGAAAATCGTCACCGCTCGCTTGAGCTGCGTGACAAACACCCGACCGTCTCCCGGCTTTCCCTCCCCGGTCGTGGCATTCGGGACAACACAGTCGACGACCTGCTACTCGGCGTTGTCGGCCTCCAGCTCGGTCTTCTCAATCTGCTTGAAACCAACGTTCCTCACGGCGTGGTCATAGGTCCTGCGAGTGACCACAGCGATGTCCGTGACAACCTCCAATTCGTTTGGTGCGTCGCGGACATCGTCCCGCAAGGTTTCGCGGATGCTGGCTTTGATTTCAATCACCATCTCTCGTCTTTCACATGGCCATTTTTTTTCGCAACACTGCGAACCTGCGATAAACGCTAGGGCGCACCAGCCGAGTCAGCCGTCGGTAGCCATAGGTGAATTCGCTGTCAGAGGACTTACGGCCCCTGCCTGTTAGTCCCCGCCCCCGATACAGCCAGTGGAGGCGGGACCTAACCGGTTCGCTACACGCTCGAGTCTTTCCTGTGCAGCAGGATATAAAGAATCGGCAGCACGAACAGCGTCAGCAGCGTTGACGAGATGATACCGCCAATGACGACCGTGGCCAGCGGCCTCTGCACCTCTGCGCCGGTACCTGTGTTCAGCGCCATCGGCACAAAGCCAAGGCTTGCCACAAGCGCGGTCATCAGTACCGGTCGCAGGCGGATCAGAGCGCCTTCCACCACCGCGACCGCAAGATCGCCGTTCTGGCGCCACAGGTCGCGAATGAACGCCACCATCACCAGACCATTGAGTACAGCCACGCCCGACAAGGCGATAAAGCCTACCCCGGCTGAAATCGACAACGGCATGCCCCGCAACCACAGCGCGAGGACACCACCCGTGAGTGCCAGGGGGACACCGCTGAAGATGATCAACGCGTCTTTGAAAGACCCGAAGGCCATGACCAACAGGGCTACAATAATAACCAGGGTTATGGGCACAACAATAGCCAGCCGCTGGCTAGCAGATTCCAGCTGCTCGAAGGTACCGCCATATTCCAGCCAGTATCCGGCGGGCAGGTCGACTTCCAGCTGAATCTTTTCCCTGGCTTCCTCAACGAAGCCACCCAGGTCCCGGCCCCGGACGTTGGCTGTGACCACCACACGTCGTTTGCCGTTTTCCCGACTGATCTGATTAGGGCCGGGGGCCAGTTCCAGCTCGGCGACTTCAAACAGCGGTATATAGCCGCCTCCCGGCAGGGGAACCGGCAGGTCTCCCAGGCTGTCCACATCCCGGCGAATGCCCTCGGGCAGCCGAACCACAAGCTGGAAGCGACGGTCGCCTTCGTAGATAAGGCCCGCATTTTCGCCACCCACGCCAGCAGCGACCAGGTCCTGTAGATCATTCACGCTCAGGCCGTAGCGAGACAGCGCCATGCGTTTGGGGTGCACCGATAACATCGGCAGGCCGGTGACCTGCTCGACCCGTGCGTCTGCAGCACCGTCGATGGATTCCGCAACAGCAAGGACATCGTTGGCAGACGCCAGCAGCTGATCCAGATCGTCGCCAAATACCATGATGGCTAAATCCGCGCGCACGCCGGAGATCAGTTCGTTGAATCGCATCTCGATGGGCTGGGTGAACTCATAAGTGTTGCCTGGTAATTCCTCTATTGACGCCTTGATCTCCGCGATAAGGACATCCCTGGGCTTGTCCGGGTCGGGCCATTGCTCTCGGGGTTTGAGAATCACGAAACTGTCCGCGATGTTCGGCGGCATGGGATCTGTCGCCACCTCTGGCGTGCCGATTCGCGCGAATACCTTCGCCACCTCCGGAATTACCTTGATGCGTCCCTCAAGCTGCTGCTGCATCGCAATCGACTGCTCCAGACCGGTGCCCGGGATGCGTATGGCCTGCACCGCCATGTCACCCTCGTTGAGTTGCGGTACGAATTCCGATCCCAGGGTTGTTGCCAGCCAGAGGCAGGTTGCCAGCAAGGCGCCGGCGCCGCCCAGCACCGACCAACGGAATTTCAGAGCCACTTCAAGCGCTGGGCGATAAAACCATTTGGCACTGTGGATGACCGCGCTCTCGTTCTCGCGAATCTTGCCCGTCAAGAGTATCGCGACCGCAGCGGGGACAATGGTGAGCGACAATACCATGGCAGACAGAAGGGCCATGATCACGGTGGCGGCCATGGGATGAAACATCTTCCCCTCCACACCGGTGAGGGAGAAGATAGGGATGTAAACCACGGTGATGATCGCCACCCCGAACAGACTCGGACGGATCACCTCGGTCGTGGCTTCGTACACCAGCTGCAGGCGCTCCTTGAGCGGCAGCAGCGTGCCGTTGGCCTGCTGGGCACCGGCCAATCGCCGGATACAGTTCTCCACAATGATCACGGCACCATCGACAATCAGTCCGAAATCCAGCGCACCCAGGCTCATCAAGTTGGCAGAAACACCGGTCCTGACCATGCCGGTGATGGTGGCAAGCATCGACAGGGGAATCACCGCTGCGGTGATCAGGGCGGCCCGCAGATTGCCCAGCAGCAGGAACAGCACGACGATGACGAGCAGCGCGCCCTCGAGGAGGTTCTTCTCCACCGTCGCGATGGCTTTGTCCACCAGCGTGGTGCGGTCATACACGGTTTCCAGGCGCACGCCCTCGGGCAGCGAAGGACGGATTTTTTCCAGCCGCTCAGCGATAGCCCGGGCCACGCTGCGGGAATTCTCCCCCATCAACATCATGGCGGTACCCAGCACTGTTTCCACGCCGTCACGGGTGGCAGCGCCGGTGCGCAACTCCTTGCCGATAGCGACCTCGGCGACGTCTTCTATCTTTACGGGTGCGCCGCCGCGGTTCGCGACGACCAGCTGTTCAATATCGCTGATAGTCTTCAGCTGACCGGGCGATCGCACCAGTAATTGTTGGCCATTACGTTCGATGTACCCCGCGCCGCGATTGGCGTTATTGGCCTGTAGCGCCACCACCAAATCCTCGAGGCCGATGCCGAATTCCAGCAGTTTTCTCGGGGAGGGCGTGACGTGATACTGTTTGTCATAGCCGCCTATTGAGTTTATTTCGATCACGCTGGGCACCTGCGCCAGCTGTGGTCGGATGATCCAGTCCTGCACCTCCCTTAGGGCCGTGGCATCCCAGGGCTCGCCGTTGTCCTGGGTGGCGCCGGGCAGCGCATCCACTGTGTACATGAAAATCTCGCCCAGCCCCGTGGCAATGGGGCCCATTTCCGGCTCCAGGCCAGGTGGGAGCACGCTCTTGATCGCGCCGAGGCGCTCATTGATCAGATTACGGGCGAAATAGATATCCGTGCCTTCCTCGAACACCACGGTCACTTGGGACAAGCCATAGCGAGACAGAGAGCGGGTGTAGGACAGATTGGGCAGACCGTACAGCGCCGTTTCCACCGGGAATGTGATGCGCTGCTCGGCCTCCAAGGGGGAGTAACCCGGTGCCTGGGTGTTGATCTGTACCTGGACGTTGGTGATGTCCGGCA
>JALRBQ010000056.1 GCA_023257655.1 Pseudomonadales bacterium
TTCCGATAGAAGAGCTGATCTCGCAATCGAAGTCTAAAAGCGGAACTTCTATTCTACGATTTCAGTGCATCAATTGAAGGAACGGAACAAACCCTTTTTTAGGCTACGCATCAATTTAGACTGAACTCCTGAGTCTCATGACCAATTCCGCAAATACTCATGCGCCATCATCTTAAAGCCAACCTCCTCTAAGTATGATGACTTCAAGTGAAGCCCCAGCTTCGAGGAGGTCAAGAGCGGTCCGTGCCCTAATTGAATTCCTAGAGAAAAACTATTCCCATTCTGGCTTCTCATAACGGCTGGACAGCAAATAAATATTCAGTCCAATAGAGTCAATATTTGAGCAATGTCCGATATTCTCGTTTCTTTTGATTGACCAAAGTATTGGACCGATTATTTCAGTAATTTTTTTTGCCACTGCCGTGTGATGCTGTGAAATTTAATCTGATTGCATGTAGCGCACGCAATTACGTGCATTCGATTTCAAAAGAGTAGGGTTAAGAGAACACTCAATGCGACGGAAGCAGGGGCTAATCTTTTTAAATTGATCGACGACACGTCGGTCAATCACGAGCCGGTGTTTATTACGGGCAAGCGCGGCAACGCGGTGCTTTTGGCAGAGGAGGATTGAAATGCGATCAACGAGACCTTGTAACTCTTATCGGAGCCGGGGATGAGGGAATCTATCGTTGAGGGTATGCAAGAAAGGCTTGATGATTGCACGAATGAATTGGATTTGATTGCGAATCTGGTTGCTTCACTTCCCCAAGAAAGCGTAAAGGTACGAAACAATACTGGCTTCCTTCGGTGCAAAAGCGAATGCATGGGATTTGCTGGTTATTCTCGAATTGAACTCTTGGCAAAACCCGCTACCCTACGAAAAGCTAGTGGGTGATTTGGCTTGTGCTTATTCGAAGTGAATCAATTTCCGGTATTGCCTGGTCTACCAGTTCTTAGAGGCCGAGAAGGTCGTCAAAGTGTTACGACTGTGGACTCACTATGAATGGCGAGCGTGAAAAAGGGTTAGGTGTCTGGAAGTTGTTAATTGGGTTTATCGCACGATATCGGTTATTGACTCGCTAATAAATCTGCGATGCTAGAAATTAAAATTGCCAAGCCTCATAAAACTAATACCTGGCACTACTTTCGGAGAAGCGACGTTTTGTGGCGTATTTATTGCCGCAGTAACCGAACTCTCTAGAGACACAAATGGCTCGAGAAAATTTCTCTACCTTAATCTAAGAAGTAAAAACTAACAAAGATTTCTTGCCGCGTTCACTTGTTAGTAATTTTGGTAAAAGTAAGTTTATAGATCTTTGTTAGAGGATGGCGTGAAGTTCGCCCGTTCAGAGCAGTTTCTCTCACTCGAAACTAAGCGTGCTAACAAATCCGCTACTATCATTTGGGTTCCAAAACCGCCTGATAAACCGCCTGCCGTGAAGCCCCTCTGACATCCGGTACCGGGGTTCTGCCCCCGAACTGCTGAATCATCCCCACGAACACAATATCCTCCACCGGATCAATCCAGAACCACGTCCCCGCAGCACCACCCCAGTAGAACTCGCCCTTGGAGTAGCTCTCGGCTTCGACCGGGTCCTCTATGATGGCGAAATCCAGTCCGAACGTCGTGCCTCGTGCACCGAGTCCTATGCCAGGAACGCTCTTGGGTAGCTGATTCCTGTGCATGATCTCTACCGTCAGCGGGGCGAGGATGCGCACGCCATCCAGTTCGCCGCCATTGGCGACCATCTGTGCAAAGCGCATGTAATCCATTGCGGTTGATACGAGACCGCCGCCACCGGATTCGAACGCCTGATCCAGCAAGTAGTTGTTAGAGCCCCCGAAACCTTCCTGCGCAACGAGTTTGCCATCCGGGGCGTAGCCGTAAACCTGAGCGAGTCTGTCGGCCTTTTCTTCCGGGACGTAGAAATCGGTGTCCTTCATGCCGAGCGGTTCGAAGATGCGCTCTTCGAGGAAATCGCTGAACTTCTGGCCGGACAGTTTCTCAACGACATAGCCCTGCACGTCGACTGAGACGCTGTAGTGCCACATTGAGCCTGGTTGTTGTCGCAGGGGAATCTTCGCGAGTTTGTCGATCATATCTTGCAAAGTCGAGTCCGGGTCGAGCATGTTGACGTCGTTGTACATGTCATCGACTTTCGACTGGGAAAACAGGCCGTAGGTCAGGCCGCCGGAATGGCTCATCAGTTCACGCATTGTCATTTTGTGAGTCGGCGGTTCAGTGATGATGTTGCCATCTGCATCCTCGCCGGCGGCGACCTGCAGATCCTTGAACTCGGGAATGTATTTCTCGACGGGATCTGACAATTTGAATTTGCCTTCTTCGTACAGAATCATCATCGCCACGCCGGTAATTGGCTTGCTCATGGAGTAGATGCGGAAGATGTCGTCTTTTGCCATGGGATCGCCAGCCGCGATGTCGCGGTAGCCGACTGCGTCGAACTGAACGATCTTGCTGTCACGCGCTGTCATTGTCACCACGCCGGCGAGTTGGCCGTTATCGACAAACTCCTTCATTCTGGCATTGACGCGGGCGAGTCGTTCGGAATCCATGCCCACCGATTCCGGTTGCGCCATTTGCAAGTCGGCACTGTATTGCGGGGTTGCCGGAGCAGCTGTAGTCGCAGAGGAGGCGGGTTGTTGAGGTTGGCAAGCCGCCAGGACGAGCAGGGCAGAGGCAAACAGGCTGGCTTTGAAAAGGGGCAGGTTTTTGGGCTGGAAATTCGGCATGATCGCGTTCTCTCTCTCAGTGAGGTGAGTTTTTTATCGGCTCTCGCCTGCGGGCGATTTCAGAGCCGGTTTTCTTCGAATGCAGGACTGACCCAAAATAATAGGACGCTCGCTCGGTGAAGTCCATAGTCCAAAAGGTCAGTGCCTTTCTTTGTGAAAAGCCCCTACAAATCCAGTAGACTGTGCGCAGCTTAACTCGCGGGGTAGTAGCATATGGCGTTTGGCAGGTTTCAGGATTTTCTCAGCGGTCTCGTGAAGGGACAGCGGGGACGGTTGTTCGCCGGCAATGCACAACCAAGCATGGCCGAATTGCTGCAAAAGATTATGGGTAACACCGGTGAGGTGTCTGCGATCGTGACAGCCCGAGAGTTGCTGGATCGTTATGGCAGTCTTTCCGATGACGAGAAACTGAGTTTTTTCGAGACACTGGAGCAGGATTTCAACGCCGATAAGGCCGCCGTCGAGGCGGCCTACAAGACCTACGCGGCGAATCCCAATAGTGCCAATCTCAATGCACTCTCTCGTGTTACCGAACCTCGCCGTCATGAATTGTTGCGTCGTCTGAACCAGACCCCCGATGCGACGCATGATCTTGTGAGCATGCGCACCGATTTGCTGAAACTGCTCAAGCCGCACCCGCAGTTGAAAGCCGTCGACGATGACTTCGTACGCATGTTTACGTCCTGGTTCGGACGCGGCTTTCTTGTGCTACAAACCATCAACTGGTCCACGTCCGCAGCCATCCTCGAGCGCATCATTCGCTATGAGGCGGTGCATGAGATCAAGGACTGGAATGATCTGCGCAGTCGCATCGATCCGCCGAACCGGCGTTGCTTCGCCTTCTTTCACCCGGCGCTTGTCGATGAGCCGCTGATTTTCGTCGAGGTGGCACTCGGGCAGGACGTGCCGGGGTCTATCTTCGCGATTCTCAATGACCACATCGAAGACGATGACTGGTCACCGGAATACAAGACGGCAACGTTCTACAGCATCAGCAATTGCCAGCCGGGGCTGAAGAACATCTCCTTCGGCAATTTCCTCATCAAGCAGGTGGTGCAGGAACTGCAGGCCGAATTCCCCTCGATCAAACAGTTTGTGACCTTGTCGCCGATTCCGGGTTTTGCCAACTGGCTGAACGCCGATGAGGCGACCCCGGAATCGAGCCTTGCCCAACTCAAGCGAACGGTGAGGGAGTTTCCCGAAAAGCGCGAAATGAACGAAGAGCAATCGCAGGTTTTGCGGCGATTGATGTTCAATTACCTGGCCGTGGCGAAGCAGGGCAAATACCCGGTTGATCCTGTGGCCCGTTTCCATCTCGGTAATGGCGCCATGATTCACCAGATCCATACAGGGGCGGATGTCAGCAAGAAGGGGCTCACACAGTCCTTCGGCACGATGGTGAATTATCTCTACGATCTCCGTTACATCGAGCGTAACCACGAGAGTTATGTCTCGGAAGGGGTGGTCGAATACAGCGATAAGTTGAAATCTCTCCTCCTCAAATCCTGACCTTGCTGCCCCCTGGCGTCGCTGAATGCGCGTGATCGGCAGCGAATATGAAATTGCTCGCCAAATTAATATATCCGGGTGTAATTCTTTTCACCTTGGTAAAAAGGATTGTGCTATGACGGAACCTGAACAGTTACTGGTCTTTCTGGGAGCCACTCGCATCACGCAGGGGGCGCGTGGAGATGTCATTCGAACACTGCTCTCGCAAACACAGGGAGAGGACGTCCCTCCTTACCTGGTGTTTCGGGTCAAAGACGGCCAGCGCGTAGATATCAATCTAGCGAGCGCCGCTGAGGCCGCAAATCCGCAGCGGACCCGCGCTCCAGTCCCTGCAGCAGGCGCTCCCGTGGGCTCTCAGAAGGCCCGTGGGCGGCCGCGGCTGGGGGTAGTTGGGCGGGAAGTGACGCTATTTCCGCGCCACTGGGAATGGCTGGATCGACAACGGGGAGGGGCCTCGGCGGCGCTGCGCCGTATTATCGATGCCGATCGCAAACTACATGCCGACGAGGATCAGGTCCGGCAGGCCCAGGATGCCACGCACCGCTTCATGTATGCCATGGCAGGGAATCTGGCGGGCTTTGAGGAAGCAATGCGGGCGCTCTATGCCGGCGACAAGGTAAGCTTTGCCCAGCAGATTCGCAGTTGGCCGGATGATATCCGTGACACCACGCTCGACTTCGCCCGCGACGCCTTTCAGGGCAATTAAAGGCATGCCTATCCCGATATCCCGGATCCCGACGAGTCCTGGCTGCTTGAGTCGTGAGCTTGGCTTGGGGGAAAAGCTGTTACAATCAGCGCTGCTGATTTTGCGCCAGCGCGCCAGGACTATGTGCTTGAAGGCCAAAGCAAGGCTGGAAATTTACACTCAATGACAAACACTGACACTGACAACCAACAGATTCGTGCCATCCAGGAGGCATTCTCGCCAGTGGAACTGCGTGCGCTCGGCAAGCGCATCACGGACAGCGGAGTTCTTGGTAGATCTCGTCACTACGCACGTTTGCTGGATTATCTCGTGCAATGTGCGATCGAGAACAAATCTCCGAAGGAAATTGAGCTCGCACTGGAGGCGCTTGGCAGGGCGGAGGATTTCGATGTGTCGGCTGACTCCACCGTGCGTGTGTACATTCACCAGCTGCGAAAGAAGCTCGACAATTATTATGAACAATTCGAGAAAGATGCCCGCTACCGCATCGTGATTCCTCGCGGCAAATATACCCTGGCGGCACTGCCACAGACGCCAGTGCGGGTGACATTCTCTCCGGCACCGCTGAAGGTACCACGATTCACACTTACGACCGGTTTGTTGTTGGTAATGATCATGTTGCTCGTCGCCAATCTCGTCGTGCTCATGCAGGATGATGGCAATCCCGTAGAGCACGCCTCACGTGTAGCCGCGGCACATCCGGTCTGGGACAAGGTGCTCAATGATGAAAAACCTATATTGCTGGTGATGGGTGACTACTACATTTTCGGCGAGTTGAATGCGAACGGCAATGTCGCGCGTATGGTGCGCGAGTTCAATGTGAATTCGCCCCGTGATCTCGAGGAGCTGCAATTCAGCGATATTGAGCGCACGGAGAATTATCTCGATCTGGATTTGAGCTACATGCCTGAGGGCAGCGCCTACGCGCTCGCGCGTATCGTGCCGATCCTGCAGGAGAGCGGAAAACCGGTAAACATCACCATGATGTCTGATCTGACAACGGCGGAAATTCGCAGTAATCACATCGTGTACATCGGCTATATCAGCGCCCTGGACAAACTCAAGGAAATGACTTTTGCCGGATCCGGTTTGCAGATCGGGCGCAGTTACGATGAATTGTTTAATGTCGATACCGCGGAATACTACACGAGTGATGCCGGATTGCCGGAAGCGGGTGAGCCTTTCCGCGACTATGGACTGTTTGCGACGTTTCCGGCCAGCGCGGAAACCCAGGTCATCCTGATCACCGGCATGCGCGATGCCGGCCTCATGCATACGGCGCAGGCGCTCACCGATGGCAAGTCTCTCGATGATCTTGTCGTAGCAATTGACAGCGATACTGACGAGGCCGTTGCGAGCTTCGAGGCGCTGTACGAAGTTTTCGGCATCGATCGCCTCAATTTCGACGCCAATCTCGTGTACACCAGCTTGCTGGATTCGCGACGCATTTGGGGAACGGTCAGTCAGACACTGGTCAACTGAACCCGTTCCCGGCTATTATCGAACGCTCGATTCACAATCCCCAGTTTACATGCTTTCGTCTGCTCTGCTTGCGTGGCCCGCTCAGCGCCTGTTGTCAGTGACAAAGCAAAAAGAAGGCGGCTCGCTGAATGCGGCGAGCGCAACTTGAGAGGCAGATCGGGAATATAGCGGTCGTTGAAGTTGACGAGGCTGAAGCAGTTGGAGAGTAAGCAGAAAAATGACGCTTTGCTAGGCCACAGCGAGATTAACTCAGGGCCTCAGTGCAGTAGAGGCCCGTGAAACTTACCTCACGCTAGACACTGAAAGCCCCATGTGGGCGTGGACTTGAAGCAGTCGCGTTGACAGTTTTAGACGATTCGATTCGCTTTGACTGCGCTGCGACGTGCCTTGATTGCCAGGTTCTTGGCTTTGTCATCTCCGTACTTGTTGATGGAGAAGTAGGCATTCTTCTGCTTGCGCTTTACGCCTTTGCCCTCTTGCCAGGTTGCCACCCAGGAATGGTCTTTCTCTGAATAGCTCACACCGATTTCGCCCGAAGAATTCAGTGGTGAAATTTTGCGAGGGCTGAACTTCGCGTAAGGCCAGTTTGAACCATAAATCTTGCGGCCCTCGATATCACGCTTGGCCTTGGCCGCGGTAATTGCCTTGGTTTTACCGCCGTATTTCTTGAACGGGAATGATTGCTGAAAGCTCTTGCCATCATATTTAATTCTTACCCAGGCACAATTTGTACCACGGGATTCGATGATACTGATGTGATGTAGTGCGCTAAGTTTTTTCACATGAACCTCTCTCGTTCTATGGCCGTCCTGCGATCTGACGGAAAAACGTAACTAAAATTGATGTATGGACCAATATATAGACAGCTATGAGCCGCTATTTATTGCAGGAAAATGCGCGCAATACAAAAGTGGCTATTTGGGCTGATTGTGATTGGTGCTTAGTTTACACCTATTACAGGGTGTGGGCTAGGCGTGAGCGGCCATGTGCTGGATGACACCAGGTTTACGACTTTCTATCTTGGAGATGCTGTAGTCGTAATTTTTGGCGCTGGGATCGATGCCCATTGCCTCATCGATAGCGGCAGCCAGATCGGCCTGTGCGGCCTGCTTTGTTAGGTAAGGTCCCGAAATCTTCACCTGCAGAGAGGGCTCGTTCGGGGCAGTTGCTACGATATAGAAGTTTTTCGCGTTCACTTGGTTAACATCCATCGGCACGGTGGCCGACTCCTGACTTGCCTGATGTGCACACAGATAGGGCGAGTGGCACGACGATATTGGCATTGGCAAAAAAACTATACGGCTAATATCGGCCGCGTATTAAAAACCAACAGTGTCTGTAATACAAGATGTGCGGCACAGTTTTTCTGCACTTCGCCTCCCTGTATACAGACTATGACGGCCGAGCTGTACAGAAGCTTAATCCCAGTTATTTCAACTGTTTGCGTGGTTCGTCACAGTTCGGGGAAAAGGGCTTCTTGGGAGCCTCGGCGGTCGCAATCCTGATTACAATACGTCAGTTCTCCGGGTTGGGATCAGCCGCTAGAAGCTCATGCAATCGCGAGGGGCATGTCATAAAATACGGTGCTGTTGGGTCTGCTTAGAAAGACCAAAATCCAAGGAAACTCTATTCAATCATGCTCGATACCCGGCCCTTACTCATCAAAACCAATTTCCCCGCTATCAACCGTGGAATGACTGACACGCTGCAGGTAAATCTGGGTTACACCTGCAACCTCAGCTGTACGCACTGCCACGTCAATGCCGGGCCAAGCCGCACCGAACAAATGCAACGCGAGACCGTGGATCTGGTGCTCGCGTATCTGCGTGAGCATCGTGTCAAAGTCCTTGATTTGACGGGTGGTGCTCCAGAAATGAACGCCCATTTCAAATACCTGGTCGGTGCCGCCCGCGAGATGGGGGTGGAAGTTATCGACCGCTGCAACCTGACCATCCTGGGCGAACCGGGATTTGAGGATATGGCCGCGTTTCTGGCAGAGCAGGGAGTGACAATTACCGCATCGTTGCCCTGTTATCTGGAGCAAAACGTCGAAAAACAGCGAGGCAAGGGCGTGTACTGGGAAAGCATCGCCGCCCTCAAGCAACTCAATGAATTCGGGTATGGCAGCAAACCTTCGTTGCAGCTGAATCTCGTCTACAATCCGGACGGTCTCAATCTGCCGCCCGCCCAGGACGCGCTGGAAGCCGACTACAAGCGTGAATTGAAAGCGCAGCACGGCATTGTTTTCAACCAACTGTTTACGATCACGAACATGCCTATCAGCCGGTTCGGCGGCATGCTGTTGGCGAAGGGCCTCTATCATCAGTACATGGATATCCTGCGTAACGCGTATCGGGCTACGAATCTCGACACCGTCATGTGCCGCAGTCTGCTCAGTATCGACTGGGAGGGCTACGTTTACGATTGCGATTTCAATCAGATGCTGGCAATGCCGCTCGCGAGTGATGGTCGCCGCAAAACCCATCTCTCGCAGCTCATCGGCCAGGACCTTGCGGGCAACCCCATCGTGATAGGCGAACACTGCTTTGGCTGCACCGCGGGGCAGGGCAGCAGCTGCGGAGGCGCGCTCGACAATTGAATACGAGTGACGATGCGGGGACTGGCCAACTCAGCATTATCTTGCCGGTTCTCAATGAGGCTGACCTGATCATTGAGCAGTTGCAGTCACTGCAGGACTACCGCCGTGCCGGTCACGAGGTGCTGGTCGTTGATGGCGGCAGCAATGATGCCACGGCGGAATTGGCGGCGTCGCTGGCCGATCGAGTTCTCAGAAGCGCCGCGGGTCGAAGCCTGCAGATGAATGCCGGCGCAGCGGCCGCACACGGAGACGTGTTGCTGTTTCTGCATGCTGACACGCGTTTGCCGACGGGAGCTGTGCGGTTGATCACCAATGCGCTTGCTCGCGACCCAATTGGATGGGGCTGGTTTCCTGTGCAACTGGACAATCCGTCTTGGCCCTACCGCATTATCGAACGCTGCATGAACCTGCGTACCCGGCTCACCTTTGTCTGCACCGGCGACCAGGCCTTGTTTGTGCGGCGCGCGCTATTTGAGTGCATCGGTGGATTCCCGCCGATTCCACTGATGGAAGATGTCGCCATCAGTAAACTCCTCCGGCGCAAGAGTTCTCCGGGCTGGATACCGCGACCGGTGAGAGCCGCCAGCCGCCGCTGGGAGAGTCAGGGTATCGTGCGCACGATCGTGCTCATGTGGTGGTTGCGCCTGCAATACTTCCTCGGCGTCAGTCCGGAGCGGCTTGTGCGACGCTATTATCCAGGACGGGAGTGAACAGATATGGAGCTGCCCTCATGAAATCAGGCGCGGGCTCGCACTATCCCTCGGCGAGGATAGCCATATTTCTGCGTGAACCGGTGCCGGGGGAGACCAAGACGCGACTGATCCCCGCGCTGGGTGCAGACGGCGCAGCCGCACTTTACCGCGCCATGGCAGAACGAATTACCGGAGGCATCGCGCACGCTGGACTTGCAGACATCGCCTTGTGGGTTTCTTCGAATCCACATAATGAATGGTTTCTAACACTCTGTAATAAAACGAAAATATATCTTCAGCAGGGTAATGAACTGGGGCAGCGAATGGAGCATTGCGTGACCACCATGCTGTCCCAGGCCGCTGTGGAGAGTGTGGTGTTGGTGGGCAGCGATTGCCCGGTACTGGGGCCGGAGTATCTACAGGCGGCACTCGACCATCTTGATACGGGTGCGGAAGTTGTATTCGGGCCGGCAGAGGACGGTGGCTATGTCCTGCTCGGCCTGCGCCGCGTCATCCCCGAGTTATTCCGAAATATCGAGTGGGGAACCGAGCGGGTGCTGAAGCAGTCTTTGGCGCAGTTGCGCCCTCTGGGGCTGCGTGTGGAGTGTCTGGAGGAGTTGTGGGATGTGGACACAGCTGCGGACCTGCCGCGTCTATCGACTCTGGAACCGCCGCTAGAACCGCCGCTGGTGTGGGGCTGAGGGCCGGGAGCTGGCGCCAGACAGGGGTCAGGGCGTTAATTCGCGCTGGGGCTTTAGCGGGTCAGCTCGGACTCGAATTCGAGCAGTTTTCTCGCCACCCGTTGACTATGTAACACATATTCCCCGGCGCTGAGACGTTGATGCAGCTTGACGACGCGAGTGGCATTGAGCTCTGGCAAGTGCGCGAGTTCCTGTGTGACCCCTTCCAGATCCAGACCTTCAGCCTGCCACAGGGCGGCAACGTCCATTGGCGGTTGCGGCTTGGCGGCGAGGCGCACAATCTTGCCTTTGCGGTTGCCGGGTTGAGTGGGTTTGCTGCTTCGTTTGTTCACTGCGTTGCTACTTCACTATCCAATTGAGGTCTCTGGCGTGCCTGAATACAGGGGCCAGCAACACCCGGAAATCTGTTGTGGTATTTCGTGTTGTCGCTCTTTCATGAACCTGGAGAACCCGATAACAGCAGCCGTGCGCCGGGCGCTATGAGCGGCGGGTCTAAACTATAACGACTGGTGTAAAAATATCTTTAAATCGAATTCGCCCTCGAAACCGGGGCGGGTGAAATCAGGTTAGGATTTTGGTTTTTCTCCTAACAGATGATATAAGACACTGATATAAAAGGCTTTATTAATACCTTCCTCTACGTGACCAAGACCTGTCTCTGGCCGGATAGAAAATTCATTCCACGATATCAATCACTTAGAATCGTTGGTTGCCACGGGCTTAAGAATAGAGGTCACGGCAGCAAGACTGGCTCACTTTACCCTGACAGGAACGGTTACAGGCGCGCCGAAAGCTGCGCCCCCAGTATTCGAAAAGTTCGGGAGGCCAACGATATCGCCGGGTCATCCCAGAGACCAGTTGCACCGCTTTGCGGGCGCGTCGGCGTTTACTCGGCGCGGAATGCCGCTGCCGCATCACCATAAATCTGCAGGAATTCTGGCGGGAAGCGCGTGGCTTTGCCCGTCGAAAGAGTCGTACAAATCAGCAACCAGTTTCCCCGCAGGACGGTGGCCTTCAGCTCGGGGTCAATGATCTGAAAACGCCGCTCGAGGCGTAGTTTACGGTCACAGGCAGTGAGCCAGGTACCAACCAGCAATTCCGCGCCCTCCAGACTGGGCAGGAAATAGTGATAGTCCGCTTTATGGATCGCAACACCGCGGTCCAGCTTCTGGTAGTCTGTGACACTCAGGCCGAGCTGAGCCGAATGCTCCCAGGCACATTGCTCACACCACTGCACATAACAGGCATTATTCGCATGGCCTAACCCGTCAATATCAGCGGGTTGCACGATAATGGATTTGATGAAAGGAGCGGGGTGATCCCAGGGCATAATTCAGATGTCCGACTTTGTATGACAGAAAAAATCCAGCACAGTCGTGGAAGTTGGCGCCTGAATCCCGGAAACTCGGGAATGATTGCAAGCATTTGTAATTCTGTTCGACTTTTGTGCAATTCGACGACATGCTAGCACAGCGGTGACAGTGTGCTGGAATGTTGTTCAGTAACAAAAATCAGTTGGGATTCCTGTCGCCAAGCCAGACTGTTTTAGTTGATTGGACTGCATTGGCAGATCTGGGTGTTTAGACTGTTTGTAATGACCGATATATTTTAAGACAGGCCCTGGCTGAATTTTTAGCTACAGAATAAGTGGGAATCGGGGTCGGTAAGCTGATACAACCAATGATGAGATCAAGCACGTGCCTGCTGTAATCGAAGCAACAGATTCGAGTTTCAATCATTACTGGAGCGAGTTGTTTGCCAACGATCCGCTACAGAGTGCCATCTACTCACCACACACTCGTGCCTGCCTCGGCAACACGCCCCCCGATCTCGGATTCGTGAATCGCTCCTTTGTGATTGTCTATCAGAACCAGCCGGTATTCGCATGCAGTCTCACCATGCACATCGATGACGGTGGCAAGAAGAGGCTTGGCTATTTTGGGTTTGAGGCATCGACGCACATCAATCGTCAGAGCATGGAATCGAGCTCGAATAATTTTCAACCGGAAGCAGTGTTCTCCTCCAACGTCATATCAATGCGCTGATTGAGGAAATCAAGCCTGATTCACTCGACTACCTGGATCCGGTCAGCTGCGGTTTGATGTCTCCGGTGACACAGGTATTGCTCGAGAAGGGGGCTCAACCCATTCTGCAAACTGCAAAAATTATCAACCTGTCGCATTCGTTTTCTACCTTGCATCGCAATCTGCAAAAAAGGATGCGCGCGATGATTCACTGGGGGCAACGAAACCTCGGCATCAGATTGGTCAGCAGTGAAAATTTCGATACCGATGCCGCGACAGCGCTTCACCAAATTTACAATGCGGCAATTGCCTCGGGACAGGAACCCTGTTCGAGTCAGTCAACGTATGAAACGCTCATTCGACAAGACAAGGCTTTTCTGGTGGAAGGCAGGCGTGGCAACGTGCCTGTTTCTGCCGCGCTGTTCCTGTGCGCCGACTGTACTTGTCACTTTATCCTCGGGTCGGCGCTGTCACAGACTACCGTGCGACCTTTGTTGCACGCGCTGATCTGGGAAGCGGTTCAACACAGCAAACGTATCGGTTGCATGCAATTTGAAATGGGACGCCTGGGTAAATCCGAACCGGAAGATTCCGCTCGCGCAAAACTCCTCAATGGCTTCGGCGCCGATTCCCAGACCCGACTCAAACTGCGACTGGTTTCACAATAGTTTCGCGCCGTCGGAATGCCTCCATCAATTGACTAACGCAGTGACTGCAGGTCTAATTAGGGCTGCTGTAAACTACTGTTAGAAGCCATGACTACCCAAAACCGGATCCTGTTGATCGATGACGATGAGGTTTCACGCCGCGATCGCGAAACGGTGTTGAACTTCCTCGGCGAATCGGCAATCACCGCCACCACACAATCCTGGCAACAGCGCGTCGACGCGATGCTCACCGAACGTGCGGAATTAACCGTGGCTCTGATTGGCGCCTGCGCTCACACTTCCATGCCTGATCTGCTGGCGCAACTCTATGAGTGGGAGGCAGGCACTCCGTTCGTCGTGCTCGGTGATCAACCCCTGCCCAAGAGCCTCCCGGCGGAACTGCTGTCACGCGTCACAGCGGTTCTGCCAGCCCAACTCAGCTACCAACCGCTACTCGATGCCCTGCACAAGGCGAAGGTCTTTCACGAACACTACAATCGATTGCGTAATTTCGACGGTGTGCAGGACTACAATATGTTCCGCAGCCTGGTCGGGCACAGCGCTGCCGTGCAACGCATTCGCTACATGATGGGGCAGGTAGCGAATACTGAGGTCAGCGTGTTGATCACTGGCGAATCCGGCACCGGCAAGGAAGTGGTAGCGCGCAATTTGCACCAGAATTCGGCGCGAGCCGATAAACCTTTTATCCCGATAAACTGCGGTGCCATACCGCGGGAGTTGCTGGAGAGCGAATTGTTTGGCCATGAGAAGGGAGCCTTTACCGGGGCTATCGCCTCCCGGGTGGGTCGCTTTGAATTGGCTAATGGGGGAACCCTGTTTCTCGACGAGATCGGGGATATGCCGCTCAGCATGCAGGTGAAGTTACTGCGTGTGTTGCAGGAGCGCAGCTTCGAGCGCGTGGGTGGCGTGGAAACAATTCAGAGTGATGTGCGAATTCTCGCCGCGACCCACCGCGACCTGGAGCAGATGATTGCCGCGGGAGAATTCCGCCAGGATCTGTACTACCGGCTAAATGTTTTCCCTATTGAAATGCCCTCGCTGCGTGAGCGCGCCGAAGACATCCCGCTGTTGCTGAATGAACTGATCAGTGTGATGGAGAAGGAGAAACGGGGCTCAGTGCGTTTCAATTCCTCCGCGATCACCGCCCTGTGCCGGTATAGCTGGCCAGGAAATGTGCGTGAGCTGGCCAATCTTGTCGAGCGCATGGCGATTCTTTATCCCCATGGCATCATCGGACTGAATAATCTGCCTGAGAAGCTGCATAATCTGATCGAGTCTGACCATGAGCTTGAGCATGCTGCTGACTCAAGCAATGGCAGTGATGACCTGCTGGCGCAGCAGGAGCGTGAAGCGCAATCCCTGCTGCCGCTCAATGGCATTGATCTCAAGGAATATCTGGCCAATCTCGAACGCAGCCTTATCGGTCAGGCGCTCGATGACAGCGGCGGTGTGGTCGCCCGTGCGGCCGACAGGCTGCACATCCGACGCACCACGCTGGTCGAGAAGATTCGCAAATACAGCCTGCAGAAGAAGCAGAGCGAGGAAGACAGGGACGCGTACTCCGATTAGGGGCTACGCCGCAACAGTCAATGGGGTAGCGTGTCGTTATTGCAACGGTGTTACAGGTTCCCCATCCAGCTCAGCTGAATCCAGCTCCATCTCAATGTGAAGCCCTGATCCACTCACTTGTTCGATTCTGGCCAGAAGAAACTGCCAGTCACTGGCGAACCAGATCACTGTGGAGCGTTTGCTGGAGGGGGGGCGTACTCGTTCCATCTTGATCGTGTTGAGTCGGCCCAGTGGTGTTTCCAGAATCTCTTCACCGATGACGCGATAGCGCAAAGGTTCGATCTCGTCATTCTCGATGACGAAGTATTCCTGCTCACCACGTTCCCCACGCAGCAAGGCTTGTCGCAGCTCATATTGGTGGCTGAGGGGGTCATACGTCTGACCGTCCAGGGTTATGTCCCAGCTTTCATCATCCTCGCGACTGAGCGCGTGGCCTTGTGCCCAGTCGAAATCGACGCTGCGATGGTTCTCGCGAATGCCACTGAGCTGATAGTCATAGGCCTGGGTGCGCAGTCCGTCATCGGTAAACTCAAAGCGGCTGCTCTGTTCCAGGCTGGCGACTGTCTTCCACATGATCGAGGCATCCAGCTGCATATCCAGCAGATAGCTGCCATCGTCCAGTGCTGAGAGGCTGCGTTCGGCCTTCGCACTCAATCCGTTGGCGTGGGCTTCGTAGTGCGCCTCATACGTGAGGGGCGTGTCTGCCTGCGCCTGCATGCCATGGCACAGCATCAGGGCAAGGCTTGTCAGGACAGAATTGCGCATACATATTCCTGTCAGGCACCGGAGGGGGGCAGCAACCGGTCATCGAGCCAGGCGCGTTGATCGCGCATGACCAGTCTACCGGCGGCGAACCAGGTGACGACCCGCGGATACAGCACATGCTCCTGAGCGGCGACTCGCGCCGCCAGCTCTCTCGCCGTGTCCTGCGGGAGCACTGGCACGCGCTCCTGGGCGATAACGGGCCCCCCATCCAGTTCTTCGGTTACAAAATGCACTGAAACACCGTGTTCCGTTTCGCCGGCATCGATAGCGCGCTGATGAGTATTCGTCCCTGGGTATTTCGGCAGCAGAGACGGATGTATGTTCAGGATTAGGCCTTGATAGTGCTGAACAAACGCTGAACTGAGGATGCGCATGAAGCCGGCAAGCACGATCAACTGCGGGCGCTCGGCATCCAATACGGCCATGAGTGCGGCATCGAAATCTTCCCGGTTGGCGTATTCACGGTGATCGATCACCTGCGTGGCGATGTTGGCGCGTCGTGCCCGCTCCAGACCATAGGCGTCGGACTTGTTGGAAATGACGAGGCCGATCGTGTAGTTGCCGAGGTGACTGGCGTCGATCAATGCCTGCAGATTGCTGCCGTTTCCCGAGATCAGTACCGCAATGCTGTATTTCGTTTCAGGCATGGCCAATCAAATCCGGAATCAGCTCAGCACAACCGCGGCGGCATCGCCTTGCCGGTCGCCGATGGTGCCGATACGACAGGCATTGTTGCCGTCAGCGTTGAGCACAGACAGCGCCTGCTCGGCGGCATTCGCCGCCACGCACAGAATCATGCCGATGCCACAGTTGAATGTGCGATACATCTCGGCGGGCTGGACTTTGCCCTGCTGCTGCAACCAGTCAAAGATTGCCGGCCGGGTCCAGCTGGAGAGGTCGATCTGCGCCTGAGCATTGTCAGGCAGAACGCGGGGCAGATTCTCGGTGATGCCGCCACCCGTGATGTGAGCGAGCGCATGAATGTCGACAGTCTCGGCCAGGCGCTGGATCGTCTTGACATAGATGCGCGTCGGTTCCAGCAGGGTTGCCCCCAAGGTGCTGTCGCCGAAGGGATCATCCAATTTGGCTTTGCTGACTTCGAGAATCTTGCGAATCAATGAATACCCGTTGGAATGCGGGCCGGAGGAATAGAGCCCGATCAGGCAGTCGCCGATGGCGACCTTTTGCTGGTCGATGATGCCTGTCTTCTCGACGATTCCGACAGCAAATCCTGCCAGATCATAGTCTTCACCTGAATACATGCCGGGCATCTCGGCCGTTTCGCCACCAATCAATGCGCAACCCGCCTGAATGCAGCCTTCGCCGATGCCGGTAACGACCGCCGTGGCGGATTCCACGTTGAGTGCTCCGGTGGCGTAATAATCGAGAAAGAACAGCGGTTCGGCACCACAGACGATCAGATCGTTGACGCACATGGCGACCAGGTCGATGCCAATCGTATCGTGCTTGTTCATCATCATTGCCAGTTTCAGCTTGGTGCCGACCCCGTCGGTCGCAGAAACCAGTACCGGATGCCGATATTTGCCGGGAATATCACACAGCGCACCAAAGCCGCCCAGCTCTGACAGCACTTCCGGCCGATTCGTCTTGCGGGTTACAGATTTGATCTTGTTGACTAGCGCATTGCCTGCATCGATGTCGACTCCGGCATCGCGGTAACTGAGTGAATCGGTCATGTCTAATAGGGCCTCGTTGCTGACTACGTCGAGCACCATGGTGTGGGCAGGTTGACGGGAAATCCAGATTGGAACCAGGTGCGCAGTTTAGCAAGAAGCAGCAATGTAGTCAGTGAAATTCGCGCGGTGACAGGCTTTGCGCCATGCCGCAAGCAATGCCAAGCCGGGGGAATTCAAGTATTATCGCTGCCCATGAACTCGAGCTATCGAATCAAGTGGTCATTGCTGGTGGTGGGCTGGCTCGTTGTGCTGTGCCTGCAGCCGAGCGCAGTCGCCTTGCAGGTGCCCGGTTTGTACAGCTACCAGGTAGCAGTCAGCAATGACAGCGATGCCGAGCGTACCCGTGCCTTCGGGGAAGCGCTGTCCGCCGTGATCGTCAAGGTCACCGGCACTGAACGTTGGCTACAGGATCCCAGGGTGCAACGTGCCCTGGAAAGTGCACAACGCTATGTCGAAGCCATCAGTTACTCCAGTGAATTCATCGAGAGACAGGCACCGCCTGTAATCCCGGTCGAAGCAGTCGATGCGGACACCACGGTGCCCGCCGTTGAACCCGCCCGCAGCATCACGGTCGAGCAGCGCTATGTCACTGTTACGTTCGCCGCCGGTCTGATCAATGAGCTGCTGACAGGTGCCAGCGTGCCCATTTGGGACAGCAACCGACCGAGTGTACTGGTGTGGATGGTCATCCAGGACACGACCGGTGATCGCCGCCTGCTGACGCAGGAAACGGATCCTGAAATCGTGGATACGATTCGGCAATTCAGCACGAATCGGGGATTGCCGCTGATTTTTCCTGTCCTGGATTTTGAGGACCGCCGCAATCTGCCGGTCGATGCGCTGTGGAGTCTCGATGAAACTGCCATTCGCATCGCCAGCGAACGTTATGGTGCCGATACGATTCTTTCCGGTCGTCTGTTGCTGACCGCCAGTGGCGAGAAGGTGGGCCTATGGCAGTTTATCTTCCAGAATCAGGCGACGGTTTTCGATGGCTTCGATGTCGACTTGCAAGCCTATCTGAACGCGCCACTGGATCGCATAACCAACCAGCTCGCGAGTTATTTCGCCATTGTGCCTGCCTCGACCGATCAAAACTATGTGCGCTTGCGCGTGGAAGGCGTGGATGACTTGCAGGCGTATTCGGCTTTGCTGACGTACGTGCGGACCTTGGGTCTGGTGCGCAGTGTGGCTATGACCAGCATCGATGGCGCCCGGCTGGAGCTGGAGTTGGGTCTGCAAGGCAGCGCCCAGCAATTGCTCGAGTTGATCGCCCTGGACCGGGATCTGCTGCCAATTACCGCCAGCAGAAATAGCGAGGATCCCGTCCTGCATTACCGCTGGACTCGCTGATCGATGAATCCTCAGCAGCCTGATCAACTGACACTGGGTGTCAGCCTCGACGATAACGCCACCTTTGAAAATTTCCTGGTTGCGGCGCGCAACGAACAGGCGGTAGCGACGCTCGCGGGTGGCGGCCGTTCCGAGCAATTGCTGTTGATCTGGGGTAGCACAGGCTGCGGGCTTACTCACTTGTTGCAGGCTGCCTGCCACCGGAAAGCAGGAAGGCAGCACGGCAGCCTCTACCTGCCCATGCGCGAAGCGGCCGAACTGCATCCGGAAATTCTGCAGGGCGTGAACTCGCTCTCCCTGGTATGTATCGATGATGTGCAGCATATCGCCGGCAATGCCCAATGGGAGACGGCGCTCTTCACGGCGTTCAATGCCATTCGGGACTCCCATACCCAACTCATCCTGGCGGCGCACAGCGCCCCGGCGGCGTTGCCAATCCAGCTGCAGGACCTGCACTCCCGACTGCAATCCTGTCTCGTCTTTCATATCAGTGAGCTCGATGACCGGGAAAAATTGCAGGTATTACAGTTGCGAGCGCGCAATCGCGGCATGGAATTGAGTGACAGTGTGGGGGAATTTATCTTGCAGCGGGCAGAGCGAAATCTGGCTGTCCTGATGAACATCCTCGATCAACTCGACAGAGTATCGCTCTCCCAGCAGCGTCGTCTCACCATTCCACTCGTGAAAGCTGCCCTGGGCTGGTAATTCGACTGGGTCGGATTCGACTGGGCAAGGATCGACTTGAACAGAATCAACCTGGCTAGATAGGCACGCCGAAATGTGCGCGGTATTGCCGAATATAGAGAATCAGAAACAGAAACATCACCGCGCACAGTCCGTTCTCGACGAAGCCAAAAATGCGTCGGCCTGGATCGAAGGCCACCAGTACCGCGTGCATGAAATATAACAGTATGACAAAGGTCATCCAGGCATAACTGCGTACGCGCTGACGGTGCAGGCCAGGCAGAAAGATCAGCACGGGAATGACCTGAATCAGCCATATAAGCACTGTAGTAAATCCAAAGCGGTTGATTGCGATGGTGCTGCTGATCAGGAAATACAGCAGTAATCCATAACAACTGGCGAGTACAACCAGGCGCGATCGGCGTAAAGCCGCCGGCAAAGCGGAGGTGGTCTCAGTCATTGATTTGCCTGCCTGAGTCGCCAGGCCAGATCGGCTATGCGCTTGCCTTGAGCGATGCAGAGGCTCTCCTCATCCACCGTTACCGCATTGTTGCCGTCAGTGCCTGCGTGATGGCTGGCTCCGTAGGGAGTGCCGCCGCCGCGGGTCGAGCCGAGTGCTGCCTCGGTAAATGGCAGGCCGCAGTACACCATGCCGTGATGAAGGAATGGCAACGCCAGCGAGAGCAGAGTCGATTCCTGTCCGCCGTGCAGTGTGGACGTTGAGGTAAATACCCCGACCGGCTTATCCACAAGCGCACCAGAAACCCACAGACTGCCGGTGGAGTCGATGAAATATTTGAGCGGGGCAGCCATGGATCCGAAGCGGGTAGGGCTGCCGACGATGAGCCCCGCACAATGCCGAAGATCGTCCTCTGAGCAGTACACTGCACCAGTATCCGGAATGGTGGGTGCGGTGGCCTCGGTGGTTGGAGAGACCGAAGGGACCGTGCGAATCCGGGCTTCCAGCTTGCCGGAATGCTCCACGCCACGGGCGATGAGCTGGGCCAGTTTCTCTGTAGCACCGTAGCGACTGTAATACAAAACCAGAATATAGGGTGTCGTCATGGATTCAGGCGTCTCCGGTTTTGGGCAGAAGCTGTAACACGTTCTCAGGCGGACGACCCAGAATGGCGTGATCGCCACTCACCACTATGGGTCGTTCCAGCAGGATTGGATGTTTGCACACGAGATCGAACACGATTGCCTCGCTCAGCGTTTCATCGCCGAGTCCCAGCTCCTCGTACGCAGGCTCCTGCTTGCGCAGGATGTCGCGCAGCCCCACGCCGAGTTTACGCAACAGGGCATTCAGTTCCTTCGGTGTGGGCGGATTATCCAGGTAATAGATGATTTCAGGGGTAATGTCGTTTTCCTCGAGCAGAGCCAGGGTGGCGCGGGATTTTGAGCAGCGCGGGTTATGGTAGATCTTGATCGATTTCATGGCTGGGTTCCTCACCAATCAGCGGCCTGATGCTGTCGGGACAACGTTGCTTATGATGCAATCAGGGGGCATCGATAAATTTTTTGTCGCCCAGCTCCCGCTGTAACAATGTCTCTGCGGCTTCCTGGAACTCCCGGACTACACGCAGATCGGCAGACTGGATATCTCCCTTGTGCGGATCTGCCTCGAGTCGCCGCAGGGCGCTCAGTACCTCGAGAATCGAGCATTCTGTCACTGATTTCAGTGGCAGAAATCGGGGTGGCTCATCCGCGGTGCTGGTGATGAGCCCGATGCGCTTGAGAGATTCCAGTGGCCCTTCGATGACGATCGGATTACCGCTCAGCGCATTCGCCAGTTCCGCCTCGGTCAGCGGAGGCAGTCCCTGCTGAAAACGTCGAATGATAATCGCTGCGAGCGTGAGGCTCAATTCTTCCTGCTGTGCGATGCTGTAGTGAGCGCGTTCGCGACCGCTGCGGGCTTTACCGGGATTCTGGTGATAGTAGGCGATGCTGCTGCCAACCAGCGCTACGAGCCAGCCGATGTAGGCGAAGAACATGACGGCGATTGCCGTTGCGAAGGCGAGATAGATGGATTCTCGCGCGGTGGAAACAAAGAAACCCTGAAACACAGAGCCCATCAGCTTCCATATAATGGTCGTTACAAGGCCGCCAATGAAGGCTGACGAAAAGCGCACTCGAGTATTGGGCAAAAACACGTAGGCGAATGCGAAGGCCAGCGACATCAGCAGTATGGAGGTGATGAAAGCTGTAAATTCAATGACGAATGAGCCGTACAGCAGCTTTTCGAGGAAGGTCTCGAAGAAGTTCGTGTTCACCCAGGACGTCAGGCTTATCGAGAGAAACAGCAGTAACGGGCTGACGATGACCGCAAACAGGTATTCGCTGATTCGGCTCGACCAGGATCGCCCCTGTTTTACCGACCAGATGTAATTGAAGGAGGATTCGATCTTGCGCATCATGTCGAGCACAATGTAGATCAGCAAGCCAACGCTCGTTATGCCGATCAGTTGAACCTGAATGTTGTCGACATAGTTCAGGATATTGGTCGTGAGTTCATTGGCGCGATCACCCAGTGGCTCAAGCAGGGTGAGCAAGGTCGGTTCCAGCGCATTGTGCACGCCGAGGCCTTTCAGTACGGCGAAGGTGAGCGCCAGCAGCGGAAAGAAACCTATCAGTGTGGTGAACACCAGACTCATCGCGCGCAGCGAGAGCTGACCCTGCAATAGATCGCGCATCACCGCGATGAAGATCTGGATAGTGCGGATCAGCAGCCGCTGGGGCAGGGGCAGCAACGAGGTATTCTGTTGCCAGAGAAAGCGGTTGAATTGCACGCGCTGGTCATGCAGGGTTTGCTTCACTTGGTTGAATTGCAATGCCATGGCGCTCTTCGGATCCGGAATTCAGCTATTATACGCAAATTGTCACTGCAACCTACCGTAGCCGGCGAGCACACCGGTGTCGGTGGGATTGCGTCTGCGGAGCATGCATCCATGTCAGCACCGTGCAAGGCCCTCAAGGGTCGGATAACAGGAGTGGTGCAGGGCGTCTTCTTTCGGGCATCCACTGCACGCGAAGCGCAGCGGCTAGGCATCAAAGGCTGGGTGCGCAATACCGCTGCAGGGGATGTCGAGTTCTGTGTGTGCGGTGCTGAGCCGCAACTGGGCGAGATGGTAAGCTGGTTGCACAAGGGGCCGTCGCGCGCTCGCGTCCGGTCGGTGGAGCTCGAGGCAGTCGAGATACCGATTCCGGACGATTTTCAGATTATTGGCTGAATTACCCGCCGACAGAGATCTGCTCGCGCAAGAAGCCGAGAACGGTGTCCACAGGCACGAGTTGCTTGTCGTCCTTGCCACGACGGGTGTACTCGACGACGCCGTCTGCCAGACCGCGGGGAGAAACCACCAGCCGATGTGGAATGCCGATCAACTCGGATTCTGCAAACTTCACGCCCACGCTGGTCTTGCGATCACGGTCATCGAGCAAGACTTCGATACCACTGGCTTGTGCCGCGCTGTAGACGGTGTCGGCGAAGGTCTGCACCTGTTCGGATTTGTGAGCATCAATCTGCACGATGATGAGATGGAACGGGGCCAGTTGTTCCGGCCAGATAATGCCCCGATCATCATGGTTTTGCTCGATACAGGCGGCGACCACGCGGGTAACGCCAATGCCATAACATCCCATCGTCATCACGATGGCCTTGCCGTTGGCGTCGAGCACCGAGGCATTGAGCGCCTCGCTGTATTTCTTGCCGAGCTGGAAGATGTGACCCACTTCTATGCCGCGCTTGATCAGCAGCGTACCCTTGCCATCCGGACTCAGGTCGCCTTCCTGCACCTTGCGCATATCGGCAACCTCATCGTAGTTGCAGTCGCGTCCCCAATTGGCATTGCGCAGGTGCTGACCGTTCTGGTTCGCCCCGCAGATGAAGTTTGTCAGCGGGACTACAGAGTTGTCGGCGATTGTGCGAATGGACAGACGTACCGGACCGATGCAGCCAGGTGCGCAACCGATATGTTGTTGAATCAAGTCGTCACTGGCAAATTCCAGAGGCGATGCCACACCCGGTAGCTTCTGCGCCTTGGTCACATTCAGTTCCTGATCCCCGCGCAGCAGCAAGGCGACGAGTTCGTCGCTGCGCTGACCATCGGCATCTGCTGCATGAACGACGAGCGTCTTGACGAGCTTCTGCGGAGCGACACCAAGCAGTGCAGTGACTTCCTCGATGGTGTGGGCGTTGCCTGTTTCGACGACCTCGACTGCTTGCTCCGAGCCATCCCGTGGCAGAGCCGCAAGCTCGCCTGTCGCGAGTTCTATATTGGCGGCATAGTCGCCCTCGCTGCTGAAGACGATCTCATCCTCGCCGGAATCTGCCAGCACATGGAATTCGTGAGAGGTGCTGCCACCGATATTGCCGGAATCGGCGATCACTGGCCGAAAATCGAGTCCGAGTCGGTTGAAGATGGTGCAATAGGCTTCATGCATGCGCTGGTAAGTGCCGTTCAGGGACTCCTGGTCCACGTGAAAAGAATAGGCATCTTTCATGGTGAATTCCCGTGCTCGCATCACCCCAAAACGCGGGCGGCGTTCGTCGCGGAATTTCGTCTGAATCTGGTAGATATTCGCCGGCAATTGTTTGTAGCTGGCGTATTCGCTGCGAATCAGATCCGTAATCACTTCCTCATGGGTCGGCCCGAGACAGAAGTCGCGTTCATGGCGATCTTTGAACCGGAGCAGTTCCGGCCCCATGACGTGCCAGCGTCCGGACTCCTCCCACAGCTCCGCAGGCTGTACGACGGGCATCAATACTTCCATTGCGCCGGCCCGGTTCATTTCTTCGCGGATCACCTGAGTGACTTTCTGCAGGACCCGCAGGCCCATCGGCAGCCATGTATACAAGCCACTGGCCAGCTTGCGGATCAGGCCAGCACGCAACATGAGCTGATGGCTGATGACTTCTGCGTCGGCTGGAGTTTCTTTGACCGTGGCGAGTAAATAGTGGCTGGCGCGCATGTTTCCTCTCAAATCTGCTGTAAAACACATAAAAGAAAGGCAGCCATTGGCTGCCTTTCAAGATCGAACAAGTTCGGATCTGTGGGATTGACCCGCCGCTAGTCTGCTTTGAACCGGATCCCGGGGGAGGGTTCAGTCAGACCGGACTGGTCGAAGCCCTGATGAATCGCTTAGACCGCGAATTCCTTCAGTTTCTTAAGAGGCAATACTTTGACTCTTGTTGTAGCCGGTTTGCGAGGAATGTCCATCAGTTCGCCGGGGCGGAAAGGATTGGGGACATTCTTGCGAGCTGGTCTGGCTGGACGTACCACTGATTTGATCTTCAGCAGGCCAGGCAAGGTGAATTCGCCAACAGCACGCTTCTTTATGTGACGCTCAATCAGTACGGCAAGTTCGTCCAGAACAGCGGAAACTTCTTTTTTGCTAACAGAAGTGTTTTGTGAAATCTCATTGAGAATTTCAGTTTTTGTGAATTTCTTTTGAACTGCGCTAGTCGCTTTGCTCTTAGCTGCGCTAGTTGCTTTAGTTTTTGGTGCAGCTTTTTTCGATGATTTTTTAACAGCCATGCCCGTTCTCTATTGTTGTTGCAGGTTTGAAAAAATTCTTCTCGGAAGAGGAGACGCCCTTATTTTGTTTCACACTTGTTTTTTCGAAAGAAACAGATTCCAGTACTGCTTCTCAGGACGTGTATTTAAAACCATTCACTCAGGGCTAGCAAGTACTTCTGCCAACTTTCACAGGATTAACAGGGAATATCTCCGGTTTCCTGTTGACCCCGGTTTCTTGTTTGCCCCGGATTCTAGTTTGAATGACTTCTGAGATGAAGGCAGATTACTGGAGACTGAAAATAGCGTGTTGGATTGGGCAGGTTTTTTCCGTGACCACTTGCCGAGTGATTACCGTCGCTCACTCATTCCTGAACTGTCAATGACCGCCCGAACGGGGTGACCCCGAGATCGGCTGATCGTCATGACTCAAAGCCAGAATGCGCTCCCGACACGCCAGTTTGTCTGCGAAAGAATCGGCGTCATGCAGAGCAATGAGGGGTGCGTCGGAAATTCCATATAAGGTATAATCGCCGGCTTTTCCCGCTCCAGCCCGACAAACGCTGCCGGCGGTCGTTAACCCCATAGCTGTGAATTGACAGGCAGGAATCCCGAATGCCGATCTATGAGTATCGCTGCACGAAGTGCGGACACAGTCTCGAGGCTTTGCAGAAGATGAGCGACGCACCGCTGCGAAAATGCCCGGCGTGTTCGCGGCCTGCCCTGGAGAAGCTGGTATCGGCGGCCAGCTTCCGGTTGAAAGGGGGTGGATGGTACGAGACGGATTTCAAGACTGGAGACAAGAAACAACTTGCCGACTCTGACTCAGGCTCGGTCGCTGCCAGCAGTGAGGCTGACACGCCGAAAAGCGCCGTAAAAGCACCATCGGAAAGCGCCAGCAAGCCAACGGCGACAGAAAGCAAGAAGGTGGCCAAAAAGGGGGCCAGTGGCAAGGCCAAGGGTAAGACGAGCAACTAGGTAATACCAACCGTGGCACGGGTAGAGGTCTGGACACGTACCGGGTACATTAGCAGGATTCAACAGGAAATCAGTATGCGCAGTAACTATTGCGGTGAATTGAACGAGACTTTCATCGATCAGGAAGTGGTGTTATGTGGCTGGGTACACCGGCGTCGGGATCACGGTGGCGTGATCTTTCTGGATGTGCGCGACCGCGAGGGTCTGGCGCAAATCGTCTTCGATCCGGATACCAGAGAGAGCTTTGCGCTGGCTGAGACGGTCCGCAGCGAGTATGTGATTCGCGTGCGCGGGAGCGTGCGTGCGCGACCTGAAGGTACGATCAATAAGGACATGCCAACAGGCAAGATCGAGGTCCTGGGCAAGGAGCTTGAAATCCTCAATGTGGCCAACACTCCCCCATTCCAACTGGATGAGCATGCCGATGTCGGTGAGGACGTGCGCCTGCGCTATCGCTTTGTGGATCTGCGCCGACCGGAGATGGCGGCCCGATTGCGGTTTCGCTCCAAGGTTTCAATAACAGTTCGCAATTTTCTGGACAGCCATGGCTTCCTGGACATCGAGACGCCCCTGCTGACCAAGGCGACGCCAGAGGGGGCAAGAGACTATCTCGTGCCGAGCCGCACCCATCCCAATCGCTTCTTTGCATTGCCGCAGTCACCGCAGCTGTTCAAGCAAATTCTGATGGCAGCCGGCATGGACCGGTATTACCAGATTGCAAAATGTTTCCGCGACGAGGACCTGCGCGCCGATCGTCAGCCGGAATTTACCCAGATTGACGTGGAAACCTCATTCATGAACGAAGAGCAGATCATGTCAGTGATGGAGGACATGATCCGAGTCATCTTTAAGGAGCATCTGGATGTCGACCTGGGCGCATTCCCGCGCATGACGTATGCCGAGGCAATTCGCCGCTATGGTTCCGACAAGCCGGATCTGCGTATCGACCTGGAGCTGACTGATATCGCGGACCTTATGAAAGATGTCGATTTCAAGGTGTTCAGCGGTCCTGCGAACGACCCGGCCAGCCGTGTCGTGGCGCTGCGCGTGCCCAACGGTGGCAGTCTGAGTCGCAAGGTGATCGACGACTACACCGCCTTCGTGGCTATTTATGGCGCCAAGGGCCTGGCCTGGGTGAAGGTCAACGACCGCGCCGGCGGGATCGACGGCTTGCAGTCCCCGATTCTGAAATTCATGCCGCCTGCAGTCATCGAGGCCTTGCTCGACAAACTCGCTGCTCAAACCGGCGATATCATTTTCTTCGGCGCCGACAAGGCGAGTGTTGTCAGCGAGGCGCTGGGGGCGCTGCGCCTGAAGGTGGCGCAGGACCTGGGCCAGGTGAAAACCGGCTGGGCGCCGCTATGGGTAATCGATTTTCCGATGTTTGAACGCGTGAGCGATGGTACGCTGAATTCGCTGCATCATCCTTTCACGGCACCGTCCTGCGATGTCGCGACATTGGCCGCGAATCCCGATGCGGCGCTGTCGCGCGCGTATGACATGGTCCTGAACGGCACCGAACTGGGTGGCGGATCGATCCGTATCAACAAGGCCGACATGCAGCAAGAAGTCTTCAAGGTCCTGGGTATCGGCCCGGAAGAGGCCGAAGAAAAATTCGGCTTCTTGCTGAAAGCATTGTCCTATGGGTGCCCGCCACACGGCGGTATCGCCTTCGGTCTGGATCGACTGATCATGCTGATGACAGGGAGCACCTCGATTCGGGATGTCATCGCATTCCCCAAGACTCAGTCTGCCGCCTGTCCGTTGACCGACGCCCCCGGTATCGTGTCTGCCCAGCAGCTGCGGGAATTGAACATTCGCCTGCGGGAAGTCGAAAAGCCGGCGAGCTAGTCAGGGCGATGGCTTGACCGACAGATTCGTAGTTTCAAGCCCGTATCCTCGACCGGGGCGGGCTTGATAACACGACAGCGCTCCAGCTTCCGCAGCAGCTGGACGATATTACTTGCAGTCTCAATCTTCGGAGAGCCAAAGCGCCTCCGTTTCCACGCGATCAAGGGAAGAATGATGGCCATAGTCCTGGGAATCGACCCCGGATCCAGAGTTACCGGTTATGGCCTGATCAATGTCATCGGTAACAAACTCGACTATGTTGCTTGCGGTTGTATCCGCACCGAGACGGATCCCTTGCCCGAACGCCTGAAATCGATCTACGACGGGCTGTGCGAAATCATCGAGCGTCATTCTCCCCAGCAAGCTGCCATAGAAGAAGTGTTTATGGGACGCAATGCTGGCTCGGCGCTGAAACTTGGCCAGGCGCGCGGTAGTGCGATCGTCGCCTGCCTGTCCCACGAGTTGTCTGTCGAGGAGTATTCCGCTCGCAAGGTGAAACAGGCGTTGGTCGGCAACGGTGGTGCTGACAAAGCGCAGGTTCAACACATGGTGAGAGCGCTGTTGGGGATTAGTGATACCATTGCCGAAGACGCTGCGGATGCCCTGGCTGTGGCGATCTGTCATGCGAATACCCAGGCCAGTCTGATTCGAATGGCTGGCGCAAAATCGTTTACCAGGAAGAGGTGGCATCAGTGATTGGGCAGATACGCGGCGTACTCGTTGGCAAGCAGCCGCCGGAAATACTGCTGGAAGCCAACGGCATCACCTATGAGATTCAGGTGCCGATGCGCACCCTGTATCAATTACCAGAGATCGGTAAATCCCTGCTGCTGCACACCCATTTCGTCGTGCGTGAAGATGCCCAACTCCTTTATGGGTTTTTTGAGGCCAAAGACAAGGTTATGTTTCGGGCTCTGATCAAGGTCAATGGAGTCGGACCAAAGATGGCGCTCGCCATCCTGTCGAACATGGCTGCAGACGAGTTCGCGCACACGGTGCGCTCCAATAACGTGTCAGCGCTGACAAACATGCCCGGCGTCGGCAAGAAAACCGCCGAGCGGCTGATCATCGAGATGCGGGATCGGCTAGGTGAATGGGAAGGGGCGGGCACGCTTGTCGTTTCAGGTGAGGGCAGGCTGGCTCCCTCAACAATTACCCGGGATGCCGAGACCGCTCTCATCAGCCTCGGCTATAAGCCGCAACAGGCAGCTCACACGATTGCGTTGATTCTGAAAGACCGCGAAGATATCGTCGATAGTGAAGAACTGATTCGACTCGCCCTGAAGAGCATGGCCTGATGATTGAAGAAGAGCGTCTGATTTCCCCAGTGGCCTCCTCGGTGGATGACTCCGTTGACCGCGCCATTCGTCCACTTACGCTGAAGGACTATGTGGGCCAGCAGGAAGTGAAGACGCAGATGGATATCTTCATCAGTGCTGCCCGCAAGCGCAAGGAACCTCTGGATCATACTCTCGTCTTCGGCCCACCCGGTCTTGGCAAGACAACGCTCGCCAATATCATCGCCAACGAGTTGCAGGTTTCGATCAAGACGACCTCCGGCCCGGTGCTGGAGAAGGCCGGAGACCTGGCGGCGATGCTGACCAATCTGGAGGCGGGAGATGTCCTGTTTATCGACGAGATTCACCGACTCAGTCCGGCGATCGAAGAGATCTTGTATCCTGCCATGGAAGACTTTCAGCTCGATATCATGATCGGGGAGGGGCCTGCGGCGCGTTCGATCAAACTCGATCTGCCGCCGTTTACACTGGTTGGTGCCACCACCCGTGCGGGGCTGTTGACCTCGCCACTGCGCGACCGTTTCGGAATTACCCAACGCCTGGAATTTTATTCTGTCGAGGAATTGAGTCAGATCGTGACTCGCTCAGCCGGCATTCTGGGAAGCGGAATCGACAGCGACGGAGCCGTCGAGATTGCCCGTCGCTCGCGAGGTACGCCTCGCATCGCCAATCGCCTGCTGCGACGGGTGCGGGATTTTTCCGAGGTCAAGGCTGACGGGCGCATCAGTCTCGATGCCTCCAGTCGCGCGCTGGACATGCTGAGCATCGACAAGAACGGCTTCGATCACATGGACCGTCGCCTGCTGATGACCATGATCGAAAAATTTGAGGGCGGTCCAGTCGGTATTGACAGCCTGGCTGCTGCGCTCAGTGAAGAGCGCGATACCCTCGAAGACGTGTTGGAGCCCTATCTGATCCAGCAGGGCTTCATCATGCGCACTCCCCGTGGCCGGGTTGTAACGCAGTTTGCGTACCGCCACTTCGGCATCAAACCTGCCAGTCAGCTCGAGGATCTGTTCAGCAAGGACAACGGCTAGCTGGGGTTTTCCTGTGTCGGTGTGCTGTGGCGAGCGCTTTGCTGTGCACGAGATCCTCTCTGAAAGATCTGCTCCAGAAGCTCCCCTCTGCAACCAACCCTCTACAACCACCCCCATGAAAGCTCTTGATTGAAAGCTTTCTATTGAAAGGATCTCTCTGAAGCATACCCTTCGTGGGCGCCGCCGTGTTGTGCAAGCGGCCTTTTGGCTCCCATGAGGCTTGCCACAATTAGGCCACAATTGAACAGCTTTCAGCCTGTATTGATCGCGCCTGCGTTACTTTTGCCGGTTATAAGGTGCGTTTGTCGGGGAAAAGCGCTGTTTGCCGGAATTTCCGCCACTCACTGCAAAACTATTTCACATTTTGGCCGAATAACTGCTATGGAAACGCACCCTTTCGATACACTGAATTCCGGCACTCGTGACCCGGGCTGACGCGTTCTCTGTACGTCCTGACGTGTAGATTTAGTTAACCAGTTAATTGCATTCGGAGACCCCATCGTGACCGAGGGAATGAGTCCTATAGAGTTGATACTGAACGCCAGTGGCACGGCCCTGATCGTGATGGTGATTCTGCTGCTGTTGTCAGTAGTGTCCTGGGTCATGATCGTTCAGCGCTGGCTCGTGCTGTCTTCAGCCGCTCGCAACGTGCTCAGTTTCGAGCAACGCTTCTGGTCAGGTATGGACCTGAGTCAGCTCTATAAAGAGGGCAGCCAGATGCAGAAGTCCGAAAATGTGCAACTGGTGGGCATGGAAAACATCTTCCGCGCCGGGTTCAAGGAATTCATGCGTCTGCGGCAGCAGGCGACGGTGGACAAGGAAGCGATTATGGAAGGCGCGCAGCGCGCCATGCGGGTAGCATTCTCCCGGGAAGAAGAGAAGTTGGAGCGGCATCTGGCATTTCTCGCCACGCTGGGTTCAGTTTCTCCCTACATCGGCCTGTTCGGTACCGTCATCGGCATCATGAACGCCTTTCTTGGTCTTGCGACCCAGACGCAGGCGACGCTGCAGGTTGTCGCACCTGGCATCGCCGAGGCGCTGATGGCTACCGCACTCGGGCTGTGGGCGGCTATCCCGGCGGTGATTGCCTACAACCGCTATTCAGACCGGATCGAATCCATCACCGGCAGTTACATCACTTTCACCGACGAATTTTCCAGCATTCTGCACCGGCAGATTCACGCCAACTAAGCGCTGCACGCCGCGGGCCCTTCACTATGGAAATAATCGTACGCAAGAAACGCAAACCGATGGGTGACATCAACGTGGTGCCGTATATCGACGTCATGCTGGTGTTGCTGATCGTCTTCATGGTGACGGCACCGCTGATGAACCAGGGCATCGAAGTCGAATTACCTCAGGCAAACAACGAGCCACTGGATTTAGATGAAAATCTCGAAACTTTAGTCGTGTCAATTACGTCTAATGGGGACTATTTTTTAAGCATCGGCGCCACCGGGGAAGATCGACAATCCGTGCCCCTGGAGACTCTTGGCGTGCAGGTCGGTCAGATACTGAGTGCCAATCCGACAATTCAGGTGCTTGTCGAAGGGGATGCCGCCGCCAATTGGGGAGCAATGATCAATCTGATCACGGTTCTGCAACAGGCTGGAGTCAGCAATCCGAACTTCATCACCCAGCCCCTGCAAAGTCTGTGAATCCGAATCAGGGTTGAGAGCGCATGAACAATACTTTCGACAATGTGGTTATTTACAACGGCTATCCGTTGTCCATCGTTGTCGCGGTTGGAATTCACAGTGTAATTCTGGGAGTGCTGCTGTACCTGCAGATGAACCATCAGCCCGAAGCGATGGAATTGGTGCAGCCGACCGTCATCAAGGCGCTGTTCATTGACGAGAACCCGCAGGTGAAAAACCAGCAGAACGCGGAGCGGCAGCGGCTGGAGCGCATCGAGCAGCAGCGTCAGGAACGCGAACGGCAACGAGCCGCCGAAGCCGCTGCCGAAGCGAAGCGGCAAGCCGAGGCCGAGGCTCAGCGCAAGGCGGCGGAAGAGGCGCAGCGTCGGCGCGAGCAGGCAGTGCTGGCTGAGCGCCAGAAAGCCGAGCAATTGCAACAGGAGCAAGAGCGCCGCAACGCGGCAGAACGTCAGCGCCAACGTGAACTGGCGGAGGCCGAGCGAGTACGCCAGCAGCAGGCGGCCGAGCAGCAACGACGCCAGGAAGCCGCCGAGGCGGCACAGGCAGAAGCGGCGCGCACAGAATTTGAACTGGTCCAGAGTGCAATCGGGCTGATTCAGCAGGTGGTGGAGGAAAACTGGTCGCGACCGCCCAGTGCACGCAATGGCATGCGGGTGATATTACAGATTCGCATGCTGCCAACGGGCGAACTCGTTGATGCGACGATTACCCAGTCCAGCGGCGATCCTGCGTTTGACCGCGCCGCTGAATCCGCCGTGTACAAGGCGGCGCCGTTCAGGGAACTGGCGAGCTTGCCGATTAGTGTTTTTAATGCGAATTTCAGGTCGCTTTCGCTTATTTTTGAACCAGGGGATTTATTAAATTGAAATTACGCCTAGCCCTCTCCGGACTGTTATTGAGTCTGCTCTCTGTTGGCGCAGACGCCGCCCTGAGCATCCAGATCACCAAGGGGGTCGATAATCCGGTGCCCATCGCAATCGTCCCGTTTTCCTGGCAAGGCGACGGCGTGCTGAGTGAAGACATTGCCCAGATTGTGATGAACGATCTCGAGCAGGTGGGCGAGTTCCGGGCCCTGTCTCGCAGCAATATGCTGAGCATGCCCAGCGAGCAGCGGGAAGTGTATTACCGCGACTGGCGCATTCTGGCCCAGGACTATCTGTTGATCGGCAAGATCAATCGGGCGCCGAACAGCCAGCTCGTCCAGGTGCAATACGAGTTTTTTGATATCAATCGCGAGATGAAACTGTCCGGTGAAATTCTCACAGGCAGTGTCACCCAATTGCGGGATATCGCACACACTATTAGCAATGTTGTGTTCGAGCAGGTCACGGGCATTCCCGGTGCTTTCAATTCCCAGATTCTCTATATCGTGGGTGAGGGCGAAGGCCCTGATAACACCACTTTCCGACTGGAGCGCTCTGACTATGACGGTGCCAGAGCCCAGGTGTTGCTCGAGTCTCGCGAACCCATTATGTCGCCGAGCTGGTCTCCAGATGGCCGAGACGTGGCTTATGTATCCTTTGAAACGGACCTGCCACGCATCTATATTCAGAACATTGCCAGTGGTGAGCGCCGCCAGATCACCAATTACCCGAATATCAACAGCTCACCCGTGTTCTCTCCTGATGGCACGAAGTTGGCGATGGTGCTCTCCAAGGACGGTAGCCCCGACATCTATGTGCAGGATCTGCTGAACAACCAGCTAATGCGGGTCACCTCTCATCCTGCGATCGATACCGAGCCGAGTTGGACCCCGGATGGCCGCAGCATCGTCTTCATGTCAGACCGCACCGGCCAGCCGCAGATCTACCAGATGGCTCTGGGCGCGAACGATTACGACGTAGAGCGGCTTACCTACGACTGTTTTCAATGTGCGAAAGCGAAATTTTTGCCCGATGGTGTTAATCTAGTGCACGTGCGGCGGGAGACTCGGCAGAATCCGACGTACCATATTGCAATCCTGAATATTGAAACCCTGCGAGTGATCAACCTGACCGATACCTCGCTGGACGAATCACCGACACTAGCCCCCAATGGAAGCATGATCATGTATGCCACGAAGTTTAACGGCCGTGGTGTGCTGGACGCCGTATCCATTGACGGTCGTGTAAAGTTCCGTTTACCATCCACGCAAGGCGATGTGCGGGAACCCTCGTGGTCTCCGTTGTTGAATTAGCGTGGTTTTACCTAACGTTATAAGTCTGTGGAGGACTAAAAGAGTGGCAATGCAAAGCAAGCAAATAATTAAGACCGGGATGTTGGTGATCGCGCTTTCCGCCTTGGTAGCCTGTAAGTCGTCTAGCGATGTGGAAGAGGCTGCAGCGCCTGCGTCTTCATCGTCTTCTTCGGCCAGCTCATCGGCGGCGCCTTCCGCACCTGCGCTGTCCCAGGAAGAAATCAGAGCGCAAAATGCCCTGCGCCAAACCGTGTTTTATTTCGACTTTGATATTGCAGAATTCAAGGCCGAAGACCGTAACACCCTGACATACCATGCCCGCGATCTGGCGGCTAACCCTAACAAGCGTATTCGCCTGGAAGGTCATGCTGACGAGCGCGGAACCCGCGAATACAACCTGGCGTTGGGTGAGCGACGCGCCAACGGTATTCTGAATTACATGGTTGTCAACGGTGCTTCACGATCCCAGATCGAAGTAGTGAGCTATGGTGAAGAGCGTCCTGCCCAAACCGGACAGAACGAGCAAGCCTATGCCCGTAACCGTCGCGTGGAAGTCGTTGCACGCTAGAGCCATGAAAAATAACCTGTTTGCCGCAGCCAGCAAGATCCGGGTCTGCGTATACCTCTGTATGCTCAGCGGAGTCGCTGCGGCACAGGGAAATGGCACGATTGTCGAGTCCCGGGGCATAACCCCGGGACAGGCAGTTACCCGGACGGCGGCGCCCGCAACAGCGTCCAATGACGCCCTGTCTTTGCTGCTCGACCAGATTCAACAATTACAGACTGAAGTTCAGGCCCTGCGCGGCATGGTGGAAGAGCAGGGGTTTGAGCTCCGCCGCTTGCAGCAGGACTCCCTGTCACGTTACTCCAACACCGATGAACGCCTGAGTGCGTTGGAAGCTGGTGGCCTGAGCGCGGCGCCGACCTTGACGCCCCCGGCAAGCGCAACGACACCCATCGCCAGCGCACCTGATACCTCGCAATTCCAGACCCCAACCACCGCTGCCAGCGATATCGCCCGTACGGCAATTGCCGGGACTGGCGCCAACAGTGCCGGGGTCACTGCCGATAACGCGTCGACTGGCGCTGTATCCGCACCCACCACTAGTGTAGCGGCGACGACGCCGTCGCGCGCGACAAGCCGCGGCACGCTGGAACCCGCCGTATTCAGTGAGCAGCAACTTTATCAGATGGCCTATGATTCGGTGATTAACAGCAATTTCGAGCGCTCTATTGCCGAATTCGATCAGTATTTGAGCATCTATCCTACCGGTCGATTTGTGACCAATGCCCATTACTGGAAGGGCCAGGCTTATCTGTACCTCAATCGTTTCGATGAGGCCCGTGAGTCTTACGAGATCATCCTTAACGAGACGCCTCCTTCTCCCAAATTACCCGACGCAATGTACGGCCTGGCGTTGGCCTACCAGGGGCTCGGCAATATTCCCCAGGCGCGGCGATTGCTCACCGATATCAAGCGCCGGTTCCCTAATACGGGCACAGCCAATCTGGCTGACACGCGGTTGCTGTCATTACAGTAGACACTGTCGCTTTCGCTTACGGAGCGAATCCGACCGCTTCACCGAGCTGACGATCCTCGATGCCAACATCACAGCCAATGTCTGATTTACCGATTTCCCGGAACCACAGGTCATGAGTGATAGTGCCCGAAGCAAGGTAGCAGTGGTACTCGTCTCTGGTGGTCTGGATTCGGCAACCTGCCTCGCGATCGCGGCGGCCCAGGGCTATCAGTGTCTCGCGCTCAGTTTTGATTACGGGCAGCGTTCCCGCAGTGAATTGGAGGCGGCCGTCAGGGTCGCGCAGGCGGCTGGTGTCAAAGAACACAAGATCATTCCCCTTCAGATGGGGACAATCGGTGGTTCGGCATTGACCGATGCCTCGATCGCTGTCCCGGAACAGGAGTCCGAGGGGATTCCCGTTACTTATGTGCCTGCCCGCAATACCGTCTTTCTGTCCTATGCCCTGGCCTGGGCTGAAGTAGTGGATGCTGCGGCAATCTTTATTGGAGTGAATGCGAGAGACTATTCGGGCTATCCGGATTGCAGGCCACAATACATCGCTGCCTACCAACAGTTAATCAATCTGGCGACAAAGAAAGGCGTTGAGGGAGGCATTATTGCCCTCGAAACCCCCTTGATTGACCTCAGCAAGGCGGAGATCATCAAGACTGGCACCCGACTCGGCGTAAACTACGGCTTGACCGTGTCCTGCTATCAGGCCAACGTCGCTGGTGAGGCCTGCGGCCGCTGTGATAGTTGTCGCTTTCGTCGCAAGGGGTTCGATGATGCAGGAGTGGATGATCCAACCTTGTATCAGCGGGCGTAGACAGTAAAAAGTGGGCATTCTTGCTTGTCTTTTTTTATTTTGATAGTAGTATGTCGGCCTTTCGCGGGGCGTTAGCTCGGGCGAAATAGCTGTTCGTCTTGCCGGGTACTGAATCTGAAACTGGTTCTTGGATTTCAACTTCCGGTATCATCAAATCCTGTTACATGCGGGATGCTGAGCAAGACACATTTTTGGGGTAAATGGGGGCCGTTAGCTCAGTTGGTAGAGCACCGGGCTTTTAACCTGATGGTCGATGGTTCGAGTCCATCACGGCCCACCACCCAAAACCTTCCACCAAACTCCGCTTCATTCTTCACCTAATTCACAGCCTCAGTCGAGGCGTTACAGACATCACCAGTATTGTTCGGCGGTTACTTCGTGTCGGCAATTTGTGTGTTGTTCCATCAGTAAAACCGCCAGTCTGCTGTCAGTCCCGTTGAGAGGCCTGTGTTAAACTGTGCCCTCTTGCCAAACACATAATAGACCATGACAATTTTCGAAACTGACAAACTCGCCTCCGATACCGAGCTGGTTCGACGCTACCTCGACAATGCACAGCCTTCTGCCGACTTGACCGCAGCCGACACGGAGAGAGTAATAGACCGGATCAAACAACTCCTGCAGACGCGCAGAGCCAAACTGGTCGCGCACTATTACGTCGCCGCAGAATTGCAGGAACTCGCGGAAGCCACCGGAGGCTTTGTCGGAGATAGTCTGGAAATGGCACGTTTTGGACGCGACGCAGATGCCGACATCCTGGTAGTCGCTGGCGTGCGTTTCATGGGTGAGTCAGCCAAGATTTTGAGCCCGGACAAGCGCGTACTGATGCCTACGCTTGAAGCAACCTGCTCCCTGGATATTGCCTGTCCCATAGATCGCTTTGCCCCTTTCTGCGATGCCCATCCCGATCATACCGTAGTCGTCTATGCGAATACTTCGGCAGCGGTAAAAGCGCGGGCAGACTGGGTGGTGACCTCCAGTATCGCACTGGATGTCGTCGAATATTTGATGGAGCAGGGCGAACAGATCATCTGGGCTCCTGACAAACATCTCGGGAACTACATCAAAAACACCACCGGCGCCGACATGCTGTTATGGGATGCTGCTTGCGTCGTACACGAAGAATTCAAAGCCCGCGGCTTGCTGGACATGCGAGCGCTCTACCCGGACGCAGCGGTACTGGCTCACCCCGAATCACCGGAGGCTGTGCTCGCCATAGCTGATGTTATTGGTTCCACGACCCAGATTATCAAGGCGGCAATGCAATTGCCTAACCGGGATATAATCGTCGCAACCGACAAGGGAATCTTTCACAAACTGCAACAGTTGGCGCCAGGCAAAAATTTCATCGTCGCGCCCACAGCCGGCAATGACGCGACCTGTCGTAGTTGTGCTCACTGTCCATGGATGGGAATGAATTCACTGCAACGCCTGCTGCTATCACTGGAGCGACTGGATAACGAAATTCGGGTGGATGCGGGAATTGCCGAGAGGGCGATGGTGCCGCTACAGCGCATGCTCGATTTCGCGGCTCAGAACCAACTGAAAGTCAGGGGCAAAGCGTAACCAAAGGTTGTAGGGTGAGCTTCCAGTAAATAGGTGTTTAGCGGGAGCAAGACCGCGCCACGATCTACCCCTGCAGCTTGCGCTGTAACTCTTCCACTTCCTTGATCTTCTGTTGCAGGCGCGCCTCCACAGCGGCTGAAGCGCCCGCTTCACTTTCCACACGCAGTGCATAGCGAAGCTGGTCTCTGGCGTTCTGATAATCACCCAGCAAGACGTAGTATTCGGCACGTGCCTGATGCACCTTGCTGATATTGCCTGCCTGTCCCTCGACCTCCGCCAGTTTGTACCAGAGATAGGCATCAGTCGGTCGTGTGATGGCGTGATTGTCGAGGATGTCTGCCGCGGCTTGATAATCCCTTGCTTCGATGAGGGCGTCGGCGTATGCCATCGTCAGGGGGTGGTTATTCGGGTTGATGTCCAGATGCCGGCGTAAGAAGGCGAGTGCCTGCCCCGGTTCATTCTGTTCGGTAAAAATCTCGGCCTGGGTTACCACATAACTGATGCGATTCGGATCTTTGTCCAGCAGTGGGGCCAGAGTTGCGCTGGCCTCGGCGTATTGCTTGTTCTCTTCATACGCCACCGCAAGACCGTAGCGATTGGCATCGCGGGTGAACTCAGAGGTACTCTCATCCAGCAACTTCTGGTACGCAAGAATCTGGGCAGGTTTGTCGACGGCGTAGTGGGCCACGACCCGGGCGCGCATGATCTGGTATTCCTGATTTGCCAAGTACTCGCGATCGGGATACCGCACTGCGCGACCTCGACTGTCGGCAATACGGGATTCAGTCACCGGGTGCGACAGCATGAATTCGGGCGGGCGGCGACCAAATCGGTTGATAGCAACAAGGCGCTCGAACAGGGAGGTCATCGCATTGGGATCGAACCCGGCGTTGTACATGGTGTCCTGGCCAACTCGATCTGCCTCTGCCTCGTTACTGCGGCTGAATCGCAACTGGTTTTCCAGTGCCCGACCCTGGGTGGCGGCAATCGCAGCCTGACCATGAGAGGGGTCTGAGGTGGCCATTATCACGACACTGGCCAGTAGGGTGGCGAGTTGGGGGATGCGGGCACTCTGGGCCTGATCAATGCCCCGGGCAAAATGGCGCTGGCTTACGTGCGCGATCTCGTGGGCCATGACCGAGGCGAATTCCGCTTCGGACTGGGCATTGAGAAACAGCCCGGTATTGACGCCGATAATACCGCCGGGGGCGGCGAAGGCATTCAATTGTTCGCTATCGATGATTATGAACGACAGCCGGTGGTCGCGGAGTTGGCTCTTCGAGGCGAGTTTGTAGGTAACCGTTTCCAGATAGGAGTTTAGCAGGGCATCGGGAATAGTCGGGGCGCTTCTTCGGAGCTGGCTCAGGAACTGTTGGCCCAGCTCATACTCCTCATCAATAGTCACCGTTCCGGAGATGCGGTCTCCCAGTGTCGGTAGCGGTGTCTGGGCATGACTCCACATCGCTGGCAAACATGACAGCAAACCTGACAGGAAAAGGGTGGCAAATTGAGGGCGCATTGCAAGTTTCACGTAACGGTTTAGACCGAGATTAGCACAAATAATTCCCGTTGCGAGGCTGCCTCAGCGCCAATTTTGGTGATCCCGACCTGACTCCCTGGGAGTTTATTGGGTCTGCGCATAGGCAGCAGGGGTCAGAGCTTGTAAAATGCCCCGATGGAACCCAATGTTGATGTTGAGCTGGATGTAAGCGGGTTGCAGTGTCCCATGCCACTGCTGAAGGCCAAACTCGCGCTGAATAATATGCAGTCACAGCAAATCCTGAAGGTCACCGCGACAGATCCGGGTTCAGAGAAGGATTTCCATCTTTTCGTCAAGCAAAGCAATCATCTGATTCTGGATTTCCAGAAGAATGACTCCGCCTATTTTTACTGGATTAAAAAAGGCTAATCGATGAAAAAATTGCTGAACGACTTCCTTGATCGGTATTTCCACGATGAAGAATCCATCATCCTGTTGGTATTACTGATCTCCGGTCTTGCCGTTTTGCTCTTGTTAGGCGGCGTGCTGGCACCCTTGATCACTGCGGTAATCATCGCTTATCTCATGCAGGGCCTGGTTAATCTGTTACTCAAGTACGGTCTGAGTGTGCGGGTTGCCTTCGGTGTCGTCTATACCGTGTTTATGAGTGTTTTCCTCCTCGTTTTACTCTACCTGTTGCCTCGAGTCTGGAATCAGCTGCGCCGACTCATCAGCGAATTACCGAATCTGATCAGCCAATGGCAAGCGTCTTTGCTGCAATTGCCGGAAAACTACCCGAGCCTGTTTTCCGAGCAACAAATTCGCGACTTCATCGTCGGCGTACGCGGTGAGCTCGGCGGTTATGGTCAATCAGTACTGGAATATTCTCTGGCCAGTATTCCCAGCATCATTGCTTTCTTTGTCTTCGTCATTCTCGTCCCGATCCTGGTCTTCTTCGTCATGAAAGACAAGGATGAGTTGGTGATCTGGGCCGGCAATTTTCTGCCGCGCAATCGACCCCTTATGCGTCGCATCTGGCTGGAGATGGATCAGCAGATATCAAACTATGTGCGAGGCAAGGTGCTGGAGATTTTCCTTGTAGGCAGTGTCAGTTTCATCGCCTTTGAAATACTGGGGCTCAACTATGCGCTTTTGTTGTCGGTGTTGGTCGGCCTGTCAGTGGTAGTGCCTTACATCGGGGCCGCTATGGTGGCGATACCAATAGCGGCAGTAGCCTATGTGCAATGGGGCATTGGCGCCGACTTCTACACGGTGATGATCGTCTACGGCGTGCTTCAGCTCATCGACGGCAACGTGCTGGTTCCCGTAATCTTCTCCGAAGCAGTCAACTTGCACCCCGTTGCGATCGTTGCCTCAGTCCTGGTGTTTGGCGGCATCTGGGGGCTCGCCGGGGTCTTCTTCGCGATTCCGCTGGCGACTCTCGTGAAAGCCATAGTCAACGCCTGGCCCAGTCGACTGCATGCAGGGGAAATGCACGGTGATGACGGCTGAGCTTTGGTCGAAGTCGCCGCGATGTGGTAAAGTCAGCGGCTAATCAGATTGGCAGGTTTTTCATGATTACACCTATAAAAGGCAGCATCGTCGCGATCGTGACGCCCATGCACAGTGATGGTTCGCTGGATTACCCAGCCTTCAATCGACTGCTGGACTGGCACATCGAATCCGGGACCGATGCTATTGTGGTCGTCGGTACCACTGGTGAGTCCGCGACCGTCAGCGTTGAGGAACACGTTCAACTGGTCACTCATTGCGTCGACTACGTGGCAAAACGCGTGCCGGTTATTGCCGGCACTGGCTCCAACAGCACGGACGAGGCGCTTTTCTTCACGGAGTCTGCCCGCCAGCATGGGGCCGACGCCTGCCTGCTCGTAACGCCTTACTACAACAAGCCCTCCCAGGAGGGGCTGTACCAGCATTTCAAGCTCATCGCTGAGTCCGTCGACATCCCGCAGATTCTTTACAATGTGCCGGGTCGAACCGCCTGCGATCTGCACGTGAATACAGTGGCGCGGCTGGCCGATCTGGACAACATCGTCGCTATCAAGGACGCCACCGGCAGTGTTGACAGGGGTCTCGAACTCATCGAAACAGTCGGAGATCGCCTGGCAGTCTACAGTGGTGAGGATGCGATCTCGCGGGAACTGATCCTGGCCGGCGCCGCCGGTACCATCTCGGTTACCGCCAATGTCGCGCCCCTGTTGATGGCGGAGATGTGCGCTCTGGCCCTGGCCGGTGATGCAGCAGGGGCCGCTGCCGTTGACGCGAAACTCGCCGCGCTGCACAAGCACCTGTTTGCCGAGGCGAATCCCGTTCCCGTGAAATGGGCTCTCAACCGCATGGGTCGTATTGAAAGCGGCATTCGTCTGCCGCTGGTGGAACTCGACCCGAAATATCACGTCCAAGTGACTGAAGCCTTGATACAGGCTGGCATTGCCTTGCCGGATGCGGCGTAAACCCCGAGAGACTGATTCATGTCCAAGCTGTTACTGATACTTCTGCTCTTGCCTACGCTCAGCGGCTGCCGTTTCCTGACCGGGGAGAACGGCATGTTTCGTGATCGTGCCGGCGCCTACAAGGAAGCCCAGATTCTGCCGACCATGCGGGTACCACCGGAACTGGACAGCTATACCCTGGATCAGCTTTACGTCGTTCCCGAGCAAGCCGCGCTGCAGGCGACTGCCTTCGATCGCGTCCCTTTGCCAAAACCCATCGAAACCGGTCGCCGCGAGGGCATCATCATTCAGTCACTGGGTGAAGATCGCTGGATTTTGATCGACGCCACACCGGGGCAGGTGTGGCCGCTGATACGCGACTACTGGACGCAATTGCAGGTGCTGCTCGACTACGAGAATCCCAGTGCCGGCATCATGGAAACCTCCTGGGTCGAAGTAGACTCCGACATCGAGACGCGCCACAAGTACCGGATTAGCATCGAGCCCGGCCTGCATTCCGGGTACTCTGAAATTTACATCCGGCACTTGCAGAATCTGCGCAGTGATCCGATTCCCGAGATGTTGGTCTGGCCGGAAATCTCGACCTCTCCGGATCGCGAGCGTCAGATTCTGGATTCACTCTCGCAATACCTGGCCGACCGCAATGACATCTATCAGGCTTCCTCTGCCAGCTTGCTGGCGGGCAGTATCGAGTCCGAGCGCAAGGCAAATCTTGTACAAACGGCATCCGGGGAACAGGTGCTTGAGCTGCGCGTCAATTACAACCGGGCCTGGGTGCAAGTGCGGGAAGCGTTGGAAGCGGCCAAGGTTGTCATCGTCGACAGTGATCGCGACCAGAAGATCATTAACGTCAAGTTTTCCGGCCTCGAATCTGAGGACAAGCCCGGTCTGATCGGCAGGATGTTCGGGCGTGGCCGAGATGCCGAGTTGGCAGCGCTGGATTTCAGCCTGCGTCTGAATGAAACCGACACAACAGTTGAAGTCAGCGCCGAGACGGATGCCAGCAGCGACAGTTCAGTGCAGTTGCGTGATGAACTGCTGGCAATCATCAACGATAATCTGAGCTAGCGCCCGACGCATCGGCTCGGCGACGGCGACTGCATCAACCCACTCCGATAGCCTGCGGACACAAGACATGGATTTGACTGTATTGCTTGTCGCTCTGGTGCTGTTAGGCGCGACGGCGGCGGCCCTGTTCGTGGTAATGCGGCAGCTACAACGCGGCCGTGTTGCCGAGGCGGCGGCCAGCGAGCGTCTGCAGGCGCGCGAAGCCGAACTCTCTGTGTTGCGCAGTGAGTTTGCCCAATTGCAACTCGATTATCAGTCCCTAGGTACGAACCTGCAAAACGCGCGCGAAGAAAACGCGACTCTCAGAGCCAATCTGGACTTCGAACGCAAGCGCCTGGAAGAAACCCAGACTTTCGTTAATGAATCCAAGGTACAACTCGCGGCGGCGTTCAAGAACATCGCAAATGAAATCTTTGACGACAAGAGTCAGAAATTCAAGGAGTCAAATCGCGAGAGTCTGGTGGCGGTGCTGAGCCCGTTGCAAGAGAAGATTCAGCGTTTTGAGAAACAGGTCGCCGACTCCTACCAGAAAGAATCCAATGAGCGATTTTCTCTCAAGCGGGAGATCGAGAATTTGCAGGCGCTGAACAGTCGCATCAGCGAAGATGCGGTAAATCTCACGAATGCCCTGAAGGGCGATAACAAGGCTCAGGGTAACTGGGGTGAATTTGTGCTCGAATCCCTGCTCGAGCACAGTGGCCTGGTGAAAGGTCGCGAGTACGAGGTGCAGGTCAGCCTGAAGGCAGAGGATGGCAGCAAGTCACAACCGGATGTCGTCGTGCACTTGCCTGAGTCACGGGATCTCATTATCGACTCCAAGGTCTCGCTCAAGGCCTGGGATGCACTGACCTCCGCCACCGAAGAGAGCGAGCGGGGAGAGCAGCTCAAGTTGCATCTGTTATCGATCCGCAACCACATCAAAGCCTTGTCGGCCAAGGACTATCAGAACCTGATCGGAGTCAACACCCTGGACTATGTCGTGTTGTTCATGCCCATCGAAGCTGCATTTTCAGTTGCATTGCAGCAAGACGGTGAGCTTTTTCAGTTTGCCTTCGAGCGCAATATCATCATTGTCGGTCCCACCACCTTGTTAACGACTCTGAAGACTGTGCAGAATTTGTGGCGGCTCGTGCAGCAAAACCAGAATGCCGCGGAAATCGCCACACAGGCGGGCAACCTTTATGACAAGTTCGTCGGTTTTGTAGCCGATCTCGAAGAGGTTGGTTCGCGCATCGATGCCAGCAAGAAAAGCTTCGACAAAGCGCATAACAAGTTGCACACGGGACGAGGTAATCTCGTGCGTCGCGTCGAGGTTCTGCGCGAACTCGGAGCGAAGACTTCCAAAAAGCAGAGTTCCGAGCTGGTCTCTTCAGCACTTGACGGTGAAGAAACCGTGAAGGAGTTGCCTGCCAGTCATGACGATGAGTCATCCAGTGATGCCAAGACCCGCCACTGACACTGCTCCGGTCGTGGCTGCATTGCTCGATCCTATTCAGGAATTTTTGGGTTGTGCAACGCCCGAGGCATGGCTGCAAGCCGCGTTATCGAATCAGTCGCTGCTGTTGATTGATCATGCGAATTGCGAGAAGAAAGCTGCCGCTACCGCCATGCAGCTGATGCATCGACATACCGACCGACTCGAGTTGCTGCAAAAAATGTCTCAGCTCGCGCGCGAAGAGCTGTTGCATTTTCAGCAGGTGGTGGAATTGATGGCGCAGCGACAGGTTGCTTACATGCGCCTGAGCCCGGCGCGTTATGCGGCGGCACTGCACAATGAGATCGCTACGAGTGGTCCCGCGAGATTAATCGACACTCTCATCGTCGGGGCATTTATCGAGGCCAGATCCTGCGAACGATTCGCGCAATTGGCGCCACGTGTCGACCGTGAGCTCGGTCGCTTCTATAACAGCCTGTTAAAGTCCGAGTCGCGTCACTTTCAGGACTATCTGGCGCTCGCGGCCCTGTACAGTGGGCAATCGATCGACCAGCGCGTCACAGAGTTCCGGCAAGTCGAAGCCGAACTCATCAGTAGCCCGGACACCGAGTTCCGTTTCCACAGTGGGTTGCCGGCTTAACACGCTTCGTCAGGGGATACAGCTGTCCGGACTGGTGAGGTTGTTGCCGAGTCTTGCGCGTAGCTGGCGTAGCTGTTCACAGGGAATATTGTCGTTGCCGGTGAGCGAGACGGCGGCCAGTCCGGGAAGCAGTAGCAGGGGTCGGATGTCATAGATTCGGTTATTGGCGAGATTGAGTCCGCCAAGTTCACTCATGCCTTCCAGCGGAGTGATGTTGCTGATCAGGTTATTCCCCAGGTCGAGAAATCGCAGTTGTCGCAGAACGGCGATATTTTCCAGGCTGTCTATCTTGCTGTCGGCGCAGGAGAGGACGGTGAGTTCGTCAGGACTGGTGACCTGTTGCTGACGCAGGGCAATATTGATGCAGCCCTGCAGATCAGCGTTGACCACCGAGTCACGCCCGATGCGACCCGTGGGGTCGTAAACGGCCTGATCATTGACCGACACCGTAAACGGGCGCGCACAGGTGACGAGTGCCGTCAGAAGCAGGCCGAGAAAGCCGTGTTGCACCAAGCGAGAAATCATGGTGTATCAAACCCCATTTGGCCCCGTAAATCGACTGATTTTTCGATTTATTGCAGCGTCTGTCATGCGCGCATGGGTACGAATTTGGCCCGGTACCCCGCTGGCAATTCCGGGCCATCCCAGTTAGTATGCCCAACACATTGCCCCGGGCTAAACCCATGCAAATTGCGGGCGATTTCCCAATGAATCCAAGGAATTTCCTATGAAGCGAGTAAACCCTGTGCGTCAGCTGCTGCTTTCCGTTATGGCGCTGCCGTTCGCCACGATCGCATTGGCGCAGGCTGATATAGACCTTAATAATGAAGACAATCAGATTGCCTACGCGATCGGCGTAAACATCGGTCAGAATCTCGCCTCCCAGGGGCTTCTGACGGGTGTCGATCTTGACGTTTTCGTCGCTGGCATGCTCGATGCCGTTGGTGGCGATGTCAAAATGAGCAACGAGCAATTGTACGCCGCCATTCAGGCCTTCCAGGCTCGCATGCAAGCCCAGGCGGAATCCGAACTGGCCGATAACCTGGCCGCCAGCGAAGCCTTTTTGCGCACGAATGGGCAGCGTGCCGGAGTGGTCACAACCGCATCCGGCCTGCAGTACGAAGTGCTGTCTTCGGGGCCTGCTAATGGTCCCATGCCGACACTGAATGATTCGGTTCTGGCGCATTATCATGGCACCCTGAGCGATGGCAGTGTGTTTGACAGCTCGGTAGAGCGGGGCGAACCGGCCCAGTTTGGCTTGTCGCAGGTGATCTCCGGCTGGACCGAGGCACTGCAGCTCATGCATGTCGGTGACAAATGGCGACTGTTTATTCCGCCAGCCATGGCCTACGGCGAAGCTTCGCCTACACCCGCGATCCCACCGAATTCGGCGCTGATCTTTGATGTGGAGCTGCTGGAGATTCGCTAGTCAGTCGGGTGCGCTCTGCGCTCACGCGAATCTTTGCACAGGCACTCAGCGATGACACACGCAGACTTTAACGGGGACTTGCTGGATTTTCTGCAACAGTCCCCGACACCGTTTCATGCCGTGGCTAACCTGGCAGCCCGCTTTGAGCAGGCGGGCTACCTGCGGCTGAACGAGTCGGAGCACTGGACCCTGGCCGCTAACTCCGGCTATTACGTCCTGCGCAATGACTCAGCCTTCATTGCTTTTCACACCGGTTCCGCGAATCTGCTGGAGCACGGGATTCGCCTTGCCGGCACACACACCGACAGCCCCTGCCTGAAACTGAAGCCGTCCCCGGTTTTATGCCGTCAGCGCTATGTGCAGTTGGGTGTTGAAGTTTACGGGGGTGCGCTGTTACATCCATGGTTTGACCGCGACCTGTCATTGGCTGGTCGGGTCACTTATCAGACGAACGACAAGCGGGTAAGCTCGGCGCTTATCGATCTTAAAGAGCCCATCGCCTTCATTCCTTCACTCGCGATTCATCTCGACCGCGAGGTGAATGAGGGAAGGCCCGTAAACCGGCAACAGGAATTGCCTCCTGTCATCCTGCAGGTGAAGGAAGGCGCGCAATTCGATTTCGAACAGTTCCTGCTCGACTTGCTGCGAAGCCAGTCGGGGCACGCTGATGCGACTCGCATCCTCTCGCATGAATTGTTGCTGTATGACACTCAGCCGCCGGCCCTGGTGGGGTTGGAGCGACAATTTATTGCCTCCGCGCGGCTGGACAACTTGCTGAGCTGCTACACGGCCGCCAGTGGCCTGCTGCAGGGAGCGGGTGCTCACGCCTCAGTGCTCGTCTGCAATGATCATGAAGAAGTGGGAAGTGCTTCCACGTCGGGTGCGCAGGGGCCATTCCTGCGCTCCGTCCTTGAGCGATTGGTCGCCAGCACATCCAGTGAACAGGATGCGTTCGATCGCGTGATACATCATTCACTGATGTTATCTATCGACAATGCCCATGGAGTTCATCCGAACTACAGTGACAAGCACGATGAACAACATCGACCGTTGTTGAACGGTGGGCCCGTGATCAAGGTCAATGCGAATCAGCGTTATGCAAGCAACAGCGAATCGATTGCCCGCTTCAAGGCGGTCTGCGAGAGTGCACAAGTGCCGCATCAGGCGTTTGTAATGCGCTCGGATCTGGCGTGTGGCAGCACCATTGGCCCGCTAACCGCGACTGAGCTCGGCATTACAACAGTCGATATAGGGCTTGCGACGTTCGGAATGCATTCCATCCGCGAGCTCGCCGGCGCGAACGATCCCGAATTGATGTCGCGTGTCGTCACCGCCTTCTACGCGCGCTAGATTGCGCGCTGCTTCTTTAACGCGCTCACCAGAAACCGCATCGGATTCAAGACATCAAGCACCGCGTCGGGGCAGGGAACGGCTTCGCCGCTGATCCGGCTGGCCAGAATTTCCGCGCTCAACGGACAACTCGCTAGCCCATTCGATCCGTGCGCAGCCGTTACAAACAGCCCAGGGTGATACAAAGACTCAATAGACTTGGCGTCGAGTTCGATGCGGGCTTTTGCATTGCGTGACAAGGAGCCGAGCAGTGTCCTGGTCGAATTGGCATCGGCAAGCGCGCCGACCACTGGCAGACGATCGGCGCTGTTGCAACGGAAGGCCACCCGGCTCGATACCTTGCCTGCGGCAAGCAGGTCGGGAGAGACGAAGAGACGCGCCGCCAGGTCCTGGTTGCTGTTGTCGTCACCCGGATCCGGGTCTCGGGACGCATTGTTGTCTGAATAACTCGCGGCGATGGTATGCAGCCCCTGATTGGCGGGAAACACCGTGCGCTCTCCGCTGATGACACGTTTGAGTGCGGCGCTGCCCGGAGTGACTGGAATAGCCGTCGTCTGTCCGCGCACGCGGTGTAGAGGCAAGAAGTTCGACTGTTCGAAACTGGCCGCTGCATGGCTGTTGGCGAGCACGACGGCATCGGCCTCCGCGCAAGGTTCCCGCCCGTCTAAACCCACCACTGACCAGACTGTTTCATCACCGCTTGTAGTAGGCCGCAATGCCGTGACAGGCGTCTGCGCGTACAGGTGAATTGCGGGATGGGCGAGATAGGCCTGGCACAGGCGAGCTGGTTCCAGCCAGCCAGCGAGAGGCAGTAACAAGCCGCCGTCGTGCAGATCGGCCCCAACCAATGCGGTGGCTTGTGCGCGGTTTACACGCTGACAGATCGCGCTGTCATACAAGGCCAATAATGTTTCGAGTGGCACCTCATTGGCCCGATTCTGTGCCGAAGATAGCTGCAGCACGCCAGTGTCGTGCCAGTCTGAGTCATCGAGCAAGGCACGAAACTGTCGCGCCGCAAACAGAAAGGCATGCAGAAAAAACTGGGCCGCCGCCGATTCGGCGCGAAACAGGCGGCAGCGCAAGGCGAGTGGGTGAATGCCGGAGGCGCCGGAGGCCGGGTCCGCCTCCGCCTCGCAGACCGACACGCGCCAGCCACGGCATGCCAGACTGTAGGCGGTACTGCAACCGGCGAGACCGGCACCGATGACGATCGCGTGGCCGCTGCGCTTGCGAGCAGGAGGTTGCTGCAACCAGGGGGTGTCAGCCCGAGAGAAGCGCAGGTCTGTTCCTGCTTTTGCCTGAGTGCCAGCCAACATATGACGCTTGCGACCAAATCCCGGGCGTTTCTCTACCGCGAAGCCCGCCTCTGTCAGCGCAGCTCTTACCTGGCCTGCAACGGAGTAGCTGCTGAGACTGCACCCTGCCTGACTACAGGAGGCGAGCAAACGGAACAGCCCGGGGTCCCACAACGCAGGATTTCGCGTCGGAGTAAATCCGTCCAGAAACCAGCACTGCACCTTTGCGGTCAGGTCATTCGTGACAGCTCGCAAGCGGGATGTGGCATCTCCATAGTGCAGATCCAGTACTACCGTCTCAGTGAGCGGCAGACGGTGACAGCCGGCGCTGTGGTCTGGATAGTGGCCTAGCAGCAGATTGGACGCGTCCTGGAGATCCGGCCAGCGCAGGGTCAGTCGCTCGAGATCACGGCGCGTTAGCGGATACTGCTCGAATCCGAGGTATTGCAGTCGGGCGGTCTCGGGAGCCCGCTTGCGCCACAACGCGAGCACCTGGAGGAAATTCAGGCCACTGCCAAACCCGAGTTCGCCCATGACGAAGAGAGCATTTGGCGCCAGCTGCCCGAACCGTTCTGCGAGTCGATTGGCATTGATGAAGACATGCAGGCTCTCGCCGGCGGCATCATCCCGGGAATAGTACACATCCTCGAACCGACGCGAGTAGGGCAGGTCATCCTCGCGCCAGTCCAGTTCGGCATTACTGATCTTCATAGTGGCTCGGTATTCGCGAAGTCGTCGCGGAACGCCGCATGCGGCGTCACTTCGCGAGGGAGACTACACTACGCCGCTCGCAGCGTCATCGATTAATCCGGTGTGCGGTGCGATTCAACTTGGGTCCGGTAATAGGGTAAACTAGCGCCTTTTCGTGAATCCCGTCCGCATCGCCCCAGAACAGGCAGCAGGCGCGGAGGCGCGTTTTGGTACAGGACACGAAGGTAATCGCCCGATGCTCGAAATTAACACACAACTGACCCGTCTGAAGGAAATCAAATCGCGCACCGACAGTCTTCGGGGGTATCTTTGACTACGACAATCGCAAGGAACGCCTGACCGAGGTCGAGTTGGAGTTAGGGGAGAACGGCGTCTGGGACAAGCCCGAGTATGCCCAGGCGCTGGGCAAAGAGCGTTCTGATCTGGAAGTCATCGTACGCACAATTGATTCCCTGTACGAAGGTGTTGCCGAGCTTGGCGAATTGTTTACGCTGGCCCGCGACGAAAATGATTCCGGGCTGGTCGAAGCGGCCAACGAGGACCTCGGTGCATTGCTGGCACAACTCGAGGCGCTCGAGTTTCGCCGCATGTTCTCCGGCCCGCTTGATAGCTCCAATGCCTATCTGGATATTCAGGCCGGATCCGGTGGCACCGAGGCGCAAGACTGGGCCGAGATGCTGCTTCGCATGTATCTGCGCTGGGGCGAAGACAAGGGATTCAAGACCGAACTCGTAGAGGTCTCTGGAGGCGAGGTCGCGGGTATCAAGAGTGCCACCATTTATTTCAATGGTGAGTTTGCCTTCGGGTGGCTACGCACCGAAATCGGGGTGCACCGATTGGTGCGAAAATCCCCCTTCGATTCCGGAAACCGGCGACATACCTCGTTCGCCTCGGTATTTGTGTCTCCGGAGATCGACGATGAGATCGAGGTCAACCTCGACATGTCGGTTGTGCGTGTAGATACGTACCGCTCTAGCGGCGCCGGCGGTCAGCATGTCAACAAGACGGATTCCGCGGTGCGTCTGACGCACGAGCCGACAGGCATTGTAGTACAGTGCCAGAATCAACGCTCGCAACACAAGAACAAGGACATGGCGATCAAGCAGCTCAAGGCAAAGCTCTATGAACTGGAGGAGCTCAAGCGCAAGGAAGCTGCGCAAACGGTCGAAGACTCCAAGGCTGATATCGGTTGGGGCAGCCAGATTCGGTCGTATGTACTGGATCAGTCACGCATCAAGGATTTGCGCACGGGTGTCGAAGTCAGTAACACCGGTGCGGTACTCGATGGTGATCTGGACAAGTTTATCGAGGCAAGCCTGAAAATGGGGTTGTAGCGACACACCCGACTACGCATTCAATCAGCAGGAAGTAAACAGGACTCATGGCAGAAGATCATAACAGCGACATGCACGCGCAGGACGACGAAAACCGGCTCATCAGTCTGCGACGTCAGCGTCTCTCCGAAATACGCAAACTGCGGGAAGCGTTTCCAAATGACTTCACGCGTACTGCAACGGCAGCGCAGCTGGATGCCAACTACGAAGCAAAAGAAAAGAGTGAGTTGCTGGCGCTGGGAGCCACGGCCGATGTTGTTGGCCGCATTATTCGCATGCGCGGTCCCTTTGTCGTGATACAGGACGGCACCGGTCAGATCCAGCTTTATATGAACAACAAGTCCTTCGCGCCCGATGTGGCTGAGGAATTGAAGGCGCTCGATCTGGGCGACATCATCGGCGCCAGCGGCGAGATCTTCAAGACAGACAAAGGTGAATTGACCCTTCGGGTCGCCCAGTTTCGACTGCTGACAAAATCGTTGCGCCCGCTTCCCGACAAACACAAGGGGCTGACAGATACCGAAATGCGCTATCGTCAGCGCTACGTCGACCTGATTGTGAATGCGCAGTCGCGCCAGCTGTTCGAGACCCGTTCTCGTATCGTACGTTGCATCCGCGACTACTTCGATGTCCTTGGCTTCATGGAAGTCGAGACCCCTATGATGCAGGTCATTCCCGGCGGCGCCACCGCGCGCCCCTTTATAACCCATCACAATGCACTCGATCAGCAAATGTATCTGCGGGTCGCACCGGAGTTGAATCTCAAGCGCCTGTTGGTTGGTGGCTTTGAAAAGGTGTTCGAGCTTAATCGCAATTTTCGCAACGAAGGCCTGTCGACGCGCCACAATCCGGAATTCACGATGCTTGAATTCTATCAGGCCTATGCCCGCTACCAGGATTTGATGGATCTGACAGAGGATCTGTTCCGGCACATCGCGATCAGTGTTCTGGGGACCACCGAGCTGAACTATCAGGGCACGACAATCGATTTCGCCCAGCCTTTCGCCAGGTTAACTGTCGTAGAGTCGATTCAGAAGTATTGCGAGGTAGAGGACCTGGCAGCCTTCTCGACGCGAGACAATCTCTGCGCGCTGGCAGACCGGCTGGAGGTGCATTTCGACAAGGCGATGCCGGCCGGCAAGATACTGATGGAGATTTTTGATCAGCGCGTCGAATCTCAGCTGCACCAGCCCACCTTCATCACCGAGTACCCGATCGAGGTGTCTCCGCTCGCGCGGCGCAAGGAATCCAATCCGCAAGTCACCGACCGGTTTGAGCTTATGATCGGCGGACGCGAGCTCGCTAACGGCTTCTCCGAGTTGAATGACCCCGAAGACCAGGCCGAACGCTTCCGGGAGCAGGTTGCCCAGAAAGACTCAGGCGACAAAGAGGCGATGCATTTCGATGAGGATTACATCACCGCACTCGAATACGGAATGCCGCCAGCGGCGGGCGAGGGCATCGGTATCGATCGTCTGGTCATGCTCTTCACCGACGCAGCCTCGATCAAGGACGTATTGTTGTTTCCCCACATGCGTCCGGTACACGATGACAATTGAGGCGACCAACAGCAGTCGCGAAATCAGACTGGAGTCGTCCTGGCAGCAGGTGCTGGCTTCGGAATTTACCAGTGACTATATGCAGCAGCTGCGCCAGTTTCTGTTGCAGGAGAAGGCATCCGGCAAGCGCATCTACCCGCCAGGGTCGGAAATCTTCAATGCCCTCAATGCCACCGACTTCGACTCGGTGCGGGTGGTGATTCTCGGCCAGGATCCGTATCACGGTCCCGGTCAGGCCCATGGACTGTGCTTCTCGGTAAAAGCGGGAGTGGCCATACCGCCATCGCTGGGTAATATCTATAAAGAGCTGCACGATGATCTCGGGTGCACCGCACCTGGCCACGGCTGCCTCGATTACTGGGCACAGCAGGGTGTTTTGTTGTTGAATGCCGTGTTGACAGTGGAGGCGGCACGAGCTGCCTCCCATCAAGGCAAGGGCTGGGAGCGTTTTACCGATAGTATCGTCAGTCTGCTCAATGAGCGCCGCAACCATCTCGTGTTTCTGCTGTGGGGTGCCTATGCCCAGAAAAAAGGCGCAATTATCGATCGCCAGCGTCACCTGGTGCTCGAGTCTCCGCATCCTTCGCCCTTGTCGGCGAGCCGCGGTTTCTTCGGTAACCACCACTTTTCCCAAACCAATTCCTGGTTGCAATCCCATGGCATTGCTCCCATCGACTGGCAACTACCGGCGGTAATCAATGGCTGAAAAATCCTGTGTCATCATCGGCGCCAGTCATGCGGGCGTAAGCCTGGCGCTGCAGCTTCGCAAGGAAGGCTGGACCGGTGCCATCAGGCTCATAGGGGTCGAACCTGAGCTGCCGTATCACCGACCGCCGTTGTCGAAGGACTTTCTGTCCGGCGCGAAGACTCTCGACGGGATAGCGCTAAGACCACGCAAGAGCTTCGAAGACAATGCCATTGAACTCCTGTTAGGTCACGAAGCGGTGGCGATCAATCCAGCCGCGCACTCGGTGCAGCTGCAGGATGGTAGTGAGATGCCCTATAGTCAGCTCGCACTGTGCACCGGCTCCCGCGTCAGACGACTGCCAGAGGCAGAGCGCTTCGCCAATGTCTTCTATATTCGCACTGCGGCCGATGTAGCACGACTCAGCGCGCAACTCGCCCCTGGCAAGCGGGCACTGATTATCGGGGCGGGGTATATCGGACTCGAGGCTGCGGCAGTGCTCGTCAAGCAGCAGCTTGATGTGACTGTATTGGAGATGGCTGACCGTATACTCCAGCGTGTGACGGGGCCGATACTTTCCGCGTATCTGGAAGCCGTGCACACGGCAGCAGGCGTACACCTGCATACGGCGACCGGAATCAAGGCGATCGAGGGCGGTACCAACGCTGAGTATGTCATCTGTACCGATGGCAACCGGCATGCGGCAGATTTGCTCATCATTGGGATTGGCATCGAACCCGAGACCAGGCTCGCGGCGGCTGCCGGTTTGGAGGTAGAGCAGGGTATCGTTGTGGATTCCCATGCCCGCACTTCTGATCTGTGTATCTTTGCGGCCGGCGATTGCACGCGACACCCGAGCCTGCTTTATGGAATTTCTCTGCGCCTGGAGTCGGTACAGAATGCCACCGATCAGGCCCGCGTGGCCGCGGCCAACATGGCAGGCAAGGCGATCCAATATGACGCTGTGCCCTGGTTCTGGTCGGATCAATATACAGTGAAGCTACAAACCGCCGGCATTCACAGCGGCTACGACAATGTTGTTGTGCGCGGTGATGCGACCGATCCGGCCAGCGCCGGTTTCGCGCTTTTCTATCGCCTGGGAGAACGATTACTGGCAGTAGATTGTGTTAATCGGCCAAAGGAATTCATGGTAAGCAAGCAATTACTGAAGCTGGGTGCACAGCCAGTGGCTGCCTCATTACGGGATGAGTCGCAGGAGCCAGCGAGCTGGTTGCAGACTTTTTAGTCGCCCGAGATTAGTAGCCCCGAGATTAATCGCCCCGAGACTAGTCACCCCGATAGATGCAGCCACTGGTGCAAGTCTCGCGAATTTCAACCTCGCTAAGCGCCGGCAGCACCGGTTGCAATCGCTGCCATATCCAGCGTGCTATGTTCTCGCTGGTAGGATTCTCCAGACCAGAGATTTCGTTCAGATAGTAGTGGTCAAGCTGCCGCAGCAATGGATCGAACGCGGTGGCAACATCGGAGAAATCCATGACCCAGCCGCTGTCAATCCCGACATCTCCGCTAACGGTGATACGAACCCGAAAGGAATGCCCATGCAGGCGCGCGCACTTGTGCTCGGGCGGGACATTGGGTAGCCGATGTGCGGCTTCAAAAGTGAATTCCTTGTAAATCTTCACAGCGGGAGTTTCCGGGTTTGTGAGGTCTGATTTTGAGGCGTAGCATGCTACCGTCGATTGCGTTTTATGTATAGACCCTTTGACATATAATGCGGCGACAACCAATACTCCAACCCGATTCGGAGCCGTTTGCGGGCAAACCAAGTTCATGACGTACCGCCATCTCTGAAGACCTTTCTGCGCTTCGTTTCCCACGGCAAGCGCCTGCCGATATTTCTGGGCGCACTGGTTACCCTGTTTGTGTTGTGGTTGCAGACCAGTGCGCCGACTTTTGTTGCCGATTTTATCCAACGACTCGAATATCTGGTCTATGATCAGCGGCTCACCGTCATGCCGAAAGCCGTCAAGCCGCCTGACAACAAGATTGTAATCGTCGACCTGGATGAGCGAAGTTTGCAGGTTGAAGGCCAATATCCCTGGAACCGGATCAAGGTCGGTCAGTTGATCGAACGGTTACGGGATACCGGTGCTTTGGTGGTTGGGTTCGACGTTACGTTTCCCGAACCTGATCGCAATATTCGGGATCTGCTGGCACCGGTCGACCTGTCATCACTGAACCCGGAATTTACCGAAACGCTGAACCGCATTGAGGCGCAGATAGATTCGGACCAATATTTTGCCAATGCCATGCAGAGCGGCATCGACGTGGTTCTCGCCATTAACTTCAACCCGCAGACAAGCGCGCAGTACAACGAACTGCCGCCTTCGATTGTGGAGATCGACGCCGAACTGGCCGAGCGGGTCACTCTGCGCAATATGAGTGGATTTACCGGTAACCTGAAATTATTGCAGGATGCAGCGATTGGTAATGGCAGTATGAACCAGCAGCCCGACGAAGATGGAGTTGTGCGCCGTGTCCCTCTGGTAATCCGCTTCGGTCAAGACCTGCACCCGACCTTGTCGCTCGAGATGATCCGGGTTTATAACTTTCTCGAAAATTACGAGCTGGTGACGCAGCCTTATGGGGATATCGACGTCGTGACGGCGGTGCGCATCGGCAAGGGGGCAGGTGCCTTTGTTATTCCAACCGATGGCCTGGCCCAGGTTAACGTTCCCTATGTGGGACGAACTTCCCAGGGCAATAATCGATTCTTTCCCTACATTTCAGCTACCGATGTTCTGCGTGACACGCTCAGTCCTATCGAGCGAGAGCAATTGCAGAATGCACTCGTGCTCGTCGGCACCAGCGCGCCAGGGCTCGGAGATATTCGAGCAATGCCAATGCAGCGGATCTATCCGGGGGTAGAGGTGCATGCAAACATGCTCAATGCCCTGCTCAACTCTGTCTCGACGGTCGAGGTCAGTTCGGGAGAATCGTCAACGGCATCGGCCTTTGCCAATTTCCGTTCCGCTGATGAGGTTTACTTTCCTTACAAACCGGATTGGGAATCTGGGGCGCTGTTCTTCGTGATTCTCGTGTTCGGCCTGGTCATGTCAGTGGGTTTCGCCTACATGGGGGCGGGCTCGATGGCGATACTCGCTATCAGCTTGCTGGCAGGAGCAATCTGGATCAATTTCCAGATGTGGGATATCTATAAACTGGATTTCTCACTCGTGCTGTTGTTGCTGCTCATCGTGCTCGTGAGTGCCGTGAACATGGTCTACGGCTTCCTGAATGAAAGCCAGACCCGCCGTATGATCAAGGGCATGTTCGATCAGTATGTCCCTCCTGCACACATCGACTCGATGCTGGAAAACCCCGATAACTACAGCTTTGAAGGGGAGAGTCGGAACATGACGGTGCTGTTCTCGGATATTCGCAGCTTCACGTCGATTTCTGAGGAGCTTAATGCGACGCAACTGAAGAAATTGTTAAATGACTTCTTCACGCCGATCACAGGCATCATCTTTGAACATAATGGCACGATCGACAAATACGTGGGCGACATGGTAATGGCATTCTGGGGTGCGCCATTGAATGACCCGAACCATCGCAGCAATGCGGTCGAGGCGGCGCTGGAGATGCTGGAAAAAGTCGAAGAGCTGAAACCGGTTTTCGCTGAACAGGGGTTTCCCGAAGTCAATATCGGCATTGGCATCAACAGCGGCATGATGAATGTGGGCGATATGGGATCGACCTATCGCCGTTCCTATACGGTACTCGGCGACGCCGTGAATCTCAGCTCACGGCTGGAAAGCCTGACCAAATATTATGGCATTCGCCTCCTGGTGGGAGAGGCGACGATCAAGGAACTCGACCAGTTTCTGCTGCGACACATCGATCGTGTCCAGGTGAAAGGCAAGAACAAGGCGGTGGATTGCTACGAACCGATTTGCCGGCTAGACAGTGCTGGCGATCAATTGAAGGCGCGTGTGGAAGCTTACCATGAGGCACTGGCCCATTACTTTGACTGCGAATGGGACGCCGCCGAACGCATACTGAAACGCCTTATCGAAGGGGAACCAGAGTGTTTGCTGTACCGGATCTATCTGAAGCGGGTACAGCGACTGCGCGAAGAGCCTCCTTCAAAGAGTTGGGATGGCTCGTTCACACTCCTGGACAAGTAGTCGGTGTCGGCCCCTTCACGGGGGCGGGGAAAACTTGCACTGGAATCACTTCGCAGGCTGCGTATTTGTTGACATGCAGTTCATAGTCGGTAAAATGCGCGTCACTCTGTATTATGGGTGATTAGCTCAGCTGGGAGAGCGTCGCCCTTACAAGGCGAATGTCGGGGGTTCAAATCCCTCATCACCCACCAATTTAGCCATCATACAGATCTAGGTAAGTCGCGGACCGGTAGTTCAGCTGGTTAGAATGCCGCCCTGTCACGGCGGAGGTCGCGGGTTCGAGTCCCGTCCGGTCCGCCATTTTTATCCCCCATCCTGTTTGCTTTTCCCTGCTTGGCTTCCGGTCGCGCATGATTGAGCTCCCGCAGCAGCTACCGCCACTTCAACCCATCGAAAGCGATTGCCTGCGTGAGCACAACGTTACCCTCAATGTGCTGCGCCTCGATTTGATGCACCCGACCTTACACGGCAACAAGTGGTTCAAGCTCAAACACAATCTGCGCCAGGCGCGCGACGAAGGGCACCACACACTACTCAGTTTCGGCGGAGCCTGGTCCAATCATCTGCGGGCACTGGCGGCAGCCGGAAACTTGTTCGGTTTTCGTACGATCGGCATTGTCCGTGGTGAAATCCCGCAGCCGCTGAACCCGGTGCTGCAGTTCGCCCACGACCAGGGCATGGAATTGGTGCCGATGAGCCGCAGCGACTATCGCCTGCATCGCAATCCCGCCGCTCTGGCCGCTCTCGAGGCGCGCTATTCCGATTGCTATGTCCTGCCAGAAGGGGGGAGCAATGCGCTCGCTGTGAGGGGCTGTGCCGAACTGGCTGGACTGCTTCGGTGGCAGACCACGGGTCGACCGCGAGTAGTTGGGCTAGCCTGCGGCACAGGTGCCACGCTCGCCGGCCTGGTCTGGGGCTTGCAGCAGCAAATCGGCCGCGACGCTGAGCCCATCGAAGTTGTAGGTGTCGGGGTGCTGAAGGCCCTCGGTATGCTGGCTGAGGCCGTGACCCGGCGCTTGCCGGCGGCAGTGGACATACCCTGGCAGATACTGGAGCGCTACCACGGTGGGGGGTATGCGAGGGTCACGCCCGAACTGGAGCGCTTCATGACACAATTTACCGCCCGGCATGCGGTGCCTCTCGAGCCCGTCTACAGCGGCAAGCTAATGTTCGGTTTACTGGATCAAGTGCGAAACGGGGCCATTCCTGTGGGTAGCGAAGTGCTGGCACTGCATAGCGGAGGCCTGTGAGCGCGCCAGACTCCGGTCACGTCGTGGTGGTGGAGAACCGGGCATGCGGTCAGGAATCGCATTTGTGGTAAAAATTCCCACAAAAGCCTAGAATAGCTCCTCTTGCCGTAGCCCCGGCTGTCCTCGGTGCCGCCGGGATCGGGTTTGCACGGCACTCTTTTTAGCCTTCACAGTTCAGCCTTCATGGTAAGAGGGTAAAGCGCGACCATGACGAGTCACAGCCGTCCCAATAAGGCCTTGTCCGGGTGCCAGAGTCTGGCGCTCTGTTTATGCCTGTTATTGGCCGGGGTGGGGACTACGGCGGCGCAGCCGTCCGGTGCAATTCGTGATGCCGAGTCTCTCCAAAGTTCAGCTGCCGGGACGGCGGTGCTTCCGCCACTGGCTCAGGCAGCCAGGCCCGTGTCGCTGGAGCTTCTGCCCTCGTCTCAGACTATTGGCGCTACCCTGCAACTACGCCTGCGGGACTTACCGGCAGTGAATCTCCTCGTTACCGCCAGCAGTCAGTACATCAACGGCGATCGCATGCTGCGCGCCAGTGCGCAAGTCGCCGATGAGTTCTATTCCCTTAGTCTGACGATCGGCCGGTGGCAGGTGTATGGCCTCCTTAGCAACGGTACCGAATCCCGTCAACTCTACGCGGAGGGAGAGGATGGCCACTATTGGGGTTGGTTCTACCGCGCCGGTAACCTCGCCAATGACGCCGGTACTCTGCAGAACGACTACGTGTTGCCCGATCCGGATCGGCTGGAGGCGCCGGTTCCTGTGATTCCGCGTTTGCCCCTGGAGTTGCATCCGGCCGTCTCACTCTCAGCGCCTCAGGTCGCAGCCGCGACGACTCCCGGCATCACTGCCCAGAATCTGAAGATCACACAAACGTTTGACACCACCAGCGTGGTGGTAGGCGGTACGGTTACCGCTGATTTGCTATTCGAGAACACGAGCGCGCAGTCCCATTCCGGTCTGTATGCTGAAATCTACTTCGTGCTGGAGTCCACCGATCTGATCACGGCATCATCGGCGTGCAGCGTGCAACTTAGTCTGTCGCTCCAGAAAATTCTGTCCTGTGATCTCGGTAATTTCGCGCCAGGGCAGATCAAGCATCTCAGCTACCGCGTAAAAACCACTGAACTATCCAAACCCTATTTCGTCAGCAAGATCAGAGTCGGCGGACTGCAATCGGACGCCTTCATCAATGTCGTCAATGATGTGCGGACTGACAGCGACGGAGATGGGATCAGCGATTACAACGAGATTTTACAAGGTACCGATCCCGCCAACAGGGACTCGGTAGATACGAGTGATACGGTCATCGATGTCATGGCGTTTTATACGCCCGGTGCCCGAGATGCCTATCCACTCGGTGTCGAAACGCGGATCAACCAGTTGATCAGCGTCGCCAATCAGATCTATGCCGACAGCGGGGTGGGCATTACCCTGCGGCCGGTGTTCCACGGCGAGGTCGCCTACAGTGATTCCGCTAGTATGGATGCGGCGTTGGATGCCATCATCTACAAGACGGACCCGGCCTTCGCCGAGGTTGATGCATTACGTTCTGCCTATGGTGGAGATCTGGTGATGCTGTTTCGACCCTTGGGTCTCGAATCCAATCGTTGTGGTCTGGCTCCTGTCGGTGGATATAACACCAGCGGTGACTTCAGTGCGCCGTCTGAGAAGCAGTTTGCCTATGCCAACATTGGTATTGATTGCCCCTCCGATATTGTTGTTGCCCATGAACTGGGCCATACGATGGGGCTAACCCATTCCCGACCCGAAGACGGCCGCGGGGGCACCTTCGACTTCGCCACCGGCTTTGGTGTCGACGGTGTGTTTGCCACGGTGATGGCCTTGCCCGCCGCCTATCATTTGCAGACGCGCATCGCGCGATTCTCAAATCCGCGTCAGGAGTGTCTTGGCTACGTCTGTGGCGCGGAGGAGGGCAGTTCCGATGCGGCAGATGCAGCACTCTCACTTAATACGGTCAAACAGCAGATCGCCAGCTACTTCCCGACACGGGTACCGACATTACCGCGCCAACTGGTGACAACCTGGAGTGGTGCGGCGACTGGCGCCAGCATCGCTATGGCTGTAAGCGCAGACAATGGCTTGAGTTATGTTTCGGCCATTACGCCGGAAGATCGTATCGATGTGACCGCTGAGATTGCGGTCGATGCGGCTGACGTCGGGGCGCGCGGTAATATCTACGTGCTGATTGCCTTGCAGGATGGCACGTTCTATCAGCAGGGCAGAGACGGTAGCTACCAACCCTGGGACGGTAGTGAGGAGCATCTATTCCCCGCCCTGGAAAGTGCCGCCCTACATCGCCTGGAACGCATAAGCCTGCTGCAGGATTATCGCTTTGATCCTGCCTTCGTAGGTCAGCAACTTCAGGTGTATGTGGCGTATCTCGTTCTCGCTACCGGAGAAGTGGTATATACAGCATCACCCCTCACGATCAGTGTGAAGGCATCGCCCTGATATGACTTACTTGATCCGGTAATACGCCTTGTACCATTCCACGAATCGGGCGTTGCCGTCCTCGATGCTGGTGGCTGGCTTGTAGCCGACGTCGTCAATCAGTGCATCGACATCGGCATAGGTCGCAGGAACATCGCCGGCTTGCATCGGCAGGAAATTCTTTTCGGCAACCCGTCCCAGACATTTCTCCAGCGTTTCGATGTACCGCATCAGCTCGATAGGGTTATTGCTGCCAATATTGTAGAGTCGGTAAGGGGCCGAACTCGTCGCGGGAGCAGGTGCCGCGCTGTCCCATTGCGGATCGATGGTTGCTACCCTGTCGAGCGTGCGCACGACACCTTCGACGATATCGTCGATATAAGTGAAGTCGCGGCGGTGTTTGCCGTGGTTGAAGACATCAATTGGCTGGCCTGCCAATATGGCCTTGGTGAACAGGAACAGCGCCATGTCAGGGCGGCCCCAGGGACCGTGCACTGTGAAGAAGCGCAGACCCGTCGTCGGCAGCCGATACAGGTGGCTGTAAGTGTGGGCAAGCAGTTCATTGGCCTTCTTGCTTGCCGCATACAGGCTCAGTGGATGGTCCACGTTATTGTGTACCGAGAAGGGCATGCTCGTGTTGGCACCGTAGACTGAGCTGCTGGATGCGTATACCAGATGCTCAACGTTATGATGGCGACAGGCCTCGAGTATGTTTACAAATCCGACGAGGTTGGAGCTGACATAAGCCTGGGGATTCTGCAATGAGTAGCGCACACCGGCCTGCGCGGCGAGATTGACGACGCGTTGCGGGGCGTGTTGCTTGAAAGTGGCGCTGATAGTGGCCGCGTCCTCCAGATTGCATTCGATATCTGTGTAATTTCGGTGTGCCAGTAGTCGGTCGCGACGATCACGCTTGAGTTGCACGTCGTAATAGTCATTCAAATTGTCGATGCCGACGACTTCGTCACCGCGCTCAAGCAGGCGCAGGCTGAGTGCGTTGCCGATGAAACCTGCCGTGCCCGTTACCAGTATTTTCATGAGAATGGGAATCCTTGTCAGAGGCTGCCGTCGACCTAGTCTGCCGCAAACAGGTGTTTGACGTCATAGATGACGACCTTCGATTTGCCGAAGGCGCGAATACCTTCGATGCCGAGTGCGACGAATTGCTGGTGAGCAACGGCGATCATGATGGCGTCATAGGTATTTGCCGCAGGCGCTTCGATCAGCTGTGACGAGGCGCTACGGTCCACCCAGGGGTCGTAGACATCGACATTGGCGTGATAGGACTGTAACTCAGTGATGATGTCGACGACACGGGAATTGCGCGTGTCCGGACAGTTTTCCTTGAAGGCGAGGCCCATGACCAGCACCCGCGCATCGGTGACATGCACCCGCTTCGAAAGCATCAGGCGTACGAGCTGGCCGGCAACGTAAGCGCCCATGGAATCATTGATACGCCGTCCGGCGAGGATAACGTCCGGGTGATAACCGACCTGTTGAGCCTTGTAAGTCAGATAGTAGGGATCAACACCGATGCAGTGCCCGCCGACGAGGCCAGGTTTGAAGGGCAGGAAATTCCACTTACTGCCGGCGGCATCCAATACTTCCTTGGTGTCGATACCGAGCTTGCCGAACAGGATGGCTAATTCATTGACCAGGGCAATGTTCAGGTCGCGCTGGGTGTTCTCGATGACTTTAGCGGCCTCGGCCACCCGAATGCTGCTGGCGCGGTGAGTGCCGGCCTTGATGATGCTGCGATACAGCGCATCAACTTTGTCTGCTGCAGCCGGAGTGGAGCCTGAGGTCACTTTGATAATTTCAGTCAGCGAGTGACCGGAATCGCCGGGATTGACCCGTTCCGGACTGTAGCCGACGTAAAAATCCTGATTGAAGACGAGTCCGCTACGCTGCTCCAACAAGGGCACACACTCTTCCTCAGTAGCGCCGGGATAGACTGTGGATTCGAAGATGACGATTCCGCCGCGCTGCAAGGCGGTGGCTGCAATCTCTGTCGCGTGCTTCACTGGGCCGAGATCTGGCTGGTTCTGGGAATCCACCGGCGTCGGCGCAGTGATGATGAAAATCTCGCAGCCGGTCAGATCCTCGGGATTAACTGTGTAAGTGGTCCGGGTGTCAGACTTGAGCTGTTACGTGGTCAGGGCCAGATTGGCATCGACCCCTGATTTGATGGCGGCGACTCGGGCGACGTTAATATCAAACCCAACGGTGGGGTATTTCTCGCCCAGGGCATGGGCCAGCGGCAGTCCGACATAACCAAGTCCCAGCACGCCGATCCGGGTATTTACCCCCAGTTCCTTCAAACTCATAGGTGACCACTCCAAGTGCATCGCGGGGCTTGATTCTACTCGATAGTCTGTGACCATTGCGACCCGCATCGGAGCCGTCACCTGGGCTGGAAGACATGCCGATGCGGGACCTAATGCAGTTCCTAATGTAGGTCCTAATGCAGGTCCTAATGCAGGACAGGCCTCATGCTATACTGGCGCCGCGGTGAGGCTGGGGCCGTTACCCTCAGACTTCCTCGTATTATGCGATGTATTAGGACAGCGTTCTCACTATGGCGAAATTCAAGACTGTCGGCCTTGTAGGTCGACCCGGCCATGCCGGGGTACTGGACACCCTGCGGCGCCTGCTCACGATCCTCACCGACCGCAAGTTGAAGATCGTGCTCGATGCCGATACCGAGCGTCTGCTGAAAGCCAGCGGCCTGAAAGTCTATGCCCGCGAGGTGTTGGCTCGGCACTGTGATCTGGTCATGGTCGTTGGGGGCGATGGTACGATGCTCAACGTTGCGAAATTCATTGCCTCTGACCAGATACCCGTGATCGGCATCAATCGCGGCCGCCTCGGATTTCTCACCGATATTCTGCCGGAAGAGCTGGAGGCGCGTGTCGATGAGTTGTTGCGGGGCGATTTCGCACGCGAATCCCGCTTCCTGCTGGACGTCTCGGTGCGAGACCGGAAAGGCAAGTTACGGGAACTGGGGGCAGCGCTGAATGATGTGGTTCTTCACCCCGGCAAGGCGGCGCAGATGATTGAGTTCGAGCTGTTTATCGACGACAAATTTGTCTACTCTCAGGAGTCCGACGGACTGATCGTCGCCACGCCAACGGGATCCACGGCCTACGCACTCTCAGCAGGAGGGCCTATCATGCATCCCGGGCTGAATGCAGTGGTGCTGGTCCCCATGTACCCACACTCCCTCGGCAGTCGACCGATCGTCGTCGATGGGGACAGCGAGATTCGTATCGTCGTTGCCGCCAAGGGAAGATTGCACCCACAACTCAGTTGTGATGGACAGGTGGTCTACACCGCGTCAGCAGGTGATGAGATTATCGTCGCGAAGAAAGCGGTGCAGTTGCAATTGCTCCATCCCTCGGAACACAGTTTCTACCAGTCATGCCGCAGCAAGCTGGGGTGGGGTAATCGACTGGTCCGCACCGATGATTAGAGCTGCCAGTCTCTCGCTGGAACTCAATCTCGCGAATCTCAGTCATTTTCTGCAGGCCAGCGGCGTGCCGCATCGTATTGCGGAAGAGTCCGGGCAACAGGTGATCTGGGTCGATGGCGACGGCCTGATCCACGGTTTCTTCAAAACCGAATCCGTCGGCGAAGCGCTCGTAATCGTTCTCGGTCCACTCGAAGGCATGACCCTGGCGTGCGGCGCGCGTGGCATACAGCGCCAACAATTCAGCCGCGGTGTCGCCTATGTCTCGGGCGAGGAGGCGGCCGATCAGGTGCGGCTGCGCGCGCGGCGGCTGGGACTGGGCGCGGCGCCGGTGCAGCTCGCCTCGGCGACCTCGGTGCGCGACATACTGACGACGATCGGCGAGGGCGCGCCCCCCGCGCTGCTGGTGATCGATTCGATCCAGACGATGCATTCGGACCTGATCGAGGGCGCGCCGGGGACGGTCAGCCAGGTGCGCGCCTCGGCCGGCGAGTTGATCCGATTCGCCAAGGAACGCGGCACCGCGCTGGTGCTGGTCGGCCACGTTACCAAGGACGGCAATATCGCGGGGCCGCGTGTCCTCGAACATATGGTCGACACCGTGCTCGCATTCGAG